>JAWXTD010000027.1:0-24387 GCA_044433805.1 Rikenellaceae bacterium
ATGTTTAACATCATGTAAACGCGAGAGGTATTGCACTCGCAAGGGTTCAATTCATAAGAATTGAAAAATTTTAAAGGTGTTATATATCTTATCAAGCAAAGCTTGATAAGATATATAACACCTTTAAAATCATTGAGTTGAAAACTCAATGCCCGCAGTGCAATACTACTTCCGAAACTTAAGTTAATAAGGGGATGTTTTATCTTTTAACAAAGTAAACATCCCCTTAATTCAACATACATTTACGATCAAAATAGTGGCGAACTATTAACAGACTAGAACGTATAAAATGTTGACACAAACAAATAAAATTCACGTTTATAGAAATGGAGTTTTCTACTGGTACAAAAGTAGGTGATAATTACAAGTTGTGCAATTGCAACATTTAGGTAAATTTAGCCTCTTTTTCCACCTCCGACTACTTATTATTGGGTAGTTAACTAATAAATAGATGTTGCCACACCCCCAAATCTGATATTTTAATCACATGTAATAAAAGGTTTTAATTACTCAGCGAGCGTAATCGAATTTGGTTGTTGCTCTTTTTTTGCGTACCTTTGTCCACTCAATTATTTAATCCTCGTTTTGCAACAAAAATAGGTGGTTAATTAAGTATGAGTTTAATATCTTTATAAAAAGCGATTATGAAAAGAGTGTTCCTTCTGTTTCTTGTTGTGCTGTGCTGCTCGTGTGCTACGCAGCAAAAGATTGTATATCTTCAAGATCAGAGTGTTGGCAGTGAGTTTGAGACAATCCAGGCGGGGCAAATACGCTTCCAGCCAAATGATGTTATCTCGATCTCTGTGTCGAGTAAAAATCCTGAATTGGCAGCAATCTTCAACAAGCAGCGTGCGCAAGCAGGCTCTGCAAGCAGTAGCCAAACGGTATTGAATTATACCATTGACGATCAGGGCAATGTAGATTTCCCAATCCTAGGCGACCTGCATGTAGCTGGGTTGACACGCACCCAAGCAGAAAAAGAGATCAAAAATAGAATCATCGAGAGCGGCTTGATCAAAGACCCTGTGGTGACCATAGATTTTATCAACCTTAGCTTCTCGACAATTGGAGAGGTGGGCTCACCGGGCAGCTACAACATCCAAAAGGAGCAGCTCAACATCTTCGAGGCCTTGAGCATCTCGGGTGATTTAACAATCTATGGAGTGCGCGACAGGGTGTTTCTTACGCGCAATGTAGATGGAAAGCTTATAACCTACAACCTCGATCTGCGCTCTGCGGATGTATACTCTTCGCCAGCATTCTACGTTCAGCAAAACGATGTTATATATGTTGAGCCCTCTAAAATTAGAACAAACCAATCGACTGTAAATGGCAACACGGTGAGATCCGCCTCATTCTGGATGTCGCTCGCATCGTTCGTTACAACAATTGTCGTACTTATAGTAAACTAGGAATATGAATAACAACGATAAATCATACATCACACTTAGCGATCTTTGGGAGCTTTTCCTGGCGAATATTTGGCTTTTCATAATTTCGATTATCCTCTGCGTATCGTGCGCTGTGGCCTACGTTACAGTCACTTCGCCATCATATTCATGCGAGGCGTCGGTACTTATTAACGACGAATCGATGGGTGGTGTGGCCGGAAGCGAGGCACTAGCTAACTTAGGTCTGGGCACAACCAAATCGTATGCCAACAACGAGATTCATGTCTTTACCACCGTATCGCTTATGGAAGAGGTTGTCGCAAGATTATCGTTAGACCATATATATAAGGTGAAGTTTAAGGGTTTACGCTGGGTCGACCTATACCGCAATGCACCCTTCGCAGTTACTCTCGACGAGAAACTCGAGAACAACACAATGAACTTTAACATTGTGCTCGACGGCAAGGGTGGCTTCGAGATAACCGACCTTGTTGTGGGTGAGCAGGAGATTGGCAAGGACCCTATCACAGCTCAATTGGGTCAACCTGTCGAAACTTCATACGGCTCATTTGTAGTTAATTACAACTATAAGATCGGCATTGGGGAGGACGAAGAGCAAAATGAATCATACTTCGACACTTTGTACTCATTCACCAAGGCTGATGCAAGCGCCCTTGCTCAGAGCTACTCTTCGGCACTTTCGGCAGATTTCCGCAGCGACAAGGCTTCGATCATTGTACTTAAGATCACTATGGGCTCTAAGGCGAAGGCCGAAGATCTGCTCAACACATTGATCAATGTATATAGCGAGAATTGGGTTAAGGATAAAAATGCAATTACGCTAAGCACCCTCGACTTTATCGACGAGCGTCTGCGCATTATCGAAGAGGAGTTGGGCATTGTCGACAAGGAGATATCCGACTACAAGAGTAGCAACCTACTGCCCGACCTAGGAGCTGTAGCGGGCATGAACCTAGCTTCGTCGAACGAGATTTTCCAACGCCAAGTGGCACTGAGCAATCAGCTCTCGATGGCAAAATATATCTTCGACTATATCAAAGATGAGTCGACAAAAGATAAATTACTGCCCGTGAATGCCGGTATTGAATCTGCATCAATCAACTCTCAGATAGAGCGTTACAACGAGCTACTTATGGAGCGTAATACGCTTCTGGCAAATAGTAGCCTTAGCAACCCTATCATTGCCGACATGAGCGCCAACCTCGAGTCTATGCGCGAATTATTGGCTCTATCTGTTGGCGACCTTATCGAGACGCTAAACCTCCAAGTGGCCAACGCTCGCCGCGAGGAGAAGGTGAACCAAAAGAAGATCTCCAACAACCCCTCGCAAGAGCTATTCCTGCTATCAACAGGGCGCGAGCAGTCGGTAAAGGAGCAACTATACCTATATTTATTACAGAAGCGCGAAGGTACACAGCTCGACCAAGCATTCTCGGCATACAACACCCGAGTATTGAACTGGGCTCGTGGCTCGAGTGCCCCTGTGGCTCCGCAGCGAAATGTGATACTCCTATTTGGTTTTGCAATTGGTGTTATTCTGCCTATCATCTTCTTGATTCTTAGGGCCAGCATGAACACCACAATTGGCAGCAAGGATGACCTTAGTGGCGTGTCGATACCATTCTTGGGCTCTATTCCACTTGTTCGCGACGCCTCAAAGGGTCTAGTGTCGAAAATCATCAAGAGCCGCAGTGCCAAGCCCGAGAAGCTGCTACTCATAGATAGTAGCCGCAGCCAGGTGAGCGAGGCATTTAGAGTTGTGCGCACCAACCTCGACTTTATGCTCGACCGCGAGAAGCGTTGCAAGATGATCAACGTGACGTCGTTTAACCCCGGTAGTGGAAAGAGCTTTATCATCCTAAACATGGGTCTAAGCATGGCCATGAAGGAGAGCCGCACGCTAGTTGTCGACTGCGACTTCCGCCGTGGAACATTGAGCAAGGCTGTCGAGAAATCGCCATTTGGCATTGTTAACTACCTGAACGGCAGCAAGAAGAATATCGACGAACTGATCACCCAAGGTACTCACCACACTCATCTCGACATCCTGCCAATGGGAATTATGCCACCCAACCCTACCGAGCTGCTGCTAACAGATAATTTCGCTAAGCTTCTCGAGGAGCTCCAGGAGCGATATGAATACATCTTCTTCGACTGCCCTCCACTCGACGTGGTTCCCGACGCTTCGATTGTCGAGAAGTTCTGCGACTCGACCATATTTGTGGCTCGCGCCGGACTATTCGACAAGCGCCTAGTGCCAGATCTCGAGGAGCTCTACACATCGAAACGAATCAAGGGCCTTAGCCTGATTATCAACGGCGTAGAGCAAAAAGGAAAATATGGCTCATATGGCCGCTACGGTTATGGCGGATACGGCTACGGCTACGGCTACGGAAGTAAATAATAAACTGCGCTGTTCAACCTCGTTGATTTGCTCATGGCAACCGCAGGTTGACATAGATAAATAACTATAAAAGATTGTTGAAAGCATGCTTTCACAAAATCTTTTATAGTTATTTATCGTAAGAGCGAAGCGAAGAGCAAATCAACGCAATACAAGTTGCACCCGCGGGGGTGCTATCCCCGCCCGCCGGAGGCAGTAAGAGAGTCTATCTTCATGCATATGCCCCAGACAATATTAAAAAAAATAAGAAAAAGGCATAAAATAACAATCTTTTTACTATTTTTGCAAAAACCATTATTTTAAAAAATGAAAAGCTTTAATATTAATAAGGTGGTAGCTGTCACAGCTATAGCTTTTGCAACAGTTTCATGTATGAGCACAACAAAGATTGAGCGCAAGGAGTACCCCCAGACTCTTCGAGGAGATGTTGTCGAGGATTATTTCGGCACGCAGGTGGCCGATCCATATCGTTGGTTGGAGGATGATAACTCCGATGATACCGCCGCATGGGTCAAGGCGCAGAACGAGGTTACGTTCGACTACCTTTCACAAATCCCATTCCGTGACGATATCAAAAATCGTCTAACTCAGCTTTGGAATTACGCCAAACAGAGTGCTCCTGTGAAGCATGGCGACTACTACTATTATAGCTATAATGATGGTTTGCAGAACCAATCGGTTATCTATCGCAAAGCATCGTTAGAGACTGAGGCAGAGGTTTTTATCGACCCTAACACATTGTCTGACGATGGTACTAAGGCCTTAGGCGAGATTACCTTCAGCGAGGATGGCCGCTACTGCGCATATTCGGTTGCAGGTTCGGGCTCGGACTGGGTCGACATCTATGTTCTCGACTGCACAACGATGGAGCTCTTGAGCGACAAAATCGAGTGGGTGAAGTTCTCGGGGGCTGTATGGGCTCCAGATTCAAGGAGCTTCTACTACTCGGCATACGACGCTCCAAAGGAGGGTGTCTACTCCAACAAAAACGAGTTCCAGAAGGTATATTTCCACAAATTGGGCGATGCGCAGAGTGCCGATGAGTTGATCTTCACCGACTCGAAGCATCCACTTCGCTACTTCCACGCATGGCCTAGCGACGATGCTAAGTGGTTGTTTGTCACCGGCTCGGAGGGAACTTCGGGAGCTGAGATCATGTTCAGAGCTGCAGGCTCGAAGGGTGATTTCAAGGTTCTCTTGCCAGGCTTCTGGTCTGATTATGAGATCGTTGACTGCATCGACGACAATCTATACGTATGGACAAACAACGGGGCACCAAACTACCGCCTAGCAAAAATCGACCTTAAGAATCCAAAGAGTGGCCTTAGCGACGTCATTGCTGAGCACCCACAATTTATGTTGGAGGGAGTTACTACAGCAGGCGAAAACTTTATGGCATCGTACCTTCAGGATGCTCAAAACAAGGTCTATCAATATGCAACATCGGGTGAGTTGATCCGCGAGGTCGAGCTCCCAGCAATCGGCAGCACGTCGGGCTTTGGTGGCAAGAAGGAGGCTGAGAGCGCATACTACTCACTCTCGAACTTCACCACCCCATCGGCAATCTATTCGTACGACCTAACATCGGGAGAATCAACACTTTACAAGGATCCCGAGGTAGATTTCAAGAGCGAAGATTACATCACAAACCAGATCTTCTTCACCAGCAAAGATGGCACGCAGGTTCCGATGTTCGTCTCGCACCGCAAGGATCTTGTCTTGGATGGCAACAACCCATGTAACCTATATGGATATGGTGGCTTCCAGATCAACATCACACCCGGATTTAGCCCCGCAGCAGCGATGTTTATGGAGCAAGGAGGAGTCTATGTTGTTGTTACACTGCGCGGAGGTGCCGAATATGGCGAGGCGTGGCACAAGGCTGGAATGTTGGAAAATAAGCAAAATGTGTTCGATGACTTTATCGGTGCCGCAGAGTACCTAATCGAAAATAAGTACACCTCGAGCAGCAAGCTGGCAATCAGCGGAGGCTCGAACGGAGGTTTGTTGGTTGGTGCATGCCAGGTGCAACGCCCTGATCTATTTGCTGTTGCATTGCCTGCAGTGGGTGTTCTCGACATGTTGCGCTACCACAAATTTACAATCGGCTGGGGCTGGGCTGTTGAGTATGGCTCGAGCGATTACGAGGATCAATTCGCATATATATATAGGTACTCGCCACTGCACAACATCAAAGATGGCGTGAACTACCCTGCGACACTTGTGACAACGGGCGACCACGATGACCGTGTAGTTCCTGCCCACTCATTCAAATTTGCGGCGCAGATGCAACACAGCGATGGCGGCAAAAACCCAATCTTGATCCGCATCGAGAGCAATGCCGGACATGGAGCTGGCAAGCCAACATCGAAGAAGATAGAGGAGCTAGCCGACACATATTCATTCCTATTATATAACACAAATAGCGACTACAAAGTAGTAAAATAAGGTTTTTTTATTCATGAGAGTTTACAAATTTGGTGGAGCTTCGGTGCGCAACGCAGAGGGTGTGCGCAATCTCCACAACATTATCAGCGACCAAAGCGATCTTTTTATCATCGTTTCGGCGATGGGAAAGACTACTAATGCCCTCGAGGCGATCTTCGCAGATCTACAAAAAAGCGACTCGGCAAGCTCAATGGAGCATATAGCATCGTTGCGAACATACCACGCCGATATTATCGACGACCTGTTTCACAAGTCAACTACCCTGCCAAGCGTCGAGGCGATATTCGCTGAGCTAGAGCAGGTTGCAACAAAAACCATCTACAAGGTCGAGGATGCAGAGTTGTGGTACGACACAATCGTTGCCTATGGCGAGCTGTTGTCGACGACAATTATTTCGGAGTATTTGAACGCAGTTGGCCTATCGAACGGTTGGATCGACATGCGCCAAACATTCCTAACAGAGCAGCGCCACAAAGATGCCACAATCGATATCGAGGCGTCATCACCACTACTCAAGGCCAAGATCGCCGAGAGTGGAGAGCGCATTTTTGTGGGTCAGGGATTTATTGGATTCGCCCCCGACGGCACCACAACGACCTTAGGACGTGAGGGTTCCGACTATTCGGCAGCTGTTGTGGCCAATATCCTCGACGCCGAATCGATGGCCGTATGGAAGGATGTCGACGGAATTCTCAATGCCGACCCAAAGGCATTTCCCGACGCAACGCAGATCAAGGAGCTAAACTACCTCGACACAATCGAGCTAGCATATAGCGGTGCGCAGATCATCCACCCCAAGACCATCAAGCCACTGCAAAACAAGAACATACCGCTCTACGTACGTCCATTTGGCGACAAGCGCAAACCGGGAACAGTGATCCGCGGAACATCGGCCCCAGTGCAGGTGCCTATCATCATCCTCAAGAAGGATCAGGTGATGCTCACAATTCGTTCGCGCGACTTCTCGTTTGCCCTCGAGGAGCGCTTCGCAACGGTATTCTCGACCCTGGAGCGTATGCGCATCAAGACCAACTTGATCCACAACTCGGCCGTGAACCTAAGCCTCTGCGTAGATAACTCATGGCACATCGACGAGGTGAAGCAGATGCTCCACAATGATGGTTTCGACGTGCTCATGGTGCGCGATATGGAGCTGCTAACAATCCGTAGCTATACCGACGAACTGCTGCAAAAATATGGCTTTACCCCCTCGGTATATATCCGCCAAGCGACACAATCGACTATCCGCATTGTTCGTAAGAAGGAGTAGTTTTTCTTTCTTACTGTTTCTTACTTGTTTCTTACTGCCTCCGGCGGGCGCAGATAGCACCTGCGCGGGTGCATACTTCTTGCGCTATTGGGCTAAAAACTTTTTAAGTTTTTAGATTTTAGGCTGTATAAAGTTGCTGCAAATAAATTTGCACAACTTTATACAGCCTAAAATTTATTAAATGCTTTTGGCATTTAAACCCAATATCGAGGTTACATGCCGATAGATAAATAATGATTAATGATTAATGTTAAATGATGAATGGTTAATTGACAACATTTGTCCTCGGGGATTTGCTCATGGCAACCGTAGGTTGACATAGATACACTATATTAAAATGATTGTTGAAAGCCCAGCTTTCATAAAAATCATTTTAATATAGTGTATCGTGCGAGCGAAGCGAAGAGCAAATCACCGCAAAAATACGCACCCGCGGGGGTGCTATCCCCGCCCGCCGGAGGCAGTAAGAAACCGTAGAATCACTTAAAATCGATACCCAACGCCCAAGCGATACTGAGTAAATGGCCAGTCGCGGAATCCGTATTGGTGTTGCAAGTATGGTTCTATGTGGCCTAGGCGGAATCGCAGTTCGCTCTTGATGCTTTGGGGGCAGTCGCCGTCGTGCTCCCAGCCCGAGTAGCCTCCGTAGCTCTCGGTCAGGGTGAATAGCCTTGTGCGCAGCTTGATCTGTGCGCCATACATTATGGCATCATTCTGGCGGCCATTATCGGTCTGCCAGCATAGAAATCCGAAGTTCAGCACTCCGCGAATCTCCTCGACGAAGCGATCCTGGAGCTTAATAGATTTTGCTACCGAGGTATCGAAGAAGTAGCCCGGGGAGTCGAAATATCGCGCTTTGAAGAATCCATACCCCATCGCAGTCTTCAATCCCAGTCGGATGCTCACGTCGGGCAGGTACTTTGTTTGGCGGATTGCGTGAATATCGGTGGTGAGGTAGGCGTCGCCCGCCTCGATGCCTGTCGATTCAATCTCGTCGGGCAGGCGGCTATTCTCGCGACTCGCCTGGCTCATTTCGTAATACTCGTAAATGGATTGTATCCAGCCAGTTACATTTACACGATCGGAGAACAACGGAATCACAACCTTCGTGTGGATGTCGTAGGTCTTATCGCCCAGGTGACCATCGAAGTAGTCGCCACCAAACTCAAAGAGGAAGGTGGAGGAGGTGGTTCCATCGAGCATATCGGGAATAGGCAGCGCATTGGGCCCAAAGTAGCCCGAGGCGATTTTGGTGTTGATGCTCAAATCGGGCTCCACGACCGACACCTGTGCCGAGGCAGCAGCAACTGATGCAATGGTGCAGAGAATGATAGTAAATATCTGTCGTAAATTCATAGGTGTAATATCTCTTTTCATACACAAAGTTACCAATTTATTTTATAATTGCGACCTTTTGTTGTAAATTGTTCTTGTCGAAGATGGTTTACTACTGCCCGTGGGCGGGCAGGGATAGCACCCCGCGGGTGCGTGTTTTTGTGATGATTTGCTCTTCGCTGCGCTTTTACGATATATAATAAGTAGGGTAAAATAATTATTGGTGTGTTTTTAAGAGTGTTATTGGAGATGATACTTTTTGCTATTGAATTGAAAATATAGTGGTTCTACATTGAGATTTAATAGTGAAAAATATCGCTACAAGAGTGCTTTTAAAAATATGGCAATAATTGTTTTACACTACTTAATATATTGCGCAAATTCATTTGTGGCAATATATTACTCCCTAAAATCTAAAAACTGCAAGTTTTTAGCCCAATAGCGCAATACAAGTTGCACCCGCGGGGGTGCTATCCCCGCCCGCCAGAGGCAGTAAGAAACATACAAAAGAGATACTAACCGCAAAAAAGTGTGGTTCAAATTATAAAATGTCACATTTTTTGATTATCTTTACACACAGTAGATTTTGTTTTATAATTATATACAGAGATGATAGATAATGAGGTCCGTGAATATCTCCTAACGAGTGTTATTAACGCAGCGATTCGCGGTGGTGCTGCTGTGATGGAGATCTACACACACCCCGAAATGTTCAACATTTCACTAAAGAGTGATTTATCCCCAATCACCGAGGCTGATCGCAGAGCTCACACCACAATCAAGGAGGCGCTAGGGTCGACCAGAATCCCTATTCTCAGCGAGGAGGGGCGCGAAATGCGTCACGAGGAGCGTTGCAATTGGGAGCTATTTTGGTTGGTTGACCCTCTCGATGGCACTGTGGAGTTTATCAACCGCAGCGACGAGTTTACTATAAACATCGCGCTTATGTCTGATAATCAGGCTATTGCTTCGGTGATATATATCCCTTGCCTCAAGCGGTTGTTCTTTGCTGCCAAGGGCTTCGGGTCGTATGTATGGGAGGATGTCGAGCCCGACGTCAACGCCACTTTTAGCCATGCGCATATTGTAGATCAACTAATTAAGCTGCCTCTGATAACCGAGCAGCGCACAAAGCAGATCGTAGCAATATCGCGCTCGCACAACACCCCCGAGACATTCGAGCACATCGAGGCCTTGAGCGTGAACAACCCCTCGATAGAGGTCCTCGAGCAGGGAAGCTCGTATAAATTCTGCATGCTTGCCGAAGGGTCGGTCGATTATTACGTTCGCACGTCGGGCACCTTCGAGTGGGACACCGCTGCTGGGGAGTTGATCTTAGCCGAGGCGGGAGGCTCAACGCTTGCGCTTGACACTTTGCAGCCCCTAAAATATAATAAAGAGCAGCTCGACAACCCCTGGTTTGTCTGCCGAGCAGCCTACTGCACAATAAAATAGATATGACAAAAAGAGAATTCACCGCAGCATTAATCACACTTATGCTGCTTTGTGTAAATATACTACCAGCACAAACACGACAGACGCGAGCGGAGTACATCGCTCGTTATAAGCAGATTGCCATTGACCACATGGAGAAATATGGAATCCCCGCCAGCATCACTATGGCGCAAGGAATCTTGGAGTCTGACTGTGGCAATAGCACCCTCTCGACGAGTTCAAACAACCACTTCGGCATAAAGTGCAAGAGTGATTGGCGCGGACGGACAGTCTCGCACGACGACGACGAGAAAGGCGAGTGCTTCAGGGCCTACGACTCGGTGGAGGATTCATATGAGGATCATGCGATTTTTCTCGACTCCTCGCCACGCTACGACTCGCTATTCTCCTATTCATCATCGGATTACAGAAGCTGGGCTCGTGGGCTGAAGGCTGCAGGCTATGCCACCTCACCAACCTATGCCGAGCTACTTATAAAGATTATCGAGGATGAAAAGTTGCATCTGCTCGACCTCGACAACGGGGCCAACCTATATGCAAACCGCAATCTCGATGAGTCGGATGACAAGGAGGCAGCGCAGCAAGAGACATCGGGCGAGGTGATCGACCCCAACAACTACAACGTCACGATCAATGCCCACAAGGGCTACAACATTGAGCGCACGAATGGCCTCTATTTCACACGAGCCAAGGAGGGAGACACGATCGAAAAGCTATCGGAGGTATTCGATATCAGCGCACGCAACCTGCGTAAGTTCAACGACTTAAGCAAAGAAAAGGCAATCACCAAGGGCGATATTATATTCATAGAGCGCAAAAAGGCAAAATGGGAGGGCGACGAGAAACGCACACACCAAACCATGCACTCGGAGTCGCTGTACTCGATATCGCAAAAATATGGAATTCGCCTGCGTCGCCTGGCGAAACTCAATGGCATGAAGAGCGATGCAACGATAAACGTAAGTCAGATCATAATAATAAGATAGATATGGAGGAGATACATCCACAAACGGAACTTAGAGAGGAGATTCTAAAGGTTATCACCTTAAAATCAAACCTTAAGCAGAAGGTTTTCGACACAACATTCACATCGTTCAACCTGCTCAAAGATACGCTCTTCGAGATGGCATCCGAGATTGACGACCAATTGGAGGGTAAGCTGGATCGTCGTGTAAGGTTGGAATATCGCGACCGCGGTAAGTTCGAGGCGCAGTTGCAGGTGGCCAACGACACGTTGATTTTCCAGATGCAGACCGATGTTTTTCAATTCGACTTGGAGCATGCGATATGGAAAAATGAGTTTGTTGCTGGCGACAGCACCAAGTGCTACTGCGGAGTTGTGAACATCTACAACTTCCTGGCCGACTCATTTAAATTCAACCGAAATGCCGACGAGGGATATCTCATTGGCCGAATCTTCATCAATGCCGACCGCTACTATTTTGTCGAAGGAAAACGCCAAGAGGGGGTGAAGGCCGATAAATTTGGCACGGCGCTGCTCGACCGTATGGCGCTTGTCGAAGTGTTGGAATCGGCGATATATTACTCGATCAACTTCGATCTTTTGGTGCCTCCCTTCGAACTCAACCACCGTGTGAAGATCGACCAATTCAACACCAAGATGGATAATTCTAAGTTCGAAACGGGAAAACGCCTAGGCTTCAACTACTCTGCTAAAAATATATAAATGAACAAGTTACAACTAAAAATAACAATCATTGCTGCACTAATCTGCTGCTCACTTTCGGCAACAGGCCAAGGGGATTACGCCTCGATCTATTCGCTTCGAAGAATGGCTCGCGGAGTTGCCGAGGCGCGTCAAATGGCAGATGCTGAATACTTTACAGCGCTGCGCAGCGGACGTGTGGTGAAGTGCTCATATACCGACCCGCAGTTCGAAGAAGTGTTGTTCGAGGCACCAATGGGCGATTTTGCACTAACCAACTACGCACTCTCGGCCGATGAGTCGATGATACTTATCTCGCAGGGTGCCAAGCCGATATATCGCCACTCGTACACTACAAACTACCACCTGCAACGCATAGGGCAAGGGGCAGCTCAGGCGATTCTGCACGACACAGAGTCGGTGCGCGATGCAACGATCTCGCCCGATAGTCGCAAGATAGCCTTCTCGAGCCTTAACAACCTCTATATCTACGACATAGAGAGCGAAAAGGTGGAGCAAATAACCACCGACGGAGAGTGGAATAAGATCATAAATGGCACCACCGACTGGGTCTACGAGGAGGAGGTTGGATTCACCAAAGCGTATTGGTTTTCGCCCGATGGAGGGCAGATTGCCTACCTTCGTTTCGACGAGAGTCAAGTGCCACTCTTCGAGATGATGCGCTACGATAACTCGCTCTATAACAAATCATATTCGTTCAAATACCCCAAGGCTGGCGACACAAACTCAACGGTCGAATTGTGGGTTTACGACGTCGAGAGTCGCACCAGTCGCAAGATCGAAACCGCGCGTTGGGACGATCAATACCTGCCACACGCGGGCTACACACCCTCGGGAGAGCTCTATTACTTCCGCCTGAATCGCCTGCAGAACCACTTGGAGGTGATGCTGGTCGCAGCAGATGGCTCTGAGCGAATGATCTACCAGGAGCAGACTCCGCAATACATCGAGCGCGTGGGAGATCAAACGCTTCGCTTCATCGACTCCGACAGGTTCGTGGTGCGCGAGGAGAGCACAACGGGATTTATGCACCTCTACCTACACTCGATTGCGAAGGGTCGAATTGGCGCAATAACAAGCGGCCAATGGGAAGTGACTCAACTACTTACGGTAAATAACAAGGAGGTCTATTACGTATCGACCGAGGGCTCGCCCTTGCGTCGAGCGATATACTCAATAGGGCTAAATGGTCGCAAGAAGCAACAGATCAATCAGCAGGAGGGCTACTATTCGGTGCGCCCCGCGCGCGATATGAGCTACTTCATCGCGACATACAGCACCGCTAGTCAGGTGCCCCAAACCGCAATCTACAACAACAAGGGCGAGGTGATAAGGACGCTTGTCGACAATGCGCAACTCGCTGAGGCTCTGGCAAGTGATGCGCGCCCCACAAAGGAGCTTTTCGAGATCACAACACCTCGAGGCGACAAGTTGAATGCGTATATGATCCGTCCGCGGGAGTTCGACGAATCGACAAAATACCCCGTTCTCTTCACCCAATATTCTGGCCCCGGCTCGCAGCAAGTCTCCGATAGTTGGTCGCTCAGCTGGGAGGATGCCCTCATCGACAATGGATACATCGTCGTCTGTGTCGATGGCCGTGGAACAGGATTCCGCGGAGAGGCATTCAAGAAGATGACATATGGCAATCTGGGAGGCTTAGAGGTTGAAGATCAGATAAGTGCAGCCGAGTACGTAGCCACATTGCCATATGTCGATGCGCAGAGAATTGGCATATATGGCTGGTCGTATGGAGGCTTCATGTCGCTGAATTGCGCCTTGAAATCCGAGGGGCTCTACGCGATGGCAATTGCCGTGGCTCCGGTCACCTCGTGGCGCTACTACGACACAATCTACACCGAGGTCTACAATGGTCTGCCGCAAGATAATGCCGCGGGATACGACGACAACTCGCCGATAAACTTCGCCGCAGGTCTCGACGAGCGTACAAAGCTGCTCATCGTTCACGGCACAGCCGACGACAATGTGCACTTTCAGAACACCATCGAGATGACCCGCGCACTCAACGCCCAAGGCAAGCGCTACGACATGATGGTATACCCCGACCAGAACCACTCGATGATGCCAAACGACTCGTTTAACGTACGCGATAAATTAGTTGAATACACACTAAATAATTTATAATCAAAATATTAAAACCATGGAAAAAGCAAAAGTACTAGAGGTGATGGCCGCAGCAGGTGAGCCACTAAACGCAGGAAAAATCACAGAGCTTTCGGGCCTAGACCGCAAAGTTGTCGACAAAGTGATGAAGGAGTTGAAGGCCGAGGAGGCAATCGTATCTCCAAAACGCTGCTTCTGGCAGGTGAAGTAATACCTGCTCATTGCGCTCATGCCGCGCGGCACCAAGCTTGGATCCAAAAACTATCGTTTTTGACTTTTCTTGCGATGATTTGCTCTGCGCTGCGCTTTTAAGTAGTGTAAAACAATTATTGCCATAACATCGCACACCAATTGTTTGCTACTATGAGAAAAAAGTTGTAATTTTGCATCAATTAATTAATTAAACATATAGATATGGCAAATTTAAGAGTCCTAAAGAAGGGCATCGATTACATCCTCGAGGAGCTAGTATTTGATTGTGACATGGCAATCTGCTTTCAACCATCAAAGGCTGAGCAAATTTTTGAGTTGATGAAAAAGGGTGTAGCGCTTCGCAATGAGCTTTATGTTAGAGCAAACAACCCAGTTGAGCCACACAACCGCTCATTGGTTCGCAAGCACTACGCAGCACTTCGTGCAGATATGATCACAGCGTTCGAGGCACTTTTTGCAGAGCTTAGCGAGCTTAATAAATAGTACTCCGACTCGCTAGAGTTTCAAGAGCAATAAGACAAAGCTCTCTTTCTGACTTCAGAAGGGGAGTTTTTTTATCATTTTGCGCGGAGTGAGGCATAAAAAATGGTGCAAAAAAGATAATCTTAGGGAGTAATTTTATACCTTTGTATTATTAAATTAGAAGCTAAATGAATTTTGCAATAATAGATATATTTATTCGTGCGGTGATAGTGGGTGTGGCGGCATCAATCACGGTGGGGCCAGTGGCTATTCTCTGCATTCAACGTACGCTGAGCAAGAGCCGCCGCTCGGGAATCATCTCGGGGCTTGGCGTGGCCTCGGCCGACACCTTCTTGGCCTTTGTGTCGTACATCTTCTACTCGCTCTTGCAACATAGCATTGAGCAATATAGCTCGATTTTGCGAATCGGCGGTGGATTATTCGTTATTGCTGTTGGCGCTGTGATATTTTTACAAAATCCAGCGATGCAGATCCGTCGCAACCGCTCGGGCAAGGAGTCTCCGTGGAGGGATTTCGCCTCGATCTTTGGGCTCACGATCACCAATTTTATTATGGTGATCCCCTACATTTTGGCCTTCTTCGCGGTCTTCAAGATCCCTTCGTTCGACTCGTCAACAACTGGCGGAGTGATGACTGCAACCGCTGTGATGATCGGCTTTCTGCTGGGCGCATCGAGCTGGTGGAGCGCCTTAGCCTTCTTGATTAACCTTGTTCGACGTCGTTTCAGACCTCGACACCTTATAATAATAAACCGAGTTGCCGGGGCGATAATCGCACTTCTGGGCTTCTCGACAATACTATCAACATTCTTTCACTTAATACCCGATGAACTGCTTGGATAAGAAAAACGAAAATATAATCATTGCAATCGATGGATTCTCCTCGTGCGGCAAAAGTACCTTTGCGAAGGCTATTGCGGCAAATTTAGGATATATATTTATCGACACCGGAGCTATGTATCGCGCTGTGGCTCACTACGCTATGACCAATGGAGCGATCAAAGGTGGAGTGGTCGACACGCAAAGAGTCGTGGAGCTCTTGCCCCAAATATCGATCTCCTTTGAGTTCAATGCCCAGCGCGGGGCAAGTGATATTTATGTCAATGAGCAGAGAGTCGAGGAGCAGATCCGCACAATCGAGGTGAGCCAATTTGTCAGCTCGGTGAGCTCGATTGCCGCTGTGCGCACAAAATTGGTTGCCATGCAGCAGCAGATGGGCCGCAAGGGGGGAGTTGTGATGGATGGACGCGACATTGGCACGGTGGTCTTCCCCGCGGCCGATATAAAAATATTTATGACAGCCGATGCTCATATCCGAGCCGAGCGTCGTTTCAGCGAACTATCGTCGAAGGGTGATTCGGTGTCGTTGGAGCAGATCGAAGCGAATATCCGCCAGAGGGATGAGGCCGATGTAAACCGCGAAATTTCACCTCTGCGCAAAGCCGACGACGCTATTATTTTGGATAATAGCAGTATGAGTGTGGAGGGGCAGATGGAGTGGTTTATGGCTCTATATCAGAGTGTTGCAGATAAAAAATAGGGCTATGAGAGTTGAGATAGATCCAAAATCGGGCTTCTGCTTTGGGGTGGTTCGTGCCATAGGCGAGGCCGAAAAGGCCTTGAGCAGCGGTGGTGAGGTCTACTCGCTTGGCGACATTGTGCACAACCGAATCGAGGTATTGCGTCTGGAGTCAATGGGGCTGAAAAGCATTGAGCGTGAGCTACTTGCAACATCCAACTGGTCGCGGGTTTTGATACGTGCTCATGGCGAACCGCCATCGACTTATGCTCATGCCAGAGCTCTTGGCTTGGAGGTGATCGATGCAACATGCCCGGTTGTGGCCAAGCTGCAGGAGCGGGTGAAGCAGGCCTATGTGCAGATGCAATTGTGTGGTGGTCAGGTAGTTCTGCTCGGGAAGCGCGGCCATGCCGAGGTGGTTGGGCTCACGGGGCAGGTGGACGACGATGTGGTTGTGGTTGAAAATGTGGATGATTTGGAGGGTGTCGACTTTGCTCGCCCAATATATTTTGTTGCGCAAACAACGCAGAGCATTGCGCTCTTCGAGAGTTTGGCAGAAGTGATGCGTCAGAGGATATTCGATGAGGGGCAACTATTTGTAAATGATACAATTTGCCGCCAAGTATCCTCGCGAGAGGATCACCTGCGCGATTTTGCCGGCAGGTTCGACGTAGTTATTTTTGTATGTGGCCGCAAGTCGAGCAATGGCAAGGTGCTCTTCGAGGTGTGCCACGCGGCAAATGCTGCCACCTACAATATAGAAGAGCCTTCGGAGATCGACGCCAAGTGGTTTGAAGGTGCCGAATCGGTGGGAATTTGTGGTGCCACCTCTACCCCAGCGTGGTTGATGGAGAGTGTGGCGGAAACTATTAAAAATTTGTAAAATATTAATTATGAGACATATAATTCGCTCGATAAAATATTGCATAATGCTGATTGTGATACTCCTTGCAATCACCTTTTTGATGAACTTCACCGGCTCGCTCGATGTCACTTTTGCCGAGCAGATTGCTCTATTTGTGGAGAACGACGGCGTGCGCAAAATTATATTCTTCGCGGTGATTGCAGCCCTATATCCGCTGTTTGGCTTTGTGAAACGTGGGGTCGATGGCAATATTATCGATAATCACGACCAGATAATTGTGGCCATGGAGGCGAGCGGATTCACCCTGAAGAGCCAGAGCGAAGGGCAGATGAAGTTTGGTGCAAATACTATTTTTCGACGCATTGCGTTTTTATTTGAGGATAGCATTGTGGTGAGCCAAAAGGGTGATAAGATCCTCTTCGAAGGGCCTCGTCGTGGTGTGGTCTATGTAACTTTCATGCTGGAAGGATTTATTAAAAATAGTCAAAAGGGAGTCTAACTCTCTGATGTAAAGTATATTAAGATTATGAAACGAACAGTTTATATTTTTGCTCTCGCAGCGGTATCGCTACTCTCTATTTTTGCTGTGCGCAACGATTTTGGATTGAATCGCAACCTTGAAATTATGGTCAATGTGATGCGCGAGATTTCGGAAAATTATGTCGACAAGGTCGATCCAGACCTACTTTTGAAGTACGCTACCGAGGGTATTTCACGCCGTTTGGACCCATATTCGGAGTACCTTTCCGAGGATAAAATGTCGTCGTTCGAGGTGATGACCACCGGAAAATATGGCGGTATCGGCTCACTGATTCGCCAAGATAGCAACTTTGTGAAGATTGCACAACCTTACGAAAATTCGCCAGCCGACAAGGCGGGCTTAATCATTGGCGATGTGATTGTTGCAATCGATGGAGAGTCGGCCGATGGATATACCACCGAGCAGGTTAGTGCGCTCTTGAAGGGCACCCCAAACACCGATGTAGTGCTAACTGTGCGACGCCTGTTAACCGGTGAGGATCAGGAGGTTACAATCAATCGTGAGCGTATCTCGATCCCCGGAATTCCATACTACGGATTTGTGGGCCAGCCGGCCGATTCGATTGGATACATTCAACATTCGGAATTTACGGCAGGAGTGGCCAAAGATATGCGTGCAGCAGTTCTAGACCTTACCTCGCAGGGTGCCAAGGCGTTAATCTTGGATTATCGCAACAATGGAGGTGGAATTTTGCAGGAGGCCGTCGAGGTTGTTTCGCTATTCACCCCACGAGGCACGGAGGTGGTGACGCTCAAAGGACGCACCGATTCGGTGGTCTACAACACCTCGCTGCGCCCAATTGCCCAGGATATTCCGCTCATCGTTCTGATCAACGAAAATAGCGCCTCGGCATCGGAAATTGTTGCCGGATCGCTACAAGATTTGGACCGTGCGGTGCTGGTTGGCGACAAGAGTTTTGGCAAGGGATTGGTGCAATCGACTCGTGCGGTGGGCTATAATTCGTATGTCAAGATGACCACTTCGAAATATTACATCCCCTCGGGTCGCTGCATTCAGGAGTTGGATTACTCCGACCACACGGTGGCTGGAAAGGCTGTGAAAATAGCTGATTCACTGCGACTTACATTCTACACCGAGGGCGGTCGCAAGGTCTACGACGGAGGCGGAATCACCCCCGACGAGCCAGTCAAATCAGAATATTTGAGCCGCTTTGCCGGCACACTGTATCAAGGCGGATATATCGACGACTTTGGCGACGATTACTTCGTGCGCAACCACACACAAGAAATCGACGTGGAAACATTCACGATCACCGATGAGGATTACCAGGATTTCAAGGCCTTTATCGCGACAAAAACAATCCCCTACGAATCGACAACGCGCAAGGTATTAAAGGGTCTAAAGGAGGCTGCAATCACCGACCAATATTCGGATGTTGCCGAGCAAATCGAGGAGTTGGAGGCGAACTTGAAGGATGATACCGCATCGAATCTCGAGACCTATCGCTCTGACATAGAGACATATATCAACACAAATATCGTCTTGCGCTACGCCTATCAAGCGGGCTTAATTCGCCACACGCTCATCGGTGATAAGGATGTTGCAAGAGCCTGCGAGATTCTAAATGACCAAGAGCTATACCGCTCAATTCTAACCCCTAAAGAGTAAAAAAATATGTTGAAGTGGATGTCGAAATTATTCTCTTACCGCAATCGTATAATCATGATTATCACGGGTGGTGCGATGGTGATTGCCTCGCTCCTCTTCACTAACTCTATGGCCTCGAAGTTGCGCGAAAAGGAGCAGCTCGATGTGGAACTTTGGGCCCACACGATGGAGTATATCTCGCAGGAGCGATTTATGGGTCACGATCCATTTATTGCCGATATGGTGAGCAAGAGCCAGAATATTCCATTTATCCTTGTAGACGAGGATTTGCGTGTGATCACCTCGCATCTTGTTGATAGTGAGATAATTGACCACCCCGACAAGTTGCGCGCACAGATAGATCAATTCTCGCAGATCAACCCTCCGGTGGTGGTGCAGCTGCGTTGGAGCAACCATAAACACCTGCTGTTTTATGGCAATTCGTCGCTGCTAATCACTCTCTACTACTTCCCCTACATTCAATTTTTACTCATTCTCGCCTTCATTTTCTTGTGGCTCGTGGCCTTCAGGTCGTCGAAGCAGGATGAGCAAAATCGCGTCTGGATAGGTCTAGCCAAGGAGACTGCGCACCAATTGGGCACCCCGACCTCGTCGCTACTTGGTTGGATCGAGTACCTACGCAGCCAACCTGTTGACCAAGAGGCGGTCGACGAGATGGGCAAAGATTTGGCCCATTTGATGAAGATTGTGGATCGTTTCTCGAAGATTGGATCCGAGACTCCTCTCACGCCTGCCAACATCAATGAGACTATCAGTGAGACGATTATGTATTTCCGCAAGCGCATTCCTCGCAACGTAACTCTGGAGTATAACGGCCTGGCGATCGCCCCAATTAAGGCCTCGATCAACGTGGCGCTAATTGAGTGGGTGATCGAAAATACGATGAAAAATTCGCTCGACGCGCTACAAGGTCATGGCGCAATCAAGGTGACGGTATCATCGGACGAAAAGTCGGTATTTATAGATGTGAGCGACACAGGAAAGGGAATCGCCAAGAGCAACTGGAAGCGTATTTTCGAACCGGGATTCACCACAAAAACTCGCGGCTGGGGTCTTGGGCTCTCGCTCTCGCGACGTATAGTCGAGGATTATCACCACGGAAAAATCGCCGTTGCCGAGTCGGAAATTGGTAAGGGAACAACCATTAGAGTAACCCTAAAACGTGCCGAGGAGTAATGGAGGTAGAACTAGAAAATATTGCCGACATCCCTTCGTATATATTTGGCACTGAATCCGTTAGATGCACTCAGGGTCAAATGATATTCGACTCTGCGGCCTCGCCTTTGGAGTCGTGGTTTATCGTCATGGCATTGGTGATTGCCGCTATCTATCTGGCGTGGCTCAATCATTGGAGCGCTCGCGGCGAGAACCACAAGAGCCTATTTGGGATATTTGGATATATGCAGAGTGATTACGTGACACAATTGGGCGAACTTGCCCCTTCGTTCACCACCTATATTTACAGCGGTTCGGTAGTGGGTGTGGCGGCTATTTGGTTGGCTATCGTGGGTTATTTTGGTCTCTCGTCGAGTGCCGATTTAGCGCTTTATGGGATTATATTCGCGCTGCTTGTGGCGATAAATATCTATCAGGTGGTGCTTTCCTATCTGGTTGGTGTGGTGGCCTCGAGCAAAGAGTTTTTCAAACTTTTGCGCCACTTCAGGGGAATATGCTACTCGATGGTGGGAATTGTGGGTATACCTACAATTTTATGCTACGTGCTTACAAGTGGAAAGGTGCAAAATATTTTTATGTATATTGCTGCTTTTGAGCTACTTATAATAATTTTACTGTTTCTACATAAGACTTTTATGCTCTTTATTTCAAAAAAAGTTTCTCTTTTGCATACAATTTTGTACCTTTGTGCCGTCGAAATCTTCCCTATAACACTTATTTGGGGATTTTTCAGTAGGTAAAATTGTGAAAAATAATAGTGTAAAGATTTGAAAGTAGCTAAAGTATTAGTCTCTCAGCCACGCCCAGCTGTCATCGAGAAATCGCCATTCCATGAACTCTCAGTGCGCCAGCATATAGACGTAGAATTCTTCCCCCTAATAAAGGTCGTAGGGGTCTCACTCAAAGAGTTTCTCGCTCAACGTACTGAAATTTTAGATCACACCGCAGTGATCTTCACATCGCGTACAACTGTCGATAGTTTTTTCCATATCTGCGAAGAGGCGCGTATGACTGTGCCCGAGGGTATGAAATATATCTGCCAAACAGAGGCTGTTGCGCTATATTTGCAGAAGTATATCGTCTATCGTAAGCGCAAGATTTCGTTTGCCGATGGCACCTTTACCTCCTTTGTGGAGCTTATCGTAAAGCATAAATCCGAAAAATTCCTGCTTGCGCTCACCGAGCCACACAAGCCCGAGTTGCACGATGCCCTCGAAAAGCTAAAGATGAACTTCAGCCCTGTGATCTTGGCCCGTACAATTTCATCCGAGATGAACGATCTTAAATTCTCCGATTTCGACATCACTGCACTATACTCGCCCTCCGACGTGAAGGCTGTTGTCGAGGGGTGCAATGCCGACAAGTTGCCAGTGGTTGCAACATTTGGACAAGCTACGCTGCACGCTGCGGTGGATGCTGGACTGAAGGTCAAGGCAATGGCTCCACGTCCAGAGGCTCCGTCGATGGTCAAGGCATTGGATATCTACATCACCAAATGCAACAATGGCGAGCAGGTCGACGACTTCACCTTCGAGGATGATGCACAGCAACAGGAGTTTATTCGCAATCAGCAGTCGAAGCTGCTGAAAAAACCTCGTGCGAGAAGATGTGCAACATCTGCGGCAACTGAGCCAACGACGCGTAAACGCACCACAAAGGCATAATCGAAATGGAGCCACACCACTCGCACTCGCTCTCACGCGCTGAGCGCCTACGTTCGCGTGGGGCAATACGCCGATTGTTCGAAGAGGGCAAGAGTGGCTTTGTATACCCTTTGCGATATATGTGGTTTGCCGAAGATACGGCTGAGAATCAGAGTGTTACAGAGTGCGAGGTGTTATTCACCGTGCCCAAGCGATTCCATAAACGTGCCAATAAGCGCAACTTATTGCGTCGTAGAGTCAAGGAGTCATACCGCCTGCAAAAGTCAATTTTGGTCGACGCAGGCTGCCCTGCGCGCAACATCGACCTAGCACTTGTATACTCCACAAAGGAGGCTCACACATATAAAACTGTTAATAATGCGGTGCGCAAGATTCTCGAAAATATTGCTAAAGATCTATAGATCAGCACTGTGGCTGCTCGCGCAACCATTTATTCTGCTGGTTCATATCTATCGACGATGCATATCGCCCTTTACGCCTCCTTCGTGCCGTTTCACCCCCACATGCTCTGAATATGCGCTGCAAGCATTTTCGAAATATGGAGCCTTTAAAGGGCTATGGCTCACGGTAAAACGCCTGGCGCGGTGCCACCCTTGGGGCGGCAGTGGGCATGATCCTTTGCCTTAAATAATTACTTAGCTTTGGGTGAAGTTTTCAACTGCCTCCGGCGGGCGGGGATAACACCCCCGCGGGTGCAGATAATCATGCGTAATTGGGCTTAAAGCTGAGCTTTAAGATTTTGATATTCAATAGCCTGCCGCAAATAAATTTGCACAGCCTATTAAACATCAAAATTTGTTAAATGCCCCAAGGCATTTAAACCCAATTCCGAATTAAACTCAAGCGGCAACCAACAATAAAAAATTGAATATAAATATGTTACTCACATCATTTCAAAACGAACTCCTAGAGGCAGGATGCGACGAGGCTGGGCGCGGCTGCCTGGCTGGCGACCTATTTGCCGCAGCGGTGATTTTGCCCCCTGACTTCTCACATCCGCATCTCGATGATTCCAAGAAGATGACCGAGAAACGACGCAATGAATTACGAAAAATTATCGAGCAGGAGGCCATAGCGTGGGCCGTTCAGCCCCTGTCGGCTGCGCGAATTGACCAGATAAATATTCTCAACGCTTCGTTCGAGGCGATGTCGCTAGCCGCCGAGCAGCTGCAGCCATCACCCGAGCTCCTGTCGATAGATGGAAATCGCTTCCGCACACACCTCTCGATCCCCTACAACTGCATCATCAAGGGCGACGGCAAGTATGCAAATATCGCCGCGGCATCGGTCCTCGCCAAGACCTACCGCGACGAATATATGGAGCGCATAGCCCAAGAATTTCCGCAGTACGGATGGCTGAAGAACAAGGGCTACCCCACTCGCGCACATCGCCTAGCGATACTCGAGCACGGATTGACACCCTACCACCGCCTAACTTTTAATCACGGGGCTAATTTAGAAAAATAATTTCTTACTGCCTGTAGGCGGGTGCATGAGAAAACATGCTCATCGCGCTCATGCCGCGCGGCACCAAGCTTGGATCCAAAACAAAAAAAAATAGCCAATAAATCTGCTCTTCGCAGATCTATTGGCCATTAATTTATTGCTATTATAATGCTTATTCAGCAGCAGTAACTGACAATTTGATTGTTGCCTTCACCTCGCGGTGAACCTTAACGATTGCCTCGTACTCACCTACAGTCTTGATTGCGTCAACCGAAATCGCTTTGCGATCTAGCTCTACGCCCTTAGCTGCAAATGCCTCAGCAATGTCAGAAGAGGTGATCGTACCGAACAACTTACCCTCCTCAGCCTTAGCGCTGATTGAGATAGGTAGTGATGCGATCTTCTCTGCCAATGCCTGTGCGTCAGCCAAGATTTTAGCATCTTTGTGCGCACGTTGACGAAGGTTCTCAGCCAATACTTTCTTTGCAGAAAGAGTTGCTGACTTTGCGAAACCCTGAGGAATCAAGTAGTTGTTTGCGTAACCTGGCTTTACATCTACGATGTCGTTAGCATATCCCAAGTTCTCGATATCTTTGATAAGAATAATCTCCATTGCTTTTCCTCCTCTTTATTATTTCATACAATCGGTTACGAACGGAAGTATCGCAAGGTGGCGTGCACGCTTAACAGCTTGAGCAACCTTCTTTTGGAACTTCT
>JAWXTD010000028.1:0-23854 GCA_044433805.1 Rikenellaceae bacterium
ACCCGTGCGCCGGTCGCCATCTTAAGTAACAAGTTACTTAAATGCTGCCCCTCGACTTGCATGTGTTAGGCCTGCCGCTAGCGTTCATCCTGAGCCAGGATCAAACTCTCCATTGTAAAATAATTTAATGTTGTTTAGAGTCCTGACTACTTAATTTTAATTCTTTTAAAAAGAATTGACAGATAATTACTACATTTTTCTTTCAAAAATATATAACCAATAATTCAAAGAACAATTTCAAAAATTTGTTGTCGGTATAAAACTTTCAACCTTTTCAAATACCCCCTTTCGTATAAGGCGGGACTGCAAAGGTAAGGAAGATTTTTTTAACCACCAAATTTTTAAAGAACTTTTTGCAATATTTTTTTCAGCTTCAATTTTATCAATATTCACCTCTCAACTTGCTGCCCATTCAGAGCCACTTGTTTTCCGTATTGCGGTTGCAAAGGTAGCGACTTTTTTGTAACCTGCAAATATTTCAGCAACTTTTTTTCAATATTTTTTAGTACTTTTAGCTATTTCATTGATTATCAATACTAAAAATTATAACCCACTTGAAGAGTGAAACTACCGGCTTGAGCCTCATAGCCCTGATCGCGCAGATCCTTAGAGTAGAGGTTCGTTAGGCCAGCATCGTAAGCGAAGCCCAATAGGTATCGATTATATAACACAGAGACACCCATACGCAGGCCAAAATCGGATCGATGCAGCAATTGTTGCTCGACAGGCTCCACATCGCGCAGGGTTTGCAGCAGTTCATCCTTGTATGGATCGAACTCATCGTCGCCAATTTCGAACTTTCCATTGACCGCAACCGAGTAATAAAGTCCAACAAAAGGGTGAATGGACCACTTGCCCGAGATTGGTGCCGCGAAGCCCAACTGCAGTGGCACCTCGAATTCGTACATCTTCAAAGTGGAGTCCTCTCCCGCATCGGTAAGGAAGCCCTTGTCGCGTGCACCCCGATGTTGGAAGTACAAACCACTCTCTATATATATAGGTATACTTTTCGAGATGGGTAAGCTATAGGTGGCACCAACCGTGTAGCCCGTGTAATAATCCGTGGAGTAGTCCGCAGATGAGAGATTCGAGAAGTTCACACCGCCCCGAATACCCCACCATCCCTTATCGAGCCCTTGGGCCGAAGCTAGCGAAGTCATCGCCACCAAGGCGAAGAGCAATAGGTAGATTTTTTTCATGATCAAAATGTTTTTTGCACTGACCCCCGCGTGCGTCATAAAACTATGCGACGGGGAGTCGTATACCTATATTATATATAGGGACACCGCCACATCTGCTTTTTGGTGGTTTTGATGCAATATTTGGACCATGTTTTTTTGAGGCTATTGTTTCTTGCTGCCTTTCTTACTGCCTCCGGCGGGCGGGGATAGCACCGTGAGCGGGTGCGTGCTTTTTGCGCTATTGTTAAATGCCTGAAGGCATTTAAACCCAATCGCGAGGTTACACTCTCACATATAATTTACGACAGGTTTTGCCCTCGGGGATTTGCTCATGGCAACCGTAGGTTGACATAGAGAAAAAATAATTGGATGTGGTGTTCTGAAAGCAAACTTTCAACACCACATCCAATTATTTTTTCTCGTATGAGCGAAGCGCAGAGCAAATCACCGCAAGAAAATACGCACCCGCTCACGGTGCTATCCCCGCCCGCCGGAGGCATAAGAAAGGTAGTAAAATAAAACACACTACTCCCCAACAAAGAGTCGCCCCTGAAAAGTATCGCGCTGCTCGAGTCGCTTTTCGAAGAGCGACAGCATTGTCTCATTGCGCACCAGTCCCCAGTTGGGGCCATAGTGGTAGCGCGGGGGTGCTTCGGAGGCGAAACGCTCAACGACAATATCGGGGCGCAGGCGCTCGAGCAGGTCGATAAAGAGGTCTATATACTCTTCGCGCTGCCAAAAATGAAACTGCGAGGGGTCGCGATCGTAATCTGCGGCCATCTGCGTACCCTTGAAAATCTGCAGCTGGTGGAACTTTATTGTGCTCAGGGGCAGGGTGTTGATGGTGTCGATCTGCGCGTGGAGCATCTGCTCACTCTCGCCGGGCAGCCCCAGGATGAAGTGGGCTCCGGTGTGAATTCCTCGAGCTGCGGTCTGCTCCACAGCCCACCGGGCACTCTCGAAGTTGTGGCCGCGGTTTATCGCCTCGAGCGTGGCGTCGTAGGTCGACTCAATGCCGTACTCTAGTGCCACATAGTGCTCGCGCGCAAGGTGGGCGAAGTAATCCAACTTCTGAGCATCGACACAGTCGGGGCGTGTGCCGACGATTATTCCTGCGATCTTCGGGTGGGCAATTGCCTGATTGTATAATTGCTCGAGTTCCTCGAGTGGCGCGTAGGTGTTGGAGAATGATTGGAAGTAGGCCAAGTAGCTGGTAGCCTTGCGGTAGCGACGCAGGTGAAACTCCACCCCCTCGTCGATCTGCTCGGTGACGCTCTTGCTGGGGGTGCAGTAGGAGGGGGTAAAGGCCTCGTTGATACAGAATGTGCAACCCCCACTACCCACCCGCCCGTCGCGATTGGGGCAGCTGAAGCCAGCATTGATGGCCACCTTCTGCACACGCGAGCCAAAAAGACGCCTGAAGTATGCCGAATAGGAGTTAAATCGACGCGGTGCAAAGCGCTCAGGGAGCGGTTTTTGCAAAACGTTAATAGATTGTGGATATTTTGTCATCGATTCGGTAGCTACTTATTATTAAATTAATTATCTTTGCCGACAAAGGTACTTAAAATTCTAAGATTATGACAAAGATTAATGGTGCAGAGGGCGGAATGGATATTGAATTAGATGAGCAAGTAGCACAAGGCCAGTACTCTAACTTGGCAATTATATCACACTCACCAACAGAGTTCGTAGTGGATTTCGCAGCAGTATTGCCCGGAATGCCCAAAGCAAAAGTGGCCAGCAGAATAATTCTCACGCCAGAACATGCCAAGCGACTATTGTACTCGCTTCAGGAGAATGTCGCTCGCTATGAGTCAAACCATGGCAATATCGAGATTCACCATCGCGAAAGTGTTCCACCATCACTAACGCCCGTAGGCGAAGCGTAATTTTTTCTAAAATGTCAACATTTGAATATACACCCTCGGGGGTTTGCAGTCGCCAAATCGAAATCGAAATGGAGGGCGACACAATTAAATCAGTGAAATTCTATGGCGGATGCGACGGCAACCTGCAGGGCATCAGCCGCCTTGTTGCAGGTCAAAAATGCGAGGCTGTAGCCAGCATGCTCCAAGGAATTGATTGCCGCGGCAAGGGTACTTCGTGCCCCGACCAACTCGCTAAGGCGCTGCTATCAATAAACGAAAAATAGGTGGAGTGGCTCGCCGAGTGGGGTTACTGGGGGCTATTCTTTGGCTCCTTCCTCGCCTCGACCATCGCCCCATTTAGCTCCGACGCACTGCTCATCGCCGCGCTTGTTGCCGGTGCCGATGTGCGTCTTGTGCTTATTTATGCCACCGTGGGGAACTTCCTTGGTGGCCTGACCACATACTACATCGGGTACCTGGGTCGCTGGGAGTGGATCGAGCGCTACCTGCACATAAGCCACCAGAAGTTAGAGCGACAACGCACCGCAATTCAACGCTACGGAAGCCTCATCGCATTTATGTCGTGGCTCCCCATTGTGGGCGACGTGATCACCGTGGCCCTGGGATTCTACCGCGTGAACTTTATCACATCGGCAATATTTATGCTTATTGGCCGCGCATTGAGATTCGTTGCTTGGGCTCTGATTTTTGCTTAGATTGGGTTGGTGGTAAGAAACGTAAAAAACCTACATACTCCCAAACACCCGAGCGCTACGCTCCTCCACTTCGTGGCAGATTGCCTCGAGGTCGCACCCTTTGAGGGTGTAGTTTTCGACTAGCAGCTCGCCGCCCACCATTACGTGCTCGACGTCGGCAGCTTTTCCGCAGTATACCAGCGATGAGATGAGATTGTGTTGGGGCCGGTGATGAGGGCGTGAAGTGTTCACAACGATGATGTCGGCCAAGGCTCCGGGGGCAATTATTCCCAATTCGCCCTGCTTACCAACGGCTTGTGCACCACCTAGGGTGGCCATTTTGAGCAGCTCGTAGGCAGGTAGTGTCAGTGCCGAGCCTGAGGTGAGCTTGTGCAGGAATGAGGCTGTGCGCATCTCATCCCACATATCCACGTCGTTGTTCGAGCAGACGCCATCGGTGCCGATCGATACGGGGATGCCATGGGCTAAAAGCTGCGGAACGGGGGCTACTCCGCTGGAAATCTTCATGTTACACTGTGGGTTGTGGGCTATGACACCTCCGCGCTTTTTAATTATCTCGATATCTCCATCGGTCAAATAGATTGAGTGGGCGAGGATTGTCGAGGGCTTCAGCACGCCGCAGCTCTCGAGTTGCTCGGTCGGAGTCTTGTCGTAGCGCTCCTTTATGATATTCACCTCGTCGCGAGTTTCGGCTAGGTGCACCATCATCGGAAGGTTATATTTTTCGGCTACAGCCACGCAATTTTTCAGGCATTCGATGTTGCAGGTGTATGGCGCATGTGGCGCTACTGCGGCATCGATCCGCTCGCTATGCGCCACTCTTTCAACAAGTTGCCCAATGCGTTGGTCGATCTGCTCGAAGCTTCCCTCGAAGATATTTTCACCCAACAGCGCACGGATTCCCATCGACTCCACGGCCGATGCCATCACCACTTGTGGCCAATACATATCGACAACGGTGGTGGTGCCACCAAGGAGCATCTCGGCAATGCCCAAGCGGGCTCCGGCCTCGATATCCTCATGGCTCTGCTTCGACTCGAAGGGCCAGACAATATTGTTGAGCCAATCCATCAGCGGCACATCGTCGCCCGTTCCGCGTTGGAGTGTCATTGGGGTGTGGGCATGTGTGTTGATCAATCCGGGCATCAGCAGTTTTCCCTGACAGTCAATCGCTTGAGCTGTGGGATTTTGCTCTAGGAACTGCTCTGCGCAGCTCTGATCCTCGCTTACAAATTCGATTCTGTTGCCCTTGACACCTACGGCCCCTCGCAGTAACGAGGGGGTAGTTTGGGTCATTGTCAATATCTGTGCGTTGTGAAATAGCGTTGCCATAATTAGTTCATTTTAAATATGTAAGTGATTGTACCACCTTGAATTACGTTGTCGCCGGGGGTGAATCGAGCCTTCTTTGCCGCCTCTATTGCTGCAGCGGTGAGTTGCGAATTGTTGGTCGTCGAGCCTTGAGCACGGTATGATGCTGTCTTCACGTTGCCGTAATCATCGACCGTGATGTCGACAATCACCTTGCCCGAGACGTTGGCCGTGTAGCTTGGTTTTGGGAGCGAGCCCACCACCGAGCGATCCTTCAGCACCGCCATTCGCTCGACTCCATCGTCGCCTCCGCCTTGCGCAGCTCCCTCCTGGGCGCCACTCTCAGAGCCTTGATTTCCAGCGGATTGGCTCTCGCCCTGCGATGTTGATGTGCTGCTCTCCTTGCGCCCCGGGAAGAGTGCTTGCTGGTTGACCACACGATTCTCGACCACCGTGTCGCGCTTCTCTTGCGACTCCTCGGTCGTCGTTTGCTCTTGGGGTTTGCTTACCACCTCGTTTGCCTCGAGGGCGATATCTTGGTTGGGGTCGGTTAGAATCTCCTCCTCTCTCATCTCTTGCGGGGTTGGAGGGGTGGCAGCCACGTCGGTGGCCAGCAGATCCTCGTCGCCCGCGCCATCTTCATCCTGGCCAAATTGTACCAAGATACCCATATCGGCCTCGGGGGTCTGCGCAACCGAGAAGCTCAGCGTGAGCATAAGCGTTGCAGTCGTGGCAAAATATGCCACAACGGCGACGATGGCCCAGCGGTGAGACTCTCTATTTTCGGGGTTGTAGTAGTGCATAAGGCGCTGATTGCAATTTAGTTAGGCGATGTGGCAAGAATAAGCATGTAGTTGTGCTTCTTGGCCACATTCATCACTTGAACCACCTGGTCGACCGCCACACTCTTGTCGCAGTGCAGCGATACCGTTGGGCTCTCTTTTCCCTCCAAAAGGGTGAGTAGGCTCTGCTCTACGCCTGCGATTCCATCGACCTGCTCGAGCTCGACGTAGTAGCGATATCCATCGCCCGTTGGCTCGATAGAAACTGTGGTTATTGCCTTATCCTTGAGCGCGTTACTGCTCTTGGGGAGCATCAATTTCAGTGCATTGGGGTTGATGAGCGTCGTTGCGATAAGCAAGAAGAGCAGCAGCAGGAACATCAAATCGGTCATCGACGATGACGCAAAGGATTTATCGACCTTTGAACCTCTTTTAATTGCCATAACTATTGGTTGCTTTGAGGTTTAGCAGGACGATTGAGGATATCCATAAAGGCGATTGTGTTGGCCTCCATGCGGAAAACCAACTTCTCGATGCGTGCCACAAGGTAGTTATATCCGAAGTATGCGGGGATACCCACGATAAGTCCGGCAACGGTCGTTACCATCGCCACATACATACCGCCAGCCAAGAGCGACATATCGATTGTGCCACCTGCGGCAGAAAGGTCCATAAATGTGCGAACCATACCGATTACCGTTCCCAAGAAACCAATCATTGGCGCACCTCCGGCGATACTTGCCAAGGTTGGTAGATTCTCCTCGAGCTTCGACACTTCGAGGTTTGCCACATTCTCGATCGAGTTTTGCACGTCGGCCATTGGGCGGCCTATGCGCTCGATTCCCTTCTCGACCATGCGAGCGATTGGGGTGTTGGTAGCGCGGCAAAGTTCTACTGCTGAGCGCATTTTTCCCTCAAGGATAAAGTCGCGGATGCGGTTCATGAAGTTCATATCGAGCGACGAAGCCTTACGTATAGCTAAGTATCGCTCCACGAAGATAAAGATTGTCACGCCACCCAAAGCGAGCAGCGGCCACATCAACCAGCCTCCCTTTGCAAAGAGCTCCCAAAGGCCCATCTCTGTTTGTGTTGTTGTTGCAGCGACTTGGGCTGCGGTGTCTAGTAAATTGAACATTTTTTGTTGGGTTTTAATTATTTATTATTTATCTATTTTTTTCGTTTGAAACGATCTTTGATCTTCTGTTTCAGGTCTTTAAACTCGTTGAAGCTCTCGCTATAGTATACGCCAACGCCTGTCTCCTGCAAACCTTGGTTCTCGTCGTAGCGGTCGATAGTTTGCGTGAAACCCTTTAGGCGGAGCGATCCGGCACGGTCGATGAGCCATGTGACATAGGCCTCGCCCATGAAGTTCGAGAAGTCGCTGTCGCTCACCGAAGTCTTGTTGTCGGCCAGGTAGTTACCCTCGACTTCGATCAAAAGTCGGTTGTCGATCAGCCCTCGCGAGAAACCCACATCGACCTCGTCGCTGGTTAGGTCCGACTCGGGACGGTAGCGAATTACCACATTGTAGTTGCTCGACGAGAGCCAGTTACTAAGCTGATTTGTAAGTAGTTCGAAGCCTGTAGTGGCGGTAGTTGTGCTGCTTAAGCCACTTCCGTAGCTGGTCGTAACGGGGATAAAGCTGTTGGCAAACATCAGGTAGAAGAATTGTTGCGAGATGGTCTCCTGGTCGATGAGCGTGTTTGCGATTACGGCCTGCTGCTCGGTGTCGGCCGTGGGCACTTCGATGCCGAAATTTACCGATGGCTGGGTCAATCGATCGCCAAGTTTAATGATGCAATCGACTGGTACTGCGCGAGATGAGGAGCTATCGTCACTCGAGGTGGAGCCCGTAAGAGGGTCGAGCGATGTTTTGACTTTATAGACCGCATCGATGTTGAGAAGCGGATCGAGCGGGTCGCCCGTCCATTGAATCGACGATCCATTTTCGATCACAAAGCGCTTCGAGATGGGGTTGAGCAGCGTGAAGAGGTAGTTTCCCTCGGTGATGCTATAGTCGCCATACATCTCAAAGATATTCTGCTGCGGCGCGATATTCAAGTTCAATCGACCCTCGCCTTTTGCTTTGATGATATCGCCCACAACCGGATCGATCACTAGTTGGAAATCGAGGTCTGGCGTCGCCTGAAGGGCCATATTTATATTTAGCTGCGCTGTGGTTTGGTTGCCCATTCTCTGGTTTCGCTCGTCGATATAGGCGCGGCGGTAGTTCACCACGGTGCTCTGGTCGTCGACCTTTTTCTCGCGCTGAACAAAGGTTATGAAGTCGGTTTTTGCCACAGACGACTGCGTCGAAAGGGGCATGAAGAAGCTCGAATTGGGCTTCGAAGTGGCTGTAATATCCATGGTCACACCGCGTTTATCGCCGCTGATTGTCGCCACTCCCGAGGCGTATAACTTACCGTAAAAGAGCTCGTTATCTTGCTCGGTGGTGTTGAGAACCAACATATTTTCGGGCACAATGCGCATATTGTACGAGACGTTCGAGAGGTGGTCGAGGCTCAGGTTCATCGTCACCAGACCGTGGTTGCCATCCACGTCGTACATCGTGCGAGCAAAGGTACTTAACTTATTGTCCTGCACATCTATACGCGCCTGAGGAACAAAATAATCCACCTGCGTATAGTGAATCTTGGTGCTCAGGTCGTAGACGTCGATAACTCCGTTGAGCGAGGCTGTTTTATGTTGGCCTTGAAGTGTGAGATCGACATTTGCATAACCCTTAGTGCCTGATATTGTGGTCTTTAGCAGTGGATCGATTAGCGACATGCTCACACTATCGGTTCGCATATGGGCATAATATCGCGTATCGGAGGGGGCATAATAGCCCGTGATGAGCGTATCGCGATTATTGCGGTTGCTCACAAGCACACGTGCACGATTTTGCTGCGTCTCCCAGCCGGCCAAAAGTCGGAGCGGTGGCGAGGGTATCGTGTTGACACTCACGCTATCGAGCTGCACATCGGCCACAATGCGAGGGCTGCCCAGCAATTCGTGGATATTTACATAGCCATTGCTAAGTCCATCGACTGTATAGCCCATATTGTTGACCACCGAGGTGAGCATTGCGATATCGTAATTATTTAGCGTAAGCATCAGTGAATCAGTAGTATCCTTCGAAATCGCACCATTCAGATTCAGCCTCTGCGAACCGTTGACCATCGCAAAGTCGTCGATTGTCAGACGCGCACCTTCGCCCTCAATCTCTTTGGCCGAGATCATCCACATATCGTCATTCATCGATATCTGCGAGGGCAAGAGTTGGATCCTAGCACGCTGCACACTATCGAACAAAACACGCATGCCCAGAGTCGCTGACACCGAGGAAAGAGTGTCGCGGAATCCACTCGAAAGCTCCACCACATTATTACGCGCTCCGGCCATCAGCGAGGCCGAGGAGAACGAATGTGAACCCACCAAAAAGTCGCTTGCTGTGGCATACATCGACAGCGAGTCTTTATCGTTGGAAGCGTTGATATTCAGATCAATAGCCGATAGGGTCTTATGTTCAACATAGTCGCTTCGCAGCCTGAGTGAGAAGCGCTCGCTGACAGGATTAATCATCATGCTAAACGACGAATCGTCGGCAATTGCAAAGCCGCTGAACATGGCATTTGTGATCACCGAGAACTCCTTGAAGTTGATCGAAAGGGTCGAATAGTTATTGGCCAGGGTGACTCGTTTTTGATCTTTTCGCTCGGTGTGGTCGGTGTAGAGAAGTGGAATATACTCCCTTAGGCCATTTTGCAAGTAGTCGTAAAGTGCATTATATGAGCTCTTTGAATTGAAATTCAGGTCGACATAATCCGACTTGAGCGCCAGATATTTACTCTGCGAATTATTGCGTGCCGTAATGTCGATCATCGGAATGTATAGCGACTCGTCGTTGTACTTGTAGCTAATATTTCGCAGCACAATCGAGCCATTGAGGTCGTCGAGTTCAGTTCCCCCCATATTGACTCTGAGCGATCCCGACACCCTCGAAATTGAGTCTCGATGGTTGATTTCCAGCGCATTAAGGTCGACACTATTCACTCGCATTGTGATGTCGTAGTGAGGATCCTGGCCAAGATTAGCGACTCCCACAAGGTTAAAATCGAAGGCAGGATCGTGCGAAGTGATGGCCCCGTCGAGCTTACTATCGTCACATGTCGCCTTAAAATCTACCCCAGAGTAAGTGTAGGAGTTATACCCCAAGCTCGAGACACTGCCATCGACCTTCGACGAGAAACTTTTACCCATCTGCGCATACTCCACCGATGCATCTAAAGTGATGGCACCCAACGACTTATTAGCCAAAACACCACCCAGATTCAGCGATGTTGTCGCCACCTTTCCGCTAATTTTTGGCGAGCTGGTCAAATCCCTCAATCGCCCAATATATCTGGCAGAACCTTGAGACGACGTCAACTTAGCATTCAAATTCATGCTCGCTAGCGACCCAGTTGCTGTTGCCTCGAGCGCAATTGCCCCTAAATTTCCCACAATTTTGCTGGCACCAGCCTTAAGTGCTGAGCCTCCGAAGCCCTCGAGGGTCGTGTTAATATCTGATCGTGAGGTAGTTAACTTATCGATATCGACCTCGAACTCGGCACTCTCGATTTGGGTAACATCGCGCACCGCCAAAGTCCCCTTCAAACTACTCAAAGAGCCAAACGAGAGGTTGTCGATACTCACTTCGAGGTTGTTGACCGTGCCATTGAGCGACATGCGCAAAGCATTGGCTTCAAAGGTTTTACCATACAGAGCAGGGGCGAAATAGCCCACATCCGTGGCCGATAATTTACTATATTGCGACTGCAGATCGATGCTGACATTCGCATTAAAATCTTGGTAATCCTCCCACGAATAGCCCTCTAAGCGCAGCTTCGGAAGGTAGATTCTCGACGAGGGTGTCGAGGCGTAAAAATTGACAAAATCGACCACTCCCTCGTAGGTCACAAAATCTGTTTTTAGCGATTCGATGGTGAATCCACTGCGCTCGCGACCCTCGAATTTGTCGATCGTAAATTGCGTTATTCGCTGATGTGAAACCAAATTCGATATCTGGCCACTGATGCTGTCAATGCGAATATTATTTAGATCGACACCCTGGTTTTCCTTAGTTATAGCTAAGGATTTTTTCTTAGCTATAACTAAGGAATCACCACTCTGCCTAGGCAATCTCTCGAGGCTAAATTCGAGGTTGTCGACATCGATCTTAGTGAAGGTTGTCTTGAAGGAGGCATCGCCATTGGGGTTAGATATTTTAGTGACTATATCTTTGATATTTAGGATATTACCATCCACTTCGCGCAAATGCACCTTAGAATCCTTGAGCGTAGCAAGCCCCACTGTAAGCTCCTTCTTCATAGGCGAGAGCCTCGATATTCGCGCCGAAGCGACCTTCGAGAAGATCATCGTATCGCCCTTCACATCCTCGATTAAAAGATCGTACAAAACAATGCTGTTTGGTAGGGTGTAATATACCCCACCGACCTCGACTTTTGCCTCGATTTTTCGCGAAGCGATCTGCGCAAAACGCTCAATGGCAAAATTCTGAACCGAGCCTAGCGAAAGCAACAAAGATAAGAGCAACGGCAAAATAATCAACAACAAAATCGTTGTCGATAGGAGCATTAGCAATATTTTTGTAACTTTGCGCATTAATTGATGGTTACGTTACTTTTTACGGTTCACCGCCATGCATCGGGCATGAGGATTCAAACTACAAAAATAGCCATAATTTAACAAAAAAACGAAAAAATATAACAACTTTTTGCGCCACATATGGATATTACAATTTTAGGAATCGAATCATCGTGCGACGATACATCGGCAGCGGTGATAAAAAACACAACTTTGCTATCGAATGTCATCGCCTCGCAGGCTGTTCACGTCAAATATGGAGGCGTAATTCCCGAGCTGGCATCGCGTGCACACCAGCAAAATATCATCCCTGTGGTCGATGCAGCGCTCAAGGATGCCGGAGTGACTATCGACAAAATCGATGCCATAGCCTTTACGCGTGGCCCCGGTTTGGTGGGTTCGCTGCTGGTTGGCGTGTCGTTTGCCAAGGGGCTATCCTTGGCGCACGATATCCCTTTGGTCGAGGTGAATCACCTGCAAGGGCATATCCTTTCGCACTTCATCGACCTGCCAGACAAGCAGTTAGAGCACCCTTCGTATCCATTCCTCACGCTGCTGGTGAGTGGCGGACATAGCCAAATTGTTCGCGTCGACTCGCCATTGGAGTTCGAGATAATCGGCTCGACGATCGACGACGCAGCGGGCGAGGCCTTCGACAAGTGTGCCAAGGTGATGGGCTTGCCCTACCCCGGAGGTCCGGTGATCGATGCATTGGCAAAGGAGGGCGACCCCAAGGCATTCAAGTTTGCAAGGCCCAACGTAGGTGAGCTAAACTACTCATTCTCTGGACTTAAGACCTCGTTCCTTTACACCCTCCGCGACGCTATGGCCCAGAACCCAAACTTCATCGAGGAGAATAAAGCCGACCTATGCGCATCGCTGCAACACACAATAATTGAGATACTTATAAAACAACTGGTGAAGGCCGCAAAGAAAACCGGCATTCGCGATGTAGCCATCGCCGGAGGTGTTTCGGCAAACTCTGGACTTCGCGACGCAGTGGCTGCCGAGGGCATCAAACGCGGCTGGCGCACATTTATCCCCGAGCGAAAATTCACGACCGACAACGCCGCAATGATCGCAATAACAGGGCTTTACCGCTACCAAGCGGGGCTACTCTCGTCGCTCGATGTATCGCCACTTGCCCGCATAAAATAGACTCCATGGCTCACAAAATTACACTTACGCTGACGCCAAAACAGGCCGCAGACCCAAAATTCTATACCGCGCAAGCTGCTCATAAAGTGGGCATTAAGGATACCGACGTGGCGCTGCTGCGAGTGGTCAAGCGCTCAATCGACGCACGCCAGCGCCAAGCCAAGGTCAACCTCACCGTCGAGCTCTTCGAGGAGAGCGACCCAACCCCCGCGCCAATCCATTTCGACTATCCGGCCGTGGGTCATAAAACTCCGGTGATCATCGTCGGATCGGGCCCGGCAGGACTCTTTGCAGCGCTGAGAATCATTGAGTTAGGCTATCGGCCAATACTCCTTGAGCGTGGTCGCGATGTGTCGGCACGCAAGCGCGATATCGCCCTGATCAACCGCAACGAGGCCATCGACCCCAACTCGAATTACGCATTTGGCGAGGGTGGTGCCGGAACCTTCTCCGACGGAAAACTCTTCACACGCTCCAAGAAGCGCGGCGACTACGCCAAGGCGCTGCAGACGCTGGTATTCCACGGTGCCTCGCCCGAGATTCTCTTCGAGGCACACCCCCACATTGGCACCGACAAACTGCCACGAATAATGACAAATATGCGCCAAACGATACTCGAGGCAGGAGGCGATTTTATCTTCAACGCCAAGGTTACCGACCTGAAAATCAGGGGTCAACAGATCGAAGGGGTATGGTGCGACGACACGCTATATGAAGGTGCTGCGGTGATCCTAGCAACAGGCCACAGCGCAAAAGATATCTACGAACTGCTCCACTCGAAGGGCGTTGCGATCGAGGCAAAACCCTTTGCGATGGGGGTGCGCATTGAGCATCCACAGCGACTCGTCGACTCGATTCAGTATCATGCGCCCGAGCGTGGCGAGTACCTTCCGGCAGCATCCTATTCGCTTGTTAGTCAGGAGAATGGACGTGGCGTATACTCCTTCTGCATGTGCCCCGGAGGATTTATCGTGCCGGCAATGACCCACCAAAGTGAGTCGGTGGTAAATGGCATGTCGCCCAGCCAACGCTCATCGCCCTATGCCAATTCGGGACTTGTCACCGAGGTGCGCCTAGCCGACTTTGCACACTTGGCTCAGGAGTGGGGAGAGTTGGCCGGATTGAAGTTCCAGCAGCAGCTCGAGCAGATGGCACGGGCCAATGGTGGGGAGCACCAGATAGCTCCCGCACAGCGCGTATCTGACTTTGTATCAGGAAGAAAGAGCACCTCACTGCCCTCGACATCATACATCCCGGGCTTCTGCCCCTCGCGCCTCGATGAGTGGCTACCACCATTCATTGGCGACTCATTGCGCGCAGGCCTTGTGACATTCAACCACCGCATGCGAGGATTCATAACGCCCGACGCACTGGTGGCTGGCGTCGAGTCGCGAACATCATCGCCCGTCAGGATTCCCCGCCACAGCGACACGCTGATGCACACACAAATTTGCGGCCTCTTCCCAACGGGCGAAGGCGCAGGATATGCCGGTGGAATAATCTCGGCAGCACTCGACGGTGAACGTGTGGCGCAGGCGGCTGTATCTTATATTGGTTGATTTATCGTCTTAAGAAACTTTTATCTTCGGTGATTTGCTCATGGCAACCGTAGGTTGACATAGATAAAAAATAATGGATGAGAGCGTTGAAAGTTTACTTTCAAAAGATCTCATCCATTATTTTTTATCGTAAAAGCGAAGCGCATAGCAAATCATCGCATTAGTATGCACCCGCGCAGGTGCTATCTGTGCCCGCCGGAGGCAGTAAGCAACCTCAGCAACCTAAGAAAGCAGAAAGAAAACTACAAACCAACCGCCGCAGCCCAAGAGGTCTCTGCCCATTCGGTGGACATTTGGCTGCTGGGGGCACTTGTGGTTACTCCCGAGTAGTAGTCGATGTTGGTGTAATAGGCGTCATAATTGTTGTATGATGAGGCACTTACGCCAATATTTGCGAAGAATCGCTCGGTATGTAGCCGACACTCTAGGGGGAAGGCTAGGGCCATCTGCTTGGTGAATTCTGCGGCTAGCTCGTAGTCGCTGCACTTGGCAAGCATGTACTGCTCGAAGTCGTAGAAGATGTGGTTCGATAAGCGCTCGTAGGGCTGTATGGTGCTTAGATCGACACTGTTTGGTGACTCCAAAGAGTTTATTTCGCGCGTCACTGCGGCCAATGCGTCGAGCTGCGATGAGACTGCTACAGCTACGCAACCCGATGGATATGAGTAAGTTGAGTAGTAATCGTAATATGCTTGGCACACCCCCTCCAAGTTGAAGCTGTAGCCGCTATCGGCATAGAGGTAGGGGACAACGGTGTCGTATGGAAATCCTGCTCCCATGATCTCGCAGGGCGATGCCACCATGTAGTTGCAGTGGTTGCGAAGGTCGTAGAGCACCTCGATTGAGGACATAAAGCACTGGTCGAAAATAATATAACCAAAGTGAGTATCTGAGCTGGCTAGCGCACTTTCGAGCTGGTCGATATCCATAAAGCTGTCGGTCGAGGAGCCCATGTAGCGCGTTGGGACGAGCGAGGTCGACATAGCTTCCCAATCAACTGATTCATAAGATGTTGACTGCTGCGACACTCCTGCCGCTGGGGCCACTGACCAAGATGTTGATTGGCGCTCCTGAGGTACCCATCCGGTGCCGTGGCCACTGATAATTAGGTTGTAGCTGTCGGCTGGAGCGAACTCCTTAGTGTCGGCAATCACCTCAATGATAGCCTCTTGCGTTAGTGATGTGATATCGGAGTACTCCTTTAGTACAACCTCCGTGCAGCTGCCATTGCTGTAGGAGTATTCAGTGAGCGAACCGGTAGTGCTCGATATGTGTTTAAAGACCAGAAAACGACCGTAGCCCAACGCATTTTTGGCAATCGCCTGCTTGGCCGCGCTGATGTTGGTGGTGTAGAAACCTTTGTTAAGTAGGTCTGTACCAGTCATATACATCAGAGTGGTTTGTGGGGTAGTCTCGGGCCAATACTCCGCCACCGTCTCTTTTTTGCACGAGGTGAGCAGGATGCTGACCGAAAAAATTATGTATAATATGCGTTGCATTAATTAATACTCCTTGGGTTTGAGGTTGTTGAATTGCCACTTGCGGTCGCGCTTGTAGGTCACATCGTCGGGCTTATTCCAATAGATGCGGCCAAAATCGAAGTATAAACCTTTGATTTTCTGGTCTTTATTCTTGTCACGCTGTGCATCAGTAAAGGGGATATACTCCACCGTGCGGCTGATTATGCTCGCCTTTTCATGAGCTATTCCCTGCGTGGTTAATAGGTCCAAAGCGTGGTCGAACATGATTATATGTTTGGGCGATTTTTCCTTGACTCCATCGCCGGAACTATCTATGGTTGAGAGAATTAGGTTAAATCTGTCGAATGCCAACTGCTCGCGCTGCGTATCTCCCAAGGCACCATATGCGTATGCCAAGAGATTCCACAGCGTGGGGCTGAAGGGGTTGAGCGTAAGGGCGTCGTTTGCAGCGATAACGATCTGGTCGAGCGTATGCTGCGAGGGCGATTCGGGGTCGATCGACGAGGCCAGAAGAAGCACCTTATCGATCTTGTTGTTGACCGCCAGGGGTTGATATAACTCGCTGTAGGCGAAGCCATAATAGAGGTAGTGGAACTCTTCTGCTGTGAGCTCTGCGCCATTGTTGAACTTCAAAAAGAGGTTCGGATAGTAAAAGCCCGACAACGGATCGTTGATCTTGTCGGTGATATCATCCTCGATGGGCACCTTGGCCAAAAGCGAAAGTGGGAGGAGCAGAAGCAGAAAGAGTAATTTTTTCATATTAAATAACGTTTGTTACAACCAAACGCAAATTTAGTGCAAATCGTATGTGTCGATCAGGCGCTTGAACTTCTCTTCGAGAGCCTCGCTACCGGCAACAAGAGGCAAACGCATGCGGTTGCTGATGATCCCTTTGGCATGAAGTGCGCACTTAACTCCGGTTGGGTTACCCTCCTCGAAGAGTGCATCAATTGCCTCACTCATAGGCGCATAGGCTACCTCGGCTTCGTCGAAACGCTTCTCTTTTAGCAGCTTCATAAAGCGCGACATATTCTCTGGGAAGACATTTCCGGCAACCGAAATCACACCCTCGCCACCATGTCGAGCCATATCGAGCGTGAGTCCATCGTCGCCCGAAATTACCATAAATCCTTCGGGGCGCTCGTCGATTGTGCGGTAGATCTGCTCCAAATTGCCCGACGCCTCCTTCACTCCGATTACGTTGTCGAAGTCGCGCGCGATACGCAGGGTTGTCTCCACGGTCATATTCACTCCGGTGCGACCTGCTATATTATATAGTATGATTGGAAGTGGTGAATTTTCGGCAACAACCTTAAAGTGTTGATAAAGACCCTCTTGCGATGGTTTATTGTAGTATGGCGTAACGCTTAAAATGGCGTCGGCACCGCGCAGGTCGAACTCGCGCAACTGATCGAGAACCTCCGAGGTGGAGTTACCACCCACACCCATCACAAGTGGCACACGGCCAGCAATTTGATTGGTGATAAACATCGCAATCACCGCACGTTCAGGCATATACAACGTCGGAGTCTCGGCCGTAGTACCGAGAGCCACGATGTAATCCACACCGCCCTCAATCACATAGTCGATCACCTTTGCCAACCCTTCGTAGTCGACTCGTCCATCCTGCGTGAATGGCGTCACTAGAGCCACTCCTAATCCTGTTAATCTTTTCATGCTCAAAAATTTTTATCCTAAAACAGCGAACCTTGCAAAGGCTCCTGCGTCGATTTACTTTCCGCTTGGTCTATAGCCAACATCTGCTGAAATTGCAGCTCGTCGATGATCTTCACACCCAACTTTTCGGCCTTCTGTAGCTTTGCAGGGCCCATTTTGTCGCCTGCAACCAGAAAATCGACGTTGGCCGAAACGCCCGATAGCAGCTTGCCACCATGGCTCTCGATAAGTGCTTTGAGCTCATCACGGCCAAAGATAGTAAATTTACCCGATACAACAAAACTTTTGCCACTTAAGCTCTGCGAAAGTAGCTCTCGATCCTCCATCTCGAAGGTTAGGCCGGCTCTGCGCAGCCGCTCTAAAATCTCCAAATTCTGCTCATCGGCGAAGTATTCGAGAACAGAATCGGCAATCTTCTCGCCCACCTCCTCGGCCTCGATCAGCTCTTCGCGCGAGGCCACAGCAATTTGCTGCAAACCTCGGAAATGTTTGGCCAAATGCTTGGCTGTGGTCTCGCCTACAAACCTGATTCCCAGCGCAAAGAGCACACGCGCGAAGTCGACACTGCGCGATGATTTGATGCTCGAGATAATATTTGCTGCCGACTTTTCGCCCAAGCGTGGGAGCGAGGCGAGCTGCTCGGCTCGAAGATCGTAAATATCTGCTACATTGCTCACTAGCCCCTTCGAGAAGAGTAGCTCGATGGTTTCGTCGCCCAAGCCATCGATATCCATGGCCTTGCGACGAATGAAGTGGATTATGCGCCCGATGATTTGCGGAGGGCAGTGGCTAGGGTTGGGGCAGTAGTGTTTGGCCTCGCCCTCGATCTTTACCAATTGCGTGCCGCACTCGGAGCAGTGGGTGATATATTGCAGTGGCTCAATGCCTTGCGCGCGCTGCGAGAGCTCTACGCCAGTGATCTTGGGGATGATCTCGCCACCCTTTTCGACATATACATAGTCGCCCACGCGGATATCGAGCAGCGCGATCTGTTCGGCATTATGTAGCGATGCGCGTTTGACTGTTGTGCCGGCCAAAAGCACAGGTTCGAGGTTGGCAACGGGGGTGACGGCACCGGTGCGCCCCACTTGATAGTCGACGCTAAGCAGCTCTGTTAGAGCCTGTTCTGCCTTGAACTTATAAGCCACAGCCCACTTGGGAGCCTTAGCCGTAAAGCCCAATGCGCGCTGCTGCGAGTATTGATTTACCTTGATTACGATGCCATCGATGGCGAAGGGAAGCGAGTGTCGGCGGTGGTCCCACTCCTCGATAAATGCAAAAATTTCCTCTTCACTGCGGCACAATCTCATGGTCGGCGACACCTTGAATCCCCACTCGCGCGCTGCGCTAAGGTTCTGCCAATGAGACTCAAAGGGCAAGTCGTCGCCTGCGATTTGGTATAACAGACAATCCAAGCCGCGCGAGGCGACAATGGCCGAAGATTGCTGCTTGAGGGTTCCTGCCGCAGCATTTCGAGTATTTGCAAAGGGGTTTTCGCCAGCCTCCGCACGCTCTGTATTCAACCTGTCGAACGAGGAGAAGGGGAGCACAATCTCGCCACGGATCTCGAAGAGTGAGGGGTAGCTTCCGCCAACGGGCAACTGCAAGGGCACCGAACGAATTGTGCGCACGTTGCGCGTTACATCGTCACCACGCGAGCCATCGCCACGCGTTACCGCATGCGTTAGCTCGCCATGCTCGTAGGTTAGCGAAATGGCTGTGCCGTCGAATTTTAGTTCGCAGACGAACTCCACCGCGTCAAGCTCCGAGGTGGCCTTAGAGATAAAATCGTGGAGCTCCTCGGGCGAATAGGTGTTGCCCAACGAGAGCATCGGAAAGCGGTGCTCGCGACTCTCGAAGCTGCTCGAAATATCGCTTCCCACACGTTTTGTTGGGGAGTTAGGATTGGCAAATTGGGGGTATTGAACTTCTAAGTCGGAGAGTTCGCGCAACAGCGTATCAAACTCATAGTCAGATATATCGGGATCATTCTCCACATAATATTTTCGGTTATGTTCGTTGAGCTTTCGTGTCAGCTCAGCTATTCTCTGCTCTATCATATTGCTCTATTTTTATCTGCCTCGACGCCTTTGTTGATGTCCGCGTTGATCTGCTCGTGATGGTTTTGAATTGTTGCGTGCAGCACGCTGCGCGCCACCCTTTACCGGCGGTTTTGCACCACCCTTCGAGGGGTGATTCTCGCGACTGCCCAACCCTTTTTGGGGTGCTGGGCGCCCCTTGAGCGACCGCTTGCCAGCTCCGGCGCCTTGCGAAGCTGCCTGCTCTCCGTCGGACTCCTTTAAGCTTGCGAAGAGCGCCGAGAGTTCGCGACTCTCCAACTCGCGCCACTGACCCGTGGCAAGGGGCGCAAGATTGATATTCATGATCCTCACGCGACGCAGGCGAGTCACCTCATATCCCAACACCTCGCACATCCTACGGATCTGACGGTTAAGCCCTTGGGTGAGTGTAATGCGGAATTTTTTTGCCCCCTCGGCCTCCACTTTGCAGCGCTTTGTGGTGGTGCCCAATATCTTGATGCCCGAGCTCATGCGCTCCACAAAATTATTGTCGAGTGGTTTGTCGACCCACACCTCGTACTCCTTTTCGTGGTTGTTGCCGGCACGAAGGATCTTATTTACAATGTCGCCATCGTTGGTGAGCAGCAACAGACCTTCGGAATCCTTATCAAGGCGCCCAATGTGGAAGATGCGCGAGGGATAGTTCACAAAGTCAACAACGTTAGTTTTGTCGCTGCGATCGGTTGTGCTGGTCACCCCAACTGGCTTATTTAGAGCTAGGTAGACGTATGGATCTGAATCTCCCTCGAGCAAGTTGCCATTCACACGCACCTGGTCCTTAGGGCCAACTCTATCGCCCAATGTGGCAACAACTTTATTGATTGTCACCTTGCCGCTCTCGATAAATTTATCGGCCTCGCGTCGCGAACAGTAGCCCGTGTCGCTGATAAATTTGTTTAATCTTGTCTCCAATTTTTGCTCTATTATTGTGGGATGAATATGTATGTGATGGTGCCCGTGTGCGGTTCTGGTGCATCCGAGGCGGTGTTGAATGTCGATGCTTTGGCTGCGCTGAGGGCTGTTTGCTGCATGCAGCGATCACCTCCCCTTTGCACTTCGGCCTTGATGACTTGCCCTTTTCTGTTGAGTTGTGCCGAGACTACAACCTCGCCACCCCCTTGACATTGATAGGCCGGAACCACCAAATTTTGCGCATGTCGAACCGGAGAATCGAATGAGTATGAGACCGTTACATTTCCCTTTTGCTTCACATCGCGTCGCTCTGTGCTCTCGCCTTTTCCGGCGTTTCGGCTCTCTTCGCGCTCCTGCTCAATCTTATTTATGGCATCCTCGTAGGCTTTGCGGTTGGCCTGCATATCCTCTTGGGCACGCTGCGCCTCGGCATTAAGTTCGCTGGTTTTGGTGCCACGATCGTCGATGACCCGCTCGTCCAGCGAATTCTCGTTCGATGAGCGATTGCTCACCGACTCCCAGTCGAACTCTTGCTTCTGCTCGACCTCTTCTTGCAATTTATCGCGCAGCTCCTCGAGGGCTGCAAGATCTTGAAGATCAACGTAAAAGCCTTGCGAATGAGGTTCCGTGCCAACAAAAATCTTGGCACTCACAAAGGCGATCATCAGCACCAGATAGAGGATCAGAGTGACGCACAACCCCACCCTGTGGTCGAATGCCCACTCGCCAATATCGCCTTTTTTTTCGGTGAAAGGCAGCCTTAATTTTGGTCTTCGTATCTTCTTATTTTGCTCTTGCTCGCTCATGAGTTGATGTGGCTAATGTTAATTACTCGACAAAAATAGTGTTTTTTAATTAGATTTTTATATCTTTGTTCTCAAAATAAACAATCATAGAGAGTTATGAGTTCAAAACAGCAAACGCTTAACGGCTCTATCTCGTTCTCTGGCAAAGGGTTACACACCGGAGCCGTAGTCGAGATGAGTGTCCACCCTGCAGCGGCAGATTGTGGAATTATATTTCGTCGTGTAGACATCGAGGGGTCTCCCGAAATCCCTGCTTTGTGTGATTATGTGGTCGACACATCTCGCGGAACAACCATCGAAAAGGGCGGTCACTCGGTGGCAACCATCGAACATATCCTTTCTGCCCTTTGGACACTAGGTGTTGACAACGCAATAATCGATATCAATGGCCCCGAGACCCCAATTATGGATGGTTCGGCTTTGGAGTATGCTTCAGCCATCACTCAGGTGGGTTTAAGTGAGCAAGCTGCCGACCGTAAATTCTATCAGGTGACCGAGAAAATGGTCTACACCGTGCCTGAAAAGGGGGTGGCAATTATCCTATATCCCGACGATGAGTTCTCGGTATCGGTGCATGTCGATTACAACTCGAAAATCATTGGTAATCAATACGCTACATTTATCCCGGGCGACGACTACAGCGCTAAGATCGCACCTTGTCGCACCTTCGTTTTCCTTCACGATTTGGAGCCACTCTTCAAGATGAACCTGATCAAGGGAGGCGATCTGGACAACGCAATTGTCGTTGTGGAGAACCCTGTGGACGACGAGCAATTAGACCACCTCAAGAAGCTGTTTAACCGCAGCGACATCAAGATCACGGGAGGTTATGTCAACAACCTAGAGTTGCGCTTCAACAACGAGCTTGCACGCCACAAACTGCTCGACTTGCTTGGCGACTTCGCGCTTTTGGGTCGCAGAATCAAGGGTCGCGTATGGGCAACACGCCCAGGACACTACGCAAATACCGAATTTATGATGCAGACAAAACGCACAATCCGCAAGATTGGCGAGCGTCCACGCTTCAAATATGATGCTAAAAAGACTCCAATCTTCGACATCAACCAAATTCGCAACCTGCTGCCACACCGCCCACCATTCTTGCTTGTGGATCGCATCTTCCATATCGACGAGTCGTCGATTGCCGGAATCAAGAATGTGACCATGAACGAGCCGTTCTTCGTGGGTCACTTCCCCGAGGAGCCAGTGATGCCGGGAGTGTTGATCGTCGAGGCGATGGCGCAATGTAGTGGTTTGCTGGTACTTGCGGGTGTCGACGATCCAAAATTGTACTCTACATACTTCATGAAGATCGACAATGTGAAGTTCAAACGCAAAGTTGTGCCGGGCGATACGCTGCAATTCGAGCTGCAGTTCTTGGAGCCTGTGCGTCGTGGAGTGGCTGTGGTCGAGGGTAAAGCCTTTGTGGGCGACACCTTGGCTTGCGAGGCTACGATGATGGCACAGATTGTTAAAAATAAAATTTAAAGATATGATTAGCGATAGAGCTTTTGTGCATCCCGATGCCCAAATTGGTAATAACGTTACCGTTGAACCTTTTGCATATATTGCTGCAGATGTGGTAGTTGGCGACGATTGTTGGATTGGCCCCGGTGCTGTGATTCACGATGGAGCACGCATCGGTAAGGGCTGCAAGATCCACACCGCAGCGTCGATCTCGTGCCTGCCTCAAGATCTGAAATTTGCTGGCGAGAAGTCCCTAACCATAATCGGAGACTACAACGATATCCGCGAGTGCGTGACAATCAGTCGCGGAACAGCATCGAGAGGCCAAACCGTAGTGGGTAGCCACAACCTGATTATGGCCTATGTGCATATCGCACACGACGACGTTGTCGGAAGCCACTGCGTATTTGCTAACCGCGTATCACTCGCAGGTGAAGTCGAGGTGGGTGACTGGGTGGTTGTAGGTGGCCATGTCGCTGTGCACCAGTGGGTTAAGATCGGAGATCACGTTATGATCCAGGGCGGTGCGATGATCTCGCAAGATATTCCTCCCTTTATCATCGTTCGTGGCGACGACGTGCGCTACGCAGGAATCAACAAAATTGGACTCTCACGCCGTGGATTCACACCCGAGCAGATCACAATCATCCACGACAGCTGCAGAATCCTATTCCAAAGCGGCCTGAACTACATGAACGGCTGCGACGAGGCGGAAAAAGAGGTGGCTCAAAGCGAAGACCGCGACTACCTACTGCAATTCATCCGCGAATCAAAACGCGGAATTATTAAACCTTACGAGGCTAATTAGGGACTTTCTTTCAGTGCGCTTTTTACTGCCTCCGGCGGGCGGGGATAGCACCCCCGCGGGTGCGTACTCTGTTGCGCTACTGGGCTAAAAACTTGCAGTTTTTAGATTTTGCACTGTAATATCTTGCCACAAATGAATTTGCGCAAGATATTACAGTGCAAAATTTGTTAAATGCCTTTGGCATTTAAACCCAATATCGAGGTTACAGGCTCGCTTATAATAATATATTCAGACCTCAAGTTTCAGATTTAATATCACCTTGAACCGATAAATATCCCGCAGCGGCAGCACCTACAGTATTCCCCTCCAACTGCCGACAAACCGAGCGCAATCGAGCTCGCTCGAATTGCCGAGGTGCGGAGAGCAGTCTGTAACGGTTTGGAGGGGTCAGGGGT
>JAWXTD010000029.1:0-23743 GCA_044433805.1 Rikenellaceae bacterium
GATATTCTGGTGGTGGCTACCCAAGCTAAGGGCTCGGTGCTGATCCACCAGAAGATGTTCGAGAGCCGCCTATTCTTTGTCGACAAACTTATCGACATGGGCGCCCAGATCATCCTCTGCGACCCTCATCGCGCCACCGTCATTGGCCATAACCACGAATTTAGATTGCGCGCAACACGCATGTCATCGCCCGATATCCGCGCCGGAGTGGCACTGCTCATCGCCGCAATGACCGCCGAGGGAGTCAGCACAATCCAAAATATCGACCAGATAGATCGCGGATATAGCAAGATCGATGAGCGCCTTAACTCAATTGGTGCTCGAATTATTCGCTGCGAGGAGTAGTTCTTTCGGTGCGCTTATTGATGCCTTCTTGCTGCCTTATTACTGCCTCCGGCGGGCGGGGATGGCACCGTGAGCGGGTGCGTACTCTCTGCGCTATTGGGCTAAAAACTTGCAGTTTTTAGATTTTGAGATTCAATAGTCTGCCGCAAATAAATTTGCACAGCCTACTGAATATCAAAATTTATTAAATGCCTTTGGCATTTAAACCCAATATCGAGGTTACTCTCTCACGTAATTTCCAACAGGCTTGAACCTCGGTGATTTGCTCATGGCAACCGGAGGTTGACATAGATATATAATAATATAAAATGAGCGTTGAAAATTCATTTTCAAAAGATCATTTTATATTATTATATATCGTAAAAGCGCAGCGAAGAGCAAATCATCGCAAAATAGTCGCACCCGCGGGGGTGCCATCCCCGCCCGCCGGAGGCAGTAAGCAACGTAAGAAGGCCCGCCGGAGGCAGTAAGAAAGGTAAGCAACGTAAGCAAAAACAAATAAAATGTTCTTAGAAAATACAAATAGAAAAGGGTGGATCGAGGTGATCTGCGGGTCGATGTTTTCTGGCAAGACCGAGGAGTTGATACGACGTATGCGACGTGCGCAATTTGCCAACCAGAAGGTTGAGATCTTCAAGCCGCGGATCGATGTGCGCTACTCGGAGGAGGATGTGGTCTCGCACAACGCCACCTCCATACGCTCCACGTCGGTGGAGTCGCCCCAAAATATCCTGCTGCTCAGCTCGGATGTCGAGGTGGTGGGCATTGACGAGGCTCAGTTCTTCGACAGCAGCCTGGTGGATGTCTGCCGGCAATTGGCCGACAGTGGTGTGAGGGTGATCATTGCGGGGCTCGATATGGACTTCCTGGGCAAGCCCTTTGGCCCTATGCCGGCACTGATGTCTACGGCGGAGTATGTCACCAAGGTGCATGCTATCTGCGTGAGATGTGGCAACTTAGCGCACCACTCGCACCGCCTCTCGACCGATGAGTCGCAGGTGCTGCTGGGCGAAAAGGAGACATATGAACCCATCTGCCGCCACTGCTTTGCTGCGGCGATGAATAAGAAATAATATTATGAAGAAGTTATTTTTACTGATGGCGATGGCCATTTTTGCCACTTCCGCCATGGCGCAGGAGTGTTGCGCAGCAGCCCCAAATGTAATCGAGGTTGTCGGCAATAGCGAGATCTCGCTCACGCCCGACATCTTTTACCTCTCGATCACCATCGATGAGGGCGACAGCAAGGGTCGCATCACCGCCACGCAGCAGCAAGAGCGGATGACGCGCGAGCTGGAGAAGATCGGCATCGACATCGCCAAGCAGCTCAAGATCAGCTCCATGAGCTCCACCTTTGAGCGTCGCACAACGGCATACTCATCGATCAGCTACTCGCTGATGCTCACATCGCAGAGCCACCTGGCAGCGGCCATAGAGATCTTCGACGAGCTCTACATCTCGAAGGTAAGCCTGGAGCGCTGCGAGAGCTCACACCTCGCAGAGGCCAAGAGCCAAGCCCGACAGCAGGCCATCAGAGACGCGAAAACCGCAGCCACCCAGCTCGCCGAGGCGATAGGCCAAAAGGCAGGCCCCTGCATAAATATTGTCGATCTGAGCAACGACAGCACTCCCTACGCCTCGAACAGAGTGATGAGCGTGGGGTATACCAGGAACGCTGCGGCAGACTCACAGCCTAGCGCCATACCGCTGGAGGTCAAGGAGATAAAACTTACTTATCGGGTGCGTGCGCAGTTTAGGTTGTAGGTTGATTTTGCTTTCTTATGCCTATTTTTAAATCATTGAAGTAAAGCTCTTTATGCTTGTCAATTAATCATTGATCATTAAACATTAACCATTATATATGGCCTGCAACCTCGATATTGGGTTTAAATGCCTTCAGGCATTTAACAAATTTTGATATTCAGTAGGCTGTGCAAATTTATTTGCGGCAGACTATTGAATATCAAAATCTAAAAACTGCAAGTTTTTAGCCCAATAGCGCAAAAGCACGCACCCGCGGGGGTGCTATCCCCGCCCGCCGGAGGCAGTAAGAAGGCAGTCCGGAGGCAGTAAGAAACCCTACTTCTTCAGAAAGCAAGTTTTCAGCACGATTCCCGAGCCATCGATTCTGCAATCTACCTCTTCGGGGTTGTCGGTCAGGCGGATGCTTTTTACTTTTGTTCCGCGTTTGATTACCATTGAGGAGCCCTTTACTTTTAGGTCTTTGATGACCGTAACAGCGTCGCCATCAACTAGTTCGGCGCCGTTGCTGTCGACCGGATTTTTTGGTGCGGCATCTGCGGTGTCGCCATCGGTCCATTCGTTTTGGCACTCCATGCATACGTTCAACATTCCGTCGAAATAGGTGCTCTCGGAGCCGCACTTAGTACATATTATTACGTCGCTCATAACCTGAATTTTAGATATGGAGAATATATTGTTTGCCTGCCAGTTTTATCAATTCTCCATATCTAAAACCCAGGTTATCGGCTTTTTAAAGCCGATTTATGTTCGATAAACCCCTCTAAATCTCCCCCAACTGCCGACAAACCGAGAGCAATCAAGCTTGCTTGAATTGCCGAGGTGCGCAGAGCAGTCTGCAAACCGTTTGGGGAGACTTACCTTTATGAGATGTTTTTTATTTGTTTGGCACAAAAGTAGCATTAAATGTGTTAATATTAAAATTATTTCGTAAATTTGCTCTCTAAAAAAGACAATAATAATTACGAAATATTATGAGCATCGAACTCAGCGAACAGGAATTACTACGTCGTCAATCACTTGACACGCTTCGCTCACTAGGCATAGAGCCCTATCCAGCAGCCCGTTACGAGGTTAGCACTACTGCGCAACAGATCATCGATAAGTTCGATGAGAAATCAGAGGAGTTTCAGGCGATAACCATTGCCGGACGCATTATGACCCGTCGCATCATGGGCTCTGCGGCATTCTTCGAGATCCAAGATCACTCGGGACGTATTCAGGTATATATCCGCCGCGATGATGTCTGCCCCGAGGGCGATCCTACGCTCTACAACACGGTCTTCAAGAAGCTCTTGGACATTGGCGATTTCGTTGGTGTTGAGGGATTTGCCTTCCGCACAAACACGGGCGAGTTGTCGGTTCACTGCCGCAAGTTCACCGTTCTTTCCAAGTCAATCCGCCCACTTCCGATCGTCAAGGAGAAGGATGGAAAGGTATTCGACGCATTCACCGACCCCGAGGTGCGCTACCGCCAACGTTATGTCGATTTGGTGGTTAACCCCGAGGTGCGCGAGGTCTTTGTGAAGCGTGCGAAGATCATCGCTACGATGCGCGAATTCTTCAACTCGAAGGGCTACCTAGAGGTTGAAACCCCGATCCTACAACCGATCCCCGGAGGCGCCTCGGCACGTCCGTTCATCACCCACCACAACACGCTCGATATGCCGCTTTACCTGCGTATTGCCAATGAGTTGTACCTCAAAAAGCTTATCGTAGGTGGTTTTGATGGTGTTTACGAGTTCGGCAAAGATTTCCGCAACGAGGGAATGGATCGCACTCATAATCCGGAGTTTACCGTAATGGAGATCTACGTGGCATACAAGGATTATCTGTGGATGATGGAGTTCACCGAGCAGATGTTGGAGAGGGTTGCCGTGGCCACAAATGGCACTACGGAGCTAACGATTGGCGATCGCCAGATATCGTTCAAGGCGCCCTTCCGCCGTCTATCGATGACCGACGCCATCAAGGAGAAGACAGGGTTTGAGATCACCGGCAAGAGCGAGGAGGAGCTGCGCGCAGCATGCAAGGAGCTCAATGTGGAGATCGACGAGACCTTCGGAAAGGGAAAATTGATCGATGCGCTCTTTGGACAATTCTGCGAGGAGGAGCTTATCCAGCCAACCTTCATCACCGACTACCCGATCGATATGTCGCCACTCTGCAAGCGTCACCGCTCAAACCCCGACCTCACAGAGCGCTTCGAGCTCTTTGTGAATGGCAAGGAGTTGTGCAACGCCTACTCGGAGCTCAACGACCCAATCGACCAACTTGCGCGCTTCCAAGATCAATTGAAGCTATCGGAGAAGGGCGACGACGAGGCGATGTTCATCGATATGGACTTCGTGCGCGCCTTGGAGTATGGAATGCCTTCGTGTTCGGGAATGGGCATTGGAATCGACCGCCTGACGATGTTTATGACCAACCAGTCGTCGATTCAGGATGTCCTCTTCTTCCCTCAAATGCGCCCCGAGAAGCGTGTGGTGAACGACCCCGTAGAGGCTTACACCGCAATTGGAGTGCCCGAGGAGTGGGTTGCACCGATCCAAAAGATGGGCTATGTGACTGTCGATTCACTCAAAAAGTTGGAGGGTGGTAAGTTCTTCAACCAGATGTGCGGCTACAATAAAAAGAACAAACTGGGCTTGAAGGCACCATCGATAGATGCCGTAAAAGCGTGGTGCGAATAAAAAAGAAAATCAATTTTATAACACAAAAAAATAGAACAACAATGAGAAAGAAAATCGTTGCAGGAAACTGGAAAATGAACACCCTACCTTCTGAGGGTGTGGCACTTGCTAAGGCTGTAGCAGCTGGCAAAGAGAGCGTATGCTCGTGCGTAAACTTCATCGTTTGCCCTCCATTCACACACATCGCTGCTGTGGCTGAGGCACTTAAGGGCACTGGCATCGCTGTAGGAGCTCAAAACTGTGCTGCTGAGACCAAAGGTGCTTACACCGGTGAGGTAGCTGCATCAATGATCGCTGAGCTTGGTTGCGAGTATGTTATCTTGGGACACTCTGAGCGCCGCGAGTACTACGGTGAGACATCTGAGACCTTGAACAAGAAGATCGCTCAAGTATACGCAAATGGCCTTACACCAATCTATTGCGTAGGTGAGGTGAAGGAGGAGCGCGAGAATGGCACCTACTTCGAGGTAGTGAAAGCACAAATCGAGGAGGTAGTATTCAACCTATCGGCAGAGCAGTTCGCAACCCTAGTTATCGCATACGAGCCAGTGTGGGCAATCGGAACAGGCCTAACAGCTTCTGCTGACCAGGCAGAGGAGATTCACGCATACATCCGCGAGGTATTGGCATCGAAATTTGGCCAGGCAGCAGCCTCAACAGCAATCCTTTACGGTGGATCATGCAAGCCCTCAAACGCTGAGGAGATCTTCGCAAAGGCTAACGTAGATGGTGGCCTTATCGGTGGTGCAGCTCTTGTTGCTGAGGACTTCTTGGGAATTGGCAAAGGCTTCTAAGTCGCTGAAATTTAGATGTTTATATATTGGGAATCACGGTTTCGTGGTTCCTTTTTTTCTTTGGGTTGCCTTTCTTACTGCCTTTCTTACTGCCTCCGGCGGGCGGGGATAGCACCGTGAGCGGGTGCGTACTTTTGCGATTATTTGCTCTTCGCTTCGCTCTGACGATAAATAATAGTTAAAGTAACTTTTTGAAAGCGAGCTTTCAACAGCCACTCTAACTATTATTTATCTATGTCAACCTAAGGTTGACATGAGCAAATCATCGAGGTTCAAACCTGTCGTAAATTAGAGATTACATGCGATGATATACTCACCTAGGCACAGCAAATTAAGGGGAGATCGCCAAATGATCTCCCCTTAATTATATTTTTGATCTGCGACCCGTAAATAGGTCGGACTACTTTGCAGCAGCTCTTAACCCCGCGAGGTTAAAAGTGTTGACTAGTTGTACTTAAATGTAGCCTCGCAAGAAACAGTAAGCTTTTTGCGACCTTTAGCACGACGAGCAGCCAATACCTTACGGCCATTAGCAGTAGCCATTCTTGTGCGGAATCCGTGCTTGTTAATTCTCTTTCTGCGAGATGGCTGATAGGTTCTTTTAGTAGACATAATATTATCGTTTTTTAGTTTTTACAATAGCTAACGGAGTGCAAAGGTATAACAAAAATATTATTCTCAAAAACTTTTTTGAAAAAATAATCACTTTTTTGCCGATAAAACGCTATTTTTTAACAATTTCGCAGGGCACAAGGGGTGTTGGCGGGGGAAATGTACTCCCTTTCAGCCCTCTCTTGCTGCCTCTCTTACTGCTTTCTTACTGCCCTTTTACTGCTTTCTTACTGCCCTTTTACTGCTTTCTTACTGCTTTCTTACTGCGCGTGGGCGGGCGGGGATAGCACCGTGAGCGGGTGCGTACTTCTTGCGCTATTGGGCTAAAAACTTTTTAAGCTTAAGCCCAATATCGAGGTTACAGGCCATATATAATGGTTAATGATCAATGATTAATTTATCAGCTTAAAAGGTTTTGTTTCAATGATTTTAAAAAATAGGGTTAAGATTTGACACATTGAAAACGAAAGAGACGTTCACCTCACAAGGGTTCAAATCGCAAGAATTGAAAAATTTTAAAGGTGTTATTTATCTTGTCAAGCTCGCTTGAAAAAGATAAATAACACCTTTAAAATCATTGAGTCACAGACTCAATGCCCGAAGTGCAACAGAGTACGCACCCGCTCACGGTGCCATCCCCGCCCGCTCACGCGCAGTAAGAAGGCCCGCCCACGCGCAGTAAGAAATCGCACAACAAACAACGAGCAACCCTCCAAAAACCCTACTTCGCGCTATAAGTGTTGTAGTGAATCTTCTCGGGCTTCCACTTATCTTTAATGGTGGGCTCCGAGTCTGGGTATCCAATTACTATCACACAGAGCGCCATAATTCCCTCGGGGAGCTTCAGGAGCTCGGTGATCTTAGCCACGCGGCCAGCCTCCGTGTCGGGGTATGCACCACACCACACTGCGCCCAAGCCCATTGCGTGAGCTGCCAAAAGCAGGTTCTCGGTAGCGGCAGAGCCATCCTGAGTCCAGTAAACACCCGCCGAAGTATCGCCCAACACAGCAATTGCCAGCGGAGCCTTTGCCGCCATGCGCATCCCCGGAGCCACCGCAGGCAGCGCCTCGAGAATCTCCTTGTCGGTGATCACAACAAACTCCCAGGGCTGCTTATTCATCCCCGTAGGTGCCGCCATCGCCGCACGAAGCATGGTCTCGATCTTCTCCTGCTCAACCTCCTGCGAGGTGTACGAACGAACACTCGAGCGAGTCATAATATTATCGATAACAGCCTGCTGCGCAGATACTTCACCCCCAGCAGGAGCACCACACGAGGCAAACCCCAACGTCGCAACACTAGCAGCAGCAACCACCAAAATCAAAATCTTTTTCATAATTTTCAATTTTTAAATTTATAATGCCTACAAATATAACTATAATTTTCCTTTTTTTGCTACTTTCTTTCTGCCTTCTCCAGGGTAAACGCGCGAAAAAAACTTGCTCATCGCGCTTATGCAGCGCTTAAAAGCGCTAGCAAATCAGTGAGGTGAACCTCGATAATCCTACAAATCAACAACCTTGATAGCGCGAATATATCTATCGTTGGCGCGCGAGTAGGTGCCAACACTCGCTTCGGTATCAGTCAATGTTTTAACCTTCACAGCATATGCTTTAGATATTGTTGAGGATTCGGTACTAGCCCAGTAGTATTGATTGACCTGCATCTCTTCATAACCTGCAGCAGCTAGTTTAGTGTTCATCGCATTATTGCAGAGTGTCATCACCAAATCGTCGAGCTCATCGGCAGCTGGCATATACCAACCATCACCATGATTTGCGCACCATGCAAATGCAGGGAATGCTTCGGCGGTGTAATTCTCGTGTGCCATCGCAGCAGCTGTATTTGCCGCACCATCGTAGTAGTCGCTTGCGCCAAGGTCGGTAGTAGTATCTGTTGCAGCGTAGAATTCATAGCCATCGTCGGTAGACATAATTTTAGCTTGCGTCTCATCGCTCGAGATCCAGAATACAATACCTCCATCAAGGTAGTCTCCAATTTCGGGAACACTAGGCTTTTGAGAGATAGCGATTGTCGCGAAACTTTTCACCGAACCATCAACCTCAAACCACAATGTGGCAGCATCCACCTCTGGGGTAACTTCGGTGTCGTCGCTCTCGCAACTCACACCCATCACTAATGCAAATGATAGCATCAATAAGGAAAATAATGTTTTATTTTTAGTTAATTGGTATATTAAGTAGGGTAAAATAATTATTGGTGTGTTTTTAAGAGTGCTATTGGAGATGAGATTTTTTGCTATTGAATTGAAAATATAGTTATTCTATATTGAGATTTAATAGTAAAAAATATCACTTCAAGAGTGCCGTTAAAAATATGGGTAGAGATTGCGGATCGGAGTCCGCAATGACGGGGTTGATTTTTAAGCCCAATAGCGCAAAAAGTATAGCTCCGCGGGGAGCACCCCGCCCGACGGAGTCAGTCTCAATCAGTTTTTTTTCATGCGTCTGCCTTGCCGCCTATAGTGTTCTCGGTGAGTCGCTCTACAACATCGTGCTCCTCGATTGAGCGAATGTTGTGCAACTTTATCTTGTGCGGTGCATCGGGGTCGTAGAAGAGTAGGGTGGGGAGCTCGCCACTAATGATGTTTAGCAGCAGGTGCGGCTCGATTATGGTGTAGTCGAACTCCACAGCATCGGTCTGCTCAAAGAAGTCGGCGACACCCTCGTCGTTGCCCCAAAACAGCAACCTTATGGCATCGTGGTCGAGCCCATGGCGGCGCACAATTTGTGAGAGCTGCCCCACGGAGAGCTTGCAATATTTGCAGTGTGTGCCGTAGAATGCGATAATCTTGCACTTTGTGCCCCACTCGATCTCGGGGTGCTGCTCGAGCATAGTGTTGAGAAGGTCGAAGTTGATCTTCGAGGCTACATAGTTCTCACCACGATCATTGACTCTGTTGTAGATCGAGTGGATAGGGTAGCGCTGAAAGGGCACGGCGATCAAGGCGCAGGCGGCCAAAAGGATATAGGAGCTATATCGCTTGATCGTGTGGTGGTTTATGGTGATCTCGAAGCGCCACGTGGGTGTGTTCTTCGAGAGGAGTATCATTGCGATGATCCCCACATTTTTGAGGATCGACTCCACTGGCGAGATGTCGACAACATCGCCAAAGCAGTGGCAGTTATCCTCACGTCCAATGACCCAGAGGTAGATCAGCAGTAGCGTGAAGCCAACGGTGGTGGCCAAAACGGTGTAGAAGAGCTGCTTGTGGTAGATGTTGATAATGTATCCCACGCCCAAAGCTAACTCTGCGCCAATAACCAAGCGAGCCATAAATGAGGCGATCTCGAGGCTAAAGAGGTTGAGACTAAAGATATAGAGCTCGAAACTATCGATCGACGAGAGCTTTAAAAGTGCTGAGACGATGAACAACACACCCACCGCAATCTTGAAAAATGAGCTGATATATGGTTTGTAAGTAGACAAAACTTTCTAATTGTAGGGTTGTAATAAAAAGAGAGAGGTCGCTTGCAATGCAGATACCTCTCTCTCGATCATGTGTTACCTAAAATATTAGTTGCAAGTAACAGTGTAAACTGAGTTTGACATAAGTTCTGCGAACTCGCTGCAAGAAGATGCACCAGCGTACTCGAGGTCACTTGCGCTATAAACTTGAGTCTCACCAGAAAGGCTGTCAACACATGTGCAAGAGCTTGGAGTGCTTGAATCACTGTCCTCGCTGCACGAAACAAAAGATACAGCAGCGATTGCTACTGCGAAAAAGAATAGTTTTTTCATGGTTTTGAGTTTAATTAAAAATTGTCTATCAACATGAGGCAAAGTTAGCGATTAATTTTATCTTTAACAAATATTGTAACTACTCACCAGGGCAAACGCACGAAAAAAAATCACACTGACCCGCAAAACACCCATAAATTTAAATGTGTAATTAATTGAAAATAAGTTGATTATAATTTGCGCGCCTCGCTAAAATTTCGTATATTTACTTGATTTTTAACAAGTTAAATATAATATGAGTATTTTAGATTTTGCAATAAGCGTAGAGGATTTTCGCCAACCTTGGAAGGTTAGGCATTTGTCAACAGATATAATCTTTATCACTGTAGCAGCAGTGATTTGTGGGGCTAAAGATTGGGAGGATGTCGAAGATTTTGGCGACTGCAAGGAGGAGTTTCTTAATAAATATCTCGCTCTGCCAAATGGCATTCCGTCGCACGATACCTTTAATCGATTCTTTTTCGAGTATCAAACCTGAGATGCTGGAAAAGCAGTTTGGCATTTGGGTAAAAACCTTATGCTCAGAGCGTTCCGAGATAATATGCATAGATGGTAAAACGATCTGCGGAGCTAAAAATGAGGGTCGTAGTATCTTTCATATGGTGAGCGCATTTTGTCACGAATTTGGAGCATATAGATTGTGCAAAATGGGCTGGTGTTCGCACCTTGGTAAAGGTTGTTTCGGATAGGTATATCAAGCGAGAGAGACGTCAAGAGGAGAGTTCGGTGAGATATTACATCTCGTCATTAGATGCAGACCCACAGCGATTTAGCAATATAATAAGATCACATTGGGGCATTGAAAATTCTCTGCATTGGATGTTGGATGTCTCCTTTGGCGAGGATGCTTCACGCAAGCGAGATATTAGCATTAAGCGAAAGCGAAATGTTGGTGGCTGGTCGGACAAACACCTGATCGCTATGATGGGAATGGAGGTTGATTAATTTTTTTTCGTGCGTTTGCCCTGTATAAATTCACCCCACATTATATTTATCCAATTATTTGTCGTATCTTTGCCGCCGTAAATATTAGATAATGACAAATTTAGAAGATCAATTCGAGGCGTTGGGTTTGGATACCCAGATGTTAAACGCCATCAAAGCAAAGGGATTCGAGACCCCTACACAGATTCAATCATTGGTAATACCTCGCCTATTGGAGGGCGAAGAGGACCTTATCGCACAATCGCATACCGGAACGGGAAAGACGGCAACATTTGGCTTGCCGATTATGCAACAAATAGAGCGCGGCGAGCAGGGTGTAAAGGCTATTATCCTAGTACCTACTCGCGAGCTTGCCATTCAAGCTGCCGAAGAGCTACAATCATTCAATTCTGAGAAAAGACTCGCAATCACCGCAATTTATGGCGGTGCAGCAATGAGCGAACAACTACGTCGACTATCCAAAGGAGTCGATATCGTTGTCGGAACCCCCGGTCGAACTCTTGACCATATTCGTCGCGGAACCTTAAAGTTGGGCGACGTTAAATTCCTTATCCTCGACGAGGCCGACGAGATGCTCAACATGGGCTTCATCGAAGATGTCGAGGAGATCATGAGCCACACACCCGAAGATCGTCGTGTGATGCTCTTCTCGGCAACAATGCCAAAACGTATCGTTTCGCTTTCGGATCGATATATGAAGAACACCGCGATCCTGAAGGTCGAGGGACGCCAACTTACAACCGACCTCACCGAGCAGATCTACTTCGAGGTGCGCGAGGGCGATAAGTTCGACGCCCTAACACGTATTATCGACATCGAAAACGACTTCTACGGAATCGTATTCTGCCGCACCAAAAACAATGTGGATGAGAGCGTTAACCGCCTTATCGAGCGTGGCTACAGTGCCGACGGACTGCATGGCGATGTGTCGCAAGCATCGCGCGAGAAGATCCTTCGCAAGTTCCGCGAGAAGAGCATCAACATCTTGGTCGCTACCGACGTTGCAGCGCGTGGAATCGATGTGAACAGCCTTACGCACGTTATCAACTACTCGCTTCCACAAGACTCCGAGAGCTACGTTCACCGCATCGGCCGCACGGGTCGCGCAGGAAATAAGGGTACTGCAATCACCTTTATCACCAAGAACGAACTCCGCCACTTCGGATTTATGAAGCGCGATATCAATGTCGAGATCAAGCGCGAGGAACTTCCTTCGGCTCAAGATATTGTGGCGATGAAGCGCAACAAAATCAAGAACGACCTGCGCGAGATTATCACCAACGACAGCTACTCGGATCAAGACGAGATCGTAACAGACCTTCTCGAGCTATACTCTCCCGAGGTGGCCCTAGGAGCACTCCTTCGCCTAGCGTTCCGCAGTGAGCTCGACGAGTCGAACTACCCCGAGATACGCACCTTCTCGGTCGATCGCAAGGGTACCACACGCCTATTCTTGGCCGTAGGAAAGCGCGATGGATATACCGGTCGCAAGGTTGTCGACCTGATCAAATCTAACTGCGAGCTCAACGACCGCGACATCAATGATGTGGCAGTATTGGAGAACTACTCGTTTGTAAATGTGCCATTTACCGAGGCCGAGAAGATCGTTCACGCATTGGGCGAGGTGCGCGGAAGGCCACTTGCGGAGATCACAAACGACAGCAAAGAGGGCGGCAGCCGCAGAGATCGCTCTGAACGCGGTGAGCGTGGTTCACGTCGCGACTTTGGTGACCGCTCGGATCGTCGTGAGCGAGGTCCACGTCGTCGCGAATATGGTGACAGGGATCGTGGAGGTCGCTTCGAGAGAGGTGGCGAGCGCCGCGATTTTGGTGGTCGTTCGGATCGTGGTGAGCGCCGCGATTTCGGTGGTCGTTCAGACCGCTCGGAGCGTCGTGGATTCTCCCCAGAGCGCAACAACCGCAGCTTCGAGCGTCCAGAGCGCAACTCCAACAGCAGCGATCGTCGCGAAGAGGAGCGCCGCCGCAACACCCCCTCGGTGATGTCAACCGAAGGCTTCGACTGGTCAATGTTCGAAAGCAACGACAACTCATGGGGCACCGACCGCTCATCAAAAGGGCGCAAAAAGGGGGGATCTCGTAGGTAGGTTTATTGCTTTTTAGCTTGCTTACCTTGCTTACTGCCTCCGGCGGGCGCAGATAGCACCGTGAGCGGGTGCAGTTAGTATTGCACTTCGGGCATTGAGTTTGCAACTCAATGATTTTAAAGGTGATATTTTATATTGTCAAGCGAGCTTGCAATATAAAATATCACCTTTAAAATTTTTCAATTCTTACGAATTGAACCCTTGTGAGTTGAACGTTGCTTATGTGTCTAATTGTTAAGCCTATTTTTAAATCATTGAAGTAAAGCTTTTTAAGCTTGTCAATTAATCATTGATTATTAAATGTGGTCTGCGTCCTCGATATTGGGTTTAAATGCCCAAAGGCATTTAATAAATTTTAGGAGCCAGTGGGCTGTGCAAATTTATTTGCTGACAGCCCACTGGCTCCTAAAATCTAAAAACTGCAAGTTTTTAGCCCAATAACGCAAAAAGCACGCACCCGCGCAGGTGCTATCTGCGCCCGCCGGAGGCAGTAAGCAACGTAAGAAAGGCCAGCAAGAAGGTATATTCCCCCAACTCACTCTTAAAGAAGGTTGTATTTTCACAAACAAATTTGTAACTTTGTGACATCTAACACATAGATTTACGAAGAATGCAATATTTTCAGATACTTATGGATAGTTATGGCTGGCAGGGGCTTGCGCTCATGGGCACCATTATCCTCTTGATTTTCATACAGATATACTACTACTCGTTTCGTTTTGGGCCTATAGGTAGGTACCTCAATAAGCATCGTGCGCAGAGGCTTTCGGCCTCGCCTCCGATCTCGGTTGTTGTGCCGATGTTCTCGGAGGATTACGACTATTTGGACGAGACGCTGCCGTTGCTGCTCTCGCAGGATGAGGTGGAGTTCGAGGTGGTTATAGTCTATGTGGGTTGCGATGGCGACTTCTACGACGACCTGCTACGACTCAAGGAGTCGTTTCCGAATATCTCGGCAACGAAGATCGAGCGCAACGACCGCTTCCCGATATCTATCAAAACCGCTCTGAATGTGGGAATTAAGGCTGCTCGGCATGAGCATATGATCTTCACCACCGCCGATGCTCGCCCCTCGTCACAGAGGTGGTTGGAGCTTATGGCACGTGGCTTCCAGCGGGGCGATGTGGTGATTGGCTACTGCGCGGTGGATACTGTGGACGATAAATTCGACTCCTACTTCATCCGTGCCACACGCTTCGAGAGCTCGATGATGTGGCTCTCGCGGGCCATTGGCAAGCGACCCTATAGGGCCATCCGCTCGAATATGGGCTTCACGCAGTCGCTCTATTTTGGCTCGAAGGGCTTCAACCGTCTCAATATGAACATTGGCGAGGATGACCTCTTTATGCAGAAGATAATGCAGAATAACAACACCAGTGTGATCCTCTCGCCACGTGCCACAATGCTGCAGCACAACTGGGGAAGGATGGATGGATTGGTCGACACAAGTCGCTATTTTGGCTCGGCAGAGCGATTCTACCCCTCGGGGGCTCGCAATTATGTGGCTTGGGAGCTTACGGCCCGCCTGTTGCTTTTTGCGCTCTCTGTGGTTGGACTTATCTTCTTGCCGTTGGAGCTTAAGGGTGTGATTATCATTCTGTTGCTACTGCGTATTGCGCTGATGCTCGCAGCAGTAAAGAGCGTGAGCGCTCGCGTGGGCGAGAGAAAAATGGTGGGTCGATACCTGCTCTACGACCTGCTCAACCCGCTCTTCAAGTTATATATGCGTCTTGTGATGATCCGAAAAGATAGCCGCGTATGGAGGTAGAAGAGTATATCATCGCCCACGATACGGAGCTGGTCGAAGCGGCCCTCGCAGGCGACCACCAAGCCTTCGAGGCGCTCACAATGCGCTATCGCGAGGCAATTTACCGCCTGATGCTCAGCCGCTGCGCCAGTGAGCAAGATGCCGACGATATGATTCAGGAGACCCTCATCAAGGTCTTTGTGAACCTGCACCGCTACGATGTGCGCTACACCTTCGGGCAGTGGATCTACACCATCGCCCGCAATACGCTCATCGACTCGCAGCGCCGTAGGCACGATGACTACTCGCTCGAGGATCGCTTTTCGATAAGCGATGCGAAGAACCCCTCGCCCGAGCAGTGCGTGATAAACAACCAAGATCGACGCCTCATTGAGCAATCTATCGAGCGACTCTCGCCCAAACATGCGCAGCTCTTTCGCATGCGCTTCCTCGACGAATATAGCTACGAGGAGATCGCCGAGAAGCTAAAAATGCCCTTGGGCAGCGTAAAGACAAATATCCACCGCGCAAGAGCAAAGATGTGCCGCTACCTGCTCGAGGGCGATAAATAGATAAAATTATGGAACTCATAAACAGATATTTCCCCACGCTCACCGACCGCCAAAAGGAGCAATTCGAGGCGCTATATGGGCTATACGAAGATTGGAATTCGAAGATCAATGTGGTCTCGCGCAAGGATTTCGACCAGCTCTACATGCGCCATATCCTACATTCCTTAGCTATAGCTAAGGTTTGTGAGTTCGACGCAGGGGCCAGAATATTGGATGTCGGCTGCGGAGGTGGATTCCCCTCGATACCTCTGGCAATTCTCTTTCCTGAAGCGAAGATCGTTGCGGCAGACTCCATCGCCAAGAAGATCACCGTGGTCAAGGGGGTGAGTGAGGCCATCGGCTTGGAGAACCTCGATGCCCGCTGCATCCGCGTCGAGCAGATCCCCGAGCGCTTCGACTACGTCGTATCGCGTGCCGTCACCGCAATGCCAACATTCGTGGGCTGGGTGTGGAACAAAATCGAACGTGGCAAAAAAGGAACCCTCCACAACGGAATACTATACCTAAAAGGTGGCGATCTGGCCGAAGAGCTAGCCCTAAGCGCCAAAAGATGGGACATCTACGAAATCTCAAACTTCTTCTCCGAAGAGTTCTTCGAGACTAAAAAGGTGGTTTATACGCGGAAGTAGGGGGTTCTTGCTTATGTTGGGGGCTGCCTCCGGCGGGCGCAGTTAGAGAGTATATTTTTTAAGCGTTTACCCAAAGATTTCCACCATCAAGTGATGTTTATAGCCAAAAAATTTATATCTTTGTGGGTATAAAACTTAAATAAATTGCTATGAATAAATTACTTAAGAGGGGCTTCATCGGGGCTGTGGCTGCCGTTATTGTGGTCTTAATAAGCGTTAACCGCAATGGTGGTGATCAGACATTTGTGATCCTTTCGACTAACGATATGCATGCGCAGATTGATAAATATCCTGTGTTGGGTGCGGCCATCAAGGAGTGTCGCGATACTGTTGATGTGATCTTGGTGGATGCGGGCGACCGCTGGACGGGCAATGCTTTTGTCGATCTTGTGGAGCACTATGCGCCGGTCTACCAGATGATGAACATCCTAAAATATGACGTTGCGATCTACGGAAATCACGAGTTCGACAAGGGTCAGGCCTATGTCGCTGCGGCCAATCGCCAAGCTACATTCCCCACACTGGGTGCCAATATCAAGAGCGACACCACGTCGTTTCCGCAACCGCCAGCCTATGCAATCATCGAGTGTGGGGGCAAGAAAATCGCCTTTGTGGGCGTTGTGGGCAACTACGATGCCAACGACCACCCCGCAGGCAAGGACGAGAGCTTCGAGGGGATCTCGTTCATCGATCCGCATGTTGCTGCTGCCGAGTATGGCTACTTGGCCGACGAGTGCGACATGTTGGTGCTCATCAGCCACAGTGGTCTGGAGCGCGATGTGGAGTTTGCGCAGAGCGATCTCTCGGCGGGCTACGACCATATCGTGAGTGCCCACAGCCACGACTTGACCATCCAAACGGTGGAGGGGAAACTGATCTCGCAGACCGGAAGCCGCCTGCAGAATATTGGCGCCACAACGGTGACAATAACTCGCTCGGGCGAGGTGAAGCTGTCGCACAAGAATGTCGAGCTGGCAGGATATACCCCTGATGCAGAGCTGCTTGCGCTATCCGAGAAGTACCACAACAACCCCATGCTCATCGAGAAGATCGGCAGTGCCGCAGAGCCCTTCCAGAGCATCGGTATCCGCAACCTCTTCGCTGAGACAATCCGTGCTCGCACCGGCTCGCAGATTGGCCTATATCACTCGGGCGGAGTGCGCATATCGCAGATCCCACAGGGCGATATCAACATGTCGCTGGTGCTCAATGCCGAGCCATTCAACTCATACATCACTACTTTAACGATGAACACAGCACAGCTCAAGAAGCTGATAATGACCAAGTTCAACGACACGGTGAACATCGGCGAGTCGCACCACATAGATATGATCGCAACAACGCCCTACACCGTTATCGTCGACCCCGCAACGGGCGATGCAGTGGATGTGATATTCCCCGAGCTCGACGATGAGAAGAGCTACAAAGTCGCAACGGGAGACTACATCTACAAAACATACCGCGGCCTGAGCTACACAAACGGGAAGATCACCGACATCCTAATCACAACAGCCCTCCAAGAGGTGATCGAAGCTGCCAAAGATGGCCTAGTGCCATCGAACGTGAGCCTGCAGACGGTGCAGAATGTGGGTGACGAAGAGTAGGTTGCTTTCTTACTGCGCGTGGGCGGGCGCAGATAGCACCTGCGCCCGCCTACAGGCAGTAAGAAGGCAGTAAGAAGGCAGTAAGCAACGCAAGAAACCCCACAAGAAATAATAAAATTCGCGAAATAATTATTAACTTTGCCCTATGACAGCACTCTTTTCGGATATAATATTTGGGCCGGTAATATCGCGGCGGTTGGGGCTTTCGTTGGGGGTGAACCTGCTTCCCACCGACTCGAAGCTATGTAATTTTGACTGCATCTACTGCGAATGTGGGTGGAATGCTGAGCGGCGTGGCAGTGGCAGGTTCAATGCCAAGGAGGATGTGGTGCACCACCTGGAGCTCAAGCTCCGCGAGATGGTGCTCCAGGGTAATGTGCCCGATGTGATCACCTTCGCCGGAAATGGCGAGCCGACGTTGCACCCTGATTTTGAGGAGATTATAGACTCCGTGATTGCACTGCGCCAGGCTATAGTGCCCACGGCCAAGATCTCGGTATTGAGCAACGCCACACGCATTGGTATCCCCGCGGTGCGTCGTGCACTGCTGCGCGTAGATAACAATATCTTGAAGCTGGACTCGGCATCCACACCCCTGGCCAAGGCGATAAACCACCCCCAGGGGGAGTACTCCGTGGCTGCCGTAGTTGAAAACATGATGCTCTTCGAGGGTCACCTCACCGTCCAAAGCATGTTCCTGCGCGGAGAGTGCGACGGCATAGATGTCGACAACACCCGCCCCGCAGATGTCGACAGGTGGCTCGAGATAATAAAACAAGTAGCCCCCAAAGCCGTGATGGTATACTCCCTCGACAGGGATACACCCTGCAAAACCCTCACCAAAATCCCCCGCCAAGAGCTCGAAGCAATAGCCTGCCGCGTTAGGGAATTGGGAATTGATTGCTCTGTGGCTTAGGTTTTTATGTCTTTTGGTTAGCCTTCTTACTGCCTGTGGGCGGGCGGGGATAGCACCCCCGCCCGCCCACAGGCAGTAAGAAAGCTGAACCCCAGGCAGTAAGATAGCAATAAACCTAGAACATCAACTTCAAGCCACAAGTAAAGCTACGAGGCTTCATTGGTCCATATACGTATCCTGCGTCGCGAGAGACACCCTCGTCGAAGTCGCTTTGGTACTGGTTGAAGATATTCTCGACGCCCACATGTAGTTGAGTACGAATGGTTTTGCTTAGTGAGAAGTTGTATGTCACCTTGAAGTTAGCATCCCAGAAGTCGGGGGTGTGAACGATAGTATCCTCGTCGATGTATCCTGCCACGTGCTCCACGTACATTCTACCGGTGTAGACTCCTGAGAGGGCTAGCGACAGGCTCTTGATTGGGTCGTAAGATGCTGTGAAGTAACCATATAGGTCTGGCGTGCGAAGCATTTGGTCGGTAGCCTCGGCATTGCTGCTCCACTGCTCGGGCTCGCTGTAAAGGCTCTTTTGGTATGTTGCACCAGCTTGCAGTTGCAGGTTGCAGGGGAATGCTAGGCGACCTTCGGCGGTGATACCCTTAACGGTTGCGATAGCTCCATTGTCGCGCACGTCCATTGCATATGAGTAGTCGTCGCCCGACTCCTCGTCGAAATCCACGATCACATTGTCATCCTCATCAAAGTATGTGCGAGTGCATACAAATACGTTGTCAAGCACGGTGTAGAATCCCTCGATAAGTAGGTTTGCCTTCACATCGCCAAAATCTTTATATAGGTCTGCCGAGAGGCTGAAGCTCTGCGACTTCTCCTCGACTAGGTCGTCAGACAGCTTGTGACGCACGAGGCCACCTTGGTTCACCTCGATGTGAAGATCCTCGTCGAAGGCTTGTGGTGAGCGGAATCCAGTTGAGTATGTTGCACGTAGGTTTACATATTTCGAAGGGTTGTAGCGAAGGTTTGCACGTGGCGAGAAGATTGCTTTGTCCATATAGTCATTGTAGTCCAAGCGTCCACCAACTAGGATGCCCCACTTGTCGCTCTTCCACTCATTCTGCAAATATGCACTCACAACATTCACCTTTTGCTCGATTGGCTCCCAATCTTGTTGTAGGTATCTGTCGTTCAAGTCGCTATAGTTATACTCCACACCTGCAACTACTTGCGAGGGCATAAATAGGAAATGATCGAGATTTTGAGTCAGCTGCGCACCAGTTATCCAAAGTGTCTCCGAGGTGATGCCATAAGCCTCAGCACCTTCGCCACCATAGTAGCTGTCGCGAGCAGTGCTTTGAGCCGTAGAGAAGATATTGAACGTGCGAGAGTAATCGTGTGAGTATAGATCGTAGCTCAAGCCAAGGCTATTTACCTTATGTTCAACCATCTCGGCGATCATCACATCCTCGTCATGAGCTGGCAAATCGAGGTTATCACCACCACGACGATACTCATTGGTTGAGTCGAACTGCAACGAGAGACGGCTGAAGTCGCTAGTTTTCAAGAACGAACGAACTCCAAATACGTGCGACTCCAACTCAGCAATCTCGGTGAAGCCATCGCCATTAGCGTCGTAACCATCGCGCGAGCGGGTCTGTGCATATAGCGATAGTCCCGCACGTTGATTCTCCGAAACCACCGAGGTGTTTACGGTGGTATTGTTGTCCAAAGCTCCGCCCATGCCAATCGATGAGAGGGTGTGAGCGAACTCTGTGCTGTTGTACTCTGGGGTTTTTGTGATGATGTTGATGGTTCCACCCACAGCCGACGAGCCATAGAGTGCCGATCCACCACCGCGAACTACCTCAATGCGGTCGATCATATTTGCGGGAATGTGCTCCAGGCCATAAACGCCAATTAGAGCCGAGAAAAGAGGACGCGAGTCGACCATAATTTGCGAGTAGCTACCCTCCAAACCATTGATTCTCACCTGCGTGAAGCCGCAGTTTTGGCAGTTGTTCTCCACGCGAACTCCCGTTTGGAACGATAGTCCATCGGCCAAGGTTGGAGCGCTAACCTTATCGAAAAGCTCCGAAGATAGCATGCTCACCAAGTTGGGCGAGTTGCGACGAAGAGTTGCGCTGCGTGTCGACGAGACTACCACTTGATCCATTGCCAAAGCATCCTCCGCGAGTTCGAAGCTCATCTCCAATCTTTTGGTCTTACCGTCGATCATAATCTGCTTCTGCACTGGGCTGTAGCCCATTACTGCCACCTCGATGGTGTACTCTCCCATCTCGACATCCTTCAAGTTGAAGTGTCCTGTGCCATCGGCAGCGGTGCCCATCGCTGTGCCGACAATGGCCACTGTTGCGTAGGGGATGTGTGTTCCTTTACTTGCGTCAACAACATGTCCTGTGATGTTGATTCCTGATAATTGTGCGGCATATGATGCCACCGCACAAAGCATAATTATGGCTGTTAAAGCTAATTTTTTCATTGTGTGTTGTGTAAAAATAATATGTAATAAATTGATTTCCTGCTGCTTAAGATAGTGCGCAGGGAGGTGCCCGAAGGCTGCGACAACGCTCCACGTAGAACATTGCAGCATTGGTGTCGCCAACCGCGGTGATGCTCTCCAGAGGCATCGTGGGCTCATCGACAGGAGTCTCAAAGCGCTGCTGCTCGAGGGCAAAATCGCTAAGTGCGGCGATTAACTTAATGACATCTACGGTGTGACCACCATCACCCGGCTCGGTGTGCTCAGATGTGTGAAAGTGAGAGTGGAAAATTGTCTCTCCATAAACCGTGTGCTCGTGGTAAAACATCGACGAGTTGACATAGTAAGCCGAAAGAATCAGCAGGAGTGCCCCCGCCAATGCCGACTTAAATCTCTGCGTAAACTCTGTCATATTCACTTTTTGTAAAATTTTGAGCAAAGATATGCCCTTTTTCGCAATTATCCAAATTTTGCTTGTAGCTATATGTTGGTATTTTTATTGCTTTCTTGCTGCCTTTCTTACTGCCTGTGGGCGGGCGCAGATAGCACCTGCGCGGGTGCAGCTAGTTGTTGCACTTCGGCATTGAGTTTACAACTCAATGATTTTAAAGGTGATATTTTATATTGCCCAAGCGAGCTTGACAATATAAAATATCACCTTTAAAATTTTTCAATTCTTCGAATTGAACCCTTGTGAGGTTAACGTTTCTTATGTGTATAATTGTTAAACCTATTTTTAAATCATTGAAGTAAAGCTTTTTAAGCTCGTCAATTAATCATTGATAATTAAACATTACATATGGTCTGTCTCCTCGCCGGAGGCAGTAAGAAGGTTAAAAACCTAATAAATAATAAGGTCCGCGCGTTTGTTGCTAGCCACCCAGGGGTCGTTGGCTATTGTGAGCCACTCTCCGAGCTCCTCTTGCAGCATTTTTAGATCTTCGGCGGGGATCTCATCGAGCGTCAGGCAGTTCATCTGGTAGGGGTCGTCGATGTTGTTGAAGATCTTATATGAGCCGTCGTTTACCACGTGGTAGGTATATTTATCGCTGCGCACGCCTTTGTTGTTGGTGTTGATATATACGGCTGTTGTGGGCTTCTGTCCATCGGCGAATGTTCCCGACACTAGGGCATCGGAGTAGTCTACACCCTGCACTGCCGAGGGGATATTAGTCTTTAGCCCTAAAAGTCCCAGCACTGTGGGCATGATGTCGACCGAGCCGAAGAGCAGATCCTCGGTACGGTTTTGCAGCACCCCGGGGTACTTTATTGCGAAGGGCACTAGGAACGACTCGTCGTAGATCACATCCTTACCTATAAGCCCCTGACTTCCCATCATCTCGCCATGGTCGGAGGTGAATACGATCATGGTGTTGCTGGTCACGCCCATCTGGTCGAGCAGATCGAGCACGCGGCCAATCTCGTCGTCGATGCCCTTTATCAGCGAGAAGTAGACGCGTGTGGTCAGCTCATACTCCGTTGTTGTAACATTCTCGCGCACAACAAGTTCGTCGTAGGGTATATCCTTGAAGAACTCGTTGTAGATTGCCTCATCGCAGTGGCTCACCGCGGAGTAGGGTGAGTGTGGTGGGTTGATTGCCCAGAAGATGCTAAAGGGCTTACTCTTATCGCGTTGCCCCGATTTATTCTCCAGGTAGTCGATTATCACATTAGCCTCTGTTGTGGCCGAAAATGCACCGGGCATGTAGGGTGTGCCGTCGGCATATCCGTTCACCAGCAGCGACTGGTTGGAGTAGGCTATGGGGTCGAAGTGGCTATCTTTGACGTGCTGATACCAGTAGTCGTTGCCGTGGCGGCTATCTCCGGGTGGGATGTAGGTGTCGTAGAGATTAATGGTGTAACCTCCGGGCCACTCTGTGGAGCCGACATATACGCCATCAATATCGAAGAGCGCTTCGGTCTTGTGCCAGTGCGTTTTACCCACATAGGCGGTGCTGTAGCCCGAGGCGGAGAGCACATCGGTGAAGCACTCGATATCTTCGTAGAGGCCATAATCGCGCCCCAAGTAGCAGTTGCCATCCACACCATTCGAGGCTGGATACATGCCCGACATCAACATCGCGCGGTGGGGCGAGCTCACCGGGTGTGTGCTGCAAGCCTGGGTGAAGATCAATCCCTCTTCGAAAATACGGTCGATATTGGGCGTAAGAACTGGGTCGGGCGCCGTTGCTAGGATCTCCGCATACTTGGGATTGCTCCACAAGCTCAGCGCCATTTGGCGATATTGATCGGGGAAGATGTATAACAAATTGGGACCTGTGGCGATAACATCGTCGTCGTCATCTTGCTCCTGCGAGGGCTCATCCCCCTGATCCTCAGCACCCTGCTCGGCAGGATCCTCGGTACACGAGAGTGCCGCAGACGATGCAAGGAGCGCTAAAAATAGTACTTCTCTCTTTTTCATTGGTTTAATTGGTTTGGTTTGGTTAAGCACAAAGGTAACACTTTTTTCTTACCTTCGAGGGTTCGAGAGGTAAATCTCCGCAAATAAGTAAGTTTTTTTCATGCGTTTGCCCTAAGTCTTAAAACAGGGCAAACGCACGAAAAACTTGCTCATCGCGCTCATGCCGCGCTTATCACCAAGCTAAGCTTGGATCCAAAAACTATCGTTATTGACTTTTGTCATGCACTGATTTGCAGCGCTTAAAAGCGCTAACGATATAAAATAATAACCTGAGTTTTGGATAAGGGAAATTTATTATTTACCTGCCAGTTTTATTAATTTCCCATACCCAAAACTCAGGTTATCGGCTTTAAAAAGCCGATTTATGTTCGATAACCCCCTC
>JAWXTD010000030.1:0-22030 GCA_044433805.1 Rikenellaceae bacterium
TTATTTCTACTCAACCTCTGCTACTCGATATTGGGTTCAAGCACCTGAAAGGTGTTTGAAAAAGTATAATCTCTAGCGATTTGGAATAATGTTTACTTTATTCCAAAGTGGTGGAGATTACACTCTTAGAGCTAAAAGCTCTAAGCCCAATAATCGCAAAAAAGTAATTTTTTTCATGCGTTTGCCCTGCAGTAAGCAACCGATTAATTGCAAATCTCGCAAAAAAATGATAATTTTGCACTCTAATTTATAGAAGATTATGAGCAGAGACTCCATCGACATCAATGCATACAACTATGAGCTTCCCGACGAGCGCATAGCAAAGTTCCCACTCCCCTCGCGCAGCGACTCCAAGTTGCTGATCTATCGCAATGGTGAGATCTCGCAGGGCCATTTCCGCGAGATTGGGGGCCAATTGCCTCAGGGGGCGATGCTAGTGTTCAACAACACCAAGGTGATCCGTGCGCGGTTGATTATGCACAAGGAGTCGGGAGCCCGCATCGAGGTCTTCTGCTTGGAGCCACACGCCCCGGCCGACTATGAGCGAGCCTTTGCCACTCAAGGGGAGTGCGAGTGGAGCTGTATTGTGGGCAACCTCAAGCGCTGGAAGCAGGGCGAGGTCTTTATAGATTTCGACTTTGAGGGGACTACACACCGCCTTGCGGCCCAGATCACCGAGCGTGGCTCGCACGAGCATATCGTCCGTTTTCGCTGGTCGCTGCCGCTGTCGTTTGGGCAGCTGCTCGAGCACTTGGGGCGCATTCCTATCCCGCCATACCTCAATCGCGAGAGCGAGCAGATCGACTACACACGATATCAAACCGTCTACTCGAAGTTCGAAGGTTCGGTGGCAGCACCCACCGCGGGGCTTCACTTCACCCCGGAGCTCATCGAGTCGCTCAGGGGCAACGATATCAACTTCGAGGAGGTGACACTCCACGTTGGTGCCGGCACATTCCTGCCCGTTAAGGAGGAGGATGCCACACAGCACCCGATGCACACCGAGCACTTCGAGGTGAGTCTTTCGTCGCTGCGCAATATGGCGCTGAATTATGGCGCTATTGTGGCTGTGGGCACCACCTCGGTGCGTACGCTGGAGTCGCTCGCGGCACTTGCCTGGCGCATTGAGGAGTCGGGCGATGCTGATCTGCAGCGAGTTGTGGGGCAGTGGGAGCTCTACGACATCCCCTCCGATTTTGATGGGCAGCGCGCCCTGGTGATGCTAGTTAAGTATCTGGAGGATAATGGTTTGTCGTCGCTCAAGGCCTCGACCCAGATAATGATTACCCCGCTGGGATATCGCTTCCGCATAGTGAAATATATCATCACCAACTTCCACCAGCCCAAGTCGACGCTGCTGCTGCTGGTCTCGGCTTATGTGGGAGAGGATTGGCACTATATATATAGCTATGCGCTAGATAATGACTTTAGATTCTTGAGCTATGGCGACTCTTCACTCCTGATTGTGGATTGACTCTTTTGTGCTTAAGTGGCTGAGAGTATGTTTCTTGCTGCTGTTTCTTACTGCGCTTATGCCGCGCGGGCACCAAACTAAGCTTGGATCCAAAAACTTCGTTTTTGACTTTTTTGTTGCGATGATTTGCTCTTCGCTGCGCTCTAAACGATATATATATATCTATGTCAACCTGCGGTTGCCATGAGCAAATCACCGAGGCAAAGCTTCTTAAGTTGATCAATTAATCATTTATCATTCATCATTAAATGATGGTGTGCAACCTCGATATTGGGTTTAAATGCCTTTAGGCATTTAAAAAATTTTAGCCTGTATAAAGTTGCGCAAATTTATTTGTGGCAACTTTATGCAGGCTAAAATCTAAAAACTTAAAAAGTTTTTAGCCCAATAGCGCAACAAAGCACGCACCCGCGGGGGTGCTATCCCCGCCCGCCGGAGGCAGTAAGAGAGGCTGTAGGAAAGGCAGTAAGAAAAAGTACAAGAGAGTAATATCTCCACCATCCGCCCCAAGGTAAAATAAATTTACAAAAAAGTTAAATAAAATTTATAATATCTCCTATCTTTTTGTTAAATTTGCAAAGATTCGTCGCACGTGTTACTTTGCGTTCATTGCAGAGCGTCGTGGCGCGCAATCAAACCACTGATAATTAATAAAATACAATAATATGGGACTATTTGCATTAACTCAAGAGTTAGCAATAGATTTAGGTACAGCAAATACGCTTATCATCTACAACGGTAAGGTTGTGGTCGATGAGCCTTCAATCGTAGCGCTCGATGTGCACTCGGGTAAGCTTATGGCTATTGGTCAGAGGGCACGCCAGATGTTCGAGAAGACAAATCCAAATATCAAAACTATACGCCCGCTGAAGGATGGCGTGATCGCCGACTTCAACGCTACGGAGCTTATGCTCAAGGGTTTGATCAAAAAGGTGAAGATGTCGGGTTCGCTCTTTGCGCCATCCTTGAGAATGGTTATCTGCATCCCTTCGGGCTCGACCAATGTCGAGATTCGTGCGGTGCGCGACTCGGCGGTGCATGCAGGTGCGCGCGAGGTCTTTATGATCTTCGAGCCTATGGCCGCAGCGTTGGGTGCTGGCCTCGATGTGGAGGCTCCCGAGGGAAGTATGGTCATCGACATCGGAGGTGGAACCTCGGAGATCGCGTGTATCTCGCTTGGAGGTATCGTCTGCTCCGAGTCGATCAATGTGGCTGGAGATGTCTTCACCGCGGACATCCAAAACTATGTGCGTCAGCAACATAACATCCGTATCGGAGAGCGCACTGCCGAGGCTATCAAGTGTTCGATTGGAGCGGCATTGACCGAGCTCGATGATGCCCCCGAGGATTTCGTGGTAACGGGTCCGAACATGCTTACGGCGCTTCCACAGACCGTGAAGTTGAACTATGCCGAGATCGCATACTCGCTCGAGAAGTCACTCGTGAAGCTCGACGCTGCGCTGATGAAGGTGTTGGAGGCTACACCGCCGGAGCTCTATTCAGATATCGTTCGCAACGGTATCTTCTTGGCCGGAGGTGGCGCTTTGATCCGAGGTTTGGATCGTCGCTTGTATGAGAAGACCGGCATCCAGTTCCATATCGCCGAGGATCCACTTCGTGCAATTGCGCGTGGTACGGGTGTGGCACTCAAGAACATAGATCAATTCTCATTCTTGATGCGATAGCCCAAAACGGAATTAATAATAGATAAGCTCACTGCACCCACTTGCCCTTGGGCAGAGGTGCAGTTTGCAATTATAGATCGCAATAAGCTGTGCTTCGACTCTTAGAATTTATACGCTCTACATATGTGGTTATCCTCTTCATCATTGCCGAGACGATAGCCATAAGCCACTACGCCAACTCGAATAGCTACACTCGAGCCAAGATCTATGTGGTCTCCAATAGCGTGGTGGGAGGGGTAAATGGAACGCTTCGCAATACGGGTCACCTATTCCAACTCTCATCAGAAAATCGTAGACTCTCGGAGCGTATTGCACTTCTAGAGAGTCAGTTAGACCAATACGAGCAGAGTGCCCAGGCGCATTATGAGATGCCTGCCGATGAGATCTTCTTCGACAATCCTGCCTACACATACATCGTCGGTAAGGTGGTCTCGAGCTCCATAAATAAGCGCAACAACTATATCGTGGTGGACAAAGGCGTCGAGGATGGAGTCTATGAGCGTATGGCGGTGATCACCCCGTCGGGCGAAATGTTGGGCTATGTGGCAGGCTGCACGGGTCGCTATAGCGCTGTGCTGTCGGTGCTTAGCCATGATTTCACCACTAGTGGAAAGGTCAAAGGGGGTACAGCATATGGCTCGGTAAATTGGCCTGGCACAGATCGCTACAGCGTCTCAATGAGCGAGCTCTCGAAGTACGAGACGGTGAATATTGGCGACACGATCCTCACCACGGGCTTTTCGAATATCTTCCCGGGCGATGTGAGAATAGGCACTGTCGCTTCGTTTGGTTTCAACGAGATGGAGACAGCCTACCACGTCGAGATTGACCTTGCAGCCGAGATCACCTCGGTGGGCTATGTGCTGCTTGTAGGCAGTCGCGAAGCGGGCGAAATCGAGGGGCTTTTGGATAGTATCACTGCTGATTATTAACTGTTTTAAATTGCTGAAAATAAGATATTTATGTTTAGAGCATTGCCATATATCGCGCTATTTCTCACAGCCGTTCTCTCGCAGATTTTTATCTTCGATAACCTAACTGTGAGCGTCTTGTTTGCGCCCCTTGTATACGTTGTTTTTATCCTGTTGTTGCCTATTGAATCCTCGCAGATTTTGATGCTCGCAGCTGGAGCACTGACCGGTTTTGTGGTCGATGCAGCTATGGGAACCCAGGGGCTCAACTCGATTGCAACGCTCTTTATCGCCTTCTTCCGAGCGCCAATCATCAAGTTAATTGTGGGCGACAAGCGAGCCTCGGAGCGCGGTGTACCCTCGGAGATACTCTTTGGTAATGGCGACTATATAAGCTACTTGCTTGTGATGGTGGTGCTGCACCACGCAATCTTCTTCGGCTTCGAGGCGCTCTCATTTTCAGGTGGTTGGAGCACAATTTTGCGATTCTCGATCAGCACAATCAGCTCGCTGCTCTTTGTGTGGCTCATCGCACGCATATTTACACTCAATAAAATCTTGAAGTCGTGAGCAGAAGTCGCCAGGAGTTTATTCGCATGCGAGTCTTGCAGGCCGTTGTGTTGTTCATCTTCTTGATGATCATCATTCGCCTATTCAACCTGCAGGTGCTTTCGGGCAGATATAAGGGGCTTGCCGATGGCAATGTGCTGCGTCGTGAGGTGTTGTATCCGCCTCGCGGTGAGGTGTATGACCGTAATGGCGAGTACTTGGTGCAGAGCCGCGAGTGCTACGACTTGATGGTGATCTATCGCGAAATCGACCGCTCGAAGCTCGATTCAGCACGCCTTTGTCAAATCACAGGATTATCGCCAGCACGCCTCACTCGAGCTCTGAACAACGCCCGCTCAATGCCGCGAGCACCATACCTTGTGGCCAACTATATCTCCTCGGAGGAGAAGCTGCTCTTCGATGAGTCGTTGTTCGCAGGATTTTATACCGTCTATCGCACTGTACGTCAATACCCTCGGAACGTTGGAGGTAACCTTCTGGGCTATGTGAGCGAGGTTACGCAGTCGATTCTCGATAAGCGCGACGATTACAGGGCAGGCGAATATATCGGCATGTATGGCGTCGAGTCGGCCTTCGAGGATGAGCTTCGAGGTGTCAAGGGGGTTAAGGTGACCAAGGTCGATAGCCACGGAGCCATCAAGGGAAGCTACATGGATGGCATCTACGACACTCTGCCTGAGCAGGGTAAGTACCTCGTCTCGACAATCGATGCACGCCTGCAGCGCTTTGGCGAGGAGCTAATGCGTGGCAAGGTTGGTGCTGCGGTGGCAATCGAACCATCGACGGGTGAGATCTTGATGATGGTCTCATCGCCCTCGTACGACCCAGATAATCTGGTCGGGCGCGATCGCGGAAACAACTACATGAAGCTGCTTAACGATCCCCAACGCCCTCTATATAACCGCGCGGTGACAGCTCGCTATCCTCCCGGTTCGACATTTAAACTGGTGCAGGGACTTATTGGCCTGCAGGAAGGGGTGTTAAGACCGTCACAGACATATAGTTGTCATGGCGGATTCCACTACGGAAATCGCGTTCTGGGATGTCACGCACACAGCGCACTCACCGATCTAAGGAACGCTGTGGCGTGGTCGTGCAACACCTATTTCTGTTATGTCTACCGCAATATTCTGGATAATCCAGCTCGCGGAGGGGTCAAAAAGGGCTTCGAGGCGTGGCGCGAATATGTTATGAGTTTCGGCTTTGGACGCAAGCTTGGCTCCGACTTTTTGAACGAGGGGTCGGGGTATGTGCCCGATGTGTCGTTTTACGACAAGCGATATCGCGGGTCGTGGAACTCGCTCACTGTAATTTCACTCTCGATTGGACAGGGTGAGCTGGGATGTACTCCGCTGCAGATGGCCAATATGGCGGCGATACTTGCAAACCGTGGTCACTACTATATTCCGCATATTGTCAGGGAGATAGAGGGCACCGACTCGCTCGACAGGCGCTTCTATGAACCCCAATACACAATGGTCGATTCGAAGTATTTCGAGCCGATTGTCGACGGTATGTGGTCGAGCGTGAATGCCGGCAATGGCGGTTGGTACAACAACGCCTATGTCGAGGGGTTGGATATATGTGGTAAGACCGGAACGGCCGAAAATCCACATGGGCGCGACCACTCCACCTTCCTCTCGTTTGCACCGCGCGACAATCCAAAAATTGCCATCTCGGTCTATGTCGAAAATGGAGGCTTCGGAGCGACAATCGCTCGACCAATTGCCAGCCTCATTCAGGAGTTTTATTTAACCGACACAATCTCGCGACCTGCTGTGCTTAAGCAAGTTAAGGATATGCGTATAAACTATCCCAACTATGCTAAGTAACCGCAAATCAAACCTATTTATTGGTGTCGACCCCATCGCCGTGCTGCTCTATTTGGCACTGGTCTGCATGGGTGTGTTGAGCGTGGTATCATCGTCATACGACGAGTCGTCGTCCAACCTTTTCGCCTTCTCCCACTTCTACGTTAAGCAGGCAATTTGGGCTGGAATTGCCTCACTAGCAGCGGTTTTTATACTGCTGCTCGACGCTAGCTGGTTCCATAGATATGCCTATCCGCTCTATGGTGTGGGTATCTTGATGCTCCTGATGACCTTCCTGCCAGGCGTAGGAAAAGAGGTGAATGGAGCACGCGCATGGCTGGGATTTGGCTCCTTCACCATGCAGCCCGTAGAGATCGCCAAGATTACCACAGCTTTGGCCGCAGCACGCGTAATGAGCAACTACTCCTTTGCGATAAACCGTCGCGAAGATCTCTTCAAGGTGGCAGCAACGCTGCTTCTGCCGCTGATGATCATCGTTTTGCAGAATGATACCGGATCGGGAATTGTGCTCGGCTCGTTCATATTTGTGCTCTACCGCGAGGGGCTGAATAAGTGGCTGATAATACCTATCTTGCTGATTGTTATGCTCTTTATTATTTCGTTCCTGCTCTCCCCCTTGATGCTGCTGATGTTGTCGATTGCGGTGCTTACGCTCTGCGATATGATGATAAATCAGACTTGGAGGCTCAGCATTACATACCTGGCCTCGATAACTTTGGCAACTATCATCGTGCAGCTCACCTCGTTTCTGATAGCCGGCGATCCGCTCACGCTCTTCGATTCACTGCTGTGGGTGGTGCTGCTGTCACTGCCAATTGTTGTTGTCTATGCCTTTCGCAGGCAGCTATCCAACACATTTATTATGCTTGGAATGTTCCTGCTCTCGCTAATATTCTTACCCACAACCGATTACATCTTCAACTCGATACTCAAGGATCACCAGCAGAAGCGAATTCTAACCTTTCTGGGGCTTGTCGACGACCCTCTGGGCACTGGCTACAACGTCAACCAATCGAAGATCGCAATAGGCTCGGGCGGATTCTCAGGGAAGGGTTTTTTGCAGGGTACGCAGATACGCTATGGCTTTGTGCCTGAGCGACATACCGATTTTATATTCTGCTCACTGGGCGAGGAGTGGGGCTTCCTTGGGGCGCTACTGCTGCTGCTGCTATTTGGTGGGTTAATACTGCGACTTATATATATGGGTGAGCGGCAAGAGGAGGCCTTCGCGCGAGTGTACTGCTACGCTGTGGCGGCGATCTTCCTCTTCCACGTCTTGGTGAATATCGGCATGACCATCGGCCTGATGCCCGTGATGGGTATCCCACTGCCGTTCATGAGCTATGGCGGTTCGTCGCTTGTGGCATTCACAATCCTGCTCTTTATCGCCATACGCCTCGACTCATTCTCGCACCGCGATCAATCATTATACCTATAGATAATCATGAGCCAAGTACGACTAGATAAATACCTCTGGGCAGTGCGCATCTACAAGACCCGTAGCGACGCTGCCGATGCCATCCGCAATAATAAAGTGCTGGTAAACAACGCCTACTGCAAGCCTTCGCGCGAAGTGAAGGTTGGCGACCACATCTGCGTAAAAAAGATGCCCATAACATACAGCTATAAGGTGCTCGACCTTGTCTCGAGCCGCCAAGGGGCAAAAAACGTGGAGCCATACTGCATCAACATAACCCCACAAGAGGAGCTCGATAAACTAAACGCCCCACGCCAGACAATATTCATGACCCGCGATCGAGGAACAGGACGCCCCACAAAAAAAGAACGCCGCGATATCGATGAGCTGATGGATGATATTTTCTTTGAGGAGTAGTTTTTTCTTTATTATTGCCTTGGGTTCGGCCTTTCTTACTGCCTCCGGCGGGCGGGGATAGCACCCCCGCGGGTGCATACTTTTGCGCTATTGAGCTAAAAACTTGCAGTTTTTAGATTTTAGGGAGTAATATTATTGCCACAAATGAATTTGCGCAATAATATTACTCCCTAAAATTTATTAAATGCCTTTGGCATTTAAACCCAATATCGAGGACACAGGTCATATTTAATGGTTAATGTTTAATGATTAATTGATAAGCTTAAGAAGCTTTATCTCAATGATTTAAAAAATAGGCTTAACGATTTGATACAAAGCAATGTAAGTAGCGTAAGCAACGTTCACCTCACAGGGGTTCAATTCGCAAGAATTGAAAAATTTTAAAGGTGTTATTTTATATTGCCAAGCTCGCTTGAAAAAGATAAATAACACCTTTAAAATCATTGAGTCAAAGACTCAATGCCCGAAGTGCAATATAAACTGCACCCGCGCAGGTGCTATCTGCGCCCGCCGGAGGCAGTAAGAAAGCAAAGAAACAAAAACAAAAAAACCTACCCCAACCGCTCCGAAGTAGACAGCAACCCGCAAGCCGCCTGAATATCTTCGCCTCGCGAGGTGCGGATTGTGGTATGTATTCCTTTGGCGGTCAGAGCATCGCGGAAGCGGAGCATCTTCTCGTCGTCGGGTGAGAAGTATGGCGACCCGGGGATCTTATGGAACTTAATAAGGTTTATGCGGCACTTGACTCCATTTAGCAGGCGGCATAGCTCGCGGATATGGTGTGGGTGGTTGTTCTTGCCGCTCATGACGATATATTCGAATGAGAGTCGACGTTGGCGCGAGAAGTCGTACTGGCGCAGGGTCTCCATAATTTCGGCGATGGGGTATGCCTTTTCGATTGGCATGATCTGGGCCCGCTCGTCGGAGTAGGGATTGTGGAGGCTGATGGCAATATGCACGGTGGTTGAGTCGAGCAGGCGTCGCAGCTCGCGTCCCACGCCTGCTGTGGAGAGGGTGATTCGCGATGGCGACCATGCATAACCCCACGCTGAGGTCATCACCTCGAGGGCCTTGAGCACATTATCCATATTATCCAGCGGCTCGCCCATGCCCATGAAGACGATATTTGTGAGCTTCTCGGACTCCTCGATCGATGCCACCTGGTTGAGGATCTCATTGGCACTGAGTGAGTGCTGCAGCCCTTGGCGTCCGGTAGCGCAGAAGGTGCAGCCCATGCGACATCCGGCCTGCGAAGATACGCAGAGTGTAGCTCGATCTGCCGAGGGGATGTATGCCGCCTCGATGTAGCAGCCTTGGTGTGTTGCAAAAAGATATTTCTTTGTGCCATCCTTCGCTTGGCTAGCTTTGAGCGGGGGGTATAGCCCAACACAGTAATTCTCTGCGAGTGCACCGCGCGCTTTGATCGACAGGTTCGACATCTGTTCGATAGATGTTACTCGCTTAGTGTACAGCCAGTTAGCCACCTGCTTGGCGGTGAATTTTGGCAGTGAGTTTTCGGCACAAATAGCCTCTAGTTCTGCGATGGTTTTGCCATATAAAGGCTGCTTGCGTGAGTCCATGAAATGTTAAAATCTTATAATCGAAGACAAAATTAACTAAAAAAAGATGTTTTTTTATAGTTCAACATGTTTTTTTTAATTTTTTATCACTATATTTGTGGTTGAATAGTGATGAAGACCACCGATGGAGCCTATTAATTTAGAGTCTGTTGGGTTGAATCGCAGAGCTATTATGATATTTAGTAGGAATTTACAAAATTGAGAACAAATTAAAAACTCAAATAATGGAATTAAAAAAGACTCCTAAGGCCGACCTCCAAAACAAACGAGGTTTATTTCTTGAAATTGGCTTTATCCTTGCGCTAGGATTAGTGATTTTCGCTTTTGCCTACACCCCAAAAGAGCACCGCATTGAGCAGGTAGACATGGACTATGGTCCAATTGAAGAGGAGATCACCGAGATCACTCGTCAAGATCAAAAACCACCAGAGATCCCTAAGAAAGTGGAGCTTAAGGTGATGTCAGACCTTCTTCAAATTGTGGACAACGACACCAAGGTAACCACCGAGGTTGACTTTGCTGAGTTTGACGAGGATACCGAGATCATCCAACAGGTGGAGATCGTAGAGGAGGTTATCGAGGATGACCAGCCATTCCTTCGTGCCGAGACTATGCCTACCTTCCAAGGAGGAGACCTTCTTACATTCCGCAACTGGGTACAGAGCCGTTTGAAGTATCCACAGATCGCCGCTGAGAATGGTATCTCGGGAACTGTCAACCTTAAGTTCGTAATCGAGCGCGACGGTAGCCTTACAAACATCGAGATCTTGCGTACGCCAGACCGCTCACTTGCCGACGAGGCGATCCGCGTGTTGAAGCAATCTCCAAAATGGACTCCGGGTATGCAACGTAACAAGGCTGTTCGTGTAGCATATACTCTTCCAGTTGTCTTCAAGATTCAAAACTAAAGTTCGGCCCTAGGCCAAAGAGCTAAAATTAGCACATAGTTTGTAAGGGTATCTCATCATGGGGTACCCTTGCTACATCTAAATACGTAACAGTTTGGAAAACAGAGAAAATAAAAAAGAGAAGAGTAGCGAGGTTCTAGTGCATCGCCCCTACAGGGCGGTATTAGCAGCGGTTATTCGCGATGGTCAAGATCCTAAAGAGGTGCACGATTTCCTCGATGAGTTGGATTTCTTGGCCGAAACAGCTGATATCCGCACCGAAAAACGCTTCACACAACGACTCTCGCAACCCTCGTCACGCATCTATATGGGGCCCGGGAAGCTCCAAGAGATAGCTGAATATTGTAAGGAGAACGAGATCGAAGTGGTGATTTTCGACGACGAGCTCTCGCCCTCGCAGACGCGTAATATCGAAAAGGAGATGCCGTGCCGTATCCTCGATCGCACGCGATTGATCCTCGATATCTTCATGCAACGCGCGCAAACGGCCTATGCCAAGACCCAAGTGCAGCTAGCCAACTACGAATATATGCTTCCGCGACTAACCGGAATGTGGACCCACTTGGAGCGTCAGCGAGGTGGCACAGGAACCCGCGGAGGAGCTGGTGAGCGCGAGATCGAGACCGATAGACGTATCGTGCGCAATCGCATCACAAAGCTTAAGGAGGAGCTCAAGAAGATCGATCGCCAGATGGCCGTTCAACGCTCAAATCGCGGCTCTATGGTGCGTGTGGCACTTGTGGGCTATACCAATGTGGGCAAATCGACACTCATGAATTTGGTCTCGAAGAGCGAGGTTTTCGCCGAGAATAAACTCTTCGCCACGCTCGACACCACGGTGCGCAAGGTGGTCTTCGATAACCTGCCATTCTTGATGTCCGATACTGTTGGATTTATCCGCAAGCTGCCAACTCAGCTGGTCGAGTCGTTTAAATCGACCCTCGACGAGGTGCGCGAGGCCGACCTACTGCTGCATATTGTAGATATTTCACACCCCGGTTTCGAGGATCAAATTGCCGTAGTCAAGCAGACGCTCACCGACATTGGTGCGGGTGACAAACCCGTTTACTTGATCTTCAACAAGGTCGATGCCTATACCTATATAAAAAAGGATGAGGACGATTTGACCCCCGCAACAAAGGAGAACCTATCACTCGACGACCTGAAACAGAGCTGGATAGCAAAGGAGAACACCCCCTGCATATTCATCTCGGCTATCGAGAAGTTAAATATCGAGAAGTTCCGCACAGACCTCTACGGCATGGTGCGCGAAATTCATTCGGGGCGATTCCCCTTTAACAACTTTTTGTATTAGAGAATCTAAAAAAAGAAGATTATGAAGCTACATGTTTTGTCGCAAGAGAACTCCGTATTGGGAAAATTTATTGCCGAAATACGTGACCACAAGATCCAAAAAGACTCAATGCGCTTTCGTCGCAACTTGGAGAGAATAGCTGAAATTACCGCTTACGAAATCTCCAAGAGTTTGACATTTAGTCAGAAAGCCGTCGAAACTCCGCTTGGCGAGGCGATGGTGGCGATGATCGACGACGATATTGTGATTGCTACGATTCTGCGTGCCGGTTTGCCATACCACCAAGGCTTCTTGAACTACTTCGACGATGCTTCGAACGCCTTTGTCGCGGCATATCGTAAGAGCCACAAGGACAATAGTTTCGAGGTGAAGGTGGAGTATATTTCGTGTGGCGATCTGGAGGGCAAAACCTTGATCTTGGTCGATCCAATGTTGGCAACAGGTTCGTCGCTTGTCTTGGCACATCGCGCGCTTTGCCAGAAGGGTGGGGAGCCAAAATACACACACATCGCCGCAGCTGTTGCCAGTGAGCAGGGCATTGATTACGTGCGCAAAAATATGTCGCGCGCAACCACAACTATCTGGGCAGCAGTGGTTGACGAGGAGTTAACATCTAAGGCATACATCGTTCCGGGTATTGGCGATGCGGGCGACTTGGCATACGGCAAAAAGTTGTAGCGATGATTAGATTAACCAAGGAGTTCTCATTTGAATCGGCTCATGCATTGGAGGGTTACGACGGTGCTTGTCGCGAGATTCATGGCCACTCGTATCGACTTTTTGTGACGGTAAAGGGTGAGCCAATTGTCGATGTTGCGAGCCCAAAATGCGGCATGGTAATAGATTTTGGCGACTTGAAACGCATTGTCAATGAGGAGATTATATCTCGATTAGACCACAGCTTTGTAATGCGTCGCAGCTCGAGGGGTGAGCAGATAGCCCAGGCTCTGAGCTCTCAATTTTCGAATGTAATTTTGGTCGACTACCAACCAACATGTGAGAATATGCTTGGCGATTTTGCCGCACGCATCTCAGCTCGCTTGCCGCAAGGCGTTGTGATTCACTCACTTAAACTACACGAAACGGCTACATCATTCGCTGAATGGTATGCCGAAGACAATAAGATTTAACATGAAAAAATTATTTTTGATCGATGCTTATGCATTGATTTTCAGATACTACTACGCCTTTATGAATCGTCCAATGCGCAATAGCGAGGGGATGAATACATCGGTGATTTTTGGCTTTGCCAAGTTCCTGCGCGAGATAATGAACAGGGAGCAGCCCGACCTTTTGGGAGTGGTGTTCGACCCTCCGGGAGGCAGCTTTAGGCGCGAAATTTTCCCCGCATACAAGGCAAATCGCACCGAGACGCCCGAGGATATTATTCTTTCGGTGCCTTACGTTAAGGAGCTGGTTGAGGCGATGTGCATTCCCGTGTTGGAGGTGGCTGGCTATGAGGCAGATGATGTGATTGGCACTCTTTCGGTTAAGGGTGAAGAGGCTGGTTATAAGGTCTTTATGGTTACACCCGATAAGGATTACGGGCAACTTGTGACAGATAACTGCGTGATCTATCGCCAAAAAGATAATGCCGTTCAGATCATCGATAAGCAGGCCATTAACGAAAAATATGGTATCGACAATCCGCAATTGGTGCGCGATATTTTGGCAATCTGGGGCGATGCCTCGGATAATATTCCCGGTGTGATGGGAATTGGCGAGAAGGGCGCCTGCAAGCTGGTTCAGGAGTGGGGTACTGTGGAAAATATCTTGGCCAATGCAGCAAATATCAAGGGCAAGCAGGGCGAGAAGATTGCCTCAGCTGCCGAGGAACTGCCTCTTTCAAAGCGACTTACCACGATCTGTTTGGATGTGCCTATCGAGTTGGAGCCTACGGCACTCACTGTCTGTGCACCAAATATTGAGCGTCTGCATGCGCTCTACCTCAAGCTAAATTTCACAACGCTTGCGCGCGAATTAGAGACCCATTCGGTAACATATCTCTGCACCAAAGCGGCAGCCGAGGTGGAGTATAAAAATCGCGCAGCAGCTAAACAGCAGGCAGCCCTGCAGGGGCAAGGGGACCTCTTTTCAGTCGAAACACCGGCAGCAGAAACATCTGGAGCAGCGACAACTATATCGATGCAATTCTCTGAAACTAAGCAACTTGCCACAGCTTCGACAACTCCGCACAACTACTCGACAATCGAGTCGGCACAGGCTTTGCGCACGCTTGTCGCACAGCTAATGAACTCAGCTGAGATCTGCTTTGACACCGAAACAACGGGGCTCGACCCCTATTGCGATCGCATTGTGGGCTTATCGCTCGCAGTAAAGCCCTTCGAGGCGTGGTATGTGCCATTTGATAAGGCGTGCGAGGCCCAATATGCCGAGATCTTGAGACCGCTTTTTGAGGCTGAATCGATCGATAAGATAGGTCAAAACATAAAATTCGACATTATCGTGATGCGCCGTATAGGTGTGGAAGTCGCTGGTAGATTGATAGATACGATGATTCTTCACTACCTTTTGGATGCTGAGTCGCGACACAATATGAACTACTTGGCCGAGCGATATTTATCATACCGGCCAGTCGAGATCGAGAGTTTGATTGGCAAGGGCGCCCGACAAATGACCATGGATCAGGTGGCCCTGCCACTCATTTCGGAGTATGCAGCCGAAGATGCTGATGTCACTTTGCGACTCAAGGAGGAGCTCTACAAGCAGGTGGTCGAAGAGGGGCTCGAGGAGCTATATTTCTCGATTGAGGAGCCAATGATCCGCGTGTTGGCAGATATGGAATTGGCAGGCGTGCGAGTCGATACCGATGCCTTGTTGAAATATGCTGAAGAGCTGAAACATAGCCTGTTGCAACTCGAATTAGAGATACGAACAATTGCCGATGAGCCTGCGTTGAACATCAACTCACCGCGTCAATTGGGCGAGGTTCTATTCGCAAAAATGAAGATTTCCGACAAGCCAAAGCTCACCAAGACCAAGCAATATTCGACCGACGAGGAGTATCTGCAGAGCTTCGCCAAGGAGCATCGCATAGTTGAATTGATACTGGAGTATCGCGGAATCAAGAAGCTGCTTTCGACCTATGTCGAGGCGTTGCCATTCCTTATCAATAAAAAGAGCGGACGTATACATACATCATATAATCAAGCAGTTACGGCAACTGGGCGCTTGTCGTCAACCAATCCGAATCTGCAAAATATTCCAATTCGCGATGTGTTGGGACGCCCCATACGTGCGGCTTTCATTCCTCGCGATGATGAGCATGCAATTTTATCGGCCGATTATAGCCAGGTTGAGCTGCGAATAATGGCTCATCTAAGTGGTGATCAGGCACTTATCGACGCCTTTGCTAATGGTGAGGATATCCACGTAGCCACCGCCGCACGCCTATTTGGCAAGAGCATCAGCGAGGTGAGTGCTGAGGAGCGCAGGCGCGCCAAGACGGCCAACTTCGGAATTATCTATGGCATCTCGGCATTCGGTTTGGCTCAGCGATTGGAGATCGCGCGAGGTGAGGCCAAGGAGATTATCGAGGGATATTTCGCTTCGTACCCCGGAGTGAAGGCCTATATGGATGCAGCGGTGCAAAGTGCTAAGGATAAGGGGTTTGTCGAGACACTTTATGGCCGTAGGCGCTATCTGCGCGATATCGATTCGCGCAACGCTGTGGCCAGAGCAGTGGCAGAGCGCAACGCAATCAACGCCCCTATTCAAGGTACTGCAGCCGATATTATGAAGATTGCAATGGTGGCAATTTGGCGACGTATGCGAAGTGAAGGGCTTGATTCTCAGATGATTATGCAGGTGCACGATGAGGTTGTTGTCGACATGCTCCGATCAGAAGAGCAGCAGATGGTAGCCATTGTGACCCAAGAGATGGAGCGTGCCGCAACGTTGAGTGTCAAGCTAATTGCCGAGTCGGGCGTAGCTGGTAATTGGCTGGATGCGCATTAGCTGCACCCGCGCAGGTGCTATCTGCGCCCGCCCACAGGCAGTAAAAGAGCAAGGTTTTTCGTGTGTTCGCCCTACTTCGTTGAAAATCAGATATTTGTCAACTCTTTTAAGAATATTGCGCCTGCCGACTCCACCCACGCTCGGAACTCTTCGTTTCTATTTTCGTGCTGCGGAATATATTTGGCAAGATGCCCCAAGTCGAAGTTGTTGGAGATGATTCCAACACCTGCTCCGGCGGCATCGCGAGCATTAATTTGTTGCTCAATGTGTGCCGGGATCATCATTACGGGCTTGCCCAAGTAGTATGCCTCGCAGACCGATTCGAAGCCTGCCGTTGTGATATATCCGGCCGAGGCGGCCATCTTCTCGATAAAAAGTTTATCGTTGATGCGGTGTAGCCACAAACCATCGACAATCTCCTGATGTTCGGGCTCACCGGCTTTGTCCCAGAATAGGTGTACTTTTATCTCAGGGTGGTTGCTTTTCCACTCCAAAATATCCTCCAGGAATGCCGGATTGAGCATATAGGCCAAGATATAATCTCCCGCAGTCGACTCCACCTCGAAGATCTCGGGGCGTAACAACGGTGGCACCACAACGATATTTTTGCGACGCGTACGATAGTGATTCTGGGGCAAGGCATAGAGCGAGAGGGCCAAGATTTTGTGCGATCCGGTGTAGCAGAATGCATTCATCGTGGCCATCATCAGCTGCGATTGCGAGCTCTCGGCACGATGCTTATATTGAGGATGCTCCAGCATAAATTGGTGCGCAATGCTCACTACGGGTGCTTTTATACGGTGAAGCATCACCGTAGCACCCATCAACATTTCGTAAAAATTCACCACGACATCGGGTTTTGTGGCCTTGATTCTTCGTGCTATCGTATTGATGCTATTGATCCACTGAACACTTTTTATAGGTTGTGAATTTTTAATGATGCTGCGCCAAATTTTACCCATCTTGCCACCCTTGCCATAGTCCAAAGCTGGTGACTTATAGCGCACAACATTGGCACCGATTCTATCGGTGAAAAATTGCGGTAGCTCTCTGTTCGAACACTCGCCAACGAGCACTTCAACTACCTGATGGCCAGCGTCTCGCAGCAGCGAGGCGACAGTTATTGCTTGGGTCATATGTCCGCGACCCTCCCCTTGTACTACGAAGAGATATTTCATAATTACTTCTCCTCCTTTTGTTCTTTTTCTACATACTTGAGCGACCACACCCCATCGAAATCCTCGACCAGCGCCGAGAGAGATTCGATCCAATCACCCGAATTTAAATACTCTATGCCTCCGATATCTTTGATCTCGGGGTGGTGAATATGTCCGCAAATGACCCCCTGGCACCTCTTCGAGCGAGCCAATTCGGCCAGGTTCTCCTCGAAATTACTCAACTTCGAGACTGAACTCTTGACACGCTGCTTGATCTGCGAGGCAAACGAAACATGCTCGAGCCCGCGTTTTATGCGGATGAAATTATAAAATCTATTGAACATCAACAGCGTCGAGTAACCCACATCGCCCAGCTTCGAGAGCCACTTTGCCGACGTAGTGACATTATCAAAAATGTCGCCATGAAGCACGAAGTAGCGCTTTTTATCGGCACCCTCCAAAATATAATCGGTCAAAATCTTGATATTTGCAAACTGCATAGGCACCAGCCGATCTAGAAAATCGTCGTGGTTGCCCCTAATATATATCACCTCCGTATGGATTGAAGCATTGAGCACCGCCTTCACGAAGGATGTATGTCTGCGCTTCCACTTCTCCTTGCTGCCTCGCATAATCGCCCATCCGTCGATTATATCGCCACACAGTATTAGGCGCTCGCAGCTGTTCTCCTCGATAAATTGAGTCGCCTGGCGTGCTGCCGACCACTTCGAGCCTAGGTGAACATCCGAGACGACGATCGTGCGATATTTCTTTGTTTCACTACTTTGAGCCATATTGCAACCCCTAACTATAAATGTTTATATATTTTATATTCATCAAAGATAATCAATAAATATTAAAGTATGGTTAATAACTTGAGTTTTGAATAAGAAAATTGGGCTATTTTTTTTGCCATGACGTATAAATATTCTCTCTTACTGCCTCCGGCGGGCGCAGATAGCACCTGCGCGGGTGCAGCTTGTGCTAGCGCTATTGGGCTAAAAACTTTGCAGTTTTTAGATTTTGCAAGGTAATATCTTGCCACAAATAAATTTGCGCAAGATATTACCTTGCAAAATTCGTTAAATGCCCTTCAGGCATTTAAACTCAATATCGAAGTTGCATCTTAATACATAATGGTTAATTGATAGGCTGATCCTCGGTGATTTGCTCATGGCAACCGTAGGTTGACATAGATATATATAATATGCTGAGTGTTGAAAGCTTGCTTTCAAAAACGCAGTATATTATATATATCGTTTAGAGCGCAGCGAAGAGCAAATCAACGCAATACAAAGTCAAAAACAAAGTTTTTGGATCCAAGCTTAGCTTGGTGCCCGCGCGGCATGAGCGCAATGAGCAAGTTGTTCCCTTCTCACGCAGCACAAAAAAAGTGGCCAACCGAAGTTGACCACTCACAGATAGTATAATTTTCTTTAGAGATTAGATCTCTTTCGAATTACAATTTTGGACCAGCTGCAACTAGAGCCTTACCAGTCTCGTTTCCGGTGAACTTAGAGAAGTTCTTGATGAAACGACCTGCAAGATCTTGAGCCTTAACGTCCCACTCAGAAGCTGACGCATAAGTGTCGCGAGGATCAAGGATCTCAGTTGCTACACCTGGAAGCTCAGTTGGGATAGTGAAGTCGAAGAGTGGAAGTTGCTTTGTTGGAGCTACGTCGATAGAGCCATCAAGGATTGCGTCGATGATACCGCGAGTATCTTTGATAGAGATACGCTTTCCAGAGCCGTTCCAACCTGTGTTAACTAGGTATGCTGTAGCGCCTGAAGCTTGCATCTTCTTAACTAGCTCCTCACCGTACTTAGTTGGGTGAAGCGAAAGGAACGCAGCGCCGAAACATGCAGAGAAGGTAGGAGTTGGCTCAGTGATACCACGCTCTGTACCAGCCAATTTAGCAGTAAATCCTGAAAGGAAGTAGTACTGTGTTTGCTCTGGAGTAAGAACAGAAACTGGAGGAAGCACACCGAAAGCGTCAGCAGAAAGGAAGATAACTTTCTTAGCAGCTGGAGCCTTAGAGATTGGCTTCACGATGTTGTCGATGTGGTAGATTGGGTAAGAAACACGAGTGTTCTCAGTAACCGAACCGTCAGCGAAGTCGATCTTACCATCCTCAGCAACAGTAACGTTCTCCAAAAGTGCGTCGCGCTTGATAGCCTTCCAGATATCTGGCTCGTTCTCTTGAGAAAGGTTGATAGTCTTAGCGTAGCAACCACCCTCGTAGTTGAATACACCCTCGTCGTCCCAACCGTGCTCGTCGTCACCGATAAGTTGACGTTTTGGATCTGTTGAAAGGGTAGTTTTACCTGTACCTGAAAGACCGAAGAAGATAGCAGTCTCGCCAGCCTCGTTAGTGTTTGCTGAGCAGTGCATTGAAGCCATACCTTGAAGTGGAAGTAGGTAGTTCATGTAAGAGAACATTCCCTTCTTCATCTCACCACCATACCAAGTGTTAAGGATAACTTGCATCTTCTCGGTAAGGTTAAATACTGTTGCAGTCTCAGAGTTGATACCAAGCTCTTTGTAGTTCTCAACTTTAGCCTTAGAAGCGTTAAGTACTACGAAATCTGGCTCGCCGTAAGCAGCAAGCTCCTCAGCTGTTGGGCGGATGAACATGTTAGTTACGAAGTGAGCTTGCCAAGCAACCTCAACGATGAAACGGATCTTGATGCGAGAGTTCTCGTTAGCACCACAGAAAGTATCAACTACGAAAAGACGCTTGCCAGAGAGCTCGTCAGTTGCCAGCTTCTTCATTACGTTCCAAGACTCAGTAGAAACTGGTTTGTTGTCGTTCTTGTACTCGTCTGAAGTCCACCAAATTGTATCTTTGGTAGTCTCATCCATTACAAAGAACTTATCCTTAGGTGAACGACCTGTGTAAACACCTGTCATTACATTTACTGCACCCATTTCGGTAACTTGACCCTTCTCGAAACCAACCAATTCAGGTTTTGTCTCCTCAGCGAAAAGCTGATCGTAAGATGGATTGTGGACGATCTCGGTTACACCAACGATGCCGTACTTGCTCAAATCAATTGTAGCCATAGTTTTAATTTTATTATTAATAGTTTGTTTTGTTTGTTACTCTGTTTCCATTTAGTTTGCACCTAATCAGACGCTTAATAAAAATTTACGCCTTCTTAGACGGTACAAAGATAACTAAATTTTTTTAATGTTAAAAAAATAACAGTAAAAAAATCAATTATTTTTCAATTATTTTTTACTATGCATCAATTGAGCCAAAAACCACTGGCTATACCTATATATATAGTGCCTATTTTCTGCCTATTTTGTTCTTACCGCGATAGCGTCGATCTCAACTAGCACACCCAAAGGTAGTTTGGCAACCTGGTAGCATACGCGTGCAGGCATGTCGCTAGTAAAGAAAGTTGCGTAGACGCCATTCATCGCCGCAAAATCTTCGATCGTGTCCAAGAGAACTGTGGTCTTGACAACGTCGGCAAGAGTCAAGCCTGCCTCCTCGATTATCGACTTTAAATTTGTGAGCGACTGCGTGGTCTGTGCTTCGATGCCCTCTGCCACCGATCCGTCGGCTCCATTTACGGGTAGCTGTCCTGAAACATAAAGAGTTCCATTTGCCTCAATAGCTTGAGAATAAGGCCCTACAGCCTTAGGGGCTAGGGGTGAAGAGATGATTTTTTTCATGATTTCCTGTTTTAAAATTCTGCTTGCGCAAAGATAGCTTTTTGGAGTAACAAAACAAAAAAAACAGGAGGGAATCTCGCGATTGCCTCCTGCCCCCTGAGGAGTAAAACCCCTCATACTACTAACCCAAACTTAAATAAATGAAGAAACTTAGCCGTGAGTAGTGATCTCACCAGCTGAATGTGTAAAGTGCAATCACTGTGCCAGAATGTATGTTGGGCTGTATTTTTTTTCTTTCTTACTGCCTCCGGCGGCCGGGGATAGCACCCCCGGGGGTGCGTACTTTCTTGCGATGATTTGCTCTTCGCTGCGCTTGCACGATAAATAATTCAAGTTTCGGAAGCAATATTGTACTGCGGGCATTGAGTTTTCAACTCAATGATTTTAAAGGTGTTATTTTATATTGTTCAAGCGAGCTTGGCAATATAAAATAACACCTTTAAAATTTTTCAATTCTTTGAATTGAACCCTTGTGAGTTGAACGTCTCTTATGTTTCCATGAGAGACTAAATGAAGCCTTTGAAATCAATTATTTTTTGAATCATGTTTCGATAGCCACCCCTGACCCCTCCAAACCGTTACAGACTGCTCTCCGCACCTCGGCAATTCGAGCGAGCTCGATTGCGCTCGGTTTGTCGGCAGTTGGAGGGGAATTCTAATAGGTGCTGCCGCTGCAGGAAATATATCGGTTCAAGGAGATATTGCAGGTACTTTGTTGTTAATAAATCTACTTTCAAAACTTGAGTAAATCCTCGAGGTTCACCTCGATATTGGGTTTAAATGCCAAAGGCATTTAACAAATTTTATATTGCAATATCTTGCGCAAATTTATTTGTGGCAAGATATTACAATATAAAATCTAAAAACTGCAAAGTTTTTAGCCCAATAGCGCAATACAAGTCGCACCCGCGCAGGTGCTATCTGCGCCCGCCGGAGGCAGTAAGAGAGTATATTTTCATGCGTTTGCCCTGGTCGCAATCACAGGGCAAACGCATGAAAAAATAACTCAACCCGCGCCTGCGAGCACCGCCAGAATTCCCCCTCCTACTGAGGAAGTGCCCACCTCTTTAGAGGTGGAATAGCGCTGACGAGGAGGGGGTT
>JAWXTD010000031.1:0-21444 GCA_044433805.1 Rikenellaceae bacterium
TGTGAGTGCTTCATATAGTTACTACATTGATATGGCTATATATCTTGGGTGGTCAAAAAGTGATGTTGAGAAGTTGTATGGAACGTACATAAGTACAAATAAAGACACCTACTACTACAACCCTCTTTCGTCATATTTGGCTGAGAGTAAGGTAGCCTTCACTTATGATGATTCTGACAAGGTAATTGCCTGTGCATCGTATTTTACGCTATACCAAATGACCTATGTGATTAAGCACTTACAGCAACGCTACGCAACTTATGGCGTAAGTAATAGTGTTGCTTACTATGGCAACGCATTTGAGATGGATGATGCCTCTATGGTTGTAATGTGTGGTATAGAAGATGCTTATGTGGTATATGCAGATGTTTCATTAATTAGTCCAGCAGCTATTATGGAAAAGGGAAACAACCAACGTCAAGGCTGGCAATAATTTCACTTATCCTATAAACGAAAACGACCAACACTCTCAAGGAAAGGGATGTTGGTCGTTTGGTTTGATGTAGTGGCTGGTTTCTACTTCTTACAAGAAGCGGATCTCATCCTTTCCACTGATGATATGCCCTGAGAGGTGGTAGAGGCAGAGTTGTTCGTGCTAATAAGGCTTGGACTTGGTTTATGCTTAGGCATATTAAAGATCCACTGCTCCAGCTCCTCCTTAATGAAGTATAACTTCTTGCCACGTTTGTAAGCAGGAATCTTACCTGTGCGGACTAGTTTGTAGATAGTCGATTTCGCCTTCTGTGTCATTTCTATCGCTGCATCTATATCAATAGTCGTGCGCTCCTCTTTAGGAGGGGTTAAGGCTTCAATCTTTGCCTCAAGCTCAACTATTTTGTTAAACATTAATTCTACCATCAATGGTAGGTTCTCAAAGGTTCTTTCTGGAAATTGCATACTCATTTTTTATTTAGTTATAAAAAAGAGTAGAGGCAATATCCAGAAAGGGGTGTCTTTATTGATAAAATTATTTCAGAGTAATATAACGAGTAGACTCAACTTTCTTCTCGTTCACCAGCTTTGCATAAATCTCAGTAGTTGATACGTGCTTGTGAGTAAGCATTTTGCTCACCGTGTAGATGTCAGCACCACCAGCAACAAGTTGGGTCGCATAGGTATGTCGGAAGCAATGAAAAGTTATGTACTTCTCAATACCAGCCTCTTTTATCCACTCTTTCAACGGGTCGCTAACCATCGTTTTCTTTAGCCCCCTGAAGATTGTTCCTGTTGATGGTTCACCACAAAACTCCAGAGCCTCTTCACTAATCGGCAATAACTCTTCTGAGTCGGTCTTCTCAGTGCGAATACGCATACACAAACCTTTACCATCGGGCATACGTTCGATGTTCTCCCATTTCAGGTTTAGTATATCACTAAAACGTAATCCAGTCAAACAAGAGAAGATTGATGCCGATTTAAGCACTGGGAAAGTACACGGAGTTGCGACAAGTGATTTTATCTCATCAATGGTAAGGTATTCACGTTTGGTGTCCCTCCATTTGATTTTCTCCAGATACTCATTCACATTCTCCTTAATACGTTTGTCTCTAAACGCAACTTTCAGCATTGCCCTAAAGGTAGAGAAGTAACCCGATGCAGAGTTGTGGCTCAACTTGTCTCCAGATTGTTTTAGTTGTCGAGCTTCATTGAGTAGGTATTCTCTAAATTTACGGCATAGATCTACATCTACTTCGTAGAAAGTACACTTGCCATCGACAAAGTTGTAGAAATGCTTAAATACCATTTCCCACTTCTGGGGCTTCTTTTCACAAAGGTTAGCGTAATACTCTAAGAAGTCACCTTTCATCTTCTCTTTATCGAGGAAGCCGTACTCTTCATTAAGTAGAGCTTGAATACGCTGTGCTCTGACACCTTCAGCTAACTGCATAATCTGATTGTTGTTGTACTTGTCATCCTCACTTTTAGGATTTTTGACGATGTACATTCCCAGACTCTCTTTGTGAATGAGCTTCATAGTCTCTTTGTTTCTAATCGCAGGATAGAATTGTAGGAATAGAGATTGACGACCACCTGCGATGTCGTATGTGCGGATATAAATTTTAGTTGCCATTGCTGTATAATTTTTTTGGATTGAATATTCTGTTTAGTGCTGTTTTCTGTACTCGTATGCGAGTGTCAGTTTTCATTGTTGGTATATCGTGCTTCTCGATGAGGTAGTAGATGTGCTTTGCTGTCTGGTTAAACAACGCTGCTGCATCTTCTATCAACAGATACACGGTAGGTGGATTCTGTCTCTCGATGGCCTCATCAAAGTGCGATTGAGAGTATAAAGTTTTTCCACCTTCTCTACGCCTGGGAATTTTGTTAGTGTAGACAAAATTGCGGATATAGTTAGGTTGCAGTCCATACCTATCAAATATATCTTCTGTGGAGTATGCGCTACCAACAGACGTATCGCCACGTCTAGCTTTCACTAACACATCTACGTGCGATTGTGAATAGAGCGTAATTGTTCCATCTTTTCTCTTCGGCACTTTATGCTCACTAACCATAGAATAGATTGCACTTTTTGTCATACCGTGCACCTCGATAATCTCATCAACAGAATACCACTCAGTAATCGAATCATCGACCATCTCCTCTTTGTATAAGCACTCCAAAAATGTTGCGCTGTAAATTCGTGTTCCCTGAAATAAAATCCATGGCACCTCTTGCGCTCTACATCTACTATGTATTGCACCTACAGTTACACCAAATCTCACAGCAGCTTCTTTAGCTGAGAGAAACTCAGTATTCATAACTTCATTGTTAAGGTTGTTACCTTTCTCCTTAACTTCTTTTGGTTGCCTGTTCGGATCAGTAATCCGTGGCGTAATCTCGTACTTCGGGGCTGAGTTGAAAATCTCATCAATGTCAGTCCGCCTGATAAAAATCTTTCTGTTCATCTTTACACATTTTAGTTTTCCAGAAGTGCAATAATTATTCACTGTAGCTCGACATACTCCTAAAAGTATAGCAGCCTCCAGTACGTTTAAAAATTCCTTCTGTTTAAGAGTAGTAAGATTATTATCCGATGGGTTGAAATTATGTGATTTTTCTGTGCGGAAAATTGGAGGAACTGATTTTTCTTTCGCATCAATGGTTGCTATTGATACTTTTTCTATTCTCTTCTTTTGTTTGTAAGCTCGTGAAGCGCACTTGTGAGAACAGTATTGTGTTGAGATTTTTTGCGCTACGAAGTGTATGCCACATTGAGCACACACTTTTGGGTATTCTGTTTTGCTGCTCATTGGTTGTTTTTGCTATATGAGTGTAAAAAATGTGGTATGTAAAAGTTATATCATATCTCACATACGGACACAAAAAAAGCACCCCGTGAAGAGTGCTTAGTGTCGCATAGTAAGGTATGATAGGTTCTTTGTGAGATTTCTGGATTTCGTCGTCTAATGTATGCAAATGTTCACTAATGACTAATATCTGGGGAGAAATGAAAAGATATTCGCCATATCCTCACCTTCGGTTATTTCTCCCGTTATATCGCCCAGGTGGTGGCGCATATAGGCTATATATCGCTCAAAATGAGGGTTATGGCAACTTCTATCCTCGTCTACGCTCGTCTATGTTCGTCTAACCTCGTCTAAATAAAACAGGTTCTCGGCGAAATAACGGGCGAAATAACCTAAAAAATAGCTCCATTCTAATCAATGGAAAAATAATGGAAAAAAAAGGGTATAACAAGTATCATTATGCGACACTATGCGACAATGTGACACAAAAAATAAGCACCCTAAATGGATGCTTATTAGCCGTTTATGAGAAATGTAACTACTTTAATGTCAATAAGTTACTTGCCAATGCAAAACTTAGAAAATATCTCGCCAAGGATTTCGTTGGTGGTGATTGCGCCGGTTATGGAGCCGATGTGGTGGAGGACTTCTCGAATCTCTTGGCAGAGTAGGTCGGTGGGGAGGTTTTCGGTGACTCCTTTTTGGGCGGCTTTTAGGGCCTTTAGGGCTTGGTTTAGTAGCTCGTGGTGGCGCAGGTTGCTGACTATTGGGGCCCCTTCGAATAGGGATTTTGTGTCGATTTGTTGGCGTAGGTTTTCCGTCAGCTCTTCTATTCCTATGCCCTGTTTTGCGCAGATATAGATGTTGCCATCCTCCCTTTTGTAGTGGCTAAGTTTGTCGATTTTATTGACTACATTTATTACTTTTTGCTCTTTTCGTAGAGTCGATTTGTCGACCGTAAATCGCTGGGAATCAATATTTAAAGCATCTATTAAATGGATTATTACCTCTGCTCGTTCGATTGCCCAGTGGGTGCGTTCAATGCCCATCAACTCCAATTTATCTTCGGTGGAGTGCACCCCTGCGGTGTCGATAAAACGGAATGTGATTCCGTCGATTACCATCTGCTCTTCGATCAAATCGCGCGTGGTTCCGGCAATCTCCGACACCATTGCTCTTTGGTCGCCTAGGAGTGCATTTAGGAGCGTACTTTTGCCTACATTTGGCTCGCCGACGATTGCTACCTGAACGCCATTTTTGATTGCGTTGCCCAATGAAAACGATGTCGATAACTTCTCGATTTCAGTGGCCAGGGATTGCATAAGTGATTGAAGATGAGTGCGGTCGGCAAACTCAACCTCCTCCTCGGAGAAGTCTAGCTCAAGCTCCAAAAGAGCTGCCAGCCTTACCAATTGCTCGCGCAAATCGGCTAGTCGCGACGAGTAGCCTCCGCGCATCTGTGTGGTGGCCATAGCGTGCTGCGCCTTCGAATTCGAGGCGATCATGTCGGCAACGGCCTCGGCTTGCGATAGGTCCATCCTTCCGGCCAAATATGCACGTGTGGTGAACTCCCCAGCATCGGCCATTTTGGCCCCTTGTGCGAGCAGTAACTCGATGATTTCCTGAACTATATAGTGCGATCCGTGGCATGAAATTTCGACCGACTCCTCGCCCGTATAGGAGTGTGGAGCACGAAACAGCGAGACCAATACATCGTCAACAACGCGACTACCATCGACCACCTCGCCATAGTGCAAAGTGTGTGTTGCAGCATCCTTCAGTGCTCCTTTCGCGGGGCGGAATATGTTGTCACACAGTGCAATAGATCCGCTGCCGCTAAGCCTTACAACGGCAATCGCACCGCCCGTTAGCGTAGCTGGTGCTACGATTATATCGTTCGTTGCGCTCATCAGCTACCTCCAATTTTTAGGCGTTGACCAACCGATAACCTATCGGGATTTCGCAAGCCGTTCCACTTGATTATGGCGCTTGTCGATACGCGATATTTGCGAGCAATTGCCCCTAAAGTCTCGCCACTTTTCACGCGGTGGATCGTGTAGCTTGGGACGCTCTTAGCCTTCTCTACAGCCGTTGGATTGATGAACTCTTTGAGGTATATTGAATCCTTCGAGTTGATCAGCTCCTGCTGCTCAATGTACTCAGTTATATAACGTTGCGGAAGTCGCAGGGAGTACTCTTTGGTTGTTGCCGGGATGATATCTTTGCGATATTGTGGGTTTAAGTCGCGAAGCATTTCGAGCGGAATATCAAGCACTTCGCTCACCTGCCCTAGGTGCATAATTCGATCGACGTGCACCGTGTCGGTAGCCAGCGGAAGTGGAGATTCGTCGAACTTAATATTGTGCTGCTGGTGGTAGGCATAGGCGTACGAAGCACCCACAAATGCAGGGACATATCCGCGCGTTTCGCGAGGTAAAAAGTCGTAAATATCCCAGAAAGTTCCTGTCTCTTTGCTCACTCCCGAACGCGCAAGCGCCTTATTTACATTGCCTGGGCCGCAGTTGTACGAGGCGATAACAAGTGTCCAATCGCCATAAATCGCATACATATCTTTGAGGAATTTGCAGGCTGCCACCGTGGCCAATTGCGGGTTGCAACGCTCGTCGACCAGTGAGTTGATCTCCAATCCATACGATTTTCCCGTTGCGGGCATAAATTGCCATAGTCCGGCAGCACCAGCTCGCGAGATTGCAGTAGCCGAGAGAGCCGATTCGATGATTGGCATTGCACGAAACTCCACAGGAATATCATTCTTTATAAGCTCCTCCTCGATCTGTGGGAAGTAGTATTGCGAGAGCGATAGTATGCGGTTGATGGTGCCATAACGAGTGTTGATATATCGTTCTATATAGCTCTTAGTCACATCGTTAAAGGGTAGATTGACGGGCGAAGCTAATTTGCGCAGACGCTCCACATATACCGAATCGGGCACCGAAGAGGCGAAAATCGTATCGGCAATTATGAAGTGTTGGCGGAACTCCTCGAAATGCTCATCGGCACGCCTCTGGCGCCATACGGTCAGCAGTGAATCCATCTGCATTGTGGAGTAGCTGATGGTGATCGAGTCATTGTAGTGGTTCCTCATTGCCTGCTCGGTGAGCGACTCTTCAGAGGCGGGGGCAACTTGAGGAGTGGCCTTAATTGATTTTTCGGCTTGATTGATTGTAACTGCTGTTGTATCAGCTACTTGCACGGCTTCAGTTTTGTTTTTCTTCTTTGTCTTTTTCCAGAATTGATCTGCTGAAGTTGCCGAACTTACGCTAAAAGTAAGGGCTGTGAGTAGTATAATTTTTGTTAGTTTCATCCTTAGAATCTAAAGTTTAGGTTTAGCCCATAGCTGGCAGAATTATTGTATCCCCAGAGGCTATTTGAGTAATTTACAGTTGGTTGGACGTTGAGTGTTAGGTCGTCCGAGATGTCGAAATCCTTGAGGTGGGCATCGACGTGGGCATCCAAAACTTGGAATAGATATACCGCCGCACCAATAATCACCGAGTAGTCGCGGTTGCGTCGGTAACTATCACGAAGGCTCTGCATGTACGATGCTGAGTAGGCTCCACCAAACTCGTCGAGTGAACCGTTAGGGTAGTCGTCGGGATTGTTTTCGTAGTCGGAAACTAGAGTGTAGGCCGTCTTAAATCGCTGATAACCACGGTTGTTCCAGTCGTATACGTAGACCATCGAGGCCAATCCTCCAATCACAATCGGCACCCTCCAATAACTCTTATTATATATCTGTCCCGCTCCTGGGCAAATCATCGATAGGGTAGTTGCCTTCTTGATATCCGACACTTCGTTTGTCGAGTAGTTTATCGCCGCATCGCCCAAGAAAAAGATATACGAGGCGATGGTGGCGCCCATATAAATCTGTCGTCGAGTGTTGCTCTTGATCATTGCCGATTGCACTGCGTTGAGCTCCTCGGTGCGGGTTGTTGCGCTGTTGAGAATTAAATTGTCGTACTCCTCTTTAAGAGGTTTATATGTCTTATTTTCATTGACATAAAGGGCTATTCCTGTACCCAATGCACCATACAAAATCGGCAGTTTCCAATATTGCTTATTGTAAATCTGGCCATATCCGGGCAGTGCCGCCGCTATCCAACACATTTTCGAAAGGGACATTGAATCGCTGAAAAATGGCTGTCGCTGCTTCTCCTCCGTTGCGGCCGAGTGGTGTAGTGGCGAGGCGCTCTTTAGAGCCATTGGTGTGGCAAGAGTATCTTGCGCACGAGCTGCCGCTGCACTTGCCAAAAATAGTGAGTCGCTACGATCCTGGGCAGGCCTAAAGAGTGAATCTGCCCTCATGAGTGAGTCGAGTGCAAGTGAATCCATGGCAAGTGAATCCACAGCCAAAGAGTCGAGGCGAAGCGAGTCCACCTTGGTCGTATCGGCAGGTATGAGCATACCCCCTTGCACGTAGCTCTTAGGTGAGCGACGCAGTTGCGAGTATGCTGAATCACAGCAAAGTATAATAAATAGGGCTAGAAATAACAGCTGCCCTATTTTGACTTTAAATATCTTCATTAATAATCTACTTACCTTCCATCAAATCGAGCAATAAAGGTGTCGATATCCTCGTCACTCTTGAAGTCAATCGTGATCTTTCCACCTCCATTTTTAGCTCGTTTAATAGATATATTTTGCGAGAAATAACCCTCTAATTGTTCCACCAATCGTAGGTAGCTTTCGGGGTACTCCTCATCTCTAATCTCCACCTCTTTGGGCTCTGGCTTCTGTTGCATTGCACGTGCTAGCTCCTCGGTTTGGCGCACCGATAGCGAAGCATCGACACATCGCTTAAGCAGTGAGAGTTGCTTTTTTGTATCTTCCACTCCCGCAATCGCCTTGGCATGTCCCATAGTTATAACGCCAGATTTTAGTGCAAATTGCACGCCATCGGGTAGCATCAGCAGTCGAAGATAGTTCGAAATTGTCGAACGCTTCATTCCAACTCGCTTTGAGAGAGCCTCTTGAGTCAAACCACACTCCTCGATAAGGCGCTGCATGCTGAGCGAAATTTCTATTGGATTTAGATCTTCGCGTTGCACATTCTCCACAAGGGCCATTGTGTGAAGCTCCTGGTCGTTGGCCTTGCGGATATAGGCTGGGATTTGGGTCAGTCCAGCCAACTTCGAGGCTCTGAAGCGACGCTCGCCACTGATAATGACATACTTATCGGGGCCGTCGGCCTTTACCGTAATTGGTTGAATTACGCCCAATGATCCGATCGATTCTGCCAATCCCTCCAGCGACGACTCGTCGAATGTGCGACGTGGCTGAGTTGGGTTAGCCACAATCCTCGATATCTCGATTTGGGCAATCTCGCCCATTGGTTTTATCTTTGGCTCGATCTTTTCGGTGCTAAATATAGCATCCAAGCCGCGACCTAATCCTTTTTGTGGTTTCATAATTTTAGGCTATTCTTATTGGTTTTCGCGCTCTCGTTTGAGGAACTCCTTCGCTAAATTCATGTAGTTCTTAGATCCAACTGCCGAGGCATCGTGCAACATCACAGGCTTACCATACGAAGGAGCCTCTCCAAGGCGTATATTTCGTTGAATAACAGTCTCGTATGCCAAGTCACCGAAGTGTGTGCGTACCTCGTTTACAACCTGATTATTTAGGCGGTTGCGCATATACATTGTCAAAATGAAGCCCTGAATCTCGAGCGAAGGGTTCAATCCACTCTTAACAATCTTGATTGTGTTGAGCAGCTTGCTGAGACCCTCAAGGGCCAAATATTCGCACTGCACGGGAATCAATACAGCATCGGCAGCGGTGAAAATATTAACGGTAGTGTGACCCAACGATGGCGAGCAGTCGATCAAAACATAGTCGTAATCATCGCGCACCTGCTCCAAGACCTGCTTCATTAAGAAGTGTGGATTCTCGAATTTTGGCAATTCCGAGTCTGCCGCCACCAAGTTGATGCTCGAGGGTAGGAGGTAAAGATTATCCAAATCGGCACTTTGAAGGATCACATCTTTGGCCGATGCCTCTCCAATAAGACACTCATAGATGCCCTCTTGGTTGATATCAAAGCCCAGCCCCGAAGTGGCATTTGCCTGAGGGTCAGCATCTAACAGCAGTACCTTTTGACCCAAGATAGCCAACGATGCTGCCAAGTTTATTGCTGTGGTGGTCTTACCTACTCCTCCTTTTTGATTCGCTAGTGCGATAACCTTTGCCATAATTTTTGTGTTGATAAAATTTAATTTTGGCAAAATTAGTGATTTTATATCAAAAATAATAATACTATTTGATAAAATGAGTATCTTTGATGAGTTAATTTTCAAGAAACAGACCATAAACATGAAATCAACACCACAAAGTGAACCTATATTAATCGAAGAAAGTCAAGTGAAACCGAGCAATAAAAGTCGTCTATTCCCCACTTTTATCGATTTGGTTGTCATCTTCGCAGCTTTCATCGCAGCGCAAATAGCCTCGGTGTTGGTTGTGAAAAAAACTTTGCCGCTCATTATCTCATCGAGTGCTGCGGGGTTTGTGGACTCTTTGACTATACTTTTGGCCCAAGTGATCGCAATGAGTCTAACAATTGCGTTTATAGCTTTTTTGCGCTCAAGTCGCTCGGCTAAGCCTTCGCCAATGCGATTCTCACTGCGTGGATTCGATCCCACGATTCTGCTCGCTGGGGTGTTGATGCTGCTCTCGATGGGGGTTGTGCTTGAGCCTCTACTCTCGTTACTCCCTGCGCCACCTGCCATCTCGCAGCGAGGATGGCCTATGCTTGTGGCTATTGTCTTGGCAGCACCCTTTTTCGAGGAGATTATTTGTCGAGGTTTGATCTATGAATCTATGCGTGCAAAGTGGGGTGTTGTGGTGGCTTGGCTTGGCTCGTCGCTCTTTTTTGCCTTGATGCACCTTGATGCTGCGATGGTGATTAATGCATTTTTTATGGGCCTTATTCTCTGCTACATATATATCCGCACTCGCTCGCTTATAGCTCCCATGATTCTTCATGCAATAAACAATGGCCTCGCCTTTTTATTGATACTGTTGGGTTTGGGTGGCGATGATGGTAATGTTATGTTGAGCGATTTGATCGCCTCGCAGAGGGCCTATTGGATAATTTATATTGTGGCTGTATTGATACTTATCGTGGCGGTGTTGCTCTGTGTGGGTCAATTTAAGGCGATAATTGCAGCCTCCACCACCCAAGATCGAGAGGCTGAGGGCGGTGAGAATAAGAGTGCCTAATAACCTGTGTTTGGGATATGGAAAATGAATAAAACTCACTGATAAAGTATGACATTTTCCTTATCCAAAACTCAGGTTAATAATTAAAGAGTAACTAATTTACAATAAAGTGGCGCTGCTTTGCGTTTTTTTGAAGTAAAAAAACTATTTTTGTAGCTTCGAATGAAGAGATTACTATATATAATTATTCTGCTTATGCTCGGTTTTGTGTCGTGCAGGGATTTTCATGTCAATCTGATGGGCGACGTAACGTTGGCCGAAGTTGATGGTAAAATGCTTATGCAGAGTGAATTATCTACTGTAGTGCCCAAGGAGTATAGAGGCGAAGATAGCGTTGCATTTGTCGAGATATACATCGATAAATGGATCCGCAAGCAGGTGAAGCTTCGCGAGGCGGAGCGAATTTTCTTCACCTCGGAGGATGATATCGAAGCGATGGTCGAAGAGTATCGCCAACTTTTACTTATGAAAAAGTTGGATGATCAATACCTTAACTCCACGAGCGACACCATATACACCGATAGCCAAATTTTGAGCTACTACAATGCCAACGCCTCGAACTTCAAATTGAATAGCAATATCATCAAGGGCGAAGTTTTGCGCCTACCTCAATCACACACCCAAGCCAAGAAGGTCAAGGAGTTAATGAGCCAGACGTCGGACTCTAAGCGTGCCGATATGTTGTCGATATGCGAGAAGTACGGTTTTGAGTTTACCGACCTGTCGGAGTCGTGGGTCGATGCCTCGCAACTATTCGACCTTTTGCCAATGACCCGTAGCGTGCAGACCGACAAGTTGCTCACGCAGCGTGGGGTGAACCATATGAAGGATGACTCTTTTGACTATTATTATAGGATCTTGGACAATAAAATGGTGGGTGATTGCGCTCCCTTAGAGTGGGTTCGTTCTACAATTCGCACAATCTTGGTCACCGAACGCCAACACGCCTTGATCCGTAGTAGCGAAGAGATGCTCTATCGGCAGGCTCAAAGCGAAGGTGTTGTGAGATTTCAATACCAAGAACGCGAGGCCAAGGAGCGCGAAAAACGTGAAAAAGAAGAGAAAAATAAAATTAAAATATCATTATGATTAAGAGAACACTATTACCCCTACTGCTAGCGCTAACGGCGATCATAGTAGTTGCACAACCTCGAAAAGTTATGCTCGATAAAGTCGTAGCTATAGTTGGTGGTTCGTCGATTCTATACTCTGAAGTTCAGAATTATGCCGATCAATTGGTTGCGCAACGTCGTCAACAGGGCTATACTTCGGATCGCGATCCAATGAACGAATCTTTGGAGGCGCTCATGTCGCAGTCGTTGCTCTATAATCAAGCCCTTATCGACTCGGTGGAGATCAATATTGCCGATATTGCAGTCAACGTAGAGCAGATGGTTAACCAAATGGCCGAAGAGGCTGGTGGTACTCGCGAGTTGGAGAAGCAACACAATATGGCGATCTTCAACATCAAGTCGAATATGCGCCAAAATTACGAGGAACAGTACTACGCACAAGGTATGCGCAACGAGGTTATCGGAAAAGTTTCGGTAATCCCCGGCGAGGTGGAGCACTTCTACAACAGCAAATCGAAAGATTCCCTGCCAATTATCGGTGAGCAATATGTCTATGCGCACATCACAAAATTCCCAGAATCTATCGACGAGGCTAAACGTCGTGTGAAGACCCGCCTTTTGGAGATGCGCGAGCGTGTGATCTCGGGCGAGACTCGTTTCGATGCTTTGGCACGCATGTATTCGGTCGACCCAGGATCGGCATATCGTGGTGGTGAGATGGAACCACAAGCGGCTAATGCCTTTGTGGAGCCATTTGCAAATGCGCTGCAACAGCTGCAAGCGGGACAAATTTCGGAGGTGATCGAGACCGAATTCGGATTCCACATCATCGAACTTATCGATAAGAAGGGTTCAATGTATCACTGCCGCCATATTCTTCTGCGTCCGGTATTTACCACCGATGAACTTCAACAACCTTCGAAGTATCTCGATAGCTTGGCTGGTAAGATCTTGACCGATTCAATCACCTTCGAGCTAGCTGCAAAACATCACTCCGACGATGCTGCCTCGAAGATGAATGGTGGAATTGTATCGAACCACGACCTCTTGGAGCGCTACTCAATGGGCGATGCAAAGATGACCGTAACCAAATTTATGAAGGAGGATTTCGGTAACCGCGGATACAAGAGCATCGACGACTACAAGGCGTTGATGCAGCTCAAAGAGGGCGAGATCTCTAAGGCATTCTCAACCGAGGATATGGTCGGAAACCAACTCTCGAAGATTGTTAAGCTGGTCAAAATCATCCCTGCTCATAGAGCTTCGCTTGCCGAAGATTATCTACAGATCGAGGAGATGGCCCTTCAAGATAAACAGAATAAGATATTTAACGAATGGCTCTCGAAGCGTATTGATGCGATGTACGTATACATCGATCCCGAATTCCGCAGCGACGAATTTGTTAACAAAAATTGGATGAAGTAAACCCTTTATATGCGCAAAATCATATCGCTGCTTATAGTTGCAGTGCTCTGGTGGACGCTCTTCGATGATGTGCTTTTTGCCCAACGGGCAGAGCAAAAGGTCGATGAGCAAAGACAGACCAAGGTTATAGATTTAACCGCCGACATAGTATACCCCATAACCCTCAGCAATAATGTTGAGGTTATGTGTTTAGTAGGGGACTTTGCTGCGCAGCACAACGGAGCGATCATCACCGCCGATAGTGCTGTGCGATACAACGACAAGCGCTTGGAGTGTTTCGGCAACGTGCTGATCAACAAAAATACCACATACGTATATGCCGATCGAGCTGTCTACAATGGCGAGAGCAACGAAGTTGTGCTGCATGCACCTATTGTCAAGATGGTCGATGGCGAGGCTACGCTCTATTGTTACAACTTCACCTTCAACACTTTGGATAACATCGGAATGTACGATGGTGGTGGTGTGATGATCAACGGTGAGAGCGTTATGGAGTCGATCACAGGCTTCTACTACTCCGACACAAAGGAGTTAATCGGTGTGGGCGATGTCGAACTTAGTGGCGATGAGTACCAAATGAAGAGCGACTCGATAATCTATAATACCGAAACTGAGGCTGCCACATATTTCGAAAATACCAATATCTGGAACCAAAAAGATGAGTACCTATATGCCGACGCAGGCGACTACGACAAGGCTATGGATCGCTACTCATTCACCCTGAATGGCTATATTTTGACCGATGAGCAGGAGATTTGGAGCGACTCGATGGATTACTTCCGCGCCAGTGAACATATCTTCATGCGCCACAATATTCAGATCGACGACACCACCCAAAAGAGCTTGATCTTTGGTGATTACGGCGAGTATATTAAGAGTCCGGGCGATATGATTTTGGTGGGACGCCCCTCGATTATCAACTACGATGCCGAGCAGGGTGATTCGCTATTTATGCGTGCCGACACTTTCGAGATCTTTACGCTCAACCGCTTCGATGTCGACTCATTGATGCCCTTCTCGGCTACCGAAATTGCCGAAGCATTGATGGGTGAAGATGGCCAAGAGATGCACGAGCACGAGGGGCATGATCATGAAGGTCACGACCATGATATGCACGACCACGATCACGACGACTCTGCTCTATCCACAGAGCACTCGCGCGGCGATCGCCCAACTACTCGTCCCGATATGAATAGACCACAAAGAGGAGATTCTCGATCTGCTGAGGCTATGGAACAAACGGGCGAGAGGGGAGTTGCCAGAGTGCCATCGCAGGTTGGTACACCTCGCACCGAAGATATGCAATCGCGTAATCTTCAGCCTCTTGAAGGTGATATGTTGCGCGATAGCGTAGCGCGCGATTCTCTCTCACGCGACTCGCTGATGCTCGACTCTATGGTTCTGGATAGTCTGTCAGTGGACTCTTTGCGCCTCGATTCGCTTGCGCGAGCAGCCGACACATTGAACTTCTTCGAGCGCAAAAAGGCTGATTACATGGCAAAACGTAAGGAGCGATTGGCGCAGAAGGCGATTGAAGATGCAGCGCGAAAAGTTGTCCTAGATAGTATTGGCCGTGCCCGCCAAGTGCAGATCAATGCCAAGTTGGATGCCGAAAAGGTACGCGAGGCTCGACAAATAGCTCAGCGCAAGGCCAAATTGGCTCAAAAGGAGGCCAAAAAGTTGCGACGCGATGTTGCGCGTGGCAAGCTAGCTGCCGAAGATACCACCGCTCTAATGCAGGCCCTGGCTGTCGATACTGCGGCGTTAATCAAGGAGTTGGCCGATATCGACTCGCTCACTGTTGACTCACTCGCTCTTGATTCATTGGCGTTGGATTCTCTCGCTTTGGACTCTTTGGTGGCAGACTCAGTGAAGGTTGATAGCCTCTATCGATTGACCAAAGGATATCGCAATGTGAAGATATATCGATCTGATTTTCAGGCTGTTGCCGACTCAATGGTGACCACATCCATCGACTCAATAATTAGGCTCTACATTGCACCAGTTTTGTGGCACGACGCCAACCAAGTCACATCCGAGGTGATGGATATATACTCATCGAACAACAAAATCACCAAGGCGATCTTCACCGAAGGAAACCCAATCATGGCAAGCGAGCTCCCCGACAAGAAGTACTACAATCAGGTGGCTGGCAAGGTGATAACATCGCTCTTTGCCGATGGTGAGGTCTATAGGAACAACGTCGATGGAAATGCTCAAACGCTCTACTTTATGCAGGACGACGAGACCCAGGAGGTCGACGGCTTGATGACCATGGAGAGTGGCTCGGCAACGTTCTACATCGAGGAGCAGACGGTGGTGGGAATCACCTATCGAGGCGAGCCAAATTATGTGCTCTATCCCCTCGAGATGATCCCTGCCGACCAATCGCTAAGCCTCAAGGGCTTCACATGGCTATCGGATCGACGACCAGAGCAAGAGGATGTCTTTGATCGGACAATTCGCCCAACGCAGCGAGAGGAGAATAGTGCATTGCCGCGCCCAGAATTCCCTATCTATGAGGCACTTAATGCAAATAGAAAGCATTTGATTGAATCGAAATTGTGGCTGGAGCGCGACGATGTTGTCTCGCCACAGGCCCAGGAGTGGATGGAGTCTTTGGGCTACCAAACGGGTCAACCACGCCCAGAACAATAAAGTGCAAGAGATGATAAATCAACACCCCGACGAGATTTTCCCAATCGTTGCCGAAGATGGAACGGTTGTTGGTTCCGCTAGGCGTAGCGAGTGCCACAGTGGCTCGATGCTGCTGCACCCCGTTGTGCACCTCCACCTCTTTAATTCGGCCGGAGAGCTCTATCTGCAACATCGCCCTGCGTGGAAGGATATTCAACCAAATCGCTGGGATAGTGGCGTGGGAGGCCATGTCGATTACGGTGAGTCGGTTGATCGGGCAATTCTTCGCGAGAGCCGCGAGGAGTTGGGCATCGAGGGTTTTGAGCCCCGATTTGTCTGCTCATACCTCTTTCAATCTGAGTGTGAGCGCGAATTGGTAAATGTCTTTACAACCATCTTCGATGGCGATGTACGACCCACCGAGGAGCTCGATGGAGGCCGTTTTTGGTCGATTCCCGAAATCATTTCACATCTAGGCACCGACACTTTCACCCCAAATTTTGAGAACGAGCTACGCGAAATATTAATCCCAAAAGGTGTTGTAAATGTATAATTTTAGGCCTGCTGTAACTGCCGATCTACCACAAATAGCTGTGATAATTGCTCAGTGTCAGGCGCTGTTGCACGCCCGCGGTGTCGACCAATGGCAAGATGGATACCCCTCGCAGGATATCATCGAGCTGGATATCGAGCGCTCTTGGGGCTATATTTTGGAGTGCGACGGTAGGGTAGCAGCCTATGGCGCTTTAATTGCCGGCATCGAGCCAGCATACCTCGAAATTCGTGGTGAGTGGCTCTCCGATCTCGATTATATTACGCTGCACCGCTTGGCCGTTTCCGACGATTTTCGTGGTCAGGGCATTGGCGCACAATTTTTTCAACAGATGGCATGCATAGCAACGGCCCGCAATATTAAGTCATTGCGAGCCGATACTCATTGTGATAATATGTTGATGCAGAGGCTTCTATCGCACTCTGGGTTCCATCTCTGTGGCGATGTCTACTACCGCGGTATGCAACACAGATTAGCCTTCGAGAGGCTTCTGTAGCCTATTTAACGATGCCGATAATATCGCGAAGTGAGGTGATTCCCAACCGCTCCATTTCAATAGGAAGATCTTCGATAATCTCCTGACATGCATATGGATTGACCAAATTTTGGGCTCCCACCTGCACCGCTGTTGCTCCGGCCATCATCATCTCGATAACATCCGATGCCGACGCTACGCCTCCACATCCCATAACGGGAATTGAGCACGCTTGCGAGACTTGGTAGACCATCCTCAATGCGATTGGGAATATCGCAGGGCCCGAAAATCCACCCATCGTATTGGCGATCACCGCACGAGCACGAACCGTATCGATGCGCATTCCAAGCATGGTGTTGATCAAGCATATTCCGTCGGCACCAGCCTCCTGGCACGCCAAAGCTATCGACACGATGTCGGTTACGTTGGGACTTAGCTTAATGAAAACAGGCTTTGTGGTGACCGCTTTCACTGCGCGAGTTACCTCGGCAGCTGCTTGGGGCGATGTTCCGAAGCTCATTCCTCCATGCTTCACATTGGGGCAACTCACATTCACCTCGATGATTCCCACCTGCTCCACCTTGTCGATTTTTTGGCAGCACTCAACATATTCTTCAATCGAGAAGCCGCTGATATTTGCCACTACAGGCTTGTGAAAATAGGTGCTCATGCGTGGGATAAGCTCCTCGATAACCTTGTCGATTCCGGGATTTTGAAGACCTACGGCGTTGATCATACCAGCCTGACACTCTGCAATACGAGGCGTAGGATTTCCAAATCGCGCATCACGCGTAGTCCCCTTAAACGAGAATGAACCAAGGATATTGATGTCGTAATAATCTTTAAACTCCTCGCCAAAGCCAAAAGTTCCACTCGCTGGCACCACCGGATTATCCAACTTTAGGCCACATAGATCGACGCTAAGGTCAAATTTTTGCTCTACCATATAATCTCCTCTCTGTCCAAAACCGGACCATCCTTACAAATTCGCTTATTTCCATATTTTGTCTTGCAGGTGCAACCTACGCAGGCGCCAAAACCGCAGCCCATGCGCTCCTCGAAGCTGAATTCACCCCTTACGCCCGGCGTTGCATCGTAAAGTGCGCGAAGCATTGCAAGCGGACCGCACGAATAAACGTAGTCGAAATCGATCGATGAGAGTGCATTTGTAACAAAGCCCTTGGTGCCCATCGAGCCATCGACAGTGGTGACCACCACATCGACCCCCAACGCCTCAAACTCCTCTGCAAGAAACACTTCCGAGGCGGTGTTGAATCCTAAAACTACCGTTGGGCGCTTGCCTGCAGCAATAAGTTTGCGGCATAGATTATAGAGCGGAGGCACGCCAACACCACCACCCACGAGTAATGGTTGGTGGCACTCTGCATCTGCGTTAAATCCATTTCCTAAACCAGTCAAGATATCCAACTCAGTGCCAGCACTCATACGACTCATGCGCTCGGTACCCTTGCCAACCACCTTATATATTATGGTGACGCCCAGGCTGTCGTAGTCGCAAACCGAGATTGGGCGACGAAGGTACAACCCCTCGATCTCGATATTTATAAATTGCCCTGGCGCTGTAATGTATTGAGTGTCACCCACCAGGCGCATTTTGTATACGCTCTGGGTGAGCGCCTCATTACTCTCAACGATATATTTACCTCGTTTATACATCTCTATTTTGCATTAATTGTCGAGACTCCAAAAGTGATCTCCTCGAGTACATCTAGCAACACTCCTGCAGTCTCCAGTGCGGTGAATACAGTGACGTTATTCTCAACGGCCGTACGGCGAATATCGTAGCCATCTAAGCGGTTGTTATGTTGGTCAATATCGATTGTGTTGATGATGTAGTTGACATATCCTTGGCGCAATGAGTCGATAATCTCGGTGCTGCCCTCAGATAGCTTGCGACGTACGCGCGTACGAATACCATGCTCACGCAAAAATTCGCCAGTTCCGCTAGTTGCCTCGACGTTGAATCCTAAGTCGTAGAAACGACGCACAAGTGGCAGAGCCTTAGGTTTATCCTTGTCGGCAATGGTCACTAGGATTGTTCCGTAGTTGGCCACAGTCATGCCCGAAGCCTGCATCGCTTTGTAGAATGCGCGAGTTAATTTATCGTCGTATCCGATCGCCTCACCCGTAGATTTCATCTCGGGCGATAGGTATGACTCCATTCCGCGAATCTTAGCAAATGAGAATGCTGGAGCCTTCACAAACCAACGCTTTGCTGGTGGTCCAAGTATCTCGGTTACACCTTGCTCGCGAAGCGAAGTGCCCAAAATAACCTGCGTTGCGATGTCGGCCATATGGATCTTTGTTGACTTCGATAGGAATGGCACTGTGCGCGATGAGCGTGGATTTACCTCGATCACATACACGTCATCCTTCTCATCTACAATGAATTGGATATTGTAAAGGCCGATGATTCCAATGCGTAGTCCCAAGCGACGTGTGTAGTCGATGATCTTCTCCTTAACCGACTCCGATGCCGAGAATGTTGGGTATACACTAATCGAGTCGCCCGAGTGGATTCCTGTGCGCTCAACGTGCTCCATGATTCCGGGGATAAATACATCTGTGCCATCACAAATTGCATCTACCTCCATCTCGCGACCTTGGATATAACGATCGACAAGTACCGGAGAGTCCTCATTGACCCCAACGGCCGAGACCATATAGTGGCGCAAGCGCTCCTCGTTGCTTACGATCTGCATCGCGCGACCTCCCAACACGTAGCTTGGACGTACCAAAACTGGGTAGCCAATGCGATTTGCCGCCTCGACACCAGCCTCGATTGTGGTAACCGCCTCGGCTTGAGGTTGTGGAATTTGAAGCTCGGTCATAATGCGCTCAAAGTATCCGCGGTCCTCAGCGTTGCGGATCGCCTCGACACCTGTTCCGATGATCGGTACCCCCAACTTAGCCAATGGTTCAGCTAGGTTGATTGCCGTTTGACCTCCTAGACCCACGATAACACCCTTAGGCTTCTCGAGATCCAAAATATTTATAACATCCTCGACCATAAGTGGTTCGAAGTATAATTTGTCGCTTGTTGTGTAGTCCGTTGATACTGTCTCGGGGTTGTTGTTGATGATGATTGCCTCGTATCCAGCCTTGCGGATCGACCAAATAGCATGCACCGTAGAGTAGTCAAACTCCACACCCTGACCAATACGAATTGGGCCAGAACCCAACACGACGATCTTCTCCTTGTCGCTAACGATCGACTCGTTTTCACTCTCGTAAGTCGAGTAGAAGTATGGCACATATGAGCTGAACTCGCTAGCGCAGGTATCGATCATTTTGTAGACTGGGTATATACCCTCGCGCTTGCGCATAAGGTACATCTCGCTCTCGCTCTTGTTCCACTTTTGACCGATATATTTGTCGCTGAAGCCCATTCGTTTAGCCTCGCGCAATACATCCATATCACCAACATTCATCTCCAGTACGCGCTCGTAGGCCACGATATTGCTGAACTTCTCGAGGAAGAACATATCGATCTTCGAGGCGTTATAGATCATACCCATATCGCAACCCAAACGGATTAGTTGAGCCACAGCAAACAAGCGGTCGTCGGTTCCAGTGACAATATATTGCAACATCTCGTCGATCGAGTATGTGTCGAACTTCTTGTGGTAGAGGTGGTAAACGCCAGTCTCGAGCGAACGGATAGCCTTCAAGAGTGACTCCTCCATTGTGCGACCTACCGACATCACCTCGCCCGTAGCCTTCATCTGCGTGCCAAGTTGGTTCGATACGTCGGTGAATTTATCGAAGGGGAAGCGTGCGATCTTCGAGACAACATAATCTAGCGTTGGCTCGAACGCAGCGCAGGTATTTGCAATTGCGATCTCGTCGAGGTGCAGACCTACGGCGATCTTAGCGCTAACGCGTGCAATTGGGTATCCCGTAGCCTTACTTGCCAAGGCCGACGAGCGCGAAACGCGTGGGTTAACCTCGATCAAATAGTATTTGAACGATAGTGGGTCGAGCGCAAATTGAACGTTACATCCACCCTCGATCTTCAACTCGCGAATGATCTTTAGAGCCGAGTCACGCAACATTTGGTACTCACGATTGGTGAGCGTTTGGCTAGGAGCAACAACCACTGAATCGCCGGTGTGAACACCTACAGGGTCGATATTCTCCATGTTACATATCGCAATAGCCGTATCGTTGGCATCGCGCATTACCTCGTACTCGATCTCCTTGTAGCCCTTGATGCTCTTCTCTACAAGTACTTGGTGCACTGGCGAGAGGATAAGTGCATTGCGCATCATTTCGCGAAGCTCCTCCTCATCGTCGGCAAAGCCACCACCTGTACCACCAAGAGTAAATGCTGGGCGAAGTACCACCGGATAGCCAATTTTATTTGCTGCATCGACAGCCTCCTCGATCGATGTTGTGATCTCCGACTCGATAACCGGCTCGCCCAAATTCTCGCAAAGAGATTTGAAGAGCTCACGATCCTCGGCACGCTCGATACTCTCGAACGAAGTTCCTAGGATCTCGACCTGACACTCCTCCAAGACTCCCTTCTTAGCGAGCTGAACTGCCAAGTTAAGTCCTGTTTGGCCGCCCAATCCCGGAACAATTGCGTCGGGACGCTCAAAGCGGATGATCTTTGCAACGTACTCCAAGGTCAATGGCTCCATATATACCTTGTCGGCAATATGTGTGTCGGTCATAATTGTTGCGGGGTTCGAGTTTACCAAAACTACCTCGTATCCCTCCTCTTTTAGAGCTAGACAGGCTTGAGTTCCTGCATAATCAAACTCG
>JAWXTD010000032.1:0-21421 GCA_044433805.1 Rikenellaceae bacterium
CTTGCTGCGGATGAAGTTCCAAGTGTAGATCTCTAGGAATTGGTCGAAATCCTTCTCGATCTCCTCCATTGAGAATTTACCCTCGTTGATTGTGTACAACCAACGCTTAAGGAATGCAACAGGCATTGTGATGTTTGCCTTCTCGGTGATGAAGTTGCGAACTTGAATTGCGAATAGGTTGTCGCTCTCGCGGTTAAGCTCAACTGAGATTTGAGCATCGATGAACTCTGCCAAGCCCTCCTGGGTTGTAACCTCGCCTGCTGGGAATGCTAGCTTGAAGAACTCCTCGTTCATCTCTGGCTCGGCAAATTGACGGATGTTGGTGATCTCGAATGAAAATTCTGGGTTGATTCCCTCCAGCTCATCCTCCTTAACTTGAAGGATTGCAGCGCGTTGAGAAGCAGTTTTGTATAGCTCGTTGATGTTTACTTGCATCTTGTCGCCAACTTTCTTGCCGATAAATGGAGCACGCTCCTCTTCACTCATAGATACTAGACCTACGTAAGCCTCCTCGATGTTGATCTCGCTGTTGTCCAAAGTTCCCATAACTGCCTCGTCAGCTGTTACCACGTCGGTATCCTCCAAGCGGCCGAAACGGCGAAGGAAGTTGCCACGGAAATCTTTGCGCATTTGATCCTCGATTGCGATTTTGTTGTATGTGATTTGGTCTTTGTCGGTTACCTCGAGGTTGAAGGCTGGAGCCTCGCCAATCTCGAAGATAAACTCAAACTCGGTACCATTGTCAAAGTCGAAGTCGCCCTGCTCCTCAGATGGAATAACATCGCCTAGGTAGTCGATTTTCTCATCTTGAAGATATTTGTATGCTGCCTCTGAAGCGCAACGGAACGATTGCTCAGCCAAAACTCCCTTGCCAAACATCTTCTTAATTACACCCATTGGAACCATTCCCGGACGGAATCCCGGAACGTTTGCCTTGCGCTTGTACTCAGTAAGGCTCTTCTTTACAGCCTCTGCATAATCACTCTCGCCAATAACAATTTTGATTAGCGAATTTAACTCTGCACGTTGTTCTCTTACAATATTCATCTTGTTTATATATAATTAGTTATATTATTTTTGCATTTTAGCCCACAAAGGTACAAATATTTTTTAAAATATTGCAGCTAAATTATTAAAAATAAGTGTTAAAATCTTTTTTCGTCCACTTGACTGCGATATCTAAATTGAAATTTGTATCTTTGTCTGATTATATATATGTATAAACTATGAGAATTAAACTACTATTTTTGCCCCTTTGCCTAATTGCGCTATCGTGTATTGGTGCTGGTGCAGGCAAGAAGAAGGTTGTGACAGCGCCTATTGTCGCACCTGTGCAATATACCTACCAAATCAAGGCCATCTATCCGCATAGCCGTGGTAGCTACACCCAAGGATTAATCTTCCGCGACGGACGTCTGATCGAAGGAACGGGCCAATTGGGCGAATCGAGATTGCTGGATGTGGATATTGAGAGTGGCGAGTTTAGGGAGCTTGCGCAGCTTTCAGGTTCGCATTTTGGTGAAGGGATAACAATACTTGGTGATACCCTCTACCAACTCACGTGGCAAAACAATCGACTATTTTTGTACGATGCCACAACCTTTGAGAAGATTGGCGAGAAGATATACTCTGGTGAGGGTTGGGGCATTACGCACGATGGGCGGAGCCTCTATGTTAGCGATGGATCGGCCGTAATATCGGTTCGCGAGCCACAAAGTTATAAGGTGCAACGCAAAATTTTGATCACCCTCAATGGCGAGCCGCTCAACTTTTTAAATGAGTTGGAGTGGATCGAGGGCAAGATCTGGGCAAATATATACACCACCAACTATGTGGCGATAATCGATCCACAATCGGGCGTTGTCGAGGGGTTAATTAATTTCGAGGGGCTGCTCTCGAGGGACGATTATGAGCCACTGACCGACGTCTTGAATGGAATTGCCTACGATGAAGTCTCCAAGAGAATATTTGTCACGGGCAAATATTGGAACAAACTTTTTGAAATTAAGATTATTCAACAATGATAAACGAATTATATAAGGCGCTTGATGAGAGAATCCTACTTCTCGATGGAGGTCTAGGAACAATGGTTCAACAATATGGCCTGGAGGAGGCCGAATATCGAGGCGAGCAATTTGCCTCGTGGCACTGCGACTTGAAGGGGTGCAACGACATCTTGGCAATCACTCGTCCCGCGGTCATTGGCGAGATTCACCGAAAATATCTGGCTGCTGGAGCCGATATCATCACCACCGACTCATTCAATGCCAATGCCATTTCGCTTGTGGATTATGGCTTGGATGCCTATGCCTACGAAATTTCGCGTGCTGCGGCGGCTGTAGCTGTAGCTGCAGCTCGTGAATTTACTCTTCGTAATCCCTCGCGGCCTCGCTTTGTGGCAGGCTCTATGGGTCCCACTTCGACCCCGTTGTCGATGTCGACCGATGTGGCCAATCCGGCAGCTCGTGCCGTTAGTTTCGATGAGTTGGTGGCGGCATATGTACAGCAGGCAGGTGGTTTGTTGGATGGCGGAGCCGATATCATCTTGGTCGAAACGGTTTTCGATACGCTCAATGCTAAGGCGGCTCTGTATGCTATCGATTCGGTTGGTCGTGAGCGCAATCGCCAGATCCCAACGATGTTGTCGGGAACGCTCTCGGATGCTAGCGGACGCACGCTCTCGGGGCAAGCTGTCGAGACGATGTATGCATCTTTGTCGCACGCTTCGCTGATTTCGGTAGGGTTAAACTGTGCTTTTGGCGCAAAGCAGCTGCTCGAACATGTGGCTCGCCTAGCGGCTGTTGCCGAGTGTAGAATCTCGGCACACCCCAATGCAGGTCTTCCAAATGTGGCGGGAGGTTACGACGAGACCCCACAAATGTTCGCAGATGATGTGGAGGAGTATCTGCGTCAGGGGCTAATAAATATTGTGGGCGGTTGCTGTGGCACTACGCCCCAACATATCCACTGCTTGAACCAGATAATTGGTAACTATAAACCTCGAGCATGCCGACAAAAGAGCCATGTGACAACCCTAACAGGTTTGGATACGCTGCGCATTACGCCCGATGTTAACTTTGTGAATGTTGGTGAGAGGGGCAATGTCGCAGGCTCGGCAAAGTTTGCTCGTCTGATCCGCGAGGAGCGTTTCGATGAGGCTCTTTCGGTGGTGCGTGCACAGGTCGATGCTGGGGCGCAGATCATTGATATTTGCATGGATGATAGTATGATTGATGGCCAAAAGAGCATGCACTACTTCCTGAACCTCTTAGCCTCGGAGCCCGAAATTGCACGTGTTCCACTTATGATCGACTCCTCGTCGTGGGATGTGCTTGTGGCAGGCCTTAAGGTGGCGCAGGGCAAGAGCGTTGTCAACTCAATATCGCTTAAGGATGGAGAGGAGAAGTTTACGCAGAAGGCCATGGAGATTCATCGAATGGGTGCCGCAGCTGTGGTGATGTTATTCGATGAGGTGGGTCAAGCCGACAGCTTCGAGCGAAAGGTGGAGATCGCTCAAAGAGCCTACGGAATATTAACATCTGCTGGATTCCCGGCCGAGGATATTATCTTCGACCCAAATGTGCTGGCTATAGCTACCGGAATCGAGCAGCACAATGGCTACGCAAAGGCCTTTATCGACGCAACGCGATGGATCAAGGAGAATCTTCCGCACGCTAAAGTGTCGGGCGGTGTGAGCAACCTATCGTTTGCCTTTAGGGGCAATAATCATATTCGCGAGGCGATGCACTCGGTCTTCCTCTACCATGCAATCAAAGCAGGTATGGATATGGCGATTGTCAATACGCAGATGTTGCAGATTTTCGATCAAATCGAGCCCGAGCTGCTCAAGGTTGTAGAAGATGCAATCCTAATGCGCAGCGAGGATGCCTGCGAAAAACTTATAGAGTATGCCCAAACGCATCACCAAGGTGATACGAAAACTGCTGTGGAGCATAAGGGCGAGCAGTGGCGCGAACTACCCTTAAAGGAGAGAATCGACTATGCAATGCTAAAGGGTATTGCCGATCACGTTGAGGAGGATGCCCAAGAAGGATACGATGAATTGGGTGCCCCAATGAGGGTTATCGACGAGCTGTTGATGCCGGCAATGGAGCGCGTCGGAGTGTTATTTGGAGAGGGTAAGATGTTCTTGCCACAGGTGGTTAAAACTGCCCGCGTGATGAAACGTGCCGTTGGACAACTCACCCCCTATATCGAGGAGCTCAAGAGCCAAGGGGCTAGAGCAGCTGGCAAGGTGCTTATCGCAACGGTCAAGGGCGATGTGCACGATATTGGAAAAAATATTGTCTCGGTGGTGATGGCATGCAATGGCTATGAGATTCGCGATCTGGGCGTTATGGTCGAGACAAAACGTATCATCGAGGAGGCCTCAGCGTGGGGTGCCGATGTGATCTGCATGAGTGGACTTATCACCCCTTCGCTCGACGAGATGATCCGCGTTGTGGAGGAGTGCGAAAAGCAGGGCATCACTATACCTATAATAATAGGAGGTGCTACAACTTCGCCTCTGCATACGGCACTCAAAATCGCACCGCTATACTCGGGAGTTGTGATTCATGCCCATAGCGCTAGCGACAACCCTAAAATTTTATCGCAGGTTTTGGGCGAAGATGCCGACCTATATATCGACCATGTTCGCTCCGAGCAGCTTTTGTTGCGTGCGGATTACGAGCGTGCGCGTCGTCAGCGCGAATTGATGCCACTATCTGAAGCTCGCGAGGCAGCTGCGAAGCTTAAATCGACAGAGCCAATCGTGCCGCTTCACACCGGGCGTTTGGTCTTCCCAAGTTTCGACGTTGAGGATGTCGAGGAGCTAATCGATTGGCGCTACTTCTTTATGGCGTGGGGCTTCAAGGGCCAATATCCAGCTTTGTTGAGCGATGAGAAGTATGGCGCAGAGGCTACAAAACTCTTCGAGGATGCCCGTCAAATGCTCGAGCAGATCAAGCGTCGTGGGTTGTTGACACTCGAAGGAGCTGTGGCGGTTCTCGAGGCTCGCACCGAAGGCGACGATATCGTTGTAACCTCGACGCGAGGTAAGGATGTAGTTTTGCCAATGCTTCGATGTCAAAGCCGAAGTGGAGAACCTCGCTCGGTAGCCGATTTTGTGGCAGCTAGTGGCGATCATGTTGGCGTTTTTGCAATTACTTCGGGCGTGGATCTAGAGAAGATGTGTGCACCGTTCAAGGCTTCGTCGGATGAGTATAGTGCAATGATTGCCAAGCTGTTGGCCGATCGCCTCGTCGAGGCTTTTGCTCAACGATTGCACTCGTTTGTGCGTCGCCAAATGTGGGGCTTCGAGAGTGGTGAGCAGTTGACAGCCGAGCAGATGTTGAAAGGTAAATACCAAGGTGTGCGCCTAGCATTTGGCTATCCGGCAGTGCCCGATCACTCGCTAAAGCGCGAAGTATTCGAACTTTTGAGCGCCTCGCAGACAACTAGAATGACTCTCACTGAGAACTTTATGATTCAACCCGCCGAGTCGGTATGTGGTCTGATTTTGCCTCGAGGCGAGATCTTTAGCGTTGGTGCGTTGGGCGAAGATCAGGTGGCGGATTATGCTGCAAGGCGTGGCGTAACAGTAGAAGAGGTTAAAAAATTACTTCCAAAAATTGTGTAAAAATGAGAGTATCGCAGATAATAAACAGTGCAATCGAGGAGTCAAAAACACGTATGGCCATCGAGCTACTTCCTCCGCTCAAAGGGGCAGGATTAGATGGTATCTATGCGGCAATCGACCCCTTGGTGCAGTTCGCCCCGGCATATATCAACATCACCTTCCATCGCGAGGGGATCAAGGAGACTGTATCGCAAGCAGGCTCGCGAGAGTGGCACATAGTGCGTCGTCGCCCCGGCACCGTAGGTGTCTCGGCAGCAATCGAGCGTCGGTATGGAATCACCACTGTGCCGCACCTGATCTGCGGAGGGTTATCGAAGTATGATATTGAGGATGCACTCATCGATATGGATTTCTTGGGCTTGGAGAATGTGTTGGCTCTGCAGGGCGATAGGTCGCAAAACGAGAGGGTATTTATGCCTCATCAACAGGGGCATGCTCATGCGGTGGATTTGGTGCGCCAAATTGTCGATATGAATCGCGGAATTTTTATCGATAGCGAAGCTAATCAAACCCATCAAACCAACTTCTCGATAGGTGTGGCTGGATACCCCGAAAAGCACTTTGCAGCAGAGAGCCTCGAGCGTGATATCGAGAATCTGAAGGCAAAGGTCGATGCTGGAGCGCAATATATCGTAACGCAGATGTTCTTCGATAATGCAGCCTATTTTGGTTTTGTTGAGAGGTGTCGAGAGGCTGGCATCATAGTTCCGATTATCCCCGGCATGAAGCCACTATCGACCCTGCGTCAACTAACTATTTTGCCCGAAACATTTAGCATTGCAATCCCTGATGATTTGCGCGATGAGGTTCAACGATTTGCCGATAATCCGCAAGCGGTTCGCCAAATTGGCTTGGAGTGGACAATTGCTCAATCGCGCGAATTGATGGCTGCCAAAGTGCCGGTGTTGCACTATTATACAATGAGTAAAACTTCTAATATTGAGCAGATTGCACGCTCACTATTTTAAAATAAAAATATAATGGATCCAATAACTTTCCGCCAACATATCCACGCACACCCCGAACTCTCGTTCGAGGAGTACGCTACGGCCGAGTTTATCGAACGTGCACTTACTCAGCAGGGTATCGAGCATAGGCGAGTTGCTCGAACGGGAGTGTTGGCCAAGATCGAGGGGGCAGGCGATCGGGGCAAAGCGGTCGTGCTGCGTGCCGATATCGATGCACTGCCTGTTGAAGAGAAGACCGATCTTGACTTCGCCTCGCAGAACCATGGCGTGATGCACGCTTGTGGACACGATATGCATGCTGCAATGTTGTATGGTGCCTTGTGCCGCCTCAAGCAAAAGGCTGATTTCCAGGGTACTATTTTTGGGCTGTTTCAACCCGGCGAGGAGTGTAATCCCGGAGGTGCTTCGTTGGTTTTGGCAGAAGATCCTTTTGATGGTTACGACGTTGTGGCGGTTGTTGGACAGCATGTGGACTCTGGTCTGGAGGTTGGCGAGGTTGGTTTTCGAGCAGGAAAATTTATGGCCTCGGGCGACGAGCTTCGTTTCACCCTTCGAGGCGTCGGAGGACATGGAGCAATGCGCGATCGCCTGAAAGATCCGATTGCCGCTACGGCCGAATTTATCACCTCGCTCTTGGCGCTAAATCGTCCGGACTTGGTCTTGTCGATAGGGCGCATCGAGGCCGATGGAGCCACCAACGTAATACCTCACTCGGTGAAGTTGGAGGGTACACTGCGCACCTTCGACGAGGATGATAGGCGAGCAATAAAGGCTCGAATAAGAGAGATCGCCTGCGAGCTTTGGGATCGTCACCAAGTGGAGGTCGAGGTAGATATAAACGATGGTTACCCCTGCGTAGTTAATGATGAGGGGTTGACGCGCGCAGCAGCCATTGTGGCCGAAAAGAAGTTTAGTGTGAAGTGGCTCGAAAGACGCCCAACGGCCGAAGATTTTGGCTATTATTGCGCACGCTATCCTTCGTTATTTTATCGTGTGGGCGTAGGTCGAGATGCCGGAGCGCCACACACATCAACATTTTGCCCCTCGACGGGGGCTATTACAGTGGGCATAGAGCTAATGGAGTCTCTAGCCTTAAGATTTTTAGATTATGAGAAAGAAGAGTAAGCACGAATTTGACCGTGCAGGGTTTATCCTAGGGATGTTCAAAGAGATGCCAAACAATAAATTTTCATTGAAGCATCTGGCTTCGAGCGTTGGTTGTACCGATAGGCAAGGGCGTCGCGAGGTTCTATATATTTTACATTCATTTATAGAGCAGGGACTCATTGTGGAGACTGCGCGTGGTAAATTCCACCTTGCAGCCCAAGAGTTGCCACACCACATTGGTCGAGTAATAATGACCAAGAGCGGAGCTATTTTTGTGGAGTGCGACGACTTGGAAAACGATATCCACGTAAGTCCATATCAAGCTCTTAGAGCTCTGCATGGCGATACGGTCGAAGTTGTTGTGACTCGTCGCTCAATGCGAGGACGTAGCTGCGAGGGCGAGGTCGTCAAGATCGTCGAGCGCAATCGCAAGGTATATATCGGTATTGCCGAGGTAAGTGTGCACCAAATTTTTATCCGCTCAACATCTGGCCAAATGCCATTCGATGTCTTTATTCCAAAGAAAAAATATCCCGATTTGGAGGATGGTACCAAGGTGTCGTTCAGGGTTAAGGAGTGGACCGAAGGGTCGAAAAGCCCTGTGGGCGAGATCGTTGAGGTGCTGGGTGCTGTGGGCGATAACGACACAGAGATGCATGCAATCCTCACCGAATATGACCTTCCATATCACTATCCGCAAGATGTTGTGGCAGCTGCCGAGGCTATCGAGGCGAGGATAACGCCCGAGGATTACGCCTCGCGACGTGACTTCCGCGATGTTGTCACCTTTACGGTCGATCCGGCTGATGCCAAGGATTTCGACGATGCACTTTCGGTTAGGCGCCTAAGCGACACAGAGTGGGAGATTGGAGTGCATATTGCCGATGTGACGCACTACGTAACGCCCGGTTCAATAATCGAGAATGAGGCTCGCGAGCGTGCAACATCCGTATATTTGGTCGATCGCACGATCCCGATGCTTCCCGAGCGACTATCCAATGAGTTGTGCTCGCTGCGCCCCAATGAGGAGAGTTTGTGCTTCTCGGCGGTCTTTACGATCGACGATCAGGCGGAGGTTACCAGCGAATGGTTTGGCCGCACGGTGATATACTCTGATCGTCGGTTTACATATGCCGAGGCGCAAGATGTGATCGAAACGGGCAAGGGTGATTATGCCACAGAGGTTCTGAAACTAAATGAACTAGCTCAAGCTCTTCGAGCAAAGCGCTTTAAGGATGGCGCGATTGCATTTGAGCGCGATGAGATGAAATTCGAGCTGGACGAAAAGGGTAAACCAATTGGCGTATTCACAAAAGAGGCCAAGGAGTCTAATAAGATGATCGAGGAGTTTATGCTCTTGGCAAACCGCAGAGTGGCGGAGTTCTGTTCGAAGCGTCGCACCGCTAGCCGCAAGTATGATCGCACGATGGTATATCGCGTGCACGATGAGCCAGATAGCGAGAAGATCGACTCTTTCCGCCAATTTATACTTCGCTTTGGTTTGTATTTCAAAGCTAACAAGGGTGTGGCTATTGCTCGCGAGATCAATACGCTTTTGGGCTCGATTAAGGGTCGATCGGAAGAGAATGTTGTCTCGATGCTGGCCATTCGTTCGATGTCCAAGGCGTTGTATACGACCGATAATGTTGGCCACTATGGCCTTGCATTTCCATACTATACTCACTTTACCTCGCCAATTCGTCGCTATCCCGATATGATGGTGCATCGCTTGTTGGCGCACTACTTAGATGGCGGAAAGTCTGTCGATAAGGAGCCTTTGGAGAAGTTGTGCGTTCACTCGAGTGAGCGCGAAATTGTGGCGGCAAATGCCGAGCGAGCATCGATAAAATATAAGGCTGTAGAGTTTATGAAGGATCGTTGGGACGAGGAGTTCGACGGCCATATCAGCGGCATGAAGGAGTGGGGTATCTTCGTAGAGTTGGACGATACACATATCGAGGGAATGATCCCCGTGCGCGAATTGGGCGACGACTATTTCCACTTCGACGAGCCAAGCTATACGATGATTGGCCGCTCCACTCGCCAGACATTCACCTTGGGTGATGCCGTTCGAGTGAAGATCAAACGTGCCGATCTGGGTAAGAGAATGTTGGATTTCACGCTGCTTGAGAAGTTGTAATTATGCTTATTTCTAAGATTTTAGATCGCTGCATGCGTCGCGAGGCGATATCGGCCGAGCAAGCATACTTCCTCTACGACAATGCTCCGCTCAACGTTTTGGCTGCTGCAGCCGATGCCCTGCGAGCAGAAGTTGTTGCCGATGCCGATGTTGTGACGTGGCAGATCGATAGGAATGTTAATATCACAAATGTATGCACTTCGGGGTGTAAATTCTGTAATTTTCACTGCAAGCCACACCAAACTCATCTGCACTACATCACCTCGATGGATGAGTACCGACCGAAGATAGAGCGCACCTTGGAGCTTGGCGGAGACCAATTATTGCTTCAGGGAGGCATGCACCCAAAGCTAGGCATTGAGTTCTACGAGCAGCTTTTCAAGGATATCAAAAGTGAATATCCTGCCTTGAAACTACATGCGTTGGGTGCTCCCGAAATTTCGCATATAGCTAAGGTTAGCGGCATTTCGACGCTCGAGGTTTTGCAGCGTTTGATGGCAGCAGGCCTAGAGTCGCTGCCCGGAGCTGGTGCTGAGATCTTGGTTGACGATGTGAGGCGTCGCGTATCGCCAGCCAAACCCAGCGTTGAGCAATGGATCGAAGTTATGCACCAGGCCCACAAGTTGAACCTGCCTACCTCGGCAACTATGATGTATGGACACATCGAAACTCCGCACCAAAGGGTCGACCATCTGCTCACAATCCGCGATCTTCAAGCTCGTTGCCCTGAGGGGAACCATGGCTTTATCGCCTTTATTCCGTGGATCTTCTGCTCGACGGGTACAGTGTTGGAGCGCGAGGGTGTAGTGTCGAATTTTTCGGCCTTGGAGTATCTGCGTATTATTGCGATGAGCCGCTTGCTGCTTAATAATATCGATAACATTCAAGCCTCGTGGCTCACCGTTGGGCGCCCTACGGCTCAAGTTGCGCTGCATAGCGGAGCCAATGATTTTGGCTCGATAATGATCGAAGAGAATGTTGTATCGTCGGCCGGAGCCACAAACAGTTTCGATGCCGAGGGTATCCAAAAGGCGATTCGCGATGCTGGATTCACCCCAAAATTAAGAAACCAACTTTATCAATATAGGTAATTATGTATAGTAATTTACAAGATTTTGTCGACCACCTAGAGCGCCATGGAGAGCTCATCAGAATCTCAGCCAAGGTCTCGACAGAGTGCGAAATAACCGAGATTGTCGATCGAGTGAGCAAGAGCACAGGGGGTGGCAAAGCGCTACTCTTTGAGAATTGCGGCACTCAGTTTCCGGTGCTTGTCAATATGATGGGCTCCGAGCGAAGGATGTCGATGGTGGCAGGGGTCGAAGAGTTGGCCGATTTGACTCGATCGATTGATTCGCTGCTTCGCAGTGCCACATCGCCAATGGATAGTGTGTGGGATAAACTGAAAATGTTGCCGCTCTTGGGTGAGGTCTCTAAATGGATGCCACGCAAAATCAAGGGGCGAGGAGCTTGCCAGCAGGTTCAACTCTTGGGCGATGATGCTCGATTGTCGCTGCTGCCAATTCTTAAGTGTTGGGGCTTCGATGGTGGGCGCTTTATCACCTTGCCGATGGTAAATACTATAGATCCCGATACGGGAGTTCGCAACGTTGGAATGTATCGCATGCAGGTTCTCGACGACCACACCACCGGAATGCATTGGCATATCCACAAGACCGGTGCGCGACACTACGATGCATATAAACGTCGAGGTGAGCGGATGCCGGTGAGTGTGGCACTGGGAGGTGATCCAACCTATACCTATGCCGCTACAGCTCCTATGCCCGAAAATTTGGATGAGTACCTTTTGGCCGGTTTTATGCGCAAGAGGAGTGTGAAACTGGTTAAGTGCATCACCAATGATATTTACATCCCCGAGGATTGTGACTTTGTAATTGAAGGGTATGTAGACCCGTCGGAGCAGAAAGTTATCGAGGGGCCATTTGGCGATCATACGGGTTTCTACTCCTTGCAAGATTACTATCCAAAATTTCATGTTACGGCCATCACACACCGTCGTAAGGCGATATATCCCGCTACCATCGTGGGAATTCCTCCTCAAGAGGATGCTGCAATTGCGGTGGCTACCGAGCGTATTTTTGTCTCGCCAATTCGTTTTGCACTGCATGCTGAGGTGTGCGATATGTATATGCCCGATGCATGTACGGCGCATAATCTAGTCATCACATCGATCAAAAGTCGCTACCCGGGTCAGGCGCAAAAGGTGATCCTTTCGATGTGGGGCTCGGGCCAGATGATGTTTAATAAGTATCTGGTTGTTACCGATCCGCATGTCGATCTTCGACGAGTCGAAGCTATGGCACCGCTGTTGCGCTCTGTCGACCTTACGCATCGAACATCGTGGTCGCAAGGTGTCTTAGATGTCTTGGATCATGCAACACCAACGGTGGGCTATGGCGGAAAAATGGCGCTAGATCTGACTGGCGTTGAGACGCGTGCGAGAGCTCCTAAATGGGGCACTGCCGATGGTTTTACAATCGATAGTCGGTTGGTGGAGTCGTGGGGGGTGTTGCTCTTATTTGGCTCGCCTTTGTTGGATGTGGATCTTTCGCAGATTCTCGATGATCTTGAGTTAGAGGATGTTAACTACGTTGCGTTGTTCGATGCAGCCGCTCAAAGCCTTGAACCTTACGACCTTTTGTGGCTGTGGGCAGCCAATACCGAGGTGCGACGAGATGTTGAGCAGCGCGGAGGTTCGATAATTTTCGATGCTCGCAGCAAGCCTCCCGGGCGCGATGGCAACCCCAAGCGCTTCCCCAATGTTGTGCTCTCGCGTCCCGATGTGATCGAGAAGGTAGATGCTCGCTGGGCGGAGTATGGATTGGGCGATTTTATCGAGTCTCCATCGCGCAAATATAGCGTGTTGGAACTTAGCCAAAAGGAGGATTGGTAGGATGAAGATAGGTTTTTCGGGTAGGGAGTCGCGAGGAGTTGTGGTGTTGATAATTGTTATTTTGTCGATCACCGTGATTAGTACGTTGTATCGTTTTATTGAGCGTAAGCGTGCGCGTGAGGCTATGATCGAGATGACGGCAATTATCGAGAGCGATAGCTTGGAACTCTTCAACTTCGACCCAAATACAGCCGACCTGCGGCAATTAATGCGCTTGGGGCTCAAGAAGAGCGAGGCTGTTAGCATCATCCGCTACCGTGAATATGGCAAGGTGTTTCGCATTAAAGAGGATCTTTTTACATGTTACGGCATATCGGACTCCGTATACTATGCCCTTGAGCCATACATAGTTATAGCCGATACCTTTCGCCTTAAAAGGCGTGATGAGTATGTGTCGTCGTATAATAACAATTCATATGCATCGCACTCTGCAAAGCGTGAATATATGCCTTTGAGCCAATTTATGGTCGACACTGTGGGAGGTAGTTACTTGGTGGCAGTTGGTGCATTGACCCCTCGCCAAGCGGAGGTTTTTGTGAGGTGGCGAGATCTGTCGGGCATTTATAATATGGATGAGCTGCGCGAGTGTTATGTGGTTTCCGACTCGATTGCCTCGATGCTCGAGCCTTATGCGATTTTCACCCCTGAGCAGGACTCCTCGGCAGAAGATGGCCTGATAGATATCAACCGGGCCGACTCGGCAGAGCTTCGAAAGATCTATGGAGTGGGCGAAAAGAGCGTGGAGGCGATCCTAAATTATCGCGATCTCTTGGGTGGATTCTACTCCGCGGAGCAGCTTTCGGAGCTAAAAGTGATCACCGAGAGTAATTTTGAGAAAATAATTCAACAAATTTCGTGCGATAGTTGTGATATTTCAAAAATAGATGTTAACTTTGCATCCGCTAAAACAATGAGTCGCCATCCATACATTGCACCCAAGGTGCTGCGGAGGTTGCTCAAAATAAGAGAATTGAAAGGAGGTTGGAGTACCATAGAAGAGATGAAAGAGGATAACATATTCACCACAGAGGAGGCAACACGTGTGCGTCCCTATCTTCTGTTCAGCGAGTTTGAACCACGACGAGTGGATGATGACAAATTTTAAATGGTACACACCTGCAGAGTAAATATCGCAAAAAAAATAGGCACCAAGAGCCAAGCCAGCCCTTAGCCACAAAACAAGGTCGGACCACCTTAAAGGTCGCAAAAAGATTAAAAAACAATAAAAAAAAGAATATTATGATTATCATGCCAGTAAAAGAGGGTGAGAACATCGAGAGAGCCCTTAAGAAATTTAAACGTAAATATGAGCGTACCGGAGTTTTGAAGGAGTTGCGTCGTCGTCAATACTTCACAAAGCCATCTATCGCTAAGCGTGTAGCTATGCAACATGCAGTTTACGTAAACCACATGCACCTCGACGAGGAGTAGTCAAACGTAGTTTGCAAAATAATTTGAGAGGCTAACCATGAATCATTTGATTCTGGTTAGCCTCTTTTTGGTTTGCCCAGCACAGGCAGCGAGCAAGTGATTTTTACCTCTATACCTCTCGCTCGGCAATAAATGCGCAGAGGTTCATAAGTGCGGTGCGATAGTCTGAATCGGGATATTGAGCCAATATAGCAGTCGCCTTTTCGATGTAAGCATTCATCACCGAGGCGGCAAACTCCACTCCGCCACCCTCTACAACCATCTGTTGCAGTGCGTCGATAGCGCTTTGATCTTCGGTGCAACGTTGCAGGAGTTCGGATATTTCGGCCTGCTTTTCGGGCGATGACTTTTCGATAACCGCAAGGAGTGGAAGGGTCACCTTTCCCTCGCGCAGGTCACCATTTGCTGGCTTGCCAGTTTTTGCTGTGGGGCTGTAATCGAGAATGTCGTCTTGGATCTGAAATGCCATGCCGATATTCTCGCCAAAGCGACGCATGTTGTCGATCTTGGATGCCGAGGCACCTGCTGCCAGAGCTCCTGCCGAGGCACTAATCGATATTAACGATGCAGTTTTTTTGTGAATTATCTCTAAATATCCCTCTCGAGTTACGGTGTGTCGTGCTGCGAAATCATCTTGGATCACCTCGCCTTCGCACAAAATTGCGATGCTTTTGGCAATGTGCGAAACGATATCATATTGAGCGCTCGACATTCCTAGGGTCAGCGTACGCCCCAAAATATAGTCGCCCACCAATATCGATTTTCGAGATTGCCACTTGGCATTGAGCGATGGTTTTCCGCGACGCATATCCGATGAGTCGATCACATCGTCGTGAATCAGCGACGAGAGGTGTATCATCTCGACCATTGTTGCAGCTACCCACGCTCTGCGGCTAACAATTCCCGTAGGCGAATTCAATGCTGCCGACAACATCACAATGATTGGGCGAATTCCCTTGCCTCGAGTCGATAGGGCATAGGTCAACATCTCGGATAGTAGATCACTATCCGCCTTGAACTGCTCTGCAATAAAGTTGTCGAAACCCTCGAGTTCTTTCTCAATAGGTGCTTTTATATCATTAAGAGTTGCCATTTTGATGTTTAAACGTTAGATTCTGCAAAAGTAATAATTTTTTGTTAACTCTCTACCCTTTGTCAAAAAGTTTTTTGTATCTTTGTAAATTGTGTAGTTAAGTCTATTTTGAATAATGAAATATAATTTATGATATCGAAAATTGATTGGTCGAAGGGGCTGCCCTTTATGGTTGCAGTGGTGGTGTATGCGCTTTTGTCGTATGGATATTTCTCACCGCAATTGGGTGGTGATGTGCTCTATCAACACGATGTTAGGCAGTACGATGGAATGACCCAAGATATCTTGGAGTGCCGCGAGCTCACAGGGCAGGATCCTCAATGGACCGGCTCGATGTTCTCGGGAATGCCTGCCTACCTTATAAATGTGGCCTATCCGGCACAAATTATCAAATCGAATTTCAATAAGGTGGTCAACGCTTTTGGCGCCCCTGCTGCCTTCATCTTCTTTGCTATGCTGTCGATGTGGCTGATGCTCGTTATGATGGGCTTCAATGGATGGGTGGCTATTGTTGGAGGTTTGATGTATGGCCTTTCGACCTACTTCTTTTTGATTATCGAGGCTGGCCATATCACCAAGATGTGGGCTTTGGTCTATGCTCCGGTGATGTTTGGAGGAGTCTATATGGCCCTTCGTGGCAGGTGGTTGTGGGGAGCGGCATTAGCAGCACTCTTCGCCTCATTGCAGATTGGGGCCTCGCACCCTCAAATCACATACTATTTTGGTCTGGCGATCTTTGCCTTCTGGCTCTCGGAGCTCTATGTTGCCTATCGAGAGAGTCGATTGGCCGATTTTGCAAAACGCACCGGGGTGTTGGCTGCAGCGGCAATATTGGCCGTCAGTTCGAACCTCTCGCCACTGTGGTATACATACGAACATACCCCCGAAACTATGCGAGGCGGCTCGGAGTTAGCCGTTGAACAGACAAGTGCTAAGGGTTTGGATATGGAGTATGCAACGGCTTGGAGCTACGGAACCGTCGAGAGTTTAAATATGCTTGTGCCCAATTTCGTTGGAGGTTCGTCGTTCGATACTTTCTCGCCCTCGGGTGCTGTTACAAAGGCGCTTGCGCCATATGATTTGAGCCACGTTGCCTCGCAATTGCCACTCTATTGGGGCCCTCAATCATTCACCGGAGGACCAACTTATATTGGTGCGGTGATTATTTTCTTGGCACTCTTAGCGCTGCTTTTGGCTCGTGGTCGCGAAAAATGGTGGGTGGTTGCAATCTCTGTTGTGATGATATTATTGGCCTGGGGACGCCACTTTATGTGGTTCTCGGAGCTGATGTTTAATATCCTGCCGGGTTATAATAAATTCCGTACCGTGTCGATGACCCTGGTGGTTGTGGAGTGGACCCTGCCACTTTTGGCTGTTATAGCCATCTCGAAGTTGTGGCTCTCGGAGTTGCGTCGAGATGAGAAAATCAAAGCTTTGAAAATTGCAGCAGGAGCCATCGGAGGCTTACTCTTACTATTTATTATTGGGGGTCGATTCATTTTTGGCTTCGGAGAGGATGATGCTTTTAGGATGTTTGCAGGTGGTGGTTTCCCCGAATATATCGCAAGGCTTGTGGCAGATGCAATGGCAAGCGAGAGGTTCGACGTGATGCGTGCCGATGCCCTGCGTTCACTGCTCTTTGTTGCAGCCTCGGCAGCTGTTGTTTGGTTGCTTGTGGAGGGTCGAATTAAGCGCTTGGTGATGGTGGCATTGATTGGCCTGCTTGTGATCTTGGATCTGGTTCCTGTGAATCGCAGATACCTAAACGACGACGATTTTGTCTCGGCTCGCGAGGCGAAGATCTACCCAACGCAGATCGACAAGGAGATAATGTCGGATACCGATCCGGGATATAGGGTGCTGAACCTTACGGTGAGCCCCTTTAACGATGCAACTACATCATATTTCCACCGCTCGATAGGTGGTTATCATGGAGCAAAACTTGCTCGTTATCAAGATCTTATCGATGTTTATTTATCCTCATCGCTCTCGCCCGAGGTTCTAAATATGTTAAATACTCGCTATATAATCTCGAGCGATAAGGATGGTGCGCCTGCACTTATGGTCAACGACCAGGCCTATGGCCCAGCGTGGTTTGTCGGTGAAATTCAGAGCGTTGAGACTCCTCGAGCCGAGATCGACGCCTTGGGGGTGACCGACTTGAGCCAAACGGCAGTTGTTGATGTGAGCTTCGGTGTGGCGCCAAACTCACTCTCTGCGGGGCAGATTCAACTCTCCGAGTATCAGTCTAACTATTTGCGCTACGACTATTCTGCTGAACAAAATGGCGTTGCGGTCTTCTCCGAGATCTACTACCCAAAGGGCTGGAGCGCATATATCGATGGAGAGCCAGCGCCATACTTTAGGGCCAATTACATACTTAGAGCCATGGAGCTACCCGCCGGAGAACACACTGTCGAGTGGCGCTTTAAGGCTCCTCGTTGGAGGTTGATCGAGGGAATTACTTTGATCTCGTCGCTTCTGATCCTACTATCTATTGTTGTACTTTTAATTGTAAATATCTATAAAGGTTATGAAAGAAGACAAAAGGTTAAAGCGTAAGGTTCGCAATTCGTACGCAATTTCGACCATTAGCATCTCGCTAGTGCTCTTTTTAGCAGGCGCTGTGGGATACCTTATATATACAGTTTTTGGGGTTACCAGCACCCTAGAACAGAGCATCTTGGCCACCGTTGAACTAAGGGAGGATATCGGCGAGGCGCAAAGAGCAGGCATCAGAGCGCAGATCGCCTCCTCGCCAGTTGTAGGGACGGTCGAGTTCCTTTCGCGCCAGAACAAGGCTCAAGATGAGGAGTTTCGCACGCTCTTTGGCGATAATTTCCAAGAGGTGCTGCAATCCAACCCTCTGCTCGATAGCTTCGAGGTGCAGTTGCTAGCCTCGTCCGCAGAGCCCGAATTGTTGGCTGCATTTGTCCAGAGAGTCGAGGCAATCGAGGGTGTCGATGGGGTCTACTATCCCGCTATGCTCGTTGAGAGGGTGCATGCCACAATGTCGACAATACAGACGCTGCTGTTGCTATTTGGTGCTATGCTGCTATTTATCTCGCTGGTGCTTCTCAATAATACCATCCGTTTGGCAATCTACTCGCGTAGGTATATTATCAATACGATGAAATTGGTTGGAGCAACGCGTTGGTTTATAATGCGTCCGTTGGTGTGGAGTGGAGCGAAGAGTGGGTTTTTGGCTGGCCTTATCGCCTCGTTGTTATTCTTGGCTGCGTTATATGCCTTAGGCTCAACGCTTCCCGAGCTTATGACTATGGGCGATGTGAGGTTGATTGCAACAATAATTGGCTCAATTATAGCTAGTGGTGTTATTATCTCGTTAATTTTTACGATATTTGCAGCCGGAAAATTTGTTAATATGAAGTCTAATAAGATTTATCTATACTAATTAATTATGAAAAAGAGCAGAGAAAGTGAGTCGCAGCAGGAGCAACAGATGCCCCTTGCGCTCAAAAATTATAAACTTCTATTGGTGGGTTTCCTTATAATCATCTTGGGTTTTGTCTTGATGTCGGGTGGTGGTGGCACTACCGATGAGTTCTTCGATTATAGTATGTTTTCGTTTCGACGCATTACCTTGGCTCCAATTGTTGTTGTTGCCGGCTTCGTTTTCGAGATCTATGCAATCCTTAAAAAGTAGTTTTAAACAATAAATGACTTATAAATACCTTTGGGGGAGCAATTTGCAAAATTGCGACCAAGCCCCCTCTTAACAAAGAGGGGGTAAGGGGGAGATTTTAAATACCTTGCGTTGTTTTAAACAACGCTTAATGTGTGGTCGAGAATAGCCCCACCACACTAGTTAACCATTTCAACGAGTTCGAAGGTGGGGCTATTTTCGAACTCACGTTAAATATGAATATTTTAGAATCGATCATCCTTGGCATTGTCCAAGGTATCACCGAATTTTTGCCTGTCTCGAGCAGTGGACACCTTCAAATCGTTAAAGCGTTGTTGGGTGTCGAATTGGAAGAGAATATTGCATTCGATCTGGCCTTGCATGCCGGAACCGTTTGCAGCACAATCTTGGTTCTGTGGCCCGAGATCGCAAAGATCTTTAAGGGCTTTTTTTCGCGAACTTTTAACTCCGATCAGGCATATGTCGTAAAGATTATCATCTCGATGATCCCTGTGGCAATTGTCGGATTTACGCTCGAAGATTCGCTCAATGCGATGCTATCATCGTCACTGGTCTTGATCGTTGTGGGTACTATGTTACTCATTACGGCTGTGTTACTTGGCTATGCATCGTATGCAAAGCCTCGCCAAAAGGAGGAGATTTCATACCTAGACTCATTGATTATCGGAGTGGCACAAGCCGTTGCGGTTATGCCTGGCATCTCTCGCTCGGGAGCTACCATAGCCACCGGACTTATCTTGGGCGACAAAAAAGAGAGCGTGGCTCAATTTTCATTCCTTATGGTTCTGGTGCCAATCTTGGGAAAATCGCTCCTCTCGTTAGTGGGTGGCGATGCTGTGTGGGCTAGCGTGGGTGTTTTGCCTATGATCGCTGGTTTCTTCTCATCGCTACTTGTGGGAGTGTTGGCTTGTCGCTTTATGATTAATATTATTAAGCGCGGTAAATTGATCTGGTTTGCCTACTATTGCCTCTTTGCAGCGCTATTCTCGTACGTATTATACTTCTTTGAATAATGGACGATTTAACCAAAATCAACTTCCCAGAGGGATATATTGCCCTTATCGACAAACCGCTACGATGGACCTCGACCGATGTGGTGCGCAAAATCAACTACGCACTTCGTCATAAAGGCTATAAAAAAATCAAGGTGGGACACGCCGGAACGCTCGATCCACTGGCCACTGGGGTTCTGCTTATCTGCATTGGTAAGGCCACCAAGAGGGTCAACGAGTTGCAGGCCGAGGCCAAGGAGTATATCGCTCAGGTGACCTTGGGGGCTACAACCCCTAGCTTCGATATGGAGCATGAGATTGACAAAACATACCCTACCGAACATATCACCCCCCAAATGATTCAAGATGCCTTGAAGTCGTTGTGTGGAGAGCGCCTGCAAACCCCACCCATATACTCGGCAAAGAAGATCGAGGGTGTGCGAGCTTACGATCTGGCTCGTGCAGGCGAGGCTGTCGAGGTGCGCAAGGCGTTGGTTAATATATATGATATCGAAATTTTGGAGCTCTCGATGCCGCTTCTAACAATAAAGGTTAGTTGCAGCAAGGGCACCTATATCCGGTCACTAGCATTTGAAATTGGCCAGGCGCTCGACTCTGGTGCCTATCTTTCGGCTCTTCGTCGCACAAAAAGTGGTGGCTATAGAGTTGAGGATGGATGGAATTTAGAAGAATTTATGAAAAAATTAGAGTTAATTGAAACAAAATCGTAATTTTTGCGTATAGACTTTATTGACACTATTTGAATAAACAAGAAATAAGAGCTTAGAAAGTATGAAGTTATCTCGCTATGGTTATGATTTTTCGCCAGAAATGTTGGCCTCTCATCCATCAGATATTCGCGACGAGTCGCGTCTAATGGTTATCGACCGCAAAACAAAAACCATTGAACACCACACCTTTAAAGACATTTTAAACTACTTCGAAGAGGATGACCTCTTTGTGATGAACGACACAAAAGTCTTTCCAGCTCGCCTATATGGAAATAAGGAGAAGACCGGAGCCGAGATCGAAATATTTTTGCTTCGCGAATTGAACCACGACTTGCGTCTGTGGGATGTTTTGGTTGATCCTGCTCGCAAAATCCGTATCGGAAATAAACTATATTTTGGCGACGACGACTTGTTGGTTGCCGAGGTTATCGATAATACCACCTCGCGTGGACGTACGCTGCGATTCCTTTTCGATGGCTCTCACGAAGAGTTCAAGGAGGCACTTTACGCTATGGGCGAAACGCCACTACCTCATTGGGTGCGCGAGAATGTTGAGCCAGAAGATGCCGAACGATACCAAACAATCTACGCTAAGCACGAAGGCGCCGTTGCTGCTACTACAGCTGGCTTGCACTTCTCAAAGCACCTGCTTAAACGCATGGAGATCAAGGGTGTGAAGGAGGCTTTTGTCACTCTGCACGTTGGTTTGGGCAACTTCCGCAAGGTCGATGTCGAGG
>JAWXTD010000033.1:0-21046 GCA_044433805.1 Rikenellaceae bacterium
TTGAAAAAGTATAATCTCTAGCGATTTGGAATAATGTTTACTTTATTCCAAAGTGGTGGAGATTATACTCTTAGAGCTAAAAGCTCTAAGCCCAATAATCGCAAAAAAGTAATTTTTTTCGTGCGTTTGCCCTGGCCATCAACATCAACATATTCGCATATTTAACATTTTTTCTTATCTTTGCATGTTAGAAAAGAAAAAACTAAATATAATGGAGTATAATTTCAAAGAGTTAGAGTCGAAGTGGCAGGGTCGTTGGAGCGAGCGCCAGACGTACAAGGTTGAGGTAGATCCCTCACGTCCAAAGTTTTATGTGTTGGATATGTTCCCATATCCTTCGGGCGCGGGTCTGCATGTTGGGCACCCACTGGGCTATATCGCTTCGGATATTTACTCGCGTTACAAGCGCCTTTGTGGCTTCAATGTGTTGCACCCAATGGGCTACGATGCCTTTGGACTTCCTGCCGAGCAGTATGCGATTCAGACGGGGCAGCACCCAAGAATCACCACCGAGCAAAATATCGCTCGCTACCGTGAGCAGCTAGATAAAATTGGCTTCTGCTTCGACTGGAGCCGCGAGGTACGCACCTCAGAGCCAGAGTATTACAAGTGGACCCAGTGGGCGTTCGTAAAGATGTTTGAGCACTACTATAACAACACGACTAAAAAGGCGGAGCCAATCTCGCAGCTCATCGAGGCCTTCGCGAAGAGCGGTTCGCAGGGCATCGACGCAGTCTCAACAACCGCGGTGAACTTCACAGCGGAGCAGTGGGGAGCGATGAGCGAGGCCGAGCAGGAGGTGATCCTTCAAGGCTTCCGCTTAGCATATCGTGCCGACACGATGGTGAATTGGTGTGCTGAGCTAGGCACAGTATTGGCCAACGACGAGGTCAAAGAGGGCCTTTCGGTTCGCGGAGGCTTCCCTGTGGAGCAGAAACGCATGAAGCAGTGGTCGTTGCGCGTTACAGCCTATGCCGAGCGCATGTTGCAGGGCATGGAGAAGTTGGAGTGGAGCGAGTCGCTCAAGGAGATCCAACGCAACTGGATTGGCCGCTCGGTTGGTGCGCAGATGTTCTTCAAGGTGGCAGGCAGCGACAAGCAATTGGAGATCTTCACCACACGCCCCGACACAGTTTTCGGAGTGACTTTTATGGTTATTGCACCCGAACATGAGTGGGTGGCAGAGCTTACGACAGATGAAAACAAGACAGCTGTCGAGGATTATATCGCACAAGCCAAAAAGCGTTCTGAGCGCGAGCGTATGGCCGACACTAAGCGCGTTAGCGGTGTGGCAACGGGAGCCTATGCGATCAATCCACTTACCGGAAAAGAGATTCCAATATATATTTCGGATTACGTTCTGGCAGGCTACGGCACCGGAGCGATTATGGCGGTTCCTGCGCACGATTCGCGCGACTGGGCATTTGCTCGCCACTTCGGCTTGGAGGTGACTCCGGTTGTCGATGGAGGTGATATTGAGCAAGCTTCGTACGATGCTAAGCAGGGCGTTATGATCAATTCTGACTTCCTTAATGGCATGGATGTCAAAGAGGCTATTCCATTGATGTTCACCGAGATAGAGAAACGTGGATTGGGCAAAAAGCTAATCAATTACCGTCTGCGCGATGCAATTTTCTCGCGTCAACGCTATTGGGGTGAACCATTCCCAGTATATTATAAGGGTGATGTTGCCTACGCATTGAGCGAGGATCAATTGCCATTGGAGCTTCCGGCAATCGAGAACTTCGGCCCTACAGAGGCTGGCGAGCCACCTTTGGCACGTGTCGAGGGTTGGTGCACAGCCGTGGGTGATCCCTTCGAGCTATCGACAATGCCCGGCTTTGCAGGCTCTTCGGCATACTTCCTTCGCTATATGGATCCTCACAACTCAGAGGCTCTTGTAGGTCGCGAGGCTAACGAGTATTGGCAGAACGTTGACTTGTATGTTGGTGGTATTGAGCACGCTACAGGTCACTTGATGTACTCGCGTTTCTGGAACATGTTCCTCTATGATTTGGGCTATATTTGCAAGGAGGAGCCATACAAGAAACTTGTGAACCAAGGAATGATCCAAGGACGCTCGAACTTTGTATATCGAGTGAAGGGTACCAATAAATTTGTCTCGTTACCTCTTAAGGATCAATACGATACGCAGGAGATTCACGTAGATGTGAACATCGTGAAAAATGATATCCTCGACATCGATGCCTTCAAGGCGTGGCGTGCGGAATTTGCCGATGCGGAGTTCATCTGCGAGGATGGCAAATATGTGTGCGGTTGGGCTATTGAGAAGATGTCGAAATCGATGTACAACGTGGTGAATCCCGACATGATTGTCGAGAAATATGGTGCCGACACCCTGCGTATGTACGAGATGTTCTTGGGACCTTTGGAGCAGTCGAAACCTTGGGACACCAACGGAATCGATGGCGTGCATAAGTTCCTTCGCAAGTTCTGGCGATTGTACCACAACCGCGAAAATGAGCTTACAATCACCGACGAGGCTCCGAGCGACGGCGAGCTGAAATCGTTGCACAAGACCATAAAGAAGATCCGCGAGGATATCGAGAACTTCTCGTTCAACACCTCGGTTGCTGCATTCATGATATGTCTAAATGAGCTCGGAGAGTGTCATAAGCGTGCTGTAATTGAGCCACTTACGATCCTACTTGCGCCATTTGCACCCCACATTGCCGAGGAGCTTTGGGAGCTTGCAGGCAACGAGGGCTCAGTATTCGACGCCTCATACCCTCAATTCGAGCAGGAGTATCTTGTAGAGAGCTCATTTGAGTACCCCGTGATGATCAGCGGCAAGCTGCGCTTTAAACAAGTATACGATCTAGCCGTAACACCACAACAGATCCAAGAGGATATCGTAACCAAAGAGGGTGCCCAAAAGTGGCTCAATGGCAACGCCCCAAAGAAGATTATCGTTGTGCCAGGCAAGATTATTAATATTGTGCTTTAGATTTTTTTGCGCTTGGTGTGCTTGATGCGCGGATAATATACTTTCTTACTGCCTCCGGCGGGCGGTGATAGCACCACCGCGGGTGCAGTTAGAGATGCGCTATTAGGCTTAGAGCTAAAGCTCTAAGATTTTAGACGTGAGTGAGTTGTTAGCAAATAAATTTGCACAACCCACTCACGTCTAAAATTTATTAAATGCCCTTTAGGCATTTAAACCTAATATCGAGGTTCACCTCACTGATTTGCTTATGGCAACCGTAGGTTGACATAGATGTAAAATAATAGATGAGATTTTATAAAGCCCTGCTTTAGTAAAATCTCATCTATTATTTTATGTCGTTAGCGCTTTTAAGCGCTGCAAATCAGTGCAATACAAAAAGTCAAAAACGTAAGTTTTTGGATCCAAGCTAAGCTTGGTGCCCGCGCGGCATGAGCGCGATGAGTAAGTTTTGTTTCGTGCGTTTGCCCTGCAGATAGCGCCCGCCCGCCCACAGGCAGTAAGAAACTATACAAAACTAAACAAAGTCAAGATACAGAGCCGCTCCATGCTCAAGAGTCATATAAACAACTGTCTGATTATCAACCTGCTCGATTAACACTCCGCGTACCTCCTCCTTGAGTCTCCATCTGCCATCGATTGTCACGGATGTTGTGGTTGGGGTAGCGACCCAATTTTTACCTCCGGTGTTTTTTGGGCGTAGGTTGGGGTTGCATATGGCAAGTGAAAGGGTGCCCGTGGAGCTATCCATGCGCTCCATGATTAGCATTTCGGATGCTGTTGCGCGGATCTTGCCGAAGCTCATTGACGACTGCTCGCGGAATGCTGCGTAGGCAATTATGCCCGATTCAAGGTGCGAGATTGCGTGTAGTGATTCGCTCTTCTCGAGCACTCTATATATACCATTTTTTTTGGCGTTGATCTTCGCACTCAGCCCCTTGATCTGCTCCGGTGTAGCTGCTGGAACCACCACATACTCATAGCCACTCTGCGAGGGTTTCACTCCATGGTTGAAGTATGCTTTTGCTGCGCGGCGGGTTGCGGGGTTTGCCAATGCCTCCTCGGTTCCGGTCTCGTTGGGCGAAGTTTGGTTGTCGTGGAATATCACCACTGGGTCGTTGCCCGATGGTATTATAAAGCCGGTAGTTTGTGGATTTATCATCCATGCTCCGCCCTTCGAGGGGTCGATCAGGCTCTCGGGGTGTCCAAATTCAATCACCTTGCCATCTACGATAAATTGGCGATCTTTATCCATGTCGACCGCCTGAAATAGGTTTGTCGCGGTGACTCTCTCCGAGTCATAATCGCCCGATGAGGATATGTCGCTACCCAAGGCGATAAGCATGCCATCGATGGCAAATACCGATTTGTTGTATGTGAGATTTGTCGCCTCGAACCTTTGGCGACCCCACGAATCCCCCTGATCGAACTCCGCTGCGAAGAGTCCCACATCGCCCCAGGCCAAAGCTCCTGCGAAATCTTTTGTTGCGGTGTATTGGTCGAAACGATCCTTTTCGTTGGCACCGATCTGCATTTGGGACCAATCGGTGTAGCGCACAACGGTGGCTCCTGGCACCACATTCCAATCCCATCCTCCGGTCATGTTGGCACCGCCCTTAGGCTCGAGGATATATCCCGATTGATCGATCTCGCCCTCGTAGATCACCTCCAACGTTCCATTCGACTGGTAGCGCCCAAAGCGATTTGTGCGAACGTATATCTCTGATCCCCAAAGCTGTGTGGTGGGTGAGCGCATCGTTGCCACCCAATTATCCTTGCGGTATACTCCAATTGGGCTGTAGTTGAATTGGTAAAAACCGTCGGTTTGCACTTGGGGAGTATCCTTGAATTTATCGCTCTTGTAGAAGTAGTTGTAGTATGCAGCCAGAGTGTCGTCGCGTTCACTGTCGAAGTAATCGGCTCCCACCTCGAGCAACTTCTCGTACGAGGCTTTTGAGAAATTACCACTCATTCCGCTATGTGGATGACGTCCAGCGAGGCTGAAGGCGTGGTAGTGCTTACCTTTGGCCGAGTTGGTCTCCATTAATCTCACAGCTATGATTGCCCCTTTAAAGCGCTCGTACGACTCTTTGTCGATTTTGAACTCGGTGCCGCGCAATTTCCACATCACATCGACCCACGTGGTGTAGCTATACATATATCCTATGTAGTGGGTTCGGTGGTGAAATCCAGTTCCGTCGGGCTTCAAGATATCGTTGGGACCATCGGCATATTGAGTCGCTCCAGCTATAAATCTCGATGTTGCACGAAGAGTCTTTACAGCTTCGAAGTCATCCTCGGTCTCGAGTGCAATTGTGAGCAGGTATGGCGAGACCAAGAAGATATAGTCAGAGCTAACGTTGTTGCGCAGCTCCTCGTTATCGTATTCAAGATGCTCAAACTCAACGATATTCTTAATGCCCTCGATCAATTTCGAACGAACCTCGCCCTTTAGGTGAGGCAATGCATAGAGCAGATTTGTTGGCACCTCGCGCAACTCGGTGTATTGGCTATGGCGATAGTTGTCCATTGTGAGCAGCAGTTTCGAGTCGTTGAGATGCTCGACGAACTCTACGAGAGTTTTCCTCATTTGGCCATCCGTCGCTGCAGCGTATGACAACACCCTTACCTGTGCGGCCAATTCGCGCGCATATTTATTATCCACTAGGTCGACGGCAAGCGGAAGGGGAGTGGCAAGGAACTCTTTGGCTTGTGACTGGATGCTCTCCAGCTCTTTTTTGCTGGCCTTAGGGTTTGCGATCTTTACGCGTTTGCGCAATAATTCAAGATCTTTTAGCTCTTGCTTGCTCACCTCGGGGCTCATTACTTGCTCATAGGTCGGCACCTGCGATGATGCGCCGAGCCACGCTGTAGTCAGCATGGCCACAAGCAAGATAGTTTTCAATTGTTTCATTGGTCTTTGGTTTGGTTTTTATATATTTCGATTTCAAAGATAGTTATTTCTTTATAAAACGCCTAATGAGCACGATATATTTGCTTATATTTTTTTGATGATGATTAACGAGTAAAGCATTAATTACACTTTAAAATAACGTCTAAAATAGTAATTTTCATTACAGATTGAAATCAAAATAACTCGCATGAGTTAAAATCAATCATCCTAAAATTGAAAAATATTTAAAAATAAATTCACATTTTTGTTTTATCATTGGAAAACAATCCTTATATTTGTGAAATTAATGTTTGGATTTATCACAATTTAAAAGTTGATAACAATGAATAGTTACAATATAGTACTGCATTCACTCCTCATTCTCCCTAGGATTATCCAAGTGAGGCAGAAAGGTGTGTGCTATAAATATTAACTAAGAAACAGAATAAGGCGGCCTTTCTCACAGTAGTGATGAAAGGTCATTTTTTTGAAATATTAAATTAAATTTATAATAATATGTCGGATAGATTATTTATTTTTGATACAACGCTTCGCGACGGTGAGCAGGTTCCCGGATGTCAGTTGAATACAATCGAAAAAATTCAGGTGGCAAAGGCGTTAGAGGATCTAGGTGTAGATGTTATCGAGGCTGGTTTCCCAGTGTCGAGTCCGGGCGATTTTCACTCGGTAGTCGAAATATCGAAAGCGGTCACTTGGCCAACTATTTGTGCGCTGACGCGTGCGGTACAGAACGATATTAAGGTTGCGGGCGAGGCCCTGCAATATGCCAAACGTGGCCGTATTCACACCGGTATCGGAACCTCGGATTCGCATATTAAATATAAATTTAACTCTAACCGCGAAGAGATTATCGAGCGTGCGATAGCTGCGGTGAAGTATGCCAAGACCTTCGTCGAGGATGTTCAATTCTATGCAGAGGATGCCGGACGTACCGACAACGAATATTTGGCTCGCGTAGTCGAGGCGGTAATCAAGGCTGGTGCAACGGTAATTAATATCCCCGACACCACCGGATATTGCCTTCCCGATGAGTTTGGTCGCAAGATCAAATACCTCAAGGAGAATGTAAAGGGCATCGACAATGTAACCATTGCCACACACTGCCACAACGATTTAGGAATGGCCACAGCCAACACCATTGCAGGAATCTTGAATGGTGCTCGCCAAGCCGAAGTGACAATAAATGGTATCGGAGAGCGTGCCGGAAATACCGCCTTGGAAGAGGTAGCGATGATCTTCAAGAGCCACAAAGAGCTTAATATCGACACCAATATCAACACAAAACGCATTAGCAGCACCAGCAGCATGGTATCAAATTTGATGAACATGCCCGTGCAAGCCAACAAAGCTATCGTGGGGCGTAACGCCTTTGCGCACTCATCGGGAATCCACCAAGATGGAGTCTTGAAGAATCGTGAGAGTTACGAGATTATCGACCCAAAAGATGTGGGAATCGACGAGAGCTCGATCGTGCTAACAGCTCGCAGTGGCCGTGCTGCGCTTAAACACCGCTTGACCGTTTTAGGTGTTGAGCTCGACAAAGATCAATTGGACAACGCTTACGAGGAGTTCCTAAAATTGGCCGACCGCAAGAAAGATATCAACGACGACGACGTGTTGATGTTGGTAGGCAAGGAGCGTACAGCAAATGCACGTATCAAGCTCGATTACTTGCAGGTGACAACTGGCGTTGGAGTGCGTTCGGTGGCCAATATCTGTTTGGATATCGCTGGCGAGAAGTTCGAGGCATCCTCATCGGGTAATGGCCCTGTGGATGCTGCAATCAAGGCCATCAAGCAAATTATCCGTCGTAAGATGTTGTTGCAAGAGTTCTTGATTCAGGCGATAACCAATGGTAGCGACGACTTGGGCAAGGTGCATATGACCGTTCTATATGAGAACAACATCTACCACGGATTTGCGGCAAATACCGATATCGTTTCAGCTTCGGCAGAGGCATATATCGACGCAATCAACAAATTTGTAATTGTATAAATAACACTGTATAATCATCTATGAAGACACTTTTTGATAAAATTTGGGATGCACACGTAGTAACGAGTGTCGAGGGAGGCCCTTCGCAACTCTATATCGATCGTCACTTTTGCCACGAGGTAACTAGTCCTCAGGCATTTGCCGGCCTACGCGAGCGTGGATTGAAAGTCTTTCGACCCGAGAAGACAACATGTTCTCCAGACCACAATATCCCAACTATCAATCAACACCTGCCAATTTCCGATCCAGTATCGCGTAAGCAGGTAGATACACTCAATGAGAATGCCGCAGAATTTGGCTTAACTCTTTGGGGGTTAGGGCACAAGAAGAACGGAATTATCCACGTTGTAGGTCCCGAGAATGGATTGACTCGCCCGGGAATGACTATCGTTTGTGGCGATTCACACACCTCTACTCATGGTGCTTTTGGTGCTGTGGCCTTCGGAATCGGAACTAGCGAGGTGGAGATGGTCTTGGCCTCGCAATGTATCCTTCAACCAAAACCGCTCAAGATGCGAATTACCATCGACGGTGAATTGGCTAAGGGAGTAGGAGCAAAAGATATGGCACTATATATCATCGCACAGATGACCACAGGAGGTGCAACGGGATACTTCGTGGAGTATGCCGGTGAGGCAATCCGTCGCCTAAGCATGGAGGAGCGCATGACAGTTTGTAACCTCAGCATCGAGATGGGTGCTCGCGGAGGTATGATCGCTCCCGACCAGACCACTTTCGACTATGTTAAGGGTCGCGAGTACGCCCCAACGGGCGAAGAGTGGGATGCAGCTTTGGCCGAGTGGAAAGAGCTTTATAGCGACGCGGATGCTCTGTTCGACAAAGAGATCGTTTTCCGTGCCGAGGATATCGAGCCAATGATCACCTATGGCACAAACCCAGGAATGGGAATGGGCATCAGTGGCACAATCCCAGCGATGGAGTCTATCGATCAGACTAGTCAAATTTCATATGGTAAGTCGTTGGAGTACATGGGCTTTGAGGCTGGCGATAAGATGTTGGGCAAGGCTATAGATTATGTATTCTTGGGCAGTTGCACCAATGGCCGTATTGAGGATTTCAGAGTATTCACCGCGATGGTCAAAGGTCACAAAAAGGCCGAAGGCGTTGTGGCGTGGCTAGTTCCCGGCTCATGGAAAGTAGAGGAGCAGATACGCGCTGAGGGTTTAGATAAGATATTGGAGCAGGCTGGTTTCGAGCTTCGTCAACCGGGCTGTTCGGCCTGTTTGGCAATGAACGACGATAAGGTGCCGGCAGGAAAATATGCTGTTTCGACATCGAACCGCAACTTCGAGGGGCGTCAAGGACCGGGTGCACGCACTCTACTTGCAGGCCCTATGGTAGCTGCTGCTGCCGCAATTACTGGAAAGATCACCGATCCACGTGAGTTTTTATAATCAAGAAAAAAAGAGAACGATGATAGAGAAATTTAAAACGATAAACTCGACTTGTGTACCCCTACCAATCGAGAATGTAGATACCGACCAAATAATCCCAGCTCGCTTCCTTAAAGCTACAACACGCGAGGGCTTTGGCGACAACCTATTCTACGACTGGCGCTACGATAAGCAGGGGGCAAAGGTCGAAGGTTTTGTGCTCAATAACCCAACCTATAGCGGTTCGGTATTGGTTGCAGGCAAGAACTTCGGAAGTGGTTCGAGCCGCGAGCATGCCGCTTGGGCAGTAGGCGGATATGGCTTCAGAGTGGTTGTATCGAGCTTTTTTGCCGATATCTTCAAGGGCAATGCGCTCAACAATGGAGTGTTGCCAGTGGTTGTTTCTGAAGGCTTTTTGGCGGAGCTTTTCGCTAAAATCGATGGCGATGCCGCAACTACAGTTACCGTTGATTTGGAGAACCAGAAGATCACAAACGATGCAACAGGCTCTTGCGAGTCCTTCGATATCAACCCCTACAAGAAAAATTGCTTGCTTAGCGGATACGACGATATCGACTATCTGTTGAGCAACAAAGATAAAATCGAGGCTTGGGAGAGCGCTCAATAGATTCACCAAAGCAGAAAAGTATGCATTTAGAGATAATGGACACCACCCTGCGCGATGGTGAACAGACCTCGGGCGTATCGTTTGTTGCCCAAGAGAAGCTGACTATCGCACGTTTGCTGCTCGACGAACTCAAAGTAGACCGTATCGAGATCGCCTCGGCACGTGTCTCTTCGGGAGAGTTGGAGGCAGCAAAAGCGGTGTGCGGATGGGCTGCACGCAACAAATGTCTTGATCGGGTCGAGATGTTGTCGTTTGTCGACAATGGCTTGTCAATCGATTGGATCCTGGAGGCTGGCGGTCGCGTGATGAACCTCTTGGCTAAGGGATCTTTGAAGCATTGCGAAGGTCAACTTCGCAAAAGCCCCGCGGAGCATTGGGCCGATGTAAAGTGCAATATCGCCATGGCTCGCAAGCGAGGAATCAAGGTGAATCTATATTTGGAGGATTGGTCGAGCGGAATGTTAAATTCACCCGATTATGTCTACCAAATGATCGACTCGCTCAAAGATGAGCCAATCGAGAGGTTTATGTTGCCCGATACTCTGGGAATTTTGAACCCCTACCAGACCTTTGAGTTTTGCTATAAAATGGTGCGCAGGTATCCGCAAATCCACTTCGATTTCCATGCGCACAACGACTACGATTTAGCTGTGGCTAACGCCTTTGCAGCGGCAAAAACTGGTGTGAAGGGTATCCACTGCACGATTAATGGCCTTGGCGAGAGAGCCGGAAATGCACCAATGTCGAGTATCCTTGCGGTGCTGCACGACCAATTGAAGGCCTCGACAAATGTCGATGAGACCAAGATCAACTCTGTGAGCCAAGTGGTCGAGTCATTCTCGGGTGTTCGCGTTCCGGGTAACAAACCAATTATTGGTGAGCTGGTATTTACGCAATGCGCTGGTATTCATGCTGATGGAGATAATAAAAACAACCTCTACTTCAACGATCTATTGCCCGAGCGCTTTGGCCGTACGCGAGAATATGCACTAGGCAAAACATCGGGCAAGGCCAATATTCGCAAGAATCTCGAGGCGCTACACATGGAGCTAGACGACGAGTCGATGCGCAAAGTGACCGAGCGAATCATAGCCTTGGGCGACAAGAAAGAGCGCGTGACACAGAGCGACTTACCATATATCGTAGCCGACGTTTTGAGCACTGACCAAGCCGAGCAGAAGATCCAACTGCTTCACTATTCGGTGACGTTGACCAAAGGTCTGCACCCGATGGCGGTGGTAAAAATGGATATTCATGGTCAGCAATACGAAACCTCGTCGATGGGAGATGGTCAATTCAACGCCTTCGTTCGTGCCGTGCGCAAGATATATAAAGATGAGCTGGGCATAAAATTCCCAATGCTGACCAACTACACGGTCGACATTCCCCCCGGAGGTCGCACCGATGCCTTTGTGCAGACTATAATCACCTGGGAGCACAACGGTAAAAGCTTTAAGACCAGAGGTTTGAACGTCGACCAAACAGAGGCGGCAATTCAAGCAACTATCAAGATGTTGAACCAAATAGATCAAGAAAAATAATAATTATAAGCACAATGAATTTAAATATTGCAGTTCTCGCGGGCGACGGAATCGGACCGGAGATCGTAGATCAGGCTCTTAAAAGTGTTGAGAGCGTATGTAAAAAGTTTGGACACACATTCACCACCACCTCGGCGCTGGTTGGTGCATGTGCAATCGATGCTGTGGGAGATCCATATCCCGACACAACGCACGAAGTTTGTATGGCCTCGGATGCTGTGCTTTTTGGTGCCATTGGCGACCCTCGCTTCGATAATAATCCATCGGCTAAGGTGCGTCCCGAGCAGGGTTTGTTGGCTATGCGCCAAAAGTTGGGTCTATATGCTAATATTCGCCCTGTGACCACATTCCCTTCGTTGTTGTACAAATCGCCACTTCGCAAGGATGTTGTTGAGGGCACCGATTTGATGTGTATTCGCGAGCTTACCGGAGGTATCTATTTCGGTCGCCCTCAGGGTCGTAGCGAGGATAGCAACACCGCTTATGACACTTGCGTTTATAGCCGTCACGAGATCGAGCGCATCGTAGTTTTGGCATACGAATATGCAATGAAACGCAACAAGAAAGTGACTATCGTCGACAAGGCAAACGTGTTGTGTACCTCTCGCCTATGGCGCGAAGTTGCTCAAGGGATCGAGAAAAATTATCCTGAAGTGACTACCGAATATATGTTTGTCGATAATGCGGCAATGCAACTTATTCAGTGGCCTTCGCGCTTCGATGTTATGGTGACCGAGAATATGTTTGGTGATATCTTGACCGACGAGGCTTCGGTGATTACTGGCTCGCTTGGAATGTTGCCTTCGGCTTCAATTGGTCTTCACACATCGGTCTTCGAGCCAATTCATGGTTCGTATCCTCAAGCCGCAGGGTTGAATATCGCCAATCCAGTCGCTACAATCCTATCTGCAGCATTGATGTTCGAGTATGCTTTTGGACTTATGGCCGAGGGCCGTGCAATCCGTGCAGCTGTAGATGCAGCTCTCGAGGCTGGCATCGTTACTCAAGATATTGCCGACCAGGGTGCTCAAAGTTACTCAACAAGCCAAGTTGGTGATTGGGTAGCGGAGTATATCGCAAAATAGTCGTTTATATCTTACCGACTCCAGAAGTTTTTCCGGAGTCGGCTATGGTAAACTCATAAAGATATTCTTTCTTACGGCCTCCGGTGGCAGGAGATTGCACCTCCGGGGGTGCAGCTAGTATTGCGTTATTGGGCTAAAAACTTTGCAACCCAACGTCGAGGTGAACCTCGATGGTTTGCTCATGGTGCAAGCGTAGCGAAGAGCAAGTTTTTTCATGCATATGCCTTGTTAAAACTCACATTAACTACTCCCGAAGATCGCCCCTCCAGCCCTGCTCTTTTATGTCGTGGATAGATCTGCCAAAGAAGCACTTCATAAACCATCGCTTTACCAAATAGCTCTTTCGGGCGTGCCACAAAACTCTTTTCAGTTGGCAGGCACTGCTTGCTGATAACTCTAGAAGCTTTAATATCGGGTAGGGCTCATCTATTATCAAGCTCTCGCTATTGTCGTATTGAGTAAACGCCTTGCACTTTTCAATGAGGCTATCTCGTAACTCGAGATGTTTGTCTGGGTTTTTAGGCGGTGCCTCGAAGTCGTACTCAAATCGATCTTCAAGAAGATCCTCAATTTTTACAGAGTGAACCATATCTTGGTAGCCCGAAAATCGCTCTTTTATATTGCGCTCACACTTAGTGCTCACAACTCTTAGGACAGGTGTTTCGAGTGCCAAGCAGGGTAGTATCGTATGTAGTCTCGAGGAGACAACCATATGCGCACTCTGGAAAATATTTAAATATAGATTCGCTATCTGCATCCGCTGCTCAAGGGTGTAGTAGTGCGATAGATCAACGGGTATATTGTATACCGCTCTCGATGTTTTGCGCTTTATATGCTCAACAACATCCTTGTCGGCATCTACACATAAGATATAATCTTGCTTTGCTATCTGCCTGTTTCTCTGCAGTGTAAGAGTTAGACATCCCGAAAAATAGGACTCTATGCCATTCTCCTCGAGCCATTGTTGTGTCGAGAGATCGCGACAACCAATAGGAGCGTTTTTTGAGAGAAATGCTCGACTCTTTTTTGTTAAGAATTTCCCTCTAATCTCTTTTCTAATATACATAGATATTGGCAAGGGGATTATATCTTCGGTGGGTGGAAAGTGTCTAGGCTTCCAGAGCCACCAAGCATTTAGTATAAGTTTGATCTTGCTCCCATCCGCTCGACGGTATTTGTGAGTCTGCTCCCTATGGATAAAATCATCAATGCGAGGTAGAAATCGCTTAGCTGCAATCTCCTGAATCTCTTCTCCGATATTTATCGGGCTCGTTTTTAGACAACCATATTTTATATCCATCTCAAACTCTTTCATAATTTTTCTTACGTGCTTTTAACTTGCTTTGGGTTATAAAGTATCTTTGTAATTAGCTATTTGGCAGCTGCATAGGCAGCCTTCTTTTCGATGATATCATACATCTGGTGCTTTGTGGCCCAATCTAGATGCTCCAAGAATAGCTCTTGAATGGCCCTCATCTCGCCCAATCCCTCGAGCTGCACTGTGACCTGATACCCTTGCTCTTCGAGCTGCTCTCTCCAATCTTGGTCGATATCATTCTTGGCATGCTCGCCCGCCACAAACATAAATGGCAGGAGCAGAACCCTTTTTCTCTTATCTTGCTTCAAGCGGCAAAGCATTGAGCCGAAATCGGGGTAACCCTCGATTGTGCCAATGTGCATCGCCCTGTAGCCGCGGTCGGCAATGACGTAATCGACCATCGCATATTGAGCCGTTGAGGGGGTATATGTGCCGTGACCAACCAATACTAGCGCGCTATCTTCGGGTTGCTTTTGGCGTAATGCATCGACCACCACTTGGTAATCCTCGGTGGTGTAGAGTAGCGGATTGCCCACCCTAATATCTTTAAAGTCAGCCCTTGCTGTGAGCACATCGCGGCGCAACGACTCCATCTCGACACCCTCGATGATGTTGGAACTCTGCACGATAATATGCGTGAACCCATCATCGCGTAGTTGTGCGAGCGCTTGTCGAGGGTTAAGGATCTTCTCACCGCGCTTCTCCATAATGCCAATGACTATGCGTGAAGTCCACGCCTCGCGCTGCTCGATATGAGGGTATCTATCCTTCACCATCTCATTGAGCGCCTCGATAGTTTTTGCTCGTGTGTCGTTGTGCGATGTGCCAAAGTGAACCATCAAAATCGCAACCTTGTCGCCGCTTGTGAGCCCCTCGAAAATATTACTCTCGAAGAAGTTTGTTTTTGCATTTGCAACCCCCAATGAGCATAAAATTAGGGCGATGGCTAGGGTGATTGTGTTTCTCATTTATAGTATTTAAATTAGTATTCAACAATTAAAATCTCCTGCTCATCGCCTCTGCAAGCCGCCATAAGCTCTCCCGAGGGCGAAATGACCGAGCTGTTGCCCATATATTGAATCCCGGCAGGGTCTACTCCTACGCAGTTCACACCAACGACATAGGCCTCGTTCTCGATAGCCCTCTCGCGCAGCAACCTATCCCAATCTTCGGCACGCGACGAAGGCCAATTGGCAACGTAGATCGCACTCTGGTAGCGCCCCTCGTTGCGCGACCACTCCTCAAAGCGCAAATCGTAGCATATGTAGGTTGCAAACCGATGCCCCTTGACATCGATTACAAGATGCTCACCTCCCGGCGAAAAACTACCATGCTTGAAGCAGTTGTGTTTGTCGTAATGTAGAACCTTGCCATTGGGGTATGCGGCGATTAATCGATTGAAAAAGAGCTTGTTCTCTTTGAATATTGTCGAGCCGATGATCACAGCATTACTCTGCTGTGCCCACTTTTTCATCGCCGCAACAACATCGTCGTAGTGAGCTGCAACGTTCGACTTTTCGGCATCTTTCACCCCCTTGTCACGCCTCGACATATCACACCCCGATGTAAAAAGCTCGGGCAGGATCACCACGTCGCAACCCTCAATCGAACCGACCTTCTGCCCAAAATTGTCGATATTAGCCTGCACATCAGCCCACTCGAAAGCCGATTGAACCAGCGCAACACGCACCGATTGTCCAAAAAGATTGGATGCAGTAACCATAAAAAGTATAGCTGTGAGCGCTATGAGTTTCATATTTTAGCAGGATAGGTTAGATATATGCAACAAATGTATGCAATAAATAGTTTAATTCCAACTGTTGGGCTGCTCTGTATTGGGTAAATGTGTGAAAATCTACTCTCTTACTGCCTCCGGCGGGCGGTGATAGCACCACCGCGGGTGCAGCTAGTGTTGCGTTGATTTGCTCTTCGCTGCGCTTGCACGATAAACATAAATTTTTGCTCTTTTGAAAATAAATTTTCAACGATCAAAAGTTTATATTTATCTATGTCAACCTGCGGTTGCCATGAGCAAATCCACGAGGTGAACCTCGACGTTGGGTTTAAATGCCTTTAGGCATTTAATAAATTTTAGGCTGCATAAAGTTGCGCAAATTTATTTGTGACAACTTTTTGCAGCCTAAAATCTAAAAACTTAAAAAGTTTTTAGCCCAATAGCGCAAGAGTACGCACCCGCGGGGGTGCTATCCCCGCCCGCCGGAGGCAGTAAGCAAGTAAGCAAGCAACCTACCCCAATATCTCAAGGCAGCGGTCAATGTCGTCGGGGCGGATCACCACGCTAGCCACCTCCTTGTCGGAGAATGAGTACATATATTGGATGAATATTCCATGGCTTGCCAATTTGTTGAGAGGGCCTAATATTCCGCCAGCCACATTGGGCACGTTGATGCAAAGCACCTCGGTTTGGCTAACTTTGTACCCTGCATCCTGCATCACCTTTTGGGCCAAATCGATATCGGGAACTATAATGCGTAGAATTCCAAAATCGATACCATCGGCCAGCGAAAATGCTCTAAGGCTAATGTTGGCATTGCTCAAGATGGCTATCACTTCGTTAATTTCGCCCACTCCATTCTCAATAAAAATCGAGAGTTGCTTAATTTTCATGTTAGTCTCCATAATCTTATAATTTACGATTGTCAATAACTCTAACTGCTTTACCCATGCTGCGTTCGATGGTTCGTGGAGCCACCAGCTTTATCACTGGGTTTAACCCTAACATGCTGTGCATGCGTGCCGAAGTGCGCTTTTTGATCTCCAGCATCTTCGAAATATCGTCTGAGAATGCCTCGGCCTTAACCTCCACCTGCACCTCGAAGGTATCTTGATTATTTACCCTATCGACCACAATTAGGTAGTGTGGCTCGAGCTGCTCGATCGATAGTATAACCTCCTCGATCTGCGAAGGGAAGACGTTGACTCCTCGAATGATAAGCATATCGTCGCTTCGGCCCACAATGCGTGTCATCCTCACATTGGTTCGACCACAAGCGCATGGCTCCTCGATGAGCGAACATAGATCCTTGGTGCGATAGCGTAGCAGAGGAATTCCCTCCTTGGTGATGGTGGTGAATACCAGCTCACCCTGCTGGCCATATGGAAGCTGCTCGAAGGTCTCGGGCGAAATGATCTCGGGGAATATATGATCCTCGGTGATATGTGAGCCATTTTTGCACTCGCATTCGTACGACACCGCAGGTCCCATAATCTCGCTCAAACCATACATATTATATGCGTCGACACCCAAGCGCTCCTCGATCTCCTTGCGCATGCTCTCGGTCCATGGCTCGGCACCAAACACTCCAACCCGAAGGCTCATATCCTCGCGTCGGAACCCTTCGGCCTCGATCGAGTCGGCTAAGTATAGGCCATATGAGGGGGTTGTGGTGATGGCTGTAGCCTTGAAGTCGCGCATTAGTTGAATATGCTTGCGCGTGTTGCCTGTTCCCATTGGGATCACCGTAGCACCTAAGTTCTCGGCTCCGTAGTGGGCACCCAGGCCACCTGTGAAGAGGCCGTAACCGTATGCCACCGATACAATATCCTTGTTGCTAAGGCCATATGCGGTGAGTGCGCGCGACATCATCTCGGACCATATCGAGATATCTTTGCGCGTATATCCCACAACTGTTGGTTGACCGGTGGTTCCCGACGAGGCGTGTATGCGCACGATCTCCGAGAGAGGCACCGCGAAGAGCCCATATGGATAATTATCGCGCAGATCCTGCTTGGTCGTAAAAGGCAACTTCACAATATCGTCAATGGTTTGGATATCGTCGGGTGTGATACCCATCTGTTGCATCTTCTCCCTGTAGAAGGGGGTACTGTGGTATACTCTGTGTACTGTTTTGCGAAGCCTTTGGCCCTGCAACTCACGCATCTCTTGGCGTGGCATGCACTCTTTAGTTTTATTCCAGATCATAATTTAACCTGAGTTTTAGATATGGGAAATTAATTATTTACCTGCCAGTTTTATTAATTTCCCATATCTAAAACTCAGGTTATAGGCTTTAAAAAGCCGATTTATGTTCGATAACCCCCTCTAAATCTCCCCCAAACCGTTGGGGGAGACTTACCTTTAGCGGTGTTTTGGATAAGAAATTCTTATCCAAAACTGACTTTTTTTGAGGTTAATTTAGGTTTTTATTTATGGTCGGCAGCAAATTGAGCCAATCTCGAGTCGAATATATCCATTATCTCGCTAGTCATTCTCGATGTGCAGGCTCGCACTCCTTGGCGCATAGACCCGGTGGTGGAGAGCGAAATCGAGCTTATGCCGTAGTGAACAAGTTCGCTCACAAGCTCGCTGCAACTCATATCCTTATAGCCGATGGTGAAGAAAAATCCATCGCCAATTTCGCGGTCAATATCCCTATCGTAGACAATGTGGAAGCCATGTCGATGCAAAATCTCCTTCATCCTCTTGGCTCTCTTGGCATACTCCTCTGTGGCCTCGATAAAGTTGAAGCGTCCATCGCTCGAGGCTTTGAACATTGCCGCAAGGGCGCACTGCACCGAGTGAGCAACGCCCGATGTGATCATATACATTATGGCATTGGTGAATGTTATGCCGAAATGCCCTTGGGCGCCATACCTCTCATCGAGCTTGGGGTAGCAGCGGTTGTATAGTTTGTCGCTGATGCAGGCCACAGCAACTCGCTGCCCGGCATAGCTAAATATCTTTGAGCTCGATAAGAAGAGTATATAATTTTGAGTGTAGCGAGCCACAGTTGGCACATATGGTGGCTCGAAGGGCGTGCCATAATTCTCGCGTGAATCCATGCCGAAATAGGCTAAATCCTCTAGGATGATTGCGTCGTATTTTGTTGCCATCTCACCAAAAATCTGTAGCTCCTCGTCGGTGAAGGTGATCCACGTGGGGTTGTTGGGCGATGAGTATACGATTGCGGCAATGTTACCTTGGGCGAGCAGCTCCTCGAGTTTGGTCGCTAACGCCTCACCGCGATACTCAAAGAGGTCGAACCAGATATACTTCACCCCCAAAATATTGAGTTGCGATTTTTGAATCGGGAAACCCGGGTCGACAAATAGAATTGTATCTCTCTTGTTGCATAGTTGCGAGCAGATTGCAAACGAGCCAAACGACCCTGCCACAGATCCGGTGGTTGGAAGGCACGAGGTGGGCGATATATCCACATCCAAAAACGCCTTGACAAAACGTGCGCTCTGCTCCTTTAATTCGGTGATGCCCTCGGCAGCTGGATACAGCGATGCAACGCCTCTGTCGAGTGCCTCCTTCTCGGCCTGCATTCCAATTTGGCATGGCGAAAGCCCGGGGATACCTTGATCCATCCTCACAAAGGGGGTGGCAGTTTTTCGCTCTAATGTTGCAGCTAGGCTCAACATCTGGCCAATTGTTGCAGTGGCTAGCGATTCGATTTTTAGCTCTTGTTGAGTCTGCGCAACTAAGCTACGGCTGAATATCTCACTCATGATTCTGTTACTTTAATTGGTCAGATACCGCTTGGAGTCCAATGTCGAAAGCCTTGATGTTTGCCTCTATCACCTTGTCGCCCTTGCGAGCGAATATGCGCTCTATGCCTGCTTCCAAATCTTTGCGCTCGATGCCTAAGATATGCGATGCAGCGCCTAGAAGCAGGATGTTTGCCGAGCGAGCAACACTATTCTCCTTGGCTATTTTATCGGTGTCGAGCATCAAAACATTGGGCAGTGAGCGCAGCTGAGCTGTCAGATCCTCGATTGCCGGATAGGTGGGAATATTGATAAAAGGGCTCGATGAGGTGACTATCCAACCATCCTTTTTTAGGTATGGCAGATAGCGCAAAGCCTCCATTGGCTCTAACGAGATAATGGCATCAGCCGAAGCTAGGGGGATCAAATCCGAGAATATCTCATCGGAGTTAATACGGAGGTTTGTCTGCACGTCACCACCTCTTTGGCTCATTCCGTGCACCTCTGCCTGTTTGATGTTGAGACCTTCGGCGCGTACCGCCTCGCCAATTACCGCCGCTATCGATAGGATTCCTTGACCTCCAACTCCTGAAAGAATTATATCACACTTCATAATCTACTTTTTCTTTAATGTTTGTATACACTCGCGACGTGGGATGATCACCGAAAGACCCTTATAATCGATCTCCTCGCGCAGAGTCTCTTCGATTTGCGCCATGTTCTTGGGCAGTGGAACAACCACCTTCAAGTGGGCTGGGTCGACACCTAAGCCCAAACATATCGCCTCGTATTTATTCAATCCGGCCGATTTTTGCCCTCCGGTCATGCCCGTTGTGAGGTTGTCGGAGATAATCACCGTCATTGGGCTGTTGGCATTTATCGCGTCGAGCAATCCGCTCATGCCCGAGTGGGTAAATGTCGAGTCGCCAATCACCGCAATTGCAGGGTGCTGCCCCACATCGCTGGCACCCTTGGCCATAGTTATCGAAGCGCCCATATCGATGCAGCTGTCGATAGCCGAAAATGGTGGCAAAGCCCCCAGGGTGTAGCATCCAATATCGCTAAATACCTTGGCCGATTGATACTCCGCAGTGACCTTCTTGAGGGCTGTGTATAGATCGCGGTGACCACATCCTGTGCACATTGCAGGTGGGCGAGGCACGACGATTTCGCTTGCTGGTAGCGTCGGCTCCGCGACGATTCCCAATGCTGATTTTATGTTGTCGGGGGTGAGCTCTCCGGTGCGAGGCACAGAGCCATCCAACCTTCCTGCGATTGGCAGTGTGTCGAGCAATCCTCGAAGTTGCTCCTCGATAAATGGCTGTCCATCCTCTAGGACCAACACACGCCCACACTCTTCGAAGAGCTTGGCGATAGATTTGCGATCGAGCGGATATTGCGAAACTTTAATCGATGAGTAGGGTAGCCCCTCGGGGAAATTCTCGTTGAGGTAGTTCCATGCTATGCCCGATGCTATTACCCCCAAGCTTTTGTCTGCTCCCTCGACATATTTGTTGTATGGCGAGGCGGCCGAGCGGCGTTCCAATTCATCTTGCTGCGCCACAACTTGGTCGTAACGTCCTCGAGCAATTGCCGGAAGAAGTATCCACCGACGAGCATTTTCGGGGTAGTGGATCTGGTTCTGCTCCTCTGCGGCGTGAGTCTGGACAACGGCACGACTATGTGCCATTCGTGTTGTGATGCGCATTAATATTGGAGTGAGCAGCTTCTCGGATAGCGCGAAGGCGTAGC
>JAWXTD010000034.1:0-20904 GCA_044433805.1 Rikenellaceae bacterium
TGTGGAGATGATACACCCCGAGAGTGACTATGCCTTCGCCTTCTTTGTCGAGGAGTATGGCCTGATACTCTCTATATTGATGCTTTTGCTCTACCTATGGGTATTTTTTAGGGCGATGTGGATATATGAGAGGTGTCGCGATCCATTCCGTGAACTTCTGGTATTGAGCCTAGCCTCGTTGATATTGGTGCAGGCCTTGTTGCATGTTATGGTGGCAGTGAACTTCTTGCCCGAAACGGGTCAGATTCTGCCCCTAGTATCGCGCGGAGGCTCGGCCCTATTCTGCACATATATGGCATTTATGCTAATGCTAAGCATCAGCGTCAAAAACGAGGAGCAACCCAAAACAAAAAATACCGCTGCTCGTAGTAGGGGTGGCAGGGCATAGGCATAATATTTGCTTTCTTACTGCCTCCGGCGGGCGGTGATAGCACCCCCGCGGGTGCGTATTTTGTTGCGAGGATTTGCTCTTCGCTACGCTCTTAACGATACAAAATAATGGATGAGATCTTTTGAAAGTGAACTTTCAACGGTCTCATCCATTATTTTGTATCTATGTCAACCTCCGGTTGCCATGAGCAAATCCACGAGGTGAACCTCGATATTGGGTTTAAATGCCTTCAAGCATTTAACAAATTTTAGGCTGCATAAAGTTGCGCAAATTTATTTGTGGCAACTTTATGCAGCCTAAAATCTAAAAATTGCAAAGTTTTTAGCCCAATAGCGCAGAAAGTACGCACCCGTGGGGGTGCTATCCCCACCCGCCGGAGGCATAAGAGAGACAACAAAAAACAACAATAAAAAAAATCATGCCTCCAGCCCACCTGGGGCCATCATTAACAAAATTGTGCATTAATTGTCAATAAATATTTCTCCTTAGGCATTGTTTTATTGTATAATAATTCCGACTTTTGTATCACTGCTTTTATCGAAAAACAAGAAAAAATAATATAACACACTATGTCTAAAGAGATTAAAACATCAACACCCCAAGAGGTGAGCTACAACGACGCGGTAGCTGCATCGAAAGAGTACTTTGCTGGTGATGATCTTGCCGCTACGGTCTGGGTCAGTAAATATGCCCTAAAGGACTCATATGGAAAGATCTACGAGCGCTCACCACTAGATATGCACAACCGCATAGCTGCCGAGATCGAGCGCATCGAGAAGAAGTATCCAAACCCAATGAGCCGAGAGTCGATCTTCGAGCTGCTCGATCACTTCCGCTACGTGATCCCACAGGGAGGTCCAATGACCGGAATTGGCAACAATCTTCAGGTGGCATCACTCTCGAACTGTTTTGTGATTGGACATAAGAACCCAGCCGACTCTTACGGTGGAATCTTCCGCATCGACGAGGAGCAGGTGCAACTTATGAAGCGTCGTGGAGGCGTTGGACACGACCTATCACACATCCGCCCTCAAGGCAGCCCCGTTTTTAACTCGGCACTAACATCAACCGGTATTGTTCCATTTATGGAGCGTTACTCGAACTCTACTCGCGAGGTGGCTCAAGATGGTCGTCGTGGAGCGCTTATGCTTTCGATATCTGTTAAGCACCCCGATGCGGAGTCGTTTATCGATGCTAAGACCGATATGGGTAAGGGGACAGGAGCAAATGTGTCGGTGAAGTTGGACGATGAGTTTATGCGTGCGGCAATCTCGGGCAACATCTACACACAACAATTCCCCGTCAAAGGCGACAACCCAAAATACAAAAAAGATATCGAGGCCAAGAAGTTGTGGGACAAAATTATCCACAACGCTTGGAAGTCGGCCGAACCGGGAGTGTTATTCTGGGATACAATCATCCGCGAGAGCATTCCCGATTGCTATGCCGACAAAGGTTTCACAACGGTATCGACAAACCCATGTGGAGAGATTCCATTGTGCCCTTACGACTCATGTCGTCTGTTGGCAATCAACTTATTTGGTTATGTCGAGAATCCATTTACTGACCAAGCGTCGTTTAACTTCGAGCTATTCAAGGATCACATCGCTCGCGCTATGCGCATGATGGATGATATCATCGACCTTGAGCTAGAAAAGGTAGACCAAATCATAGCAAAAATTGCATCTGACCCCGAGGATGACGATGTACGCAACGTTGAGTTGAACCTATGGAACAAGATCCGCGAGATGGCTCTCAAAGGCCGCCGTACAGGTTTGGGAATCACTGCCGAGGGCGATATGTTGGCTGCACTTGGGCTACGTTATGGCTCAGACGAGGCTACCGCTTTTGCCGTTGAGATTCAAAAGACGCTCGCTATCGAATCATACCGCACATCGGTAAAAATGGCCTCTGAGCGCGGTGCATTCGAGGTATTCGATGCAGCCAAGGAGAAGGGCAACCCAATGATTGAGCGTATCCGCGAGGCTGACCCAGCGCTTTATGAGGAGATGCAGAATGTTGGTCGCCGCAACATCGCAATGCTCACCATTGCACCTACGGGAACAACATCACTTATGTCGCAAACAACATCGGGAATCGAACCAGTTTTCCGCCCCGTATACAAGCGTCGTCGCAAGATCAACCCTTCGGACAAAGATAAAGTTGCAACATTCGTCGACGAGACTGGCGAGAAGTTCGAGGAGTACTTCGTATACCACCACAACTTCGTGAAATGGGCTGCAGCAGCTGGTTACGACACATCGAAATTGGAGTCGATCAGCGATGCAGAGCTCGACACGATCGTTGCGGCATCACCTTACCACAAGGCTACAGCCAACGATATCGACTGGGTAGCCAAGGTGAAGATGCAGGGTGCAATCCAAAAATGGGTCGACCACTCGATATCTGTTACTGTGAACCTTCCGGGCGACGTAACTCAAGAGCTTGTGGCCGATGTATACCGCACAGCTTGGGAGTGTGGATGTAAAGGTATCACCGTATATCGCGACGGATGCCGCGACGGAGTGTTGATCGAGAAGACAAACAAGCCTGCCGAGAATGCACCAAACATCGCTAAGCGACCAATCTCGATCCCTGCCGATGTGGTACGTTTCAAGAATGGCGCGGAGAACTGGATCGCCTTTGTAGGTATTCAGAACGAGCGCCCATACGAGATTTTCACCGGAAAGATCGAAGAGGATGCACTATATATCCCACCAAAGATCACCAAAGGTTCGATTATCAAGGTGCGCGATGCCGAAGGAAACAAGCGTTACGACTTCCAATACACAGACCGCTACGGATATACAAACACCATTGGCGGTGTGTCGCGTCTGTTCTCCGAAGAGTTCTGGAACTATGCAAAATTGATCTCGGGAGTGCTTCGCCAAGGAATGCCAATCGAGAGCGTAGTGACACTAATCGACTCATTGCACCTCGACTCGGAGAGCATCAACACATGGAAAAATGGCGTTGAACGCGCTCTAAAGCAGTACATTCTCGATGGCACTAAGTGTAAAGGCACATGCCCCACTTGCGGCCAGGAGGAGATGGCATACCAAAATGGCTGCCTCACTTGTATGAGCTGCGGATACTCTAAGTGTGGTTGATCCTTTGGGGTAAGTACCTGAAAATATATCTTCTTATGCCTCCGGCGGGCGCAGATAGCACCTGCGCGGGTGCAGCTAATGTAGCGATATTAGGCTTAGAGCTAGAGTTCTAAGGTTTTAGTAATTAGTGGGTTGTCAGCAAATAAATTTGCACATCCCACTCCCTCTAAAATTCATTAAATGCCTTAGGCATTTAAACCTAACGTCGAGGTTCACCTCACTGATTTGCTCATGGCAACCGTAGGTTGACATAGATATAAAATAATAGATGAGATTTTACTAAAGCTGGGCTTTATAAAATCTCATCTATTATTTTATATCATTAGCGCTTTTAAGCGCTGCAAATCAGTGCAATACAAAAAAGTCAAAAACGTAAGTTTTGGATCCAAGCTTAGCTTGGTGCCCGCGCGGCATGAGCGCGATGAGCAAGCCTTTTCGTGCGTTTGCCCTGAGCGGCATACTCAAAAATTTGTTAGAGATAGTTATTATTGTTATCTTTGCGCCAAATAATTATGGTTTTAAGATGTTAAAATTTACCACTAAGAGCACCCCGACAATTGAGGGTCCAATGATAATCAGGCCTACGGAGTTGGGTGGCAACAGAGGCTGGATAGCTGACCTCGGCGTGCAGGAGAACTATGCGGCGATGGGTCTGCCGCAGGGATTTGCACAACATGACTCGGAGACACTTGCACGAGGCGTGGTGCGAGGATTGCATTTTCAGCGCAAGGATAGCTTCGGCAGGCTGCTGGCTGTGACTGCCGGGCGAGCGCTATGTGTTGCTGTCGACCTGCGCCCCGAAAGCAAGAGCTTTGGCGCGGCAAATTCGGTGGAGCTAAATGCCGAGAATGAGACAATGTTGTATATCCCTCCCTATTTTGCCCTCGGCTTCATGACGCTCGAAGCGGGCACCACAGTGATCTGCAACAGCGAGCAACAGAACGACGTGGCCAACCACTCGGGCATAATATATGACGACGAGATCCTCGCAATAGATTGGCAGTTCGAACGTTTCCAAATCGACGAGAAGCGCCTCAATATCTCGCAGCGCGATAAAAAATGGCCAAGCTTCAGGTCTTATAACCAAAATGCACTCTGGATAAATCGCCCCAAGAAGAGCAAATATGCTCTTAGCCGTAGGTAGGTTTTTTCTGTGCGCTTCTTACAGCCCTCGCGCCGCGCGGCATCAGACTTGGACCTAAAAACTGCAAAGTTTTTAGCCCAATAGCGCAACACTATCAGCACCCGCGCAGGGGCTATATCCGCCCGCCGGAGGTAGAAAGAAAGGCAGAAAGATTACAGTTTAAAAGTACCGAAGTGCTTCAAGAATTGGGTTCGCATAACCGAATCGTTGTGCTCCTCTTTGCTGTTCATTACGCCGCGCATCGCTTCAACGGAGTCGTAGCCATGCTTCTCTTGCCATATGCTGAGCACCGAGATGGCCTCGCGGATCCACTCTGCTGCAGCTCCTCCTTGACGATACAAAACGCTCGAGAGCTCGACTGCTGAAGCTCCTGCCAAGATTGCCTTGATAACACATTCACCATCTTGAACGCCTCCCGAGAGTGCTAGCGACGCCTTTGGCTCGGCGGCTGAAGTGATTGCAATGTGGCGAAGTGGAGTTGCGAAATCGCTTTGCGAGCTTAAGATTGCACCACTCACGTACTTCATATTTTCGATATCGATATCCAGGGGATAGGCTCTATTGAACAATACAAAACCACTAATGCCGCAAGCCATCAGGCGCGAGATGAGGTTGATATGGTTGCTCATAAGAGATCCTAACTTCATGATAATTGGAATATTAGCCACTGCACTAACCGCCTTAGCGATGGCAATATGGCGAGCCTCGAGATCGCCATCCTCGCTCATTCTACCGCACTCAATAGTCATCACATTAAGCTCCAAGGCATCGGCTCCGGCCAACTCTACGGCGCGTGCGTACTCAACCCACTGACCACTATCGGCGCAGTTGATGCTAGCAATAATTGGGGTTGTGCCACACAGCTCCTTGCTTTGGGCGATAAGCTCGATGTAGTTATTCAGGGCGTTCGACGAGATGTAAGCTTGCATATAATCTGCCGCCTCGGTGTGTGCCGCCGCAGCGCTCAATGCTGCACTCTCGCGGATAATATCCTCCTCGAAGAGCGATTTTAGGACGATTGCTCCGATGCCAGCTTGCGCCAACTCCTGATTTCCCTTAGCTGTGCCAGTGAGTCCACAGCTTGCTGCAATAATTGGATTGCTGAGCTCAAGGCCAGCAAATTTAGTTTTGATACTATTCTCTGCCATAATTTTGGAATTTTATTTTCTTAATTTATACAAAGATATATTTTTATTTGCATCAATGCTATAATCATGCTGAAAATTTTACAAAAAAAATATTTACTTAAAGTATGAGTATCAAAAACAAGCAGTGGCAAAGAGATAACAACACAAGGCAAAAAGATAATATTAAGGCACAAAACTCCGTTTTTTAGTGACAAGGTTGCTGTTTATAGAAAAAAATATCTATTTTTGTAGATTAATAAGGAAATAACTAAATAAAGATAATGAGATCATTTAAATTTTGGAATAACACGGTGGGCTGGGCAGTATTTTTAATTGCAGCCACAACCTACCTACTCACTATGGAGCCTTCGCCAAGCCTTTGGGATTGCGGTGAATTTATCGCAACCTCATATAAGTTGGAGGTTGGACACCCTCCCGGAGCGCCTCTATTCATGATTTTGGCTCGCCTTGCCACGATCTTTGCACCCTCGACTCACTATGTGCCACATATGGTCAATGGGCTAAATTGCCTGGCGAGTGCCTTCACTATTCTGTTCCTATTTTGGACCATCACGCATTTGGCTCGCAGATTATTCTCTGCCGAAGAGCGCGAGTGGAACACAACGGCACAATGGGCCTCAATTGGCGCGGGCGTTGTGGGAGCTTTGGCCTATACATTTACCGACACCTTCTGGTTCTCGGCCGTCGAGGGCGAGGTTTATGCGATGTCGTCGATGTTCACAGCACTTGTTGTATGGCTGATGATGCGCTGGGAAGAGGAGGCCGATGAGCCACATGCACACCGTTGGATTATCTTAATTGCTTACCTTATGGGTCTGTCGATTGGTATCCACATCTTGAATCTGCTAACTATTCCCGCCATAGTTTTTATATACTATTTCCGTAAGTATAAGGAGATTACGCTCAAAGGGGTATTCCTTTCGATGGTGGTGTCGGGGGCAATTTTGCTATTTATCAACGCCTTTGTAATTTCGCAGGCTATATACCTGGGAGCTATGGTCGACCTCTTCTTTGTCAATTCGTTGGGCTTGCCAGTGAATTGCGGAATGGTGGTATACTCGCTAGCGCTGATATTTGGGTTGGGATATGCCTCATACCTATCGCACCGCAAAGGTAAGTTGCTGCTAAACATGATCTTGCTATCGCTCACAATGCTGTTTGTGGGTTATTCGTCGTATGCGTCGGTAACTATTCGCGCATCGGTAGATCCACCGATGAATAGCAATAATCCTGACAATCCACACGCACTTCTATCGCTTCTGAATCGTGATCAATATGGTTCACGACCACTACTTTATGGCGCTTACTACTCGGCTCCGGTCGAGGATTATACCGTTCGCCAATTTTACTATCTCGACGAAGATGGCAAATATTCAAAGGGGCAAGTGCTGGATGGTTACACATATCCTTCAGAGTTTATGCACCTCTTCCCACGCATGTGGAACTACTCGAAAGGCGAAGAGTCGTATAAATCGTGGGCAGCATATCGCACCTCGACAAAGGTTGCACGCAACTCAAATGGCGAGCAGATCGTCGATGGTTCGGGGCGCCCTGTCTTCACCACATCGCTCGACTTCGGTAAGCCTAAAAGCTATGCAGGCGAGGTATATATGGAGCCAACGTTCGGCGAGAATCTGAACTACTTCTTCAACTACCAGTTCAATTATATGTTCTGGCGCTACTTCTTGTGGAACTTCGTGGGTCGCCAAAATGATATCCAAGCATCGACGGTAACCATAAGCGATGGCAATTGGTTGTCGGGAATAAACTTTATCGACGAGGCTTATCTTGGTCCTCAAACCGACCTACCGCGAGAGATTGCTAACAATCGCGCTCGCAACACATACTACTTCTTGCCATTTATCCTTGGATTAATTGGCTTGATCTACCAGCTCAATCGCGACCCCAAGAACTTCTCGATTGTGATGTGGTTGTTTGTGATGATGGGTATTGCGCTTGTTGTATACTTCAACTCATCGCCCTCGGAGCCTCGAGAACGCGACTATGTATATGCTGGAGCCTTCTATGCCTTTACTATCTGGATTGGATTTGGAGTTTTGGCGCTGCGCGATTTGTTGATTTGGGTCACCAAAAAGGATAATAAAGGGATCGTGATTACGGCAATCATCATCTCGATGTCAGTACCAACAATTCTCGCTGCTCAAAACTGGGATGACCACGATCGTTCGGGACGCACAATGGCTCGCGATATTGGTTGGAACTACCTTCAATCTACCCTACCCAACTCAATTATAATGAATTACGGCGACAACGATACCTTCCCACTTTGGTTCAACCAAGAGGTCGACGGAGTGCGCACCGACGTGAGAATTATGAATACAAGCTACTTGGGTGGAGAGTGGTATATCGACCAAATGAAGTTGCGCTCGAACGAGTCGGATCCGGTTCCATTCTCGCTTCCACGCAGCAAATATGCATACGTAAACGACTGGATGCCAGTATATTCACGTGTTGATAGCGCCCCAATCAAAGATGTTGTAGACTTTATCAAGAGCGACGAAGAGCGCTCGAAGGTGCCGCTTGGCGATGGATCGATGAGCGACTACATTCCAACCAAGAAGATCGCAATTCCGGTCAATAAAGAGAACGCTATAGCCTCGGGAATTGTCAAGGAGCAGGATGCACACTTGATGGTCGACACGGTATATGTCAACATCAAAAAGAGTAATATCGACAAGATCGAGATGATGTTGCTCGACCTGTTTGCTAACTTCGAGTGGAACCGCCCGTTGTACTTCACACAGGTCTATATCCTTCAGAATCTGGGACTTCTAGACTATCTACAGTTTGATGGTTATGCATATCGTCTAGTTCCGATTTTGACCCCCTACACCACCTCGTGGGATGTTGGGCGTGTCGATGCTGACTACGCGGCACCACTACTTATGGATACCTTTAGGTTCGGAAACATGAGCGACGAGAGCGTCTATGTCGACTACTTCTTCCAATACAATCTCAACGCTTCGCGCACCCGAGAGGGATTTGCACGTGTGGCACGCGAATATATCGTTCGTGGAGAGGATCAAAAAGCCATGGAGCTACTCGACCGCGGTTTGGAGGTACTGCCAACTTCGCAATTGCGATTTACTCCTTCCAACACAATTCCATTTATTGAGTGCTACTACCTGCTTGCCGAGTACGATCGTGCAGATGATCTGCTTACCGAGTATATCACCAATATAGTTGAGCATATCGAGTACTACCTCCGCTTCGAGGGTTATCAAGGCGACCTAGTATCGACACTTATCGACGATAGATTGGATGAGTTAGCTCAAGCATATCAGCTGGCTGCAGTTAATCGTCGCAACGACATGTTGGTATGGCTCAACGACTACTACCGCTCACTGGGAGCTATGGATGAGGATCTATATATTCCACGCGCAAACGACACAATACAAGAAGAAATTATAACACCACTATAGCTATGAACACCACGCTAACACTCTACAACACCCTTTCACGTCGCAAAGAGGAGTTCACTCCCATCAACCCCAAACATGTGGGAATGTACGTTTGCGGCCCAACAGTATATGGTGATCCACACTTGGGTCATGCACGCCCTGCGGTCACTTTCGACCTTATGTTCCGCTACCTGCGCTCGATTGGATACAAAGTTCGATACGTGCGTAACATTACCGACGTTGGCCACTTGGAGCACGATGCGGACCAAGGCGAGGATAAAATCGCAAAGAAAGCTCGTCTCGAAGAGCTCGAGCCAATGGAGGTAGCGCACTATTACACAGAGCGTTATCGCGCAGCAATGGAGCAATTGGGAGTACTTTCGCCCTCGATCGAGCCACATGCATCGGGCCACATCATAGAGCAGATCGAAACCGTGCGCAAGATCCTCGACAAAGGCTTTGCCTATGAGGCAAATGGATCGATATACTTCGATGTCGAGAAGTACAACCAGACGCACAACTACGGAAAATTATCGGGTCGCAACCTAGATGATATCATAACCAACACCCGCACGCTAGATGGTCAAAGCGACAAGCGCCACTCGGCCGATTTTGCATTGTGGAAAAAGGCATCGCCAGAGCATATTATGCGTTGGCCATCGCCTTGGAGTGACGGATTCCCAGGATGGCACATGGAGTGTACTGCGATGAGCAGCAAGTATTTAGGCGAACAATTTGACATTCACGGTGGTGGAATGGACTTGATGTTCCCTCACCACGAGTGCGAGATCGCGCAATCGACAGCTGCCTTTGGACACGACTCTGCTCGCTACTGGGTACACAACAATATGATCACTATTAATGGCCAAAAGATGGGGAAATCGTTGGGCAACTTCATCACACTCGAGGAGCTGTTCACCGGTTCGCACAAGATTTTGGAGCAGGCATATTCGCCTATGACCATCCGTTTCTTCGTGCTTCAGGCGCACTATCGTTCGACGCTCGACTTCTCGAACGAGGCCTTGCAGGCTGCCGAAAAGGGACTTGATCGATTGATGAAGGGCATCGAGGCTCTCGAAAAGATTAAGCCTTCAGATAGCACCAGCTTCAATGTTGTTGAGATTGAGCAGCGTTGCGAGGATGCGATGAACGACGACCTGAACTCTCCGATGGTGATCTCGGCACTCTTCGATGCTGTGCGTATGATCAACTCGGTAGTCGATGGCTCTCAGAGTATTACGACCGAAGCGCTCGAGGCTCTTAAGGCGACTATCCACCTCTACGCCTTCGACATTTTGGGTCTAAAAGATACAAAGGCAGCTGGCAGCGCGCAGGGAAAAGATTACATCTCGCCACTTGTCGAGATGTTGCTCGCGATGCGCAGCGAGGCCAAAGCAGATAAAAATTGGGCTTTATCGGACAAAATCCGTGACGGGCTTGTTGAAGCTGGAATCCGCGTTAAGGATCGCAAAGATGGTTGCGACTGGGAGATTGAATAGTTATGGTTTCAATCGAGCAAATTAAAGATATTGAGGCACGTTGCGCCGAATTGGAGCGCTGCTTGGATATCGAGGCAAAACGCATTGAATTGCAAAATGAGCAGGAGCGAACCCAAGAGCCGAACTTTTGGAACGATGCCGATACTGCACGCAAACAGCTGCAAAAGGTAGCCTCGATAAAGGGGTGGATCGAAGATTTCGACAACACATCGAAAGAGGCCGAAGATCTGACTATTATGGGCGAATTTGTCCGCGAAGGTGTTGCCACCGAGCAGGAGTTCGACGCGTTATATGCGCAGGCGCTCCAACATATCGAGCAGCTTGAACTTCGCAACATGTTGCGTGGCCAGGAGGATAAGTTAGGGGCAATTGTCGATATTAATGCTGGGGCTGGCGGAACCGAGGCTCTAGATTGGGTGGCGATGTTAATGCGCATGATCACTCGCTGGGGCGAAGCTAAAGGGTATAAAATCAAGGTGTTGGACTATCAGGCAGGCGACGAAGTTGGAGTAAAATCGTGCACTTTGGAGTTCGAGGGAGAGTGGGCTTATGGTTATTTGAAGAGCGAAAATGGAGTACACCGCATGGTTCGCCTTTCGCCATTTAATGCCAATAATAAGCGCCAGACCACCTTCGCCTCGGTCTTTGTTTCGCCTGCTGTCGACGACAATATCGAGGTGGTGGTCAACCAAGCAGATATCCAGTGGGATACATATAGAGCAAGCGGCGCGGGAGGTCAAAACGTAAATAAGGTCGAGACTGCCGTGCGTCTGCGATACAACTCGAAGGATCCACAAACGGGCGAGGCGATAAGTTTTCTGATCGAAAATATGGAGACTCGCTCGCAATTGATGAACCGCGAGAATGCAATGCGCATACTCCGCTCGAAGCTGTATCAACGTGAAATCGAAAAGCGCAGAGCAACGCAGCAGGCGCTGGAGGCGACAAAGAAAAAGATCGAATGGGGATCGCAAATTCGCTCCTATGTATTTGATGATCGCAGAGTTAAGGATCACAGAACCGGGCACCAAACATCTGCCGTAGATGCGGTGATGGATGGCGATTTAGATGATTTCATCAAGGCCTACCTTATGGAATTTGGAGGTATATAATTAATTATTCGTGGCTGAAATGCCAAAATAGATGAAGAAAATGAGCAAAGAGAGACTAATATTAATATCTAACGACGATGGCTACGATGCCAAAGGAATAGCTGCTTTAGTCGAGGTGGCTGCGAAGTTTGGCCGCGTGGTTGTAGTAGCCCCAAAAACCGCCCAAAGTGGTATGAGCCAAGCTATTACGATCTATTCACCACTATACCCGGAACGCATAAAATCGTCGCTCCCTGCCGAAGTTTATGCCGTTAACGGAACACCCGTAGATTGCGTAAAATTTGCCTTAGACCACCTTCTCAAAGATCAAAAGGTCGATTTGATGCTTTCAGGAATTAATCATGGATCGAACGCAGCGGTAAATGTGCTCTACTCGGGAACGATGGGGGCAGCAATTGAGGGTAGTTTCTACGCTCCGTCGATCGGTTTTTCACTGTTGGACCACAGCCCAAATGCTGATTTCGAGACATCGAAAATATTCGTTGAGCGTATAATCAAGGCGGTGATCGAGGCCAATGTTGAGCCTCATTTCTGCCTGAATGTCAACATCCCAGCCCTGCCATTGGCGCAGATAAAAGGCGTACGATGCTGTCGCCAGAATCGCGGCTATTGGCGAGAAGAGTTCTTCGAGCGCGTCGACCCACGCGAAAATACCTACTACTGGCTCACCGGAGCATTTGTAAATCACGAGCCCGAAGCCACCGACACCGACGAGTGGGCATTGGCTCAAGGATATGTCTCGGTGGTACCAATTCAAGTAGATATGACCAACTATGGGCAACTCGACAAAATCAGCAAATTCAATATGTAAATAGCTGGTATTATGTTTATTAAGATCCTTCTAATCATTGCAATATGCACACAGATTGTCGCATCGCTCTACGCGATAAAGCTGGTTGGTGCTACTAAATATAGCTCGATATGGTGGCTATTTATCATCAGCTTTATGCTTCTTTGCGTGGAGCGTGTGATGCAATTTATTATGGTTGGAGGGCAAGAGATTCCGTTGAAAATTTTCTGGTGGACTGGTCTAGTGGTTTCAATTGGACTCTCGATTGGTGTGATGTACGCCCACCGATTGTTCAAATATATCGACCGATTGAATCAGCAACGACAATTCGTCTCAAGGAGGATCCTATCGGCAGTGATTCGCACCGAGGAGAAGACACGTTCAACATTCTCAAAAGAGCTGCACGACGGGCTAGGCCCACTGCTTTCGACAGCAAAGATGTCGCTCTCGGCGCTATCATCGCCCGATTTGACACCCAAGCAGCGCGAGAAGATTATCAGTAACACAACAAATATTATCAACGAATCAATCGCCTCGCTCAGGGAGATATCCAATAACCTATCGCCCCACGTACTAAACGACTTTGGACTGGTGCGAGGATTGAGGAACTTTATCAATAAAAATACGGCGCTCTACGGTATAAAGCTTCAATTTTATAGTAATATCGAAAATCAGCGATTCGATCGCGACACCGAAGTAACGATATATCGCACTGTGTGTGAGCTATTTAACAACTCGCTTAAACATTCAGGGTGCACGCTAATAACATTCACCCTGCTGAGAAAAACCAACGAGTTGCAAGTATATTACAGCGATAACGGTCGTGGATTTTCGATCCGACCGGTTGAAGATCGCGGCATGGGGCTCTCGAACATCACCTCGCGTATAAACTCGATCAATGGCAAAATCGAGATTATTAGTTGCGAGGGCAGCGGCATGAGTGCCACAATTTACCTACCGATAACAAAAAATAGATAGCATGAAGATAATTTTAGTCGATGACCACTCGCTATTTCGAGGGGGTTTGCGCAGCCTTCTAGAGTGCCATGAGGGCTATGAAGTTGTGGCCGAAGCTGCTAGCGGAGAGGAGTTTCTCGAGCTGCTCGACCATACGGATGTCGACATCGTATTTATGGATATATCAATGGAGGGGATCTCAGGCGATCAGGCAACTCGCCGGGCGCTGGCGCTGCACCCAGAACTGAAGATCATCACACTATCGATGTTCGGCGACGAGAACTACTACAAACTTATGGTCGATGCCGGGGCGAAGGGATTCTTGCTTAAGGATACTGATATTCACGATGTGATTGAAGCTATAGAGGTCGTAGCTACCGGAGGTAACTACTTCAGTGACAAGATATTCACGACGCTCACTCACACCATGCATAGCTGCGAGAGTACGCCGAGCGAGAGTGAAATATTATCGAGTCGCGAGACTGAAATTCTCATTGCCGTGTGTCAAGGCCTATCGAATCACGAAATTGCCGACACCCTATTTATTTCGAAAAGAACCGTCGACAAGCACCGCGCGAACATTATGGAAAAGACTGGCTGCAAAAACACCGCTAGCCTTGTGGTTTATGCCGTTAAGCAGGGGCTAGTCGACTTCTAAGAAGATCATTACAGCTATAAAAAAACTTCCGACCTAATATAGATCGGAAGTTTTTTTATGCTTTTAGCCTCTCTCGTTACAAGCCTAAGGCCTTCTTTGTCGACTTTGAAAGTGCATTTTTATTAACCATAATAGAGATGGTTTTGTATGCTACGAATGGGCGCGAGAAGTAGTAGTAACCATCGTATGGTTCGCGAACATCCCACGAATTTTTAACTCGATAGAATGGATTCCCCTCTTGGTCGAGTGCTGTACCCTCGATTACCATACCGTGGTCGTCGGTTGATTCGTAGTTGTCGAATGCGATTTGGCGCATCTCTTGAGTGATAACCTTCTCCTTGATTGGGCCACTGAACGAGTACAACTCTTTCTCTTTTTGGCTTGAGGTTAGGCCTCCCCAGCGAGCAGCATCCGAACCTGAGAAGTTCTCTGCATTATCCTCGGGGATGATTCCGATAGCTTTTGAACCGCTGAAGCCCTTCTCGCTAACGTCTGTGCCCCAGCCAATTGAGTAGCCTGAAGCGATAGCTGTGTCGATAAGATCCATCATCTCATCGAGTGGCAAGTTATACGATGGCATCCACATCCAGTTGTCGGGCACCTCTACAACACACTGCTCATAGAATGGGTGGTGAGTGTATGAAGTAATCGAGATGTAGTCATCGATATTGATTGGCAACGCGGCAGCAAAACTTTGTGGCGTGTACTCCTTACCCTCGAAGGTGAAATTCTCGGGCAAAACACCAAAATAACTATCCAAAATACCATTCAAACCTGCCATCCACGCAGTGGTAAGGGTCTTGTTCGAGGCCTTGATCACAGCATCCATATAGCCTTTGATCACATCGTCGATCTCGCCAAATACCGGAAGGTCAGTGCCATAGTTAAGTCCTTGATATACCTCCTGTGGAACGATACCATAATTTTTGATCACCTCGGTCACGTCGTGGAATGCACCACCTACGGCAAGATTCAAATATCCATGCAGACGTGCATATTTAACAGCCTTATCGAAGTAAGCGTGGCGAACTACCCACATCTCCGATAGATCCATCTGCGCACCACCAGCCTTAATGATCTCATTCTCCAACGTTGAAAGGCCACTGTAGCACCAACAAGTGCCGCTGCGGTGTTGATTCTTAACCGATGTACCAGGAATAACTTTGGTGTCGGTAAAAATATACCCCTCTTGTTTAGGAGCATCCTCTTTTTGCTCTGTCTGCGCTACAGCGCTAAGGCTAAATAGTAGCGCTACTGCTAGTAAAAGATTCTTCATATATTTAAGTTTATTTTTTTGATTTTGCAATTATCTCTTGACACTCCTCGAAGGTTAGCTCCTCGGCCACACGCCCTTTTGGGATGCGATAATTCTTCTTGTTGTGTGCGATATATGGACCATAGCGACCATTCTTCACGACCATATCGGCATCTTGCTCGAAAGTCTTTAGAGGAACGTTTGCTGCGGCCTTACTCTCACGCGTAGTTTTGATAAGTTCAATTGCTCGCTCCAAGGTGATTGTGTATGGATCATCTGTCTTTGCGAGTGATGTAAATGCCTTATCTTGACGTATATACGGGCCGAAACGGCCAACGCCGATAATCAACTCATGACCCTCGAATTCACCAACCGAGCGAGGCAAATCGAAGAGCGAAAGAGCCTCCTCCAAGGTGATCGACTCGATAAGCTGACCTGTTTTGAGACCTGCGTAGCGAGGTTTTTCACCTTCGGGTGCTACGATCTCGACCATGGCTCCATAGCGTCCAATGCGTGCTTTTACCTCGTGTCCGCTTTTAGGATCGACGCCCAAAATACGCTCGTGAGTTGCGCGTGTAGCTTGCTCACCAATTGCCACATCGATCATCGAGTGGAATGGTTTATAAAAATCATCGATCATCTTGTTCCAAGCGACCTCTCCTTCGGCAACACGGTCGAACTCCTTCTCGACATTTGCTGTAAAATTGTAGTCGATAATCTCGGAAAATTGACCCTCCAAGTAGTCGTTGACCAACATTCCAATATCGGTTGGTGACAAGCGATCTTTCTCTTTACCAACGTTTTCTTTTAGAAAATTTGTTGAGATCTGCTCATCTTTTAGAGTCAATTGTGTATACTCGCGCTCAACTGCATCGCGGCTCTGCTTAACAACATATCCGCGCGTGATGACTGTCGAGATAGTCGGTGCATAGGTCGATGGACGTCCGATTCCCAACTCCTGCAAGCGCTTAACCAAGGCAGGCTCGTCGAAACGAGCAGGTGATTTTGTGTAGCGCTCCGAAGCTGTGATATCCATTGCATTCATCGAGTCGCCCACAACTAATTTGGGCAGGCGCGCAACATGCTTAGGATCGTCAGATTGCGCGTCTTCGTCGACCGCTTCGGTGTACAGACGCATAAATCCGTCGAAGCGAACCACCTCTCCCGTGGTCGAGTAGGTCACATCCCTGCCATCTTGGTTGATGGTGATTACGGTTCTATCGAACTCGGCTGCAACCATTTGCGAGGCTACCGTACGTTTCCAAATTAGATCGTACAGGCGTTTCTCTTGCGCAGTTCCATCGATAGTTTTACGGTTGAAATAGGATGGACGGATAGCCTCGTGAGCCTCTTGTGCACCCTTGGATTTTGTCTTATAATTCTTTGGAGATGAGTAGTTTGCACCATACTCCTTTATGATCTCTTCTTTGCATTGGTCGATAGCGAGCGACGAAAGATTCACCGAATCGGTACGCATATATGTGATAAGTCCCTGCTCGTAAAGACGCTGGGCAACCGACATAATTTGCGAGACTGACATTCCAAGTTTGCGTCCCGCCTCTTGCTGAAGTGTCGAGGTGGTGAATGGTGCTGCGGCATAGCGCTTAACGGGTTTTTCTTCGACTTTGCTAACGCTGTAAGTCGCACCAATAGAGCGCTTTAGCAACTCTTCGGCTTGCTCATACGAATCCAAACGGTGTGAAAGCTCCGCCTTGAAACCGCTCTTTGCAGTTGAGCCACTCTTTTGGAATTGAGCCACCACACGGTAATATTGCTTAGCTTGGAAATTGATGATCTCGCGCTCGCGCTCAACGATCAAACGCACCGCAACGCTCTGCACGCGACCTGCCGAGAGTTGCGGACGAACCTTGCGCCAAAGAACTGGCGAGAGCTCGAAGCCCACTAAACGGTCCAACACACGGCGTGCTTGCTGTGCGTTGACCAGATCCATGTTTATAGTGCGTGGATTCTCTATTGCTTTTAAAATTGCAGGCTTTGTAATCTCGTGAAAGACAATGCGTTTTGTTTGATCAACGGGCAACTCCAAAACTTGTGCCAAGTGCCACGCGATAGCCTCTCCTTCACGGTCCTCATCGGATGCAAGCCAGACATTTTTTACTGACTTTGATAATTTCTTGAGCTCGTCGACAATTTTACTCTTGTCGCTCGAGATCTCGTATACTGGGGTGTATTGGCCTTCAATATCGATTCCCAGATCTTTCTTTGCAAGGTCTCGAATATGACCTCGACTTGATTTTACAATAAAGTCCGACCCTAAGAACTTTGCAATTGTTGTCGCTTTTTTGGGGGACTCTACTATAACTAAATTCTCTTGCATATATTATTTTTTATCGTATCATCGTGTATGTCAACTCCAAATAGAATGGAGCTGAGTTTAGCTCAGGATCGCTAGCCTGCAAAGATGCATACTGGCTCGAGAACAAATTTGAAGCTGTTGGTCCTAAATACATTTTACGGTACTCCACCGAATCCCAATCTATATCTGTGCCATTCTCTTCGGCCTCCTCTTTGGCTGCTAGGTAGCTATTCCAAACTACCTGAATGTGTCCGGGAATATTCATCACATAACAACCCCACGAACGGTTCAACTCACCACCAAAGTCAAGCGTATAGCTCGATTCGTATGCGTAGAGGTAGTCAGAAACACCTGTAAGGGTGGCATAAGTGACATCGTCCTCATCGTAGTAGTAGTGCGAATAGTTGGTATACAGAGCCAAATTAGTTGGCAAAACATTCATCCAAGGGGTAACTGTAAATATATCGATATCGTTTGGATCGTGACTAGTCACCTCCTGCATATAGATCTTCAATTTTGCTTGGTTGAAGAACAAACTCTCATACATTACACCGTCGTACTCGGTATCGAGAATTTGATCCAACTCGTAGAAGAAATCTTCGGTAAGGGTGATTTCGCTCACAACTCCCCCCATCGCCTCGACGCGCAACACCGATGTCAAAGGCACTTCATCGTCGCTCTTCGAAGGGGTCTTAACATCGTTGAAATCGATGAGTGAACCGTCGTAGTTATAGTCAAAGAAGTTGATCGACACGTTACCAGCCTCGGCATATGAGCTATAGAAAACATATGTCATACCGATAGTATCTTGGATCAAAGTTGGGTCGGTCTCTTCGCGGTTACGACCATAGAAACCCCAACCAGAACTCTCCATTAGCGTCGAGTAAATCGCTGCTGTTTTACCCTCTTGATAGGGGTCTAGTGCAGCTGTAGGGCGAATATAAAGACCCTTGAATACATCTACCCAATCCTCATCCTCGTCGTAAATTTCTTCATCATACTCATCGGTTTCAGTGATAAGCATTAGGCGATCGATGAAATCGTATGTGAGATCGGTCTCTTTCATTGTCACCGAAGTTGAAGCAACGTAAACACCATTGTCATAATCGGGGTATGTGAAGGTGAAAACAGGCTCTTTTGCGATATATGGCGTCATATCCATATCTGGGAAGAAGATTGAGTCGGCCGATTCGGTCAAGAATGAGTCGTCGATAATCTCGAAAACCTCGAACTCTTGCGATACAGTGGTATCTCCACCATAAGCCTCGACCGATAGATAGAGAACCGCCGAGTCGAAGATAGGCATATATCCAAAGATATCGTCGTCGAGGATATTTGCAGGAATATACTGCGAGTAGAATCCCGCCGAACGCGTTCCGAAGGTGTCGTTACCCATTATACCGAAATATCCATACGACAAACACGAAGTGGTGATTGAATCGGTCTGATATAGGCGCGACTGGAAGAAGTCACCTGTAGTACCATCGATATTGAGCTGCCCAAGCTTCAAGGACTGGTTCTCAATTGTGAGGTTGCTACCGAGTGTGTAGTCGATATTTGTACAACCACTAAAAGTGATGACTGCCACAGTTGCAATCACAATCATTCCGCCAAGAAGGCGACGCATTAGTTTAAAGCGATTCATAGAATTTGTCATAATTTTCGTATAATTCTTTAGCTTCTGCGGCATCTTCGACCACTCCCTCATCGTTGAAGTTTAGTTTTTTGTACTCTAATATCTTCTTGCCTGCAGCTCGAGCATAGTCAACTACACTCTGGTTTACATTTTCAGAAGCTATTACAACACCGTCAGCATAAGTCATAACGAATTTATATAAATTTTCGTATGAAGGATCGGTTAAAAAATCAATATTATCGTCCGACAACCCCTCAGATGCAATCTTATCTTTAAATTCGGGGTTCAACGATTTGGTAAATTCATCGTCATAGAGCGACACCACAACCTTGACATCCTGAAAGATTGGGTCGTCGGCAAATGTATGCTTCAGGTAAATTGGCACAATCGTTGAGAACCATCCGTGGCAGTGAACCACATCGGGCGACCAACGCAACTTCTTGACAGTCTCCAACACTCCGCGAGCAAAGAATATTGCACGCTCGTCGTTATCCTCGAACTCATCACCCTGAGCATCGGCTAAAACGGCTTTGCGAGAGAAGAAATCTTCGTTGTCGATAAAATAGACTTGAACGCGAGCAAGCGGAATCGAGGCAACTTTAATGATAAGCTGGTTATCATTATTATTGATAATCAGGTTCATTCCCGACAATCTAATCACCTCATGCAACTGATTTCTTCGCTCATTGATCACTCCATAACGAGGTGTAAATGAACGTATTTCGTTGCCACACTCTTGGACTCCTTGCAAAAGAGCTCTGCAAAATTGAGCATTCTCAGAAGCGGCCAGATATGGGCTTATCTCCTGACATACGTATAATATTTTCTTTGATGACATGTATCGGTTGGTTATTTATATTTTACAAAGGTAATAAAAATTAGTCGCATTTCAAACTATGCAAATCACTTAGCTATATAATATAGGTATTTAAACTTACAAAATCAACATCGCATCGCCATACGTTCCAAAGCGATAACCCTCAGCTTTGGCCACTTTATAAGCCTCGGCAATCAACTCATAACCACCATATGCCGAAACCTGCATAAGCTGAGTTGAGTATGGAAGGTGGAAGTTCGTAACCATCGCATCGGCAACGGTAAAGTCGTATGGCGCAAAGATAAATTTATTTGTCCATCCGTTCATCTCCTTGATCATTCCATTGGTCGAAACGGCACTCTCGAGTGCTTTGATTACGGTTGTTCCAACAGCTAGAATCTTATTATCACGCTTCTTGGCAGAGTTCACAGCCTCGACACACTCTGGCGAGACGATATATTGCTCCGAGTCGACTTTGTGCTTCGATAGATCCTCGACATCGACCTTGCGGAAGTTGCCCAAACCAACGTGCAGAGTGACAAAAGCCTCCTTCACACCCTTGATCTCCATGCGTTTAAGCAGGTGCTTTGAGAAGTGCAAGCCAGCTGTAGGAGCAGCAACGGCGCCTTCGTGCTTAGCGTAGATTGT
>JAWXTD010000035.1:0-20645 GCA_044433805.1 Rikenellaceae bacterium
ACTGCCTTTCTTACTGCCTTTCTTACTGCCTTTCTTACTGCCTTTCTTACTGCCTTTCTTACTGCCTCCGGCGGGCGGGGATAGCACCCCCGCGGGTGCGTATTTTTTGCGCTATTGGGCTAAAAACTTTGCAGTTTTTAGATTTTAGTCTGCATAAAGTTGCCACAAATAAATTTGCGCAACTTTATGCAGACTAAAATTTATTAAATGCCTTTGGCATTTAAACCCAATCGCGAGGTTACACTCTCAAATATTTTACAACAGGTTTTGCGCTCGGTGATTTGCTCATGGCAACCGTAGGTTGACATAGATAAAAAATAATAGATGAGATCTTTTGAAAGTGAACTTTCAACGGTCTCATCTATTATTTTTTATCGTAAAAGCGAAGCGTAGAGCAAATCATCGCAATATTAGCTGCACCCGCTCACGCTGCTATCCCCGCCCGCCGGAGGCAGTAAGAAAGGCAGTAAGAAACGCAGTAAGAAACGCAAAAAAAAAGTTGCACGACAAGATTATTTAATTAACTTTGCCGGCGGTTCTGGAGGGTCCAGGGCTGAATTTTAAATAATCCAAATAACAAGTAATGATGAAAAAATTTCATTCAACCAGAGCCGTTGCTTGCTTTAGACGTTGGAGTAGAGCTGGTTACTCAGCCTTTGCTTCGATGCACAAGCTTGTTCGCATTGGCGTCTTAGGGGTTGGAATGTCGATCATCTCACTTGCTACTTCAGAGGTTCGTGCCGCTGATCTCGACACTTTAAAGGTCTTCAAAGTTGTCGATATCGACGATGTGGGGGTCACTCTCGAAAAAGAGAGCCCAACACGCAGTGCAATGGCACCAACACAACTCTTCAGTAGAGCGACTCAGGCCGCTGCCCCACTCCAAACGTTGGAGTCTGCGCTGCGCCTTTCGCCCTCTATTGACGTTCGCCAACGAGGTGGCATGGGGATTCAGACAGACCTCTCAATTCGAGGAGGGTCGTTCGACCAAACGATGGTGCTGCTCAACGGCATCAACTTCACAGATGCTCGCACGGGGCATCAAACACACTCACTACCCATCGATATCGAGGTGGTCTCAGCGATCGATCTTATCGATGGCATCTCGGGCGTGGGGGCCTATGCCGGAGCAATTAACTTCCGCACAGCACCCCTGGCGCCAACCTATGGACGTGTGGAAGTGGCTGGTGGTCAGCATGGTTACGGCTATGCGAACCTCTCGGGAGCCATCACCACGGGGCGATTGAATATCTTTGGAGCCACCTCACTGCGTCGGAGCGATGGCTACGCCTACAACACCGATTTCGAGAATTGGAATGGCTACCTGCGCAGCACCTACGACCACGAGAAGTTGGGATTCTTCGACGCTCAGGCCGGCTATCAGAGGCGAGCCTTTGGCTCCAACGGCTTCTACTCGCTCACCAACCCCGACCAATACGAAACCACCGAGACATTCATCGGATCGCTCAGGTGGACAAAGTCGCTTGGCGAACGCGTAAATCTCAATAGCAGTGTTAGTTACCGCAAGAATTTCGACGACTACGAGTGGATCAAAGGCTCATCTGTGGGCAACAACTTCCACAACACCGACAACGTAACTGCCGAGCTATATGCCAATTACGATTGGGCCACAGCAGGCACCTCGACCCTTGGTGCCGACTACACCTACAACCATATCTGGAGCACCAACATGGGCATAGAGGCGGCAGAGGCGAACGGCCTCTACACACATGCCGACGAGCGAAACATCGGAAACTTCTATCTGCGTCACACAAAAAAATGGCGTAAGATTTCGCTAGCAGCCTCGGCAGGCCTAGCAACATCACCCTATGGGGAGTCTCCAATTTGGGGATTATCAGCCTGTTACACCCCTCTGCAGGGGTTGATGATCGAGGCGGGAGTCAACGAATCGATGCGCCTGCCGACCTTCACCGATCTCTATTACTCGAGCGCTGTGCGCATTGCCGATGAGAATCTTGTGCCCGAGAGCGCAACAACATATCGCCTGGCCAGCAGCTACAGCAAGGGGAAATTCTCGACCACCGCACAGATCTACCTGCGCGATGGGAAAAATATAATCGACTGGGCCCAAAGTGCCGAGGAGAGAGCCGAGAATCCCGACATCTACTACTCGCGACAGATCACCGAGCTTTCGACCTTAGGGTTTGAGTGGAGCGGCGTTTATGCGCCTCAAGGCCTTGTGGATCAGGCGAGTATAAGTTATGGACACATCGCCCAAGATAAGGATTCTGGCGAGATGATATCGCTCTACGCGCAGAACTTTATCCGCAACAAGGCCGCAGCATCGGTAACATTTAAGATGTGGCGCAACTTGAGCCTCGTGCTCACAGGATCCTACTTCGATCGCTACGGGAATTACTCGGATGCCGATGGTAATGTGGTTGCTTATGAGCCCTATTTCCTTGTGGATAGCCGCCTGGCATGGACCAAGAACAAGGTGCGTATCTACCTGGATGTGACCAATATAACCTCGACCGAGTACTTCGACTATGGAGGCCTCGAGATGCCAAAGGCTTGGGGTGTGCTTGGTGGTAGTTTTACTTTTTAGCTGCCATTTTCTTACTGCCTCCGGCGGGCGGGGATAGATACATAATAATAGGTGTGATGTTGAAAACTTGTTTTCATAAAATCACACCTATTATTATGTATCGTAAAAGCGAAGCGCAGAGCAAATCATCGCTGGCACTAGCTGCACCCGCTCACGGTGCTATCCCCGCCCGCCGGAGGCAGTAATAAACAAAAAATCATGCGACAAACCAGATCAAAAGATCCAGCTTTGTCGCATGATTTATCGTGCAGTAGGGGTGAGATTAGTTGCAGCAGCCCTCGTCGCAACCGCAGCCCTCTTCGTCGCAGTCGCCGCCTTCGCCACAGCCACATCCGCAGCCGCCTTTTGGGGCTAGGTCCTCGGGAGTTACCTCGCGTACTGATGCTACCTCGACCTCGAAGTTCAAGGTTTTGCCAGCCATTGGGTGGTTGAAGTCCATCTTCACGGTCTCCTCGCCTACCTCTTTCACCATTCCGTACATCTGTTGGCCATCAGCCGAAGACATTGGCAATACGTTTCCAACTACAACCATCTCGGCAATAGCGCCATTCTCGTCGCAGAAGATCGAGCGTGGAAGGTCTACGATAGCCTCTGGGTGGATCTCTCCGTAGCCCTCAGCAGCCTCGATAGTGAATGCCACTTTGTCGCCTACCTCTTTGCCCATGATAGCCTCCTCGAATTTAGGAAGGATCATTCCCGATCCTACGATAAACTCTAGTGGTGCACCCTCTTGTGATTGGTCAGCTACATTTCCGTCGACAGTTAGCGTGTAGTTCACGCCTACCATCATGTTACTCTCTACTTTCATTTTTATAGTCTATTAAAATATATTTTGTGCAAATGTACAACAATTTATTGACAACGACAACATAAATTTCTGTCGCCATATCCGCCATCTACCTTAGCCACAAAGGGGAAGAACTTCGATTGGCGCACCCACTCAAGTGGAAATGCCGCCTGCTCGCGTGTGTAGGGGTGATTCCACTCGCCGCAAATCTCGCCTGCGGTGTGTGGAGCGTTGGCAACTACGTTGTCTGCAGATCCATCAATCGCCTGGCATTCTGCCTTGATCTTTTGCAGAGCCTCGATGAAACGATCCATCTCGGCCTTGTTCTCGCTCTCGGTTGGCTCGATCATAAGCGTCTCATGCACTGGGAATGAGAGCGTTGGAGCATGGAATCCATAATCCATCAATCGACGCGCCACATCCGAGCAGTCGCATGCGTAGTCGCGCTTGAAGTTGGTCAAGTCCAAGATCAATTCGTGCCCCACGTAGCCGCTTTGGCCGCTGTAGTATGTTCTGAAGTCGCCCTTCAAAGCTGCCGAAATGTAGTTTGCATTGAGGATCGCTATCTGCGTGGAGCGACGCAACCCCTCACCGCCCAACATCTTGATGTAACCATATGTGATTGGCAATAATAGTGCCGAACCCCATGGCGATGACGATACTGCCGTGATGCCATTCTGGCCACCCGCCTGCGCCACAGAGTGCGAAGGGAGGAACTCGGCAAGGTGCTCGGCTGTGCAAATTGGGCCTACGCCCGGGCCACCACCACCATGCGGCATTGCGAAGGTCTTGTGAAGATTCAAGTGGCATACGTCGGCTCCGATATATCCGGGCGAGGTCAATCCCACCTGCGCGTTCATGTTTGCACCATCCATATATACCTGACCACCAGCATCATGCACCGCGTCGACAATCTCGCGAATGCCACTCTCGAACACGCCGTGTGTCGATGGATATGTCACCATCAAACAGCTCAACTCCGATGCATTTGCCTCGGCCTTGGTCTTAAGATCCTCCACATCGATATTGCCCTGCGCGTCGCACTTCACCCCCACGATCTTCATGCCGGCCATCGCTGCCGAAGCAGGGTTTGTGCCGTGTGCCGAGTCGGGGATAAGTACAATATTGCGATAACCTTGGCCGCGACTTTGGTGGTATGCGCGAATGACCATAAGGCCAGCGTACTCACCCGCAGCACCCGAATTGGGTTGCAGTGAACATGCTGAGAATCCGGTGATTACAGCCAAATCGCGCTCCATCTCGGCAATCAAAGCCATGTAACCATTTGCCTGATCCTCGGGTGCAAAAGGGTGCATATTTTGGAATCCCGCAAGGGAAATTGGCTGCATAATTGCCGCAGCGTTGAGCTTCATGGTGCACGAGCCTAGCGGAATCATCGAGTTGGCTAGCGAGATATCGCGCAGCTCCAAACGCTTGATGTAGCGCATCATCTCGCTCTCGCTTCGATATTTATTGAAGACCTCTTCGGTGAGATACTCCGATCTGCGAAGTAGTTGTTCGTCGATCTCTGGCACGCTTATCATCTTGATCTTCTTTGGTTTGCGACCCTTAGCTAGGCTAAATATCTCCACCACGCTCTCGACCTCCTCGGGCGTTGTCACCTCGTCGAATGAGATTCTCACGCGCTCCAGCGAAGGGTAGAAGAAGTTAATTTCGCGCTCCAAGGCCAATGATTGCACCACCGATGTCTCGGCCTCGATCTCGAGCGTATCGAAGAAATTGTCGGTTGCAAGCGTGTAGCCCAACGACTTTAGTGCTGCCGCAACGCTCTTAGCTGCGCAGTGCGCTGTAGTGGCTGCACGACGAAGCCCCTCGGGGCCATTATATGCGCAGTAAAATCCTACCATCGAGGCCATTAGCGCCGATGCGGTACAGATATTCGATGTTGCACGCTCGCGCTTGATATGCTGCTCGCGCATCTGCAGAGCCATGCGAAGTGCGCGGTTGCCCAAGCGATCTACCGACACACCAATTATGCGACCAGGCATGTTGCGCTTAAATTTCTCGCGTGTAGCCATATAACCTGCCGAAGGACCTCCAAAGCCCATTGGCAAGCCCAAGCGCTGGGTAGATCCCACAGCAACATCAGCTCCCCACTCGCCAGGTGCCTTAAGCAGAGCAAGCGACAGAGGGTCGGCAATGGCAGTGACCAATGCCCCAGCGGCGTGTGCACGCTCAGCAAAAGCCTCATAATTAATTATTTGGCCATTGGCAGCAGGGTATTGCACCGCAGCACCAAACTCCTTGCCAGTGAATTGATAATCCTCTGCTGAGTCGACAATTAGCTCAATGCCATATGGTTCGCTGCGCGTTAAGAGCACATCGAGGGTCTGCGGAAAGATATTCTCGTCGACAAAAAATTGGTTGTGACCCTCCTTGACAGCCTCGCGCGAGCGAAGTGCAAAGAGCATCAACATAGCCTCGGCAGCAGCTGTAGCCTCGTCGAGCAGCGAGCACGAGGCGATCTGCATGCCTGTGAGCGAGATAATTGCAGTCTGGAAATTGAGCAGCGCCTCCAAACGTCCCTGCGAAATTTCCGCCTGATAGGGGGTGTAGGATGTGTACCACGCAGGATTCTCCAAAACGTTGCGACTCACCACTGCAGGAACAGCCGTGGGATAGTAGCCCATACCGATAAACGAGCGGTAGGGTTGATTGCTTTGCGCCAAAGCGGCGATGTGAGCAGCAAATTCATACTCGCTCATTCCCTGCTCTTGGAGCGCTAGGGGGTGTTTAAGGCGGATATTCGATGGAATCACCTCGCAAATTAGCTCCTCGAGCGACGCAACACCTATTGTGCTTAGCATCTGCTCGATATCTTCTTGTCGGCTCACCCCGATGTGGCGTGACCAAAAGTTGTCAAACATAGATTTTATTATTGATTTGGGTTAATATTTAAAGCTGCCTCCACCGATAAATTCGCGAAGAACCGAGGTGGGTGGAATCTCCGCAGGGTCGATAACGGTGAAGTTATCCAAGAAACGGAGCAGTCGTCGTGCCTGGTCGTATTCGGGCACCGTGTTGGGGATTTCGTGCAAAATTGGCTCCACGAAGGGTCTAAGCACAGAGATCTCGTAGAACAGCGATGAGTTGATAATCACATCGGCCTGCTCCTGGTAGGGAAAAATATGTCGCTCCTCGCCACGTCGCACACTCCTCCAGCGAGCCAACGTCGAGGCGCCATCTGCCCCTCGATGCGTATAGTCGCGTGTGAGGCGGCGAAGGAGTCGGTTGTCCGAGGTCGAGATGCGCGAGAGGTTGTCCATAGCCACCGAAGTGATGCACGAGACATATATCTTGAACTTCAACTCATCGTCAATTGCGGGGGTCAAAGCGGGATTCAAAGCGTGAATTCCTTCCACTATAAGTATCGATTTATCGCTTAACGTGAGTGGGTTTTCGTGCCATTTTCGTGTGCCGCTAATAAAGTCATATCGCGGAATGACAACGCTCTGGCCGACAAAAAGCCTCTGCAGATCTTCGTTGAATTGCTTTATGTCGATGGTCTCCAGAGCTTCGAAGTCGTACTCTCCATTCTCATCCTTGGGGCTCTTGTCGCGATCCACAAAGTAATCGTCGAGCGAGATGAGTACCGGTTCAAATCCCAAGACCTGAAGGTGGATGCTCAAGCGTTTGGCCGTCGTTGTCTTGCCACTCGACGAGGGTCCCGAGATAAGCACCATGCGGCCTCCCTCGTGGATATCTGCAGCAATGGCGTCGGCAACGGTGGTCATTTTTCGCTCGTGCAGCGCCTCGGCAATCTTAATCATCTGGCCACTGTCGCCAGATAAAACCTTGGCATTGAGCTCCCCCACAGTGGGCACACCCATGATATTCACCCATGTTTGATACTCGCGAAAGATGTCGAAAAGCTTCTCCTGACGTGGCGTGCGGCCGATCTTCGAGGGGTTGTTGCGCTCGGGCAAAACCAGCAGTATACCTTTATAATATGGTCTGATGTCGAACAGGTCGATATATCCGCTCGAGGGAGCCAACGATCCGTAGAAGTATCCGAAGGTCTTATCTATTTGATATAGAACACTATAGAGGCGTGGACGAGTCTCCAGCAACTGCACCTTGTCGAAGTAGCCTCTTTCCGAGTAGATCTCGCGCACCTCCTGCGTAGGGCGCTTGGTGCGAATAATTGGGATGTCGTATTCGATAATATTGCGCATGCGACGCTCGATGCTCTTGATCTGTGAGGCCGTAACCTTTTCAATACCATCTATTTCGCAGTAGAAACTGCCACCGCCAACAGAGTGGCGTATGCGAAGATGGAAATCCGGAAACAGATCCTCGACAGCCTTCTGCATAACAAACGATAAAGTGCGCTCATAGACCCTCGCACCACTAAGCGATGTGCGATCGACAAAGCGAATGGTGGCACTCTCGAAGATAGGCGTCGAAAGCTCGCGCAGGCGGTTGTTGACACAGCCCGCAATGATAGGATAGTGGCTCTTGGCACCCATGATCTCGGCAATTTGCCCAAGAGTGCTGCCCGCTTCAACCTCATAGCGCGATGAGCTGTTGCTACATATTATTGTGATTTTGCTGCCCATAGTAATAAAAATAGTCAGAAATTAACGAAACTAATAACACATTATTATGTAAAGATATATATTTTTTGAGACTTTATCAAAGATTGTCTTGTTTTATTTTTTATTTTCTTACTGTGCGCTTCTTACTGTACTTTCAGTACGTTTCTTACTGCCCGCCCGGCGTAAGGGCAGTAGTAAGCGCACAGAAAGCAACCAAGAAACCTACTTATCGCAATAAGCGCAATGCACCACTCCGTCGTGAGCCACCTTCGAGAGGCGGTCGACATCCTCGGTGTTGCTTATGCAGCTTGGGTTCGAGCAGATGTGGTTGCCGATCTCGATACCTTTGTCGAAGTGAGGTGTGGAGGCTGGCGTGAGCCCCTCGTTCCACTTCAACAGGGTGTATATCAGCGCCATACGCACAAACTTACCATTCTCCACCTGGCGGAAGTATGCTGCACGGGGGTCGGCATCGACCTCGCGTGTGATCTCATTCACGCGTGGGAGGGGGTGGAGGATCACCATGCTCCCCTTGGCCGCCGCGAGCTTGTCGGGCGAGAGGATAAAGCTATCCTTGAGGCGCTCATATTCGGCCTTGTCGGCAAAGCGCTCGCCCTGCACGCGGGTCATGTACAACACATCGAGCATGGGCATAGCCTCCTCTAGCGTCGAGCACTCGGTGAATTCGATGGGCGACGAGGCCACCTCCTTGTATACATATTTGGGCAGTTTCAGCTCCTGAGGGGCGATCAGCACCACCTTGATCGATGTGAATCGCGCAAGGGCCTTGATGAGCGAATGCACTGTGCGTCCGTACTTTAGGTCGCCACAGAAGCCTACGGTGAGGTTGTCCAAGCGTCCCAGCTCGCGCTTGATGGTCAACAGGTCGGTGAGCGTCTGCGTGGGGTGCGCATGGCTGCCATCGCCCGCATTTATCACCGGGATCTTCACATATTGCGAGGCCACGAGTGGTGCCCCCTCCTTGTAGTGGCGCATGGCGATGATGTCGGCAAAACACTCCAACACACGTGTGGTGTCGGCAACAGTCTCACCCTTCGAGACCGACGACGAAGCAGCATCGTCGAAGCCCAGAACGGTGCCTCCCAGCTCCAACATCGCCGCATTGAAGCTCAGGCGCGTACGGGTGCTAGGCTCGTAAAATAGAGTGGCCAGCTTCTTGCCTAGGCACACCTGGCTGTACTTGGCACGGTTGGCAATGATATCCTCGGCAGTTTCTACAATTTGAATCGTCTCGGCATTCGAGAGGTCTGTGGGGTCAATTAGATGTCGCATTTTATTTTATGTTTTTATTTCTTTTTGCTTTCGGTGCGTTTCTTTCTCTGCGCTTCTTACTGCGCTTATGCCGCGCGGGCACCAAGCTAGCTTGGATCCAAAAACTATCGTTTTTGACTTTTTTGTTTTTAACGATGATTTGCTCTTCGCTGCGCTCTACTTATGTCAACCTTTGGTTGCCATGAGCAAATCACCGAGGTTGAACACACCTTCTTACAACTATTCAGTTGCGTCAAACTCATCGAGATGAACCTCGATATTGGGTTTAAATGCCTTCAGGCATTTAATAAATTTTAAGTGATAAGAGATTGTGTAAATTCATTTGCGGCAATCTCTTATCTCTTAAAATCTAAAAACTTAAAAAGTTTTTAGCCCAATAGCGCAATACTAGTCGCACCTCCGGGGGTGCTATCCCCGGCCGCCGGAGGCAGTAAGCAGGTATCCGCCGGAGGCAGTAAGTAAGCAAGCAACTAAAAAAGAGGAGGAGTAAAATTCCTCCCCCTCCTCCATTTATACTCTTGTTTTTAAGTAAAAGCTTAAAGTCCCTCGCCCATTACTGGGATTGGCATTGCGGCGTAGACGCCATCGACAAGTTTCTGGCGTACAGACTTTAGGGCGTCGATGGTGTACTTAACATCCTCGAGGGTGTGAACTGCCGTTGGGATCACGCGAAGGATGATCTCGCCACGTGGGATCACCGGATAGACCACGATCGAGCAGAATAGGTTGTGATTCTCGCGAAGGTCAACAATTAGGTTGGTAGCCTCGTTGACTCCACCCTTCATATATATAGGTGTCACAGGTGATTGAGTCACACCGATCTCGAATCCATTCTCCTTGAGTGCTCCCTGAAGGGCGTTTGTGATCTCCCACAATTTCGCAAGGTACTCAGGGTGTGCTTTGATCAGCTCCAAGCGCTTAAGGGCACCAATAACCATAGGCATTGGCAGCGATTTAGCGTATAGCTGCGAGCGCATGTTATAGCGGAAGAAGTTGATAAGCCACTTAGGACCAGCAACAAAGGCTCCGATGCCAGCCATAGATTTAGCGAAGGTGTTGAAGAGAACGTCAATTTGGTCGGTCACACCGAAGTGCTCGCCCGTTCCGCGACCCGTTGCACCCATAGTTCCGAATCCGTGAGCATCGTCAACAAGTAGGCGGAAGTTGAATTCGCCCTTCAAAGCGACGATCTTGTCTAAGAAACCAAGGTCTCCCTTCATTCCGAAGACACCCTCGGTGATCACTAGGACACCACCACGCTGCTCCTCGGCAAGCTCCGAGGCGTGCTTTAGCTGAAGCTTCAATGAGTCGAGGTCGTTGTGTCCGTAAACAAAGCGCTTACCCTTGTGCATGCGCAGACCATCGATGATACATGCGTGTGCCTCAGCGTCATACACCACAACATCGCGCGCAGTAAGCAAACAGTCGATAATCGAAACCATACCTTGGTAGCCGAAGTTGAGCAGGAATGCGTCATCTTTGCCTACAAACTCGGCAAGCTCACCCTCCAACTGCTCGTGGTACTTGGTTTGACCACTCATCATACGAGCACCCATTGGGGCAGCCATACCAAAAATTGCAGCTCCCTTAGCATCAGCCTCGCGCACCTCGGGGTGGTTAGCCAATCCAAGGTAGTTGTTGAGTGACCAGTTGAGCATCATTTGACCACGGAACATCATGTGAGGTCCCAACTCACCCTCCAATTTAGGGAAAGCAAAATAGCCGTGCGCAGCACCCATGTATTGTCCAATAGGACCGCCAACATTCTTTTCGAGGCGTTCAAAAATATCTACCATTATTTATAATTTTATTAGTTAAATTCCTTGACGAACATACAAAGTTATAAAAAATCTATTAAAAATAAAATGTAATTCAATATTTTTTATCAATCTAAAGTGTGTAATTAAGTATAAATACTCATTGGGTGGGAGTGAATGGTTGGGAGTTTAATCAGGGCTAACGTTTGAAAATACTCTCTTACTGCCTCCGGCGGGCGGGGATAGCACCGTGAGCGGGTGCAGTAAGAGAGTTGTTTTACACGCATTAACTCAAATATTTTCAACAATTATTGCAATTTATCCAAAAAATATTTCTATATTTGCACTGTTGAACTGTTAAAAGTCGATAGAAGAGAGGGATAAGGGGACGTGGAGTCCCCTTATTTCGTACAAATACGGAAATAATTTATAGGATGATAGATACAAAGAAAGTGGTGGAATCGGCTGAGAGTAAGCTCATTGACACCGATATGTTCGTTGTGGGTTGCACCTGCTCCCCCTCCAACGAGATTGACCTTTATATCGATAGCGACACCAAGGTCTCTATCGATGCATGTATTGCGCTTAGTCGTGCCATTGAGGCGGAGTTTGATCGCGAGGTGGAGGATTTCTCGCTCACGGTAGCTTCGGCAGGCATTGGTTCGGAGCTAAAGTTGCTGCGCCAATATCGCAAGATTGTTGGCTCGTCGGTCGAGGTTCTGCTCACTTCGGGCATCAAGATTATCGCCAAGTTGAGCGATGTGAGTGAGGATAACATCACACTTAGCTACAGCGAGAAGCAGACTATCGAAATGCCATCGGGCAAAAAGAAGAAGCAATTGGTTGATGTCGAGAAGGTTATCGCCTTTGAGGATATTAAATACACCAAGGAGTATCTAGATTTTAAATAGGACAAATAAAATAATAAAAATAGAAAATCATGGACAATCTTAATCTAATCAGCAATTTCGCTGAATTTAAAGAGCTCAAGAACATTGACAAAAGCACAATGATCGGTGTATTGGAGGATGTATTCCGCCATGCACTCCAAAAGCAGTACGAGGTCGACGAGAACTTCGACGTAATCATCAACCCCGAGCGAGGCGACTTGGAGATCTGGCGCAACCGCGAGGTTGTCGAGGATGGCGCTGTGGAGAACCCAAATGTGCAGATCTCGGTGAGCGATGTGAAGGCTATCGACGAGAGCTACGAGATTGGCGACGAGTACACCGACGAGATCAAACTCGCGCAGTTCGGACGTCGTGCTGTTCTCTCGCTTCGTCAAAACTTGGCCTCGCGCATCCTCGATCTAGAGAAGGCGGTTCTCTTTGAGAAGTACTCGCAACGTGTTGGCGAGATCATCTCGGGCGAGGTCTACCAGGTGTGGAAAAAGGAGGTCTTGATCTTGGACGACGACGAGAACGAGTTGATCTTGCCCAAGGCAGAGCAGATCCCAAGCGACTACTACCGCAAGGGCGAGACCATCAAGGCGATCGTTAAGGCCGTTGAGATGAACAACAACCAACCTCGCATCATCCTCTCGCGTACGGCAAACCAATTCTTGGAGCGCCTCTTCGAGCAGGAGGTCCCCGAGATCTTCGATGGCCTTATCACCATCAAGGCTATTGCGCGTATCCCGGGCGAGAGAGCCAAAGTTGCCGTAGAGTCTTACGACGAGCGTATCGACCCTGTTGGAGCATGCGTGGGAATGAAGGGCTCGCGTATCTACACCGTAGTCAAGGAGTTGCGCAACGAGAATATCGACGTTGTCAACTACACCACCAACCCACAACTCCTTATCCAACGTACGCTCAACCCAGCCAAGGTATCGAGCATCAATATCGACGAGGAGCGCAAAACAGCTTCGGTATACCTTAAGCCCGACCAGGTGTCGATGGCAATCGGTAAGGGAGGTCTTAACATCCGCCTATCGAAGATGTTGACCGGTTACGATATCGACGTTTACCGCGAGGTTGAGGAGGAAGATGTAGCACTTACGGAGTTCTCCGACGAGATCGACGCATGGATCATCGATGCACTTCGCGCCGTAGGTTTCGATACGGCAAAGAGCGTTATCGAGCTTTCGGTCGACCAGATCGCAGCACGTGCAGACCTCGAAGTGGAGCAGGCGCAGAGAGTGTTCGACATTCTCAACGCGGAGTTTGAGGCAGAAGAGTAGTGAATTTAAAATGAGAGGATTAAGATATGAGTAATGAAAAGAGATTAAGGCTGGTTCAAGTAGCCAAAGAGTTCAAAGTGGGCATAAACACCATCACGGACTTTTTGCGAAAGAACGGCATCAAGAGCGATGGTTCACCCAATTCGATAGTTGAGCCCGATGTATATGCAGCTTTAGAGAGAGAGTATGGCTCGTCGAGAGGCCAGAGCAACGACCGCAATTCGGTTCGTGAGCGCATCGCAAAAAAGCAGGCAACGGTAAGTATCGAGTCCGAACCTAGCGAGATAGTTGCAGCCCCTGCTCCAGAAGCCGAGGTGATTGTGAAGAGCAACATTGTTGAGAAGACGCCACAAGTGACTCAACCTAAGGTGCTTGGAACGATAGACTTAGGTGCTCAATATGGCAAGAAGTCATCATCGAAGCACAAGGGATCGACTCCAAAGCCAGCAGCGCCAAAGCCAGCGCCAAAGGTTGAGGTGACGCCAGAGCCAAAACCAGAGCCAAAGGTCGAGGTGAAGCCAGAGCCAAAACCAGAGCCAAAGGTCGAGGTGAAGCCAGAGCCCAAAGCCGAGCCAGCAGCAGCTCAGGCACCAGTTCCAACTCCCGCTCCCGCCCCAGCTCCTGCCGAGGATAACCACCGCTCGAATGTCCAAAATATCGGTATCCCACAAGTGTTGGGAACAATCGACGTTTCGGGATTCACACCAGGCGGCAAAGGTAAGCACAAGCGTAAGCGTTTGAGCAAGGAGAAGGTAGATATCAACCGTGTACAAAATAATAAACCAGCAGGTCAAGGTGGTCAAAACCAAGGCCAAGGTGGTGGCAATAATAACGGCCAAGGAGGAGGCCGCAACAACAACCAAGGAGGAGGTCAAAACCGTGGTGGCAACGCCGCAGGAGGCCAACGTCATGGTGGTGGCAATGCTCAAGCAGCAGGCCAAGGACGTCGCAACAAGGGCGGCAAGGCGGCTCCAAAACCAGTAGTTCGCGCTGAGGTTAGCGACGAGGAGGTTTCAAAGCAGGTAAAAGACACATTGGCTCGCCTAACGGCCAAAGGTGCTAAGAATAAGGGTGCTAAGTATCGCAAGGAGAAGCGTGATGCACAAGCTGAGCGCGCAAGCGAGGAGTTCGAACGCGAAGAGATGGAGCGCTCAATCCTCAAGGTGACAGAGTTTGTTACCGTGAGTGAGTTGGCTACGATGATGAGCGTCTCGGTGACCGAGGTAATCTCGGCATGTATGAACCTTGGCTTGATGGTATCTATCAACCAACGCCTTGATGCTGAGGCTCTTGTGGTGGTTGCCGAGGAGTTCGACTACAAGGTGGAGTTCGTATCGGTAGAGATCCAAGAGGCTATCTCGGACGAGAGCACCGACGAGCTTGCTGACGACACCCCACGACCTCCAATCGTAACGGTGATGGGTCACGTCGACCACGGTAAAACGTCGCTTTTGGATAATATCCGTAAGACAAATGTAATCCAAGGCGAGGCGGGAGGAATCACCCAACACATTGGTGCTTACTCGGTTGAGCTCAACGGACAGAAGATCACATTCCTCGACACTCCGGGTCACGAGGCATTTACCGCCATGCGTGCACGTGGAGCGAAGGTTACCGACGTTGCGATCATCATCGTTGCGGCAGACGACAGCGTGATGCCTCAAACAACCGAGGCTATCAACCACGCACAAGCGGCAGGCGTACCAATGGTATTTGCCATCAATAAGTGCGACAAGCCAGCGGCAAACCCCGAGCATATCAAGGAGCAACTAGCTCAAATGAACTACCTCGTGGAGGATTGGGGCGGAAAATACCAGAGCCAAGATGTATCGGCAAAGATGGGATTGAACCTCGACAAGCTCCTCACAAAGGTGCTCCTAGAGGCTGAGCTACTGGAACTTAAGGCAAACCCCGAGAAGAAGGCAAACGGAACCGTAATCGAGTCAACACTCGACAAGGGTCGCGGATATGTATCGACAATTTTGGTGCAAAATGGAACCCTTCGCGTGGGCGATATCCTACTTTCGGGAATCTACACAGGTCGCGTGAAGGCGATGTTCAACGAGAATGGTGTGAAGATCGACGTGGCAGGCCCATCGACCCCAGTGCAGGTATTGGGACTCAACGGAGCTCCACAAGCGGGCGACACATTCAACGTAATGGAGGATGACCGTTCGGCACGCGAGGTGGCCAACAAGCGCGAGCAACTGCAACGTATGCAAGGACTTATGACCCAAAAGCACGTTACACTCGACGAGATTGGCCGACGCATAGCAATTGGTTCGTTCAAGGAGCTTAATATCATCGTCAAGGGTGATGTGGATGGCTCGATCGAGGCGATGTCGGGCTCGCTCATCAAGCTCTCGAAGGAGACCGTGCAGGTGAATATGATCCATGCGGCAGTAGGTCAAATCTCCGAATCGGATGTATTGTTGGCGGCAGCGTCGAACGCAATTATCGTCGGCTTCCAAGTTCGCCCATCGTCTGCAGCACGTAAGCTCGCCGAGAAGGAGGAGATCGAAATCCGCTTATACTCAATCATCTACGACGCTATCAACGACATCAAGGATGCTATCGAGGGTATGTTGGAGCCAATCATGAAGGAGGAGATCGTCTGCTCAATCGAGGTGTTGGAAGTCTTCAAAGTGTCGAAAGTTGGTACCATTGCCGGAGGTTTGGTGCGCGAGGGTAAGATCAATCGCAACACCCCAATCCGCGTAATCCGCGACGGTATCGTAATTTATACAGGTAAGCTCGGATCACTCAAACGCTACAAGGATGACGTGAAGGAGGTGACCAATGGAATGGACTGCGGTCTTAACATCGAGTCATTCAACGACATCAAGATCGGCGATATTATCGAGGGATACGAGCAGGTCGAGGTTAAGCGTAAGTAAAAATCGCCTAGCACAGCCATTTTTGGCACTTCCCTGTGCTTTTTTATCCTCACGTACGTAAGTACGCTCCGGTAAAAAATGCTCGCGAAGCCCCAAAAATGACTACGCTAGACAATTTTTAGCTAAAAAACTAGAAATTCTTACTGCCTCCGGCGGGCGGGGATAGCACCCCCGCGGGTGCGTATTATCTTGCGCTATTGGGCTAAAAACTTGCAGTTTTTAGATTTTAAGAATCAATAGGTCGTTTGCAAATAAATTTGCACGACCTATTAACTCTTAAAATTTATTAAATGCCCTAGGGCATTTAAACCCAATATCGAGGTTGCACACTCACGTATAATTTACGTAAGGTTTAAACCTCGATGATTTGCTCATGGCAACCGCAGGTTGACATAGATATATATAAAGTATTGATCGTTGAAAATTTATTTTCATAAGAGCAATAATTTATATATATCGTACAAGCGTAGCGAAGAGCAAATCAACGCAAGCAAAAGTCAAAAACGAAGTTTTTGGATCCAAGCTAGCTTGGCGCCTGCCCGGCGTAAGGGCAGTAAGAGAGCTGTGCGGCATAAGCGCAGTAATAAAAGCACTGAAAGAAAACCGAAACTATTAATTTAAAACTTAAAATACATAGGTACTATGAGCAATCCTATCAAATTTGTCACTGCTGAGCAGGCAGTTAAGGTAATCAAATCTGGAGATCATGTTCACATTAGCTCTGTGGCATCGGTTCCTCAATGTCTTGTTGAGGAGATGTGTGCTCGCGGCGAGCGAGGCGAAATTCGCGATGTGCATGTTCACCACCTTCACACCGAGGGCTACTCGGCATACTCTGAGAGTCGCTTCTCGGAGATCTTCCAGTTGGACTCGTTCTTCGTGGGTGCTAACGTGCGTCGCGACACGCAGAGTGGAAATGCGGATTACATCCCCGTTTTCTTGAGCGAAACACAGAAGCTATATCGCTGTGGTGCAGTGCCTTGTAACGTGGCACTTATTCAGGTATCGCCTATCGATAAGCATGGATATGTATCGCTTGGAACATCGGTCGACGCTACTTTGGCGGCTGTGGAGACTGCCGACACGGTTATTGCTGTGGTAAATAAGTATGTGCCACGCGCCTTTGGTGATGCGATCATCCACTCCTCGGCAATCGACATCTTCGTGGAGCAGGACAAACCTTTGGACGAGGCTCACATCGCCGTTCCTAGCGATGTAGATATCGCAATTGGTAAGAACTGTGCAGCGCTCATCGAGGATGGCGCAACGTTGCAGATGGGTATCGGAGCGATCCCCAATGCGGTACTCAGCCAGCTTGGAGGCCACAAGAACTTGGGTATCCACACCGAGATGTTCGCCGATGGCGTGCTTCCACTCGTCGAGAAGGGGGTAATCAACGGAGCGGCAAAACATATCGACAAGGGCATGATCGTATCGACATTCCTTATGGGTTCGCAGGCGGTTTACGACTTTATCGACGACAACCCGGGCGTGCGCATGATGGATGTAGGTTACACCAACGACCCATATATCATCGCTAAGAACGACCGCGTAACTGCCATCAACTCAGCGATTCAGGTGGACCTAACGGGTCAGGTGTGTGCCGACTCAATCGGAACAAAATTCTACTCGGGCGTGGGAGGTCAAGTTGACTTCGTCTATGGAGCATCACTCTCGAAGGGCGGTAAGGCGATCATCGCAATGCCGTCGATCACCACCAAGGGAATCTCGAAGATCGCTCCGATCCTCGACCCAGGTGCTGGCGTGGTGACCACACGTGCACACATGCACTACTTCGTAACCGAAAATGGCGCGGTGGATCTATACGGCAAAACGCTCCAGGAGCGTGCTCGCCTATTGATCTCTGTGGCTCACCCTTCAGCTCAAGAGGAACTTGACAAAGCAGCCTTCGAGCGCTGGGGATCACACCACCACTACATCAAGAGCTATATGAAACGATAGGTTTTTAGCCTTTTTAATGCGCGTGGGCGGGCGGGGATAACACCCCGCCTGCCCACGCGCATTAAGAAGATATATACAAATTTACGTCACCAAACATTTCAACCCCTTGGGGTCTAATATCTCACCAGAACCCCTGTGGTAAGTTATCAGCCCCTGCTGCACGAAGCTGGCAATAACGCGCGAGAGCGACGGACGTTCCACGCACATATGTTCGGATAGTATGCGCAGCGTCTGTGGGAATTTATAGCTATGGCCGTCGCGTGAGCATAAAAATATATAATAGGCCACCTTGGCAGCTACGCTGCGTTGCGAAAGCAGGGCGATGTGCGAGGTCAGAGCATCGACTCTCGAGGCTGAGAAGTCGATGAAGCTCACCATAAAATCTTGGCATGCAGCCATCTGCGATATGACATCCTCCTTGGCGATGCTAATCACGGTGCACTCTTCGATGGCTCTGGTGTCGACCAGATATCTATTCTTCTTCGAGAAGAGCGCAATGGCCCCAATAGGGGTTGGTGCCAGGTGGTCTACCGAGCGGATTATCAGGCCCGAAGGTTGAACAAACGAGACGTTGATAGCCCCACTCACGACTATCGACAACTCGCTGACCCTCTGACCACTAAAGGCGACAATATCCCCCTTCTGATATCTGCGCACCCTGTAGCGAGTAAAGCAGTTTGCCCTGCGATACTCCTCCGACTGCCGACAATCAGCACAAAAAAAGTTGAAATCTAAGTTATCCATTATCACAAAGATATAAAAAAAATCGCAATGGTAACATATGTTACCATTTTTTCCTGCGCTATACCCTACTTTTGTTGCAACAAACAAACAATATATTATGAAAAAAGTAATGGTTATAGCAGCTGCAATTCTATGTGCACATGGCACAATGGCGCAGCAGACGACATCGACACCCACAGGTGAGCAGACGCCACAAACGCGTCTTATGATTGAGCGCAACGAGGAGTTTCGCCGCGAGATTATCCAAATTGCCCCCAATGTCTACACAGCATCGGGCTTCGATGCATCGAACATCTCGATGATCGAGGGCGAGGATGGGGTGGTGCTCATCGATGCCGGAAAATTCACCCACAACAGCCAGCAGGTATATCAGGAGTTTCGCAAGATCACCGACAAGCCAATCACCGGAATCATCCTCACGCACGGCCATGGCGACCACACCCAAGGGCTACCGGTATTCCTTGATGATAACACGCCCCAGATTTGGGCTGCCGAGAGCTTCGGCCGCGAGAATGAGTTCCCCATAACTGCCGGCTTTGTCAATCCACGCGGCCATCGCCAAAATGGAATGACCCTGCCGCCTCAGGTGCGTATAAATAATGGTGTGGCACCCGTGGTCTACCCCGGAGGTGAGTATGTGGGAGGCAAGGCGCAGGCGGCACAGGCCAAGGCGCAGTACATTCCATTCGACCGCAGTGCGATAACCAACTTTGTGAGTGAGCAGAGCCAAACCATCACCATATCGGGCGTAACGCTCAAATTGATACGCACCTATGGCGAGACTCACGACCACTTAGTGATCTGGTATCCCGAGCACAAAGTGATCTTCCCGGGCGACCAGTTCTACAAGTCGTTCCCCAACCTATATGCCATTCGTGGCACCGAGTACCGCGATGTATTGAAGTGGGCCGAGGCGCTCGACACGGTGCTCGAGTACCCCGCCCAGGCGATGGCTCAGGGCCACACACGACCAATAGTTGGAGCCACCGAGGTGCGCGAGGCAGTTACGGCGATGCGCGATGCCATAAGGTACACCTTCCAAAAGACCATCGAGGGGATGAACATGGGCATGGGCCCCGATGAGCTGGTGGAGTATGCTGCGCTGCCCGAGCCCCTAGCATCGCACCCCAACCTTGTGCAATATTATGGTCGCCAGGAGTGGGCCGTGCGCAATATTTTTAATGGTTACATGGGCTGGTTCGATGGCAATGCCACATCGCTGCGTCCACTAGCACCCGCCCTCGAGGCCGAAAAATTTGCCGCAGCAGTGGGTGGCATAGAGCGTCTCGAGGCACTGGCCCGCACAGCACTAGAGCAAAAAGATTACCAGTGGTGTGCCCAACTCACCGACCGCCTGCTAGCCCTCGACCCCTCATCACGCACATACAAACTCCTGAAGGCCGACGCCCTGAACGCCCTTGCCGACAACATCGAAACAGCCACCGCACGCAACTATTACAACACTGTGGCTAGCGAGTTGCGAGAGTAGTTTTTGCTTTTTTACTGCGCTTTCTTATGCCTCCGGCGGGCGGGGATGGCACCGTGAGCGGGTGCGTACTCCGTTGCGCTATTGGGCTAAAAACTTTTTAAGTTTTTAGATTTTAGGAGCTAATATCTCTTTTGCAAATGAATTTGCACGACATATTAGCTCCTAAAATTTGTTAAATGCCTTTGGCATTTAAACCCAATATCGAGGTTCAACGCTCACATATAATTCAATTTTCAGATTTTACATCACCTTGAACCGAAAAACATCAAGGAGCGGCAGCACCGCCAGAATTCCCCCTCCTACTGAGGAAGTGCCCACCTCTTTAGAGGTGGAATAGCGCTGACGAGGAGGGGGTTAGGGGGTGGTGGTCGTACATGAGACAAAAAAATAAAAGAATGATGATAGTCTT
>JAWXTD010000036.1:0-20281 GCA_044433805.1 Rikenellaceae bacterium
TAACAGCTACAACTTTATATGCCGAGGCACGGCGTGCAGCATCGACCATCATAAGCAGCTCCATTAAATTGTCTGCTGGGGGCTCTGTTGATTGAACGATAAAGACTGTGCACCCTCGAATTGATTCGTTGTAGCAGGGTTGGAATTCGCCATCGCTAAAGTGGAGTATCTCAGAGTCTCCAAGTGTTGTGCCATAGCTCTCTACAATCTTCTTGGCTAGTTTCTCTGAGCCACGACATGCAAAAAATTTAATCTTATGGATTGCCATAATTCTTTATTTATTTTATAAGTTTAAGTTTCTACTCTTCAGCCTCCTCGATCTCTTGCTGCGAGAGTCGAGAAGCTTCAATACACTCACCGATAAAACCAAGAATCTCCGCTCGACCCATTCCCGAGGAGCTCGATGAGACAAACAGCGGAGGAAGCTCCTCCCAAGTCTGGCTCAGCTCCTTTTTATAGTGGTCGAGGTTTCTGGAGAGTTGCACCTTCGAGAGTTTATCGGCCTTGGTGAAGATCAATCCGAATGGAATTCCTTCGTTTGCCAACATATCTATAAAGTTAAGATCTATTTTTTGAGGCTCCAATCGAGAATCTACCAGCACAAACAAAAAGTGCATCTTCTCGCATTTGGTGACGTAATTGGTGATAATTTTTGCAAACTCGCCTCGCTTACTCTTCGAGGTTCGTGCATAGCCATAACCGGGAAGGTCGACAAGATACCACGAATAGTTAATCTTGAAGTGGTTGATAAGGCGCGTTTTTCCGGGAGTACCCGACACTTTGGCCAAACCACCGTGCCCGGTTAACATATTGATAAGCGATGATTTACCCACATTACTACGGCCTATGAAGGCGAAGTCCAACAAGTCATCTTTTGGCACTTGTGATATTTTCTCCGAGCTACATTTAAATTCGGCTTTTGTAATCTGCATTATCTTGGCTATTTTGAATACGCAAAGGTAGCAATTATTTAATAAATTTACAATCTAAAATTCAAAAAAAATCATTTTTTTTCGAAAAACTATCGCCAGATTAATTCTAATATAGATTTTTATATTTACCTTTGTCAATTATAACCAAAATCAAACTAATTAAATATGAAAAAAGAGTGGGAAGACGTTCGTGAATTTCACGATAAGTTTGGGCACCCAGCGCCACAAGCACCAACGATGATCGATCGCAAGCGAGCACTTAGCCGTGCAAAGTGGATGAACGAAGAGGTAGCTGAATTCTTGGTGGCTGATGATATATACGAACAAGCCGATGCAATGATCGACGTAATGTACTTCGCACTAGGCACTTTAGTCGAGATGGCACTAGAGCCAGACGAGCTATTTGCAATTGTTCAACGCGCAAATATGGCAAAATTATTCCCCGACGGAAAGCCCCACTACAACCCCAAAGATGGCAAGGTGATCAAGCCCGAAGGGTGGCAAGATCCAACGCCTCAAATACGCGCATACATCGATTCGGTAATAGAGTCGAAACGTTCAAAATAAAAGAAATAACGTTTTAAAAGTACACTATTTCATTTTTTTTTGTACCTTTGCCCACACCACAAATAAGCAAAACCTAGAATTCAGAAGATGAAGATAGCTCTACCCCAACTAAATTTCACTATTGGAGACATCGATGGCAACACTTCAAAGATCATCGACGCAGTTATTAAAGCTAAAGAAGAGTCGGCCGACCTTGTGATTTTTGCCGAGCAAGCCATTAGTGGCCTGCCAGCATTTGACCTCCTTGTTAAGACTACATTCTTGGAGCTATGCGAGGAGGCTCTACGCAAAATCGCTTCCCACTGCGACACAATCGATGCGCTAGTTGGACTACCTATATTATCAGACAAAGGTACACTATCGGCTGCAGCACACATCCACAAGGGTGAAGTTGTAAAGTATATCAGCAAGCAATATATCACCGCACGACGCGAGATGGGATTCCTCAACGGTGGCGAAGGTAGCGACATAATCACTGTTAAGGGCGAATGTTGCCAAGTGGTTATTGGCGATGACATGCGAAAATTATCATCGTTCGAGCCCAAAGCAAAACACATCATATCGATCAACGCTCGCCGATATTCCAAAGGAATTCTATCGTATCGCTTCGAGACTTTGCGCAATATAACCTTTGTGAGTGGCAAAAATGTAATTATCATAAATCAAATAGGTGGAGCTTCGGATTTAGTTTATGACGGTTCGTCGGGAGCATTTAATTCACGCGGAGAACTCGCTCTTTTGCTGGCTAACTTCGAAGAGGATTTCGGCATATACGACACTGCAAACGATACTGTTGGTATGGACAGCCCTCCATTTATATCGTACAACCACCGCAATATGATGCTCTACAAGGCTGCATGCTTGGGCCTTAAGGATTACTTTGTGAAAAATGGTTACACCAAAGCCTGCGTAGGTCTATCGGGAGGTATCGATTCGGCAGTTGCTCTCACTCTTGCCGTTAAGGTTTTGGGCAAGGAGAATGTTATGGCACTGATGATGCCTTCGAAATTCTCGCCAGATAATTCGGTCAACGACGCCATTGAACTAGCCGATAGATTGGGCATTGAGTATAGCGTAATTCCAATCACATCGACCTACGACACAATCAACGACGTAATGAAGCCCGTTATCGGTGGCACCGATTTCGACTTCACCGAAGAGAATATGCAGTCGCGCATTAGAACACTAATGCTGATGGCTCTTCAAAATAAACGCGGATACACCCTACTCAACTCTTCGAACAAATCGGAGAATGCACTGGGAATGAACACTCTCTATGGCGATACAGCCGGTTCAATAAGTATCACGGGCGACCTCTACAAAGGCGAGGTTTACGACCTAGCGCGTTATATCAATAAAATCACCGACGATGTTATCCCCGACTCAATTCTCGAGAAGGAGCCATCATCGGAGCTATATGCTAATCAAAAAGACACTGACATAATTCCTCCATACGAGGTTGTCGATGCAATCCTATACCGAATGATCGAAAAGGGTCAGCACCGTGAAGAGATTGTCAACGCTGGTTTCGACTACAACGACGTGGAGAAGATCCACGCAATGTTGATGCATGCCGAGAAAAAACGTTACCAATTCCCCCCTGTACTACGACTCTCGAACTGCACTTTTGGTCACGAACGCTTGATGCCTCTTACACACAAATATGGCTTCTAAAAAGTTTTCGCATAGCGGTAAAGTGCTCAGCATCAATGGGCGCAAGGTTCGTGTTGAATTCTCGTCGCAAGGTGCCTGCGCAGGGTGTCAGGCCAGTGCTAAATGTGGCATGGTCGACTCCTCAAAGCGCGAAGTGGAGGTTGTAATTGGGCCTGACGAGTCATACGCAGTTGGACAAGATGTCGAGGTTGCCATTGGCTACCAAATGGGAATCATGTCGGTTATCGTTGCATATGTAATACCTTTAATAATATTGATAGGAGTGCTGTGTGGCGCAACATTTATTGGCCTTGGCGAAGGTCTAGCAGCTCTTGTAACACTAATATCTATAGCTATCTACTTTGTGATAGTCTATATTTTTCGCTCAAAGCTTGACAAACAAATTAAATTCACAATAGAAAAATAGACAATGGGAGAATTTTGGAGTACAGTCCTAGTGCTCAGTTCATTAGGCGTCTTTGCGGCAGTAGCTCTGTTCTACATCGCAAAACAATTTAAGGTCGAGGAGGATCCCCGAATCGATGATGTTGAGAAGATGCTACCCGGTGCAAACTGTGGTGGTTGTGGTTTTGCAGGATGCCGTGGTTTTGCCGGCGCAATGGTTGGTCAAGAGGATATCTCGTCGCTCTACTGCCCTGTGGGTGGTGCCGAGACCATGAAGGCCGCAGCTGCGTATCTTGGCAAAGTGGCAGCCGAGAAGGAGCCACAAACAGCAACTCTACTTTGCGGTGGAACATGCACTAAACGCCCTGCGACAAATGTCTATGACGGAGCTAAATCGTGTGCCGTTGCATCATCACTCTACGTAGGCCAAACTGCTTGTGCTTATGGATGTTTGGGCTTTGGCGATTGCGTTGTGTCGTGCGACTTCGGAGCTATCACAATCAATGCAGAAACGGGACTTCCAGAGTTCAACGCAGAGTTGTGTACAGCTTGTGGCGCATGTGTTAAGGCGTGCCCAAAGAACATCATCGAGCTTCGCAAGCGTTGGCCAAAAGATCGCGCAGTTTATGTTGCATGCTCATCTAAAGATAAAGGTGCAGTGGCAATGAAGGCGTGCAAGGCGAGCTGTATTGGTTGTGGTAAGTGTGTTAAAGCGTGTCCATTCGATGCTATTACCGTCGAGAACAATGTGGCTCACATCGACGACAAAAAATGCAAATTGTGTCGCAAGTGCGTTGTCGAGTGTCCAACTAAAGCTATTGCACTTATAAACATGGATCCACTCCCACCAAAACCAAAGGCTGCACCAGCACCAAAAGCAGAGGCTCCCAAGGCTGCACCAGCCCCAAAAGCAGAGACAACTAAAGTAGAACCAGAGCAAACGACAAAGTAATATGAAGACATTTCCAATAGGCGGTGTGCATCCGTCGGAGAATAAGCTAAGCAGCTCAGCTGCAAGTCAGAGCATGGCTCTACCAGATGTTGTAATGATCCCACTTGGGCAACATATCGGAGCGCCAGCAACCGCAAAAGTTGCAAAGGGCGACAAGGTTCTAACGGGTCAATTGATTGCCGAGGCTACGGGCTTTATGTCGGCAAATATCCACTCGCCAATCACCGGCGTGGTATCGGCAGTAGATATGGCAGTTAACGGACAAGGCTTGCGCCAAATGATGATCACAATCAAGCGCGACCAGCAAGAGGAGTGGGCCGAAGGCATCGACACTACCCCAACACTCATCAAAGAGTGCACGCTCGATTCAAAGGCGATTATCGAGAAGATCAAGGCAGCAGGTATCGTAGGTATGGGAGGTGCAACATTCCCAACACACGTTAAATTGTCGATCCCTCCCGGAAAAAAGGCCGAGTTCCTTATTATAAATGGTGTTGAGTGCGAGCCATACCTCACATCGGACCACCGCACAATGTTGGAGCGTGGCGAGGAGATGATCGTGGGCATCGAGATTTTGATGAAAGCTATCGATGTTAAAGAGGCATATATCGGCATCGAAAATAATAAACCAAATGCTATTGCGCACCTATCGAAATTGGCTGCAGCGGCAAAAGGCATCAGCGTAGTTCCACTGAAGGTTCAATACCCTCAAGGAGGTGAAAAACAGCTGATTGCAGCGGTAGTTTCGCGCGAGGTTCCACCACCTCCGGGTCTTCCGATTGATGTTGGTGCTGTGGTTTGCAATGCCTCGACAGCAGTTGCGGTCTACGAGGCGGTTCAAAAGAACAAGCCACTTATCCAGAGAGTTGTGACAATTACGGGTAAGAGCGTGGCAAAACCATCGAATATCGTCGCACGCATGGGTACCCCAATCTCATCACTCATTGAGATTGCCGGAGGCCTTCCCGAGGATACTGGCAAGGTGATTAATGGAGGTCCAATGATGGGTCGAGCAATGATCAACCTCGACTCTCCGGTAACCAAAGGGTGTTCGGGAATCACAATCTTGAACGACAAAGATGCTAAACGCGGAGTTGAGTCGGCATGTATCAAGTGCGCTAAGTGCGTTTCGGCGTGTCCGATGTCGCTCGAGCCATTCTCGATCTCGAAACTCACTCGCAAAGGCGATTGGGACGCAGTGGAAGAGGCTCGCATAACCGACTGTATTGAGTGCGGTAGCTGCCAATTTATCTGTCCGGCGAACCTTCCTTTGTTGGATTATATCCGTCTAGGAAAACAACGTGTGATGGGAATTATTCGCTCTCGCGCAACAAAGTAAAAACAAATAAAATAAAAATATGGCTAATAAATTATTGGTAGCACCCTCGCCACATGTGCATAGCTCGGAGTCTACATCTCGCATTATGCGCGATGTGGTTATCGCTCTTGCGCCTGCATTTGTTGTGTCGGTGATATATTTCGGAATTAGTGCCCTTGTGGTCACATTGGTCTCAGTTCTTAGCTGCGTGCTTTTTGAATACCTTATTCAAAAGTACCTTATCAAGGGTGAGTGCACAATCTGCAACTACTCGGCTATTGTAACAGGTGTTCTATTAGGCTTTAACCTTCCCGCATCACTCCCCTTGTGGATCGTTGTGATGGGTGCTTTGGTCGCTATCGGAGTTGCGAAGATGACATATGGTGGCTTGGGCAAGAACCCCTTCAACCCAGCTTTGGTTGGACGTGTATTTTTGCTTATCGCATACCCCGCGCAGATGACCGTATTCCCAGCAGTGGATGGCTTTACGGGTGCTACGCCTCTTGCGGCACTTAAGAGTGGAGCCACGAGCATTGCTGAAGTGAATCTTCAGGAGCTTTTATTGGGATCAATCCCCGGATCTTTGGGCGAGGTTTCGGCTATATGTCTTATCTTGGGTGGCGTCTATCTAATCTGGCGCAAGGTTATCTCGTGGCATATTCCTGTTGCTGTACTAGGGACTATGGCGCTTATGGCCGCTGGTAATGCAGCGCTAAATGGCGGTGGAGAGGCTTTGTACCTGCTTCCTATTTTCCACATCTTGGCCGGTGGTGCTTTGCTTGGTTCGATCTATATGGCAACCGACTATTCCACTTCGCCAATGACCCACAAAGGGATGTTGATCTATGGCGTTGGAATCGGTTTTATCACCATGTGGATCCGTCTAAATGGAGCATATCCCGAGGGAATGTCGTTCGCAATACTTATCATGAACGCATGCGTACCTCTTATTAATAAGTATATCAAACCTAAGCGTTTCGGCTTACAAAAATAGGGAGGAGAAGAGATGAAAAGTACACTTACAAATATGGTTATCGTTCTCTTGGCTATCACCGCAATTGCTTCGGCGAGCGTTGGCGGAGTATATATGCTCACCAAAGAACCAATCGCAATTGCAAATGAGAATGCAAAGAAGGCCGCCTTGGCCGAAGTTCTTCCGGCCTTTGAGCAGACAACAATGACCGAGATCACGCTCGATGAGCTACCGCTCGAGGTATACACCGCCACTGCTGCCGATGGATCAGTTGTTGGCTACGCTGTCAACACCGCAACAATGAAGGGCTTTAGCGGTTTGTTCCGTCTGATGGTGGGTATTACAGCCGACGGGGTGGTGAACAATGTCAATGTCCTATCGCACAATGAAACTCCCGGTTTGGGTTCAAAAATGGCAGATGCCGATAACCCACTACTGGGCAGCGTGAAGAGTAAAAATATTAAGGAGATTAACTGGGCAATGAGCAAAAATGGTGGCGATATCGATGCACTTACTGCCGCAACAATCTCATCGGTTGCCTATGCCGACGCAATGCAACGAGCAATGGCAGCATACGAGCAAGTAGCTAATAATGAGGCCGAAGGCCAGAAAGGAGAGTGCTGTAATGAATAAGATGAAGATAGTTTTAGATGGCATAATCAAGAACAACCCAGTATTTGTATTGGTGTTGGGTATGTGTCCTACGCTAGGTACCACAACTTCGGCAGCTAATGCCCTAGGTATGGGTGCTGCGACAATGGCCGTGCTAATTATGTCAAACTTGGTGATATCATTTATCAAGGATTTTATCCCCGACAAGGTTCGTATTCCTGCATTTATCGTGGTTATCGCATCGTTCGTAACAATTATCCAGATGGCAATGCAGGCGTATATGCCATCGCTTTACGCTAGCCTTGGAGTATTTATCCCTCTTATCGTTGTGAACTGCGTGATCTTGGGTCGTGCCGAGGCGTTTGCAGCTAAGAACGACGCCTTTAGCTCGGTGCTCGATGGCATCGGAACAGGCCTTGGATTCACCCTAGCACTCACTCTATTGGGAGCTTGCCGCGAGATATTGGGAAGCGGTGCGATCTTTGGCGCAAGCCTTGGTTTTGGCGCATCGGCTCCATTGATCTTCGTCCTTGCTCCAGGTGCATTCTTGGTGTTGGGATACTTGATGGTATTGTTTAATAAAATTACAAAGAGATAGTTATGGGAGTAGAAATTTCATTTTTCGCAATTATTATTGGCGCTATCTTTGTCAATAATGTGGTGCTGTCGCAGTTCTTGGGTATCTGCCCATTCTTGGGAGTATCATCTAAGGTCGACACATCTATAGGTATGAGTGCTGCCGTAACTTTCGTTATGGCAATTGCATCGATCGTAGCTTGGTTGATTCAAACATATGTGCTTGAGGCATTGGGCATTGAGTATATGCAGACCATTGTATTTATCCTAGTTATCGCCGCATTGGTGCAGGCCGTTGAGATTATCCTCAAAAAGGTATCGCCATCATTGTATCAGGCATTGGGAATCTTCCTTCCTCTTATCACCACTAACTGTGCGGTGTTGGGAGTTGCAATCCTTATGATTCAAAAGGATCTTTCTCTGCTTCAGGGAGTTGTATACTCAGTCTCTACAGCCTTAGGATTTGGAATCGCACTTGTTCTCTTTGCTGGTATCCGCGAGCGTTTGGACTTCGAAGAGATGCCAAAGGCATTCAAGGGTATTCCAATTGCGCTGGTTACTGCTGGCATCCTAGCAATGGCATTTATTGGCTTTACAGGTCTAGTTGAGCGTTTGTAGTTGTAATGAGAAGTTTTGCAAGCGACAATAATTCGGGTGTTCATCCACTGATATTCAAGGCTATTGAGCAAGCCAACATCGACCATGCGGTTGGCTATGGCGACGATAAGTGGACCCAAGAGGCGACACAAAAGATCAAGGAGGTATTTGGCCCTAGCGCCGACCCCTATTTCGTTTTCAATGGAACGGGGGCCAATTCAGTGGCTATTCAGAGCGTCACCCGACCATTCAACTCGATACTTTGTGCAGCTTCGGCACACATCAATGTCGACGAGTGTGGCGCCCCTCAACGCATGAGCGGCTGCGCTTTGGTTGCTATACCCTGTCCAGATGGGAAATTAACTGTCGATCTGATTAGGTCCCACCTGCACAACTTTGGGGTGTGCCACCACTCGCAACCGGGAGTGGTATACATCTCACAAACAACGGAGTTGGGCACGGTATACACGCTCGATGAGATTCGCTCGATTGCCGAATTGATCCATGCTCATGGCATGTATCTGCATATGGATGGTGCGAGATTAGCTAATGCAGCGGCATATCTAAACTGCTCATTCAAAGAGCTCACCGTAGATGCAGGAGTAGATATTTTGAGCTTCGGAGGTACAAAAAATGGAATGATGATGGGCGAGGCGGTGATCAGCTTCCGCGAGGAGATCAGCGCAAACATCAAATATTTCCGCAAGCAGTCCGCGCAGCTGGCATCGAAACTGAGATACCTCTCGGCACAATTTCCAGCCTATCTCTCCCATGAGCTATGGCGCAAAAATGCAACAGCAGCCAACGCCTCCGCACAGAGATTGTACCAAGCACTCGCAAAATATCCCTCCATAGAGTTCACCCAAGAGGTGCAGACAAACCAAATCTTCTTGAAGATGCCCCGCAAGGCAATCGACAAGCTGCTCGAAGAGTATTTCTTCTATATATGGAACGAGGAGAGCTGCGAGGTCCGATTCGTCACCTCGTGGGACACCACCGATGAAGATATATCAAAACTGATCGCTAGCTTCGAGAAGGTGCTACTTTGATTCTATACAACTGCGCTCATGCCGCGCGGGCACCAAGCTTGGATCCAAAAACTTCGTTTTTGACTTTTATCATTGCGCTGATTTCTTGATCGCTGCGCTCTTACGATATAAAAAATGTGCTGAGCTTTTGAAAGTAAACTTTCAAGCTCAGCACACTTTTTATATCTATGACAACTTTCAGTTGTCATCAAGAAATCATCGAGGAGAAAACAGGTTCACTTCGATATTGGGTTTAAATGCCCTAAGGCATTTAATGAATTTTAGGAGCTAATATGTCGTGCAAATTCATTTGCAAAAGACATATTAGCTCCTAAAATCTAAAAACTGCAAGTTTTTAGCCCAACAGCGCAACACTAGCTGCACCCCCGGAGGTGCAATCTCCGGCCGCCGGAGGCAGTTAGAATGTAACTACTGCGCAAAATATTTATAGAACAAAGGTATTGTCTCCACGCCTTTGTCGTATTGATAAAGGCCGTAACTCTCGTTGGGTGAGTGGATTGCATCTTCGGCAAGGCCAAATCCTATAAGTAGTGATTTAATTCCCAGGATCTCTTCAAAGCCGCTCACAATTGGAATTGAGCCACCCGAATAGTATGGTAGTGGGCGCTTGCCGAATGTGTCGATGATCGCCTTTTCTGCTGCTTGGTATGCTGCCATGTCGGTCGGTGCGACATATGGTGCTCCTCCGTGCAGTGCCTTCACTTCGACCTTAACACTCGAGGGGGCTATGCGGCGGAAGTGACGCTCGAAGAGCTCTCCGATTTTGTGGTAATCTTGGTTTGGCACAAGGCGCATTGAGATCTTGGCTGAGGCTTTTGAGGGGATCACAGTCTTGGTTCCCTCAAGCGTGTAGCCACCCCAAATACCATTCACATCGAGCGAGGGGCGGATGCCGGTACGCTCGATTGTTGTATATCCCTCTTCGCCTTGAACTTCATCAATATCAAGCGCTTGCTTGTACGAGTCGATCGAGAATGGAGCCTGGTTAAATGCCGCTCTTTGCGCTGGAGTAAGCTCCAAGACATCGTCATAGAACCCTTCGATTGTTATGCGACCGCTTTCGTCCACCAATTTCGAGATCAAGTCCGCAAGCACATTTGCAGGGTTTGCCACCGCACCACCAAAGAGCCCCGAGTGAAGATCCTTGTTTGGGCCTGTCACCTCGACCTCCATATATGCCAGACCGCGAAGGCCGCATGTGATCGAGGGGGTCTGCATCGAGATCATCGAGGTGTCGGAGACCAAGATAATATCGGCCTTCAGCATCTCTTTATTCTCGCGACAAAAACCATAGAGGCTCGGTGAGCCGATCTCCTCTTCGCCCTCCAGCATGAACTTCACGTTGCATGGCAGGGTGTTGGTAGCACACATCGCCTCGAAGGCCTTGAGGTGCATAAACAGCTGTCCCTTATCATCATCCGCTCCACGAGCATAGATACGATTATCCTTTATTATCGGCTCAAATGGATCGCTGCACCACTCATCCACAGGGTCTACGGGCATCACGTCGTAGTGACCATAGACCAACACTGTGCGGGCCTCGGGCGAGATAATCTTTTGGGCATAAACCACCGGATTACCTTCTGTTGACATAACTTCCGCCTTGTCGGCTCCCGCCTTCAAAAGGCCTGCGGCTAGCCAATTTGCACACGCGATCATATCTGGTTTATGTTCCGCTTGAGCGCTAATCGAGGGAATGCGCAGCAGATCGAAGAGCTCCGCAAGTGAGCTCTCCCTATTCTCTGCAATATACTTTTTTACTTGATCCATTAAGTTAAATTATATGATTAAATTGAGCAAATCTCCTTCATCTCGGCGATAAACTTTTCACCCAAAGCGTCGGCCTGGGCTTGAGTTCCAGCCTCGGTGTAGATACGAACGATTGGCTCGGTGTTTGACTTGCGAAGGTGCACCCACGAATCGGCAAAGTCGATCTTAACTCCGTCGATATCGGTCACTTGCTCTGCGCTATAGCGAGTTTTCATCTCGACAAGTAGTGCATCTACATCGATCTCGGGGGTAAGTTCCACCTTATTCTTCGAGGCGAAATATGCGGGGAAGATTGCACGAAGCTCACTCATCGACATGCCACGCTTAACGAAATAGGTCAAGAATAGAGCAACTCCAACCAATGAGTCGCGGCCATAGTGAAGCTCAGGATAGATGATACCTCCATTACCCTCGCCACCGATAACAGCACCCGACGCCTTCATCTGGGCAACAACATTCACCTCGCCCACTGCCGAAGCCGAATATGTACATCCGTGAGCCATAGTGACATCGCGAAGAGCACGTGAAGAGCTAAGGTTCGAAACCGTAGAGCCTTTCTTGAGCGTTAATATATAGTCAGCGACAGCCACCAAAGTGTACTCCTCGCCAAACATCTCTCCATTTTCGCAGACCAAAGCCAAGCGATCGACATCAGGGTCGACAACAACTCCCATATCGGCACCACTTTGGCGAACGACCTCCGAGATCTCGGTAAGATTTTCGGCAAGTGGCTCGGGGTTGTGAGCAAATTCTCCGGTTGGGTCGCAATTGATTTTAATAACCTCGCAGCCCATAGCCTCCAAAAGTTCTGGAATAACTACTCCACCGATTGAGTTAACGGCATCGACAACAACTTTCAACTTGCGTGCAGCGACCGCTGGAACATCTACTGCTGCCATCGACAACACTTGAGCGATGTGAGTTGGATTAAAATCCACACGTGCCTTCACGCGGCCAATTGCATCGATCGTTGGATATAGATACGACTCATCGTCGGCATACTCCAAGATTTTACCTCCCTCGGCAGCATTAAGGAACTCGCCGCTACCATTGAGTAGTTTGAGTGCGTTCCACTGCTTTGGATTGTGCGATGCGGTGATAATGATTCCTCCGTCGGCCTCATAGGTAATTACGGCCATCTCGGTTCCGGGAGTTGTACACATCCCTAGGTTAATCACGTCGACGCCACAACCAATCAAGGTTCCCTCGATAAGGTTGTTGACCATAAGTCCCGAAAGACGAGCATCGCGACCCACAACAACAGTAAGGCGTTTTGAAGGGTTGCGCTCAGTGAGTAGACGAGCGTAAGCAGTTGTGAATTTCACAACATCGATCGGCGTTAGGTTATCGGCAATTTGACCTCCGATAGTACCGCGAATACCTGAAATTGATTTGATTAGTGACATTTTGTTGGTTTGGTTAAGAATAATTTATTATTAATTATTTTGTATTTCGATGTAAATATATTACTTTTATGCCAATTATGGAAATTAATTGATAAAAAAATGAGAACAATACCTACCTCCGAGCTGATACTCAACGAAGATGGAACAATTTTCCACCTACACTTGAGCCCCGAGCAAATATCCGACATCGTAATCCTTGTGGGCGATCCGGGCCGTGTAGCTATGGTTGCATCTTACTTTGATTCAATTGAATGCGACATATCGAACCGCGAATTCAAAACAATTACAGGCAGCTATAAGGGGCGCAGAATGTCGGTCCTATCGACTGGTATCGGTATCGGAAATGTCGATATTTGCGTCACCGAACTCGATGCATTGGTCAATGTTGACTTCTCGACTCGACAAGTCAAAAGTGAACTCAAGCAGCTCACCTTGGTGCGTTTGGGAACCTCGGGAGGTTTGCAGAAAGATATTAAGGTGGGTGAGTTCATTTTGGCGCGAACATCGATTGGTTTTGATGGATTGCTATCATTCTACCAAGGTCGCGACCAAGCTTGCCAACTGGATATGGAGCAGAAATTTATGGAGCACACCGCATGGAACCCAAAACTTCCAAATCCATACTTTATAGATTGCGATGAGTCGTTGCTCGAGCTCTTCAAAGATTCCACTCGAGAGGGCATCACAATCGCCTCGCCAGGATTCTACGCTCCTCAGGGGCGTTACGTACGCATTGCACCCGACGACGTTCATCTCAACGAGAAGATCGAGTCGTTCAACTACCAAGGGCGAGTGATAACCAACTACGAGATGGAGAGCTCTGTTTTGGCGGGTTTAAGTGCACTTATGGGGCACCGCGCAACTACTATCTGCACCATTATTGCTCAACGCATAGCTCAAGATGTTAACACCGATTACAAGCCATTTGTCAAAGGTATGATTCAAATGGCATTAGATAAATTAGCTACAATTTAAAAAAGATAAAATCACTTATGAAATTCTCTGTATCAAGCTCAGCACTTCAATCGCTACTATCATCGACAGGTAAGGTCATTAGCAGCAAAAATACACTTCCTATTCTCGATTACTTCTTGATGGATATTGCCGATGACACCCTTAAGGTTACAACATCCGACCTGGAGACAACCCTAATCGGATCAATCGAAATCGACAACCAAGGAGAGAGTGGCCAAGTGGCAGCACCTGCAAAACTACTTTTGGACACCTTAAAGGAGTTTGCCGAGATGCCTCTTCTTGTCGAGATCAACACCAACGATTGGGAGATTAAGTTGAGCTGGAAAAGCGGTTCGCTATCGATCCCCGGAGCTAATCCGGTGAGCTACCCCCAATTGAGTGCAATTGGCGAAGATAGCCACAAGGTTACTATAGACGCTGCGCTACTCTCAAACGGAATCAACAAAACAATATACGCTACGGCTGACGACGAGCTTCGCCCAGCAATGAACGGCGTATTCATGAATTTCGAGGAGGAGATGATCACCTTTGTTGCCACAGATGCCCACAAGCTTGTGAAGTACTCGGCGCAGGTGGCCAATGGATTCTCATCGTCGTTTATCCTACCTAAGCGCCCTGCCAACCTGCTTAAGAACTTGCTTTTGAAGGAGGCTGACAATATCGAGGTGACATTCGATTCGAAGAGCGTAGTGATTCAACTATCGACATATACTATGGTATGCCGCCTAATCGAGGGTAACTACCCTAACTACAATGCTGTTATCCCTTCGAACAATCCAAATAAAGTGTTGGTCGACAGATCAGAATTCCTCAACTCGATCAAGCGCGTTGCGGTATGTTCGAACCCAACAACAAACCTTATCCGTTTGGAGATTGGCCAGGATTGCATTAACCTTACAGCTCAAGATCTCGACTTCTCGGTTTCGGCAAACGAATCGGTTAGTTGCAGCTACGATGGCGCAGCGATGAGCATCGGTTTCAAATCGACATTCCTTGTGGAGATTCTATCCAACACGGAGACCCCAACTGTGATAATCGAGCTAGCGGACTCAACTCGTGCCGGTGTGTTCAAGCCCGTATATGATGAGCCACGCGACAATGAGTCGTTGATGTTGTTGATGCCAATGATGATAAATCAATAGAGTAAAATGAAGCTAAATTTAAAGCGACCAATAGTATTTTTCGACCTCGAAACAACCGGTGTCGACACATCCAAAGATAGGATCGTCGAGATATCGATGGTAAAGGTGATGCCCGACGGAGAGGAGATTATCAAGACACGCAAGATAAATCCGCAAATGCCTATTCCCCCTTCGTCGACAGCTATTCACGGCATTACCGATGAGGTGTTCGCGATTGCCCCTCGTTTGCACAGATTGCTCGCTCGCTCGAACAATTTGTTGCGGGGTGCGACTTTGGAGGATTCAACTCCAATAGGTTCGACATGCCGGTTTTAGTCGAGGAGTTTATGCGTGCCGGAGTCGATATCAACTTCAAGAAGAGTCGATTTATCGATGTGCAGAACATCTTCCACAAGATGGAGCAGCGCACACTGGTGGCAGCATATAAATTCTACTGCCAGAAGGATTTGACAAATGCACACTCGGCCGAGGCCGACACGCTAGCCACATACGAGGTTTTAAAGTCGCAATTGGATCGCTACGAGGATTTGGAGAACGATATAGGGTTCTTGGCGAAGTTCTCGACACACAACCAGAGTGCCGATTTCGCAGGTAGAATCATTTACAATGATGCTGGCATTGAGGTATTTAGCTTTGGAAAGTATCGCGGCGTATCGGTCGAGGAGGTTTTCCAGCGCGAACCAAGTTACTACTCGTGGATGATGAATGGCGATTTCCCACTCTACACAAAGAAGGTGATCACCGAGATTAGATTGCGCAGCAAAACTGACAAAAAATAGGATTTATGAAGAGGTTTATTTTAATATGCACATTCTCACTCTGCGTCGTTGCAATGGCTTTTGCCGTTACAAAGTCGCAGGTTGTTGTATATATTAATGGTCAAAGATACTATATCCATACTGTCGAAGAGAAGGAGACAATTTACGGCATCTCAAAGGCATATGGAGTTGAAGAGCAGATAATTATCGACCTTAACAGCGCAGAGTTAAAGGCAGGCGAAAATATTAAAATTCCATTCCAGAGCACCCCGAGTCCTCAAGATGAGATGAGCGCTCGCAAGTTGAAACGAACCTTCGAGAGCCACAAGGTCAAGGCAGGAGAGACGCTATATTCAATCTCGCGCTCGTACGAAATTTCGGTCGAGACAATCATGGAGGACAACCCCACGATCGATCCGATAGCACTAAAAACTGGAGAGACAATATTGATCCGCAAAAAGATGCAAGGCAAAAGTTCACACCAGGAAATTGAAACTCAGTGGGCTGACTATCAGGCTGATCTAAACTTAGCTGTCGAGGCTGATGGATACCTATACCATATAGTCGAACCAGGTGAGACGATATACTCCCTATCAAAACAGCACCAAATTAGTGAAGAGGAGTTTATCGCTCTTAATTCGCTCGAAGATGGCTTGAAGGCTGGTGCCATGGTGAAGATTCCAACTATTGTTGAAGATGAGTCGCAAGATGAGGAGATTTTGGAAGAGTCGCAGGATGAGCAGATCAAGGATATCGCATTCAGATCGCTACGCTCCGGCCAGACGCTTAAGGTGGCACTACTGCTGCCGCTAAGCAGTGGAGAGTCAGTGAATCGACAATTTGCCGACTTCTATCAGGGTTTTGAGATGGGACTAGATAGCGTCCGCTTAAAGTGGGGACGAGACATTGAACTCACCCTTTTCGACACGCAACGCAGCTCAGATATTGTCGAGCAAATCATTGATAGCGAAGAGTTTGAAGGGACTGACTTAATCGTTGGACCAATCTACGAACAGCAAATTGCGCCTGTGGTCGCGTGGGCACAACGCAATCAGGTTCCAGTTGTCTCGCCTTTAGCATCGATCCAAACGCTGCGCAGTGGCACGCTCTTTCAGCTTGCTCCACCAGCAGAAAACAAATACAAAAAAGTGGAGCCAATGTTGGCCGACACCAAACATGTCACATTGATCTACACCGAAAAGACCGACTCACTCTTCGAGAAGAGCATACTTGAGATGATGGGTGAGCGTCCATACCAGACTCACACATATAAATATGTACACCCAACGATTGTTGCGCAGAGCACCAGAGTGACAGCCGGAGACCTCACACCCTTTATCAACAACGACAAAGATAATACGATTGTGGTGATGTCGTCAAACGAAACCGATGTCGATAGAGTGCTTTCGGCCCTATCATCGGCAAAGGTGAACATCATTGCCAGAGGTGGCAAATCGCCTAAGTATGAGGTGCTTGGCAATTCGGAATGGAGCCGCTATAAAAACATCGACCGCTCGATTCTCTTCAATAACAACGTTGTGCTACTATCGTCGTATCACGCCAAGCGCGACAGCTTCAAGGTCAGACTTTTCGACAGTAACCACATCCAAAAATATGGCACAATACCATCGCTATACACATATCGCGGCTACGATGCAGCCATGATATTTGGAGAGGCGCTATACTCGGATATTGACTATAAGCTTCAAGGAAGGCTCTTTGCGCCACTGCAGAGCATCTATCGCTTCCAGGCAGATCCCCAAAGCGGAATAAATGTCAATGGCGAGTGGATACGAGTACAATATAACAACAACTACACAATCACAATTGAGTAATTATGGCCAATAATCCAACCCTAATTCCCGAAAAAACAATCGAGAGGCTCAGTGAATATCGCCGCTCACTTATGGCTAGCCACAAGATGGGTATCACACATATCTTTTCGCATATTATCGCTGGTATCCACGGAATTACAGCCGTGCAGGTGCGTCGCGATTTGATGCTTATTGGCTTCTCGAGCGACAATAAAAAGGGGTACGATGTCAAGGAGTTAATCGACTTTATTAGTGGAATCCTCGACAGCGAATCGATGATAAAAATCGCGGTTATAGGTATGGGTCACCTCGGACAAGCCGTCACAAAATATTTCAATGGCAAAGGTTTCAACCTCAAAATCACCGCATCGTTCGATATCGACACCGACAAAGTTGGATCAACAATCGACGATATTCCGTGCTACCATATGTACGACTTCGCCGACATCGTCGAGGAGCAGGATATTAGCCTTGTGATACTATCGTGCCCCACAAAGATCGCCTCGGAGCTAGTGATCCCAATTGTAAATGCAGGAATCAAGGGGGTGCTGAACTTCACATCGACACCATTAAACTTCCCACAAGGCATCATCGTCGAGAACTACGACATCACTACCCTACTCGAAAAAATCGCCTATTTCGTAAAAGAGAGCGAGGAGAACGCAAATTCATAGCTACACAAAGTGCAGATTTTCAGAGGCATAGACTCATTTACAGATATTGGACAGACCACCGTTACTGTGGGCTCGTTCGACGGTGTGCATAGTGGCCATATCGCCCTGCTTGATCTTTTACACTCACGAGCATTGGCCGAGGGTCGCAAGAGCGTGGTGGTGAGTTTCTCGCCTCATCCACGAATAACGCTTGGCCGCAGCGAAGGGCTACAGCTACTTACAAGCGACCAAGAGAAGGCTGAACTTATTGCAAATCGAGGGATTGACGCGCTGCTACTCATAGAATTCACACATGAGTTTAGCCGCCTGAGCTACGAAGAGTTCCTTGTCGAACACCTCCAAAAGAGGGTGGGAATGGCTGAGCTCATTGCAGGATTCAACCACCAGATGGGACACAATGGCGGTGGCTTCGACAAGCTTCAGAGAACCGCTCAAGAGCATAATTTCTCGATATCAATGGCTGTGGAGCATAGCCAGGCGGGCGACAAAGTGAGCTCTACGGCAATTCGTCGGCTGATTGCCCAAGGTGATATCCAGAGTGCAAACAGACTTCTATCGCACCCCTACTTAATAATCGGTTCATCCGATAACAATGGTCAATTGACCATCGACCAAAGGTTGAAACTTATACCTCCCCAAGGCAGATATCTATCAGAGGTAAATGGCCAAAGGGGCTACATAACAATCGATGGGGAGCAACATATTTGGTGCGATGAGCACAACAAACAACTAGAAATCAAACTTTTAGGCAAAGATGAAAAATAACGAAAACCAAGGCAAAGTTGCCATCACAAGCCACCTGTACAAGATGAGAACCTGGTATTGCGATACCGACCAGATGGGGATTATCCACCACTCAAACTACATCCGCTACTTCGAGGCGGCACGCTGCGACTTTATGCGCTCATTGGGCTTATCATATGCCGAAGTGGAGGCTCGCGGAATAATGATGCCAATCCTAGATGTTGCCTCGCACTACATCTCACCCCTCTACTTCGATGAGGATATCACCATCAAAATCTCACTCTTCGAGGAGCCAAAGGTGCGAATCACATTCCACTACGAAATTATCAACTCCAAGGGAAAAGTTGCCAACTATGGCTCGACAACCCTCGGATTTATGTACTCCGACACGCGCCGCCCAACTCGCGTGCCTGAGTGGTTCTTGACTATGATCACTGGACGATAGATAGGGCAAACGCATAAAAATAGACTAACTTACTGCCTCCGGCGGGCGCAGATAGCACCTGCGCGGGTGCAGCTCGCTGATTTGCCCATGGCAACCGTAGGTTGACATAGATATAAAATAATAGATGAGATCTTTTGAAAGTAAACTTTCAACAATCTCATCTATTTTTTTATATCGTTAGCGCTTTTAAGCGCTGCTAATCAGTGCAATAGCAAAGTCAATAACGTAAGAAAATACGCACCCGTGGGGGTGCTATCCCCACCCGCCGGAGGCAGTAAGAAAGAACAAAACAACTCCAAATGGCATAAATTTTGCAACAACAAAGTTGTCAAAAAAAATTATGCACAATGGAAAACAAGCAAAAGCTAACAACTGTATCGGGACGCAAAGTTGCCGACAATGAGAACATTATGAGTGCGGGGGCACGCGGACCACTCTTGGTTCAGGACCCTTGGTTCTTAGAGAAATTGGCACACTTCGATCGCGAGGTGATACCCGAGAGACGCATGCATGCCAAGGGCTCGGGAGCCTTCGGGCGCTTTACTGTCACGCACGACATCACTCAATACACCAAGGCGAGCATTTTTGCCCAGGTGGGAAAAGAGACCGAGTGCTTCGTGCGCTTTTCGACCGTCGCTGGCGAACGCGGTGCTGCCGATGCCGAGCGAGATATCCGTGGCTTTGCCATGCGCTTCTACACCGACCAGGGAAATTGGGATCTGGTGGGTAACAACACGCCTGTATTTTTCTTTCGAGACCCTCTTAAGTTCCCCGATCTGAACCACGCCATTAAACGAGACCCTCGCACAAACCTACACAGCGTAAACAACAACTGGGACTTCTGGACTCTCCTTCCCGAGGCGCTCCACCAGGTGACTATCATCATGAGTGATAGAGGAATACCGCGCTCATACCGCAC
>JAWXTD010000037.1:0-8863 GCA_044433805.1 Rikenellaceae bacterium
ACAATAGACGCAATAATATGGACACAATATTTGATTTGCTTATAAATAGAATGGTTAGAAATGAGCCTATTCGGCTATATAAGCACATTTAACAAGTGCGCTCTATGCGCCTAATCCTAAAAAAATAATTAAATTTGACCGTCGAATAAATCTTTAAGGCAGTAATGCTGAATACAAATCGGGCGAAATCATGACTCAAGAGACATATAGAATATATTTGCAAATATTGGCGTGCTTTTTAGCATACTTCGGGGCTTACCTTATTTTTGGCAAAATACCCCAAAGGCTTCTTAGGAGTGCTTATCATAACTCCCGCCAATATATGGGCACAGCTTTTTTAGTTATCTCCCTGTCAATATTTGCCTACTTCACATTTGGCATATACGACATGTTGCCTAAATATCGAATAGCTTTAAATATTAGCTGCTATTATATCGCCTCGAAACTTATCGCCTCATCATTCCTGATTGTTATCGGACAAAAGAGGTTGCTGCGTGGGGTGCGAAAAAGGCTTCTGGTTACGCTCTATGCGTTCCCGCTTATTACGTGGGCCACAGTGTTTGTCGATAATGCGCAACTTGTCTTCGTGGTGCAATCTGTAATGTCTGTACTACTATTCATCTGTATAATTAATGATATCATATTCTTCTTCAAGCAGTATCGAGAAGTGGTAATCAATGGCGAGTACTACTATGCCGAGGGAATTGGAGTGCATATTAGCTGGGTGCTTAGGAGTGTCTATGCAATAGTGGGAATTGGGGTGTGTAGCTCAACGATGGCGCTTTTGAGCCACCGAATGCCGACGTGGGGTCTGTTTATATTCTTGCTCTGTTTTATCTTTGTGTGTATGTATATCTTCAATCAGCTGCTTCATTTCACCAATATATATAGCGATATGGTGGACAAGAGCAGTAATATCGACCCGCTCTTGGAGGTTGATATTCGAAAATCGACACTCTCCGAACAGATGCTCGAGCAGATCGCCCAGCAGGTTGATCTCTGGATCCAGAGCAAGGAGTTTTGCCGAAATAAGATGAATATTATCACCGCAGCCCAGCAGCTTGGCTCCAATCGTCTCTACCTCTCTACCTATATCAATACGATGCATAAATGCACCTTTCGCTCGTGGGTCTCGCGCTTGAGAATCAATGAGGCTAAACGATTGATGGTCGAGAAACCCCAGATGACAATCACCCAAATTGCCGAAGAGGTGGGGTTTGTTTCGCTCACATCGTTCACTCACGCCTTTAAAAATGTCGAGGGTATATCGCCAAAGGAGTGGGCTGCAGAGAACTCTGCGCAGGTGGATTTGCAAAATTCAAGTTGCAGTTGATGCTTATCATCGTGAGACTTTAGCCAAACTATTGAGAAAAATATTATGACCATATCAGTAATAAATAACCATTTGCTTACGGTGCTTATCGCGCAGTTGTTGTCGGGAATTGTGCTGATTGCGCGTCATAATCTTGCCAGCAAGCAAAAAGCGCAAATCATATTTGTGTTGTCGTTTTGGGCCTCTGTTATGCTTTGGTTTCTGATATCGAATATGACCGATGTGGTTGATGGAGACTTCTCTTTTGAGTATAATGTTGGCATATGTAATATGGATCTGATCCTCTCGGGGTTGCTTAGCTTCTTCGTGCTGGTGAGCTATCCATTTGCTGTGTTCTATTCGAAGATCTTGCGGATTAGAACTATGCTGATTATACTCTCGCCGTTGCTTACGCTTATCTTTGCCTACTTCTTGTGGCATGCCGTTGTGGGTGCAGACCCATTTGTGGTATACCCAACATTCGATGTTTTATTGCAGAATATCGCAACGATGCCAGTTATTATGCGCCTGCTGATAGTCGTAGCCTATGTGGTCTATGCTGTTTTCATATTTGTTAATATGTGGCGGATTGTACCTATATATAATGAACTGACAAAAGGTCACTACTCTAAATATAGCTATAATATCAATTGGATTAAGATTGTTACCATATTCTATATTTTGATTTCGCTTAGCGTCTTCTTGCAGCTATTTATCAAATCGCGATATCTTAATATGGCCTACTTGATTGCCTTTAACGTCGCGTTTTTCTATATCATCGAAAAGACTCTTCTAAGTAAGGCCTTTGAGGATTTAAATAAACTGGGGCTTAAGTGGTCGATTAAGCAAGGGTGGCACTATTTACTTATTCCTAATACCCCTAAACGACCGACACCTATCGATATCAATGTAGTTGCCCCGCAGATCGATAAGTGGATGAGGTCCAAGAGACCATACACACATACGCACTTCACATCTGAGAATATTATCGATCATTTTCCCGGGCTCACTACTGAGGATCTGCGCAAAATTTTCAAGCGAAGAGGGACAACTCTACATGCATATATCCGCGAGTATAGAATTCGCCAAGCGTGCCATATCATCGAATCACACAGTCAAGATACGAACCTAAAAGAGGTCTATTCTGCGGTTGGCTTCAGTCACTACTCATCGTTTGCTCGCGCATTTGTTCAACTTGTTGGTATGTCACCGACAGACTATATACAACAGCAAAATCAAAAAGCAACACGCCTGTAGCGCATATAGCTGCGATTTTACCCCCCCCCCCATCAAATTTATGCTATCGACGTAAATAATATGCTATCATATCGTAAATTAAATGGTATGAGTATTCTAATTTAATGCTATCAAAATATTTTGAATTAGCAATGATAATCATGTGCAAATCGCTAAATTTGCCCTATGCTTGTGGGATCTAATTTACGCCACTCGTTAGATCTATTCAAGCTGAATTAGAATAAATATTCATAACGATATGAAGCGATTAGCATTAACACTGACTCTAATTTTTGCTACTACCTTGGTCTTGTATGGCCAACAGCAGCAAAGGCAAATGGAGGTCTATTTTGAGCAGGATGTTTCGATATTAGATCGAGACAACCCGCATAACAAAAGGGCCTTCAAAGAGCTTTCGGATCTTCTTAAGGATATTGAGAGCGATTCGTTGAAGACAATAACCAATATATATTTGGATAGCTACACCTCTCCCGAGGGTGGTGTCCATTACAATGCCAAGCTCTCTGAGCGTCGTGCTGCGAGCATCCAAAATTACCTCAGCGAGGTCGAGCAGATGCCCGATTCGCTTATGGAGTCGCGTGCAAATGGTATCGATTGGGATAAACTCGCGCAGATGGTTCAAGAGTCCGATATGCAAGAGAAGGACAAAGAGCAGGTGATTTGGATTATAAACAATGTCGAAGAGGAGACCTGGCGACGTGTTAACCCCAACGATCGCTGGCAAACTCTAGTCGATAGCCGCCATAAACACCTGATGGATCTTAATGGTGGCAAGCCATATTGGTATATGTATCGCAATATCTTCCCCTATCTTCGTGCCTCGAACGTCGTTTCTGTATATTATATAGTAACCCCAATGATTGGCAGCGAGGTAACTATGGAAACCTCCGAGCCAATTTACGATCTGCACATACCCACCACATACACAGAGCCTATAGAGGAGTATATCTACAAACCTCTCTTTGCTATCAAGAGCAATCTTCTGTATGATGTTTTAACGGTGTTAAACATAGAGCTGGAGGTGCCGCTAGGCCAAAGATGGTCGATTGCAGGCGAACACACCTTCCCCTGGTGGACCTGGGACAACGAAGATGAGAGTAGTTCGCGAAATCGTATTCAATATCTAACCGACAATCTCGAGGTGAAATATTGGTTTGGCGATCGCACCGACAAGGCGCAGCTAACCGGATGGTATGCAGGCCTATATGGCAACCTGGGAAAATACGATTTCGAGCGTAGTGGCGAGGGTTACCAAGGTGAATTCTGGGGAGCTGGACTAACGGGAGGCTATGCCCACACCATCAATAAAAAGGGAAATCTTCGTCTAGAATATTCACTCTCGTTGGGCTATGCCAATAGCGATTATCGCGACTACGAGGCCTTTTTTGGAGCAGACGACATGTGGCATCCTATACGGCTATCTACCAATAACACAGATTGGTTTGGCCCAACTCGAGCCAGAGTCTCACTCGAGTGGATGTTATTCCGCAAAGTAAAGAAAGGAGGTAACCAATGATACAAAGATTTACAATAACCACAGCGATAGCGTGTATGTTTGCACTCTCATCGTGCGTTCGTCAAACCCTTGAGGAGGTGCTCTACTCTAAAGCTCTGATTCCGGTGCTAATAGATTGGGAGAGTAAGGCGGCGATGTATGTCGACGACGACCCCGAAGAGGATCTATACAGTGCATCTGTGTGGCTCTTCCCAACTGCCGATAGTAAATACCAAGGCGATCCTTTGGAGTATAAATTGGCCGACCCCGAGCATGAATATATCGAGGTGCCAGTGGGTGAGTACGATGTGTTGGTCTTCAATAAAACTGTCGACGATTATTCGGGCAGCGTTGGCTTTAGGGGTACCGATAGCTTCGATACCTTTGAGTATTACCTTCAGCCAAGTGTAAGTGCCTCATCGCTCTTCTCGATAAGCAAGAGCGACGACGTTGAAACCTCGCAATATCCCGATCTTTTGGCAGCATGGAGTATGGAGGATGGCGGGAAATTGGTCATCACCTACAACGAGATCACCTCGTATGAGGCTGTTTCGGATGCTCGTAGTCGCACCAAGAGCCGTGCCGATACCAAGGTGACTGCCGACGATTTTAGCGATCTTGATCCAGCCCTCTTGCAGCTTGTAGGTATCACCCCCGAACGCTTGACACACCATGTGACCGTTATCGAGACAATCGAGAATATCCACAGTCTCTACTATGCACAGGTCACTCTGGAGGGTTTGAGTAGCTCTGTGAAGCTAGCCTCGAAGGATTATTCGAGCGATATTACATCGCACCTCGCAACGCTCACAACGATGGTCTATACCGATCAGGAGAACCAAATCGGCGAGATATCGGGAAGCTTCAATATCATAGGCCCTCTCGATGAGTCGTCGAGCTACTACCTAAACACCTACTTCAACCTAATGGAGGAGTACAACGGTAGCTACCTCTTCCCCACGCCGCCCGAGGGTAGCCTTACGACCGATGTGACCGACCAAGTGGAGAATGCTGTGTTGGGCCTAGAGAAGCACTTCGATATTCGTGCCTCGGCAACGCTTCCATACCTTGTTCTTTCGGGCAATGGTGGTTTCGACATTGTTGTTGGCGAGTGGGGGCCAACCACTGTAATTCCAATGAATTAAGAGTAAGATTATATAGAATAAATATTTAACAACTTTAATTAAACAACAAAACAACATGAAAAAATTATTACTTTTTGCCGGAGTCGTAGCAGCCATGGCCTCGTGTGCTAAGAACGAAGTTGTCGATGTTAACATCGATAACCCAAACATCATCAAGTTCCAATCGCCCTACACTAGCGCCTCAACTAAGGCCGAGATGACAACCGATGCGCTAACAGCCGAGAGCGTTGGAGTTTACGCAGCAGTGAACAAGGCTGAAACTTTGTCGAGCCCAGTTATTGCTAATACCGAATTGACTTGTGTGGTAGACGCTTCTACATCTACATGGTCATCTTCTCACTCATACTACTGGCCAAGCGATGGCTCTTCGTATGACTTCTACGCTTACTATCCATTTATTGGAGATGCTGATGTAACTTCGTTTGGCAGCAATGGAGACTACAAAACAATCGCTGATGCTACAGCTTTTGCTATCGCTGCAACTGCCGAGGGTCAAGTAGATATCCTTGCTAGTGGTGCGATTACGGCCTCTGCGAATAATGTGCCTCTTGTCCTTAATCACATGCTCTCGAAGGTTGACTTCCAAGTTATTGTTAAGTCTCAAAAGTTTGAGGGTAACCTCGAGGTGATTATCAAATCCCTTACACTTAACAATATTAATGGTGCTCACAGTGGTTTGGATATTGTAACCCCAGCGATGGTTGCTCCAACAGCTGCTAGCCTTGCCTCATACACCTATAGCGCTTCTGCTGCTCTTGCAATGACTGCTGCAGATGGTTACTTAACATCAGCATACACAGGAGCTGTAGCAGGTACTACATACTCTTTGGATGCTGCCGACGCAACAGCCTCTGCAGTTTCGGCTTCAAGCGCAATGCTTCTTTTGCCACAAACATATACTCCAGCAGATGCCACAGTTGAAGACCTTACCGCTGCGACAAACACATGTCCATATGTGACAATTGAGTATGCAATTGCACAAAATGGTATTCTAATCGCAGGTGCGGGCACAAACTCATCTCCAATCGCTGCCGCTAACATCACCTCTTGGGCTGCGAGCAACGTGGCACTTCCAGGTTTCACAGTGTCGGAAGGTACTGCTAACACATGGGTGCAGGGTAAATCATACCTATACACATTTACTTTCGACGAGACAGAGCTGGCATACGACGTAACAAAGATCTTGTTCGACGTTGAGGCTGGTGACTGGACCGACGGTGTAACAACTGATATGACTAATATCGAATAACTCTCACCAGAGGGTTTGCAAAAGTTATAGGGGTTTGATCGCCCCTATGACTACAAATTAATTTAATGCAAAAAAGCATGGTTATGAAACATTTAAATCTAAAATACCTCTTTTGGGCAGCCGCTTTAGCTACTTCCGTGCAGGGCTGCACTAAGAGCGAGTGTCTCGATGTTAATGCAGAGCAGCAGGAGCAGCAGAGTAGTAGTCAAGCTATATCATTCTCTAGCGATGGCGTGGCCTCTAGAGCTACGGTAAATGAGAATTGTGCCCAGGTGGGTACGATGGGTATATACTCATATATGTATAGAATCGATGAGGTGATGGATGTTTATGCGGCTATTGAAGATTTCGATAGTTGGAAATGTCTCGCCTCGCCCTACTACCTTGACACTCCGGATATTGTCTACCCATTCTTCACCGAAGATACCCAAACGCAACTCACTGTGACCTACTCGCCATTGGAGGACGACGCGACAGGCAATGCCGGCTCGTGGGGTTATGGATGGACGCAATATTGGCCAAGCGACCCTGCGGTGCGATTGGCATTCTACGCCTTTGCACCACAAGGACGCATCAACCGCGTATACAATGAAGATCGCGGTATCCACGATTTTAACCACACTATCTCCGCCTCGGCTCTCGATAACTACGACCTTATGTGGGCAGATGTTAAACACGATATGACCTCTACAACAAATGCGGATGGCACAGTCGATATCTCGCTTGAGCATGCCTTGACCCGACTCACAATCGAGGCACGTATTGCTGTCGATGCTGTGACCGATGCCTCTGTCGATGGTTACGATTATACCGATAAATATAATTACGAGCGTTTTGGTATCAATGGTATCACCTTTTATGGTGTTGCTAGCCAAGCCAATGTGGTATATTATGATGAGAATGGATGGGATGGTACTCCTCGCTGGGCATGGTCGAAAGATGAGTCGGGCAACGATGTGATCGATAGTCGTATTGATCTTACTGCAACACAAGGCAACACCTTGGTTTCGCACTCCAACAGTCTGAACTACGCAAATACAGGAGAAGTTGTAGCAGGCGAAAATTATGGCCAAATTCGCAAGATAAGCAAAGAGCAGTGGGAGGAAGAAAATGGAGTCTCGGATCCGGATACATTTACTAACGTAATGTATGTGAACGAAGATGGACAGACATACTCAATATTTGCCATTCCTCAAAACTTCAGCACAGACTCTCCCGATGCCACAGCAAGGGTGCGACTTCGCCACTACGACAACTATATGATATCGGTGAGTGAGTATGTCGGACAACGCACACTCTTCGAGGGGCTTGACGAAAATAACACACTTGCCTTTGCCACAAAACCGGTGTCGGCACTTCAAGGCAGTGGGGTATATGACTACGAAGCAACGCAGGGCAATGACCCTTATCTATTTGGTATTCAGTTTGTCGAAGAGGCGGAATATGAGGCAAATATCGACGGTAACTGTTTTAGCTTTGTTGGAATAGATTCGGATGGCATTATAGCGAATACGACGTTCTACTATAAGATTATGACGTGTTACGATGCTTCAGCTACAACTTATGAAATTAGTGATTTGCGCTCGTCTGATGACAGCGCTTTTGCAGGTGTAGAGTATTTCGTGGTTAAGGATATGAATGGCACGATCTACGAAACGGGCGATATTTCACTCTCTCCAATATTTACTAGCGGTTGGAATGCCGGTGATTGGTATACACTTCAGGTCACCTTCGATGCCACTTTCGGTTCGAATATAACAGTGCCACTTTCGGTCGAGGCGCAGGTTTTAAACTGGATCGACCAAGATGTTGAGGTTGAGCTAGATGAGCAGCTTGTAGTCTACTGCGACCAGATGTCGATATCGCGCACGGCAACCTCTGTTGTTTTCTACACCAACGCTACCTCTACGGAAATTACAGCTAGTTCGACAAGCTGCACAGTTGGCTCGGTGGTTAAATCCTCGAGCGCAGTGGATGGCATATATACATGCACTATCCCTGTGAGTGGTCTGCCTTCGAGCGGGTCGATTACAATAAGTGTAGTTATCCCCAACAATGGAATGAATGTAACAAAGCTGTTCACCCTAAATATAGTATAGTCTCTAAATTAAGTAAATATTGCAAGATATGAAAAAGTACCTACATATAATATTTATAGCTATCGCACTGCTCCATATGGCCAGTTGCGCTAAGGTTGATATATTTTCGGATATCGAGTTTGAGGCTAAGCCAAGCGACCTAAATGTGCAATTGCTCGAGGATGGTCGTCTAGGTGTCACCTTCGATCTACCCGTCAAGTCGTTCTACAACACCGAGGTTGCTGCAACTCGCGCAACAGCTGCGTCGGGAACTGAGACAGTTATAGCCGATGGTTGGGCGCTTCTTTTTAGTGCTGCCGACGAGGC
>JAWXTD010000037.1:8873-19750 GCA_044433805.1 Rikenellaceae bacterium
GTCGGGCTCTAGGACAGCCGATGTGACCAATGTGGCTGGTTATGGTAACACCTCGCAACTGATTCAGAAGGCGAAAATCACAATTAATGCCTCGGGTACAGTCTTCTTTATCCTCGATCAATACCCTTGGGTCGAAGAGGTTGAGGTCAAAGAGGATGAGTTAGATACTTCGATCTCGACAGTCTATCATATCGATAACTATGGCAATAAGATTTATTACAATGCCACGGCTGTAGGTGCGCTTCGTGCCAGCGACACCGATAAATATACTCTATTGCCAAGTGATCCGGATTACTACAAGCTAACCTTCGAGATGTTGGACGATATCGATAGCGTTACGGGCGAGTCGAAATATTACAACTATATTGTCGATAGAGAGAGCGATGCCGAAGTTCTAATCGAGAGCAGCGACGAGGAAACCTTGGTTTTCGAGGATTGCGTCGATCTGCTCGACCACCTATGCTTTATTCGATTTATTGTCAATCTGACCGACGATACGCAGCAGCAAGTGGAGCAATATGTCTCTATGCGAATGAAGTATAATATCTTTGGTGATTACAATTCTGGAGGTGCGACAGGATTGAGTGAAAGTTCTTATAAAGATAGTCAAATAACCACTTTTGATGATTACAAACACCTCTCGGTTGGTCTGGATGCCTATTACCAGATTAATGTGGATGAGTTGAATGGCGAGGCTCACGGAGCTCCTAATCCGATGGGTCAAGGTGGTAATGTTGGTCTTATGCAGGAGAAGTATCCAATGGCATCGCCCGGATTCTTAATGCCCGATGGCGTTACGGCATCTAGCCTTAGCGACCTCAATGATCTCACTGCGGTGCAATTGGTGCATGTGGGATCTAAGGTCGATGTGTCGGTCGATAGTGGAGCTGCCGCTGACTTTACTCTGCACGGTGTGACTCTGCTCAATGGTGCAAAACGTGCGCTTATGCGTAGCACTGTGTTGGCCAACGATGGTATCACCGAAGAGTATCAATTGCCTCTGCCCACAAACTACTACAGCCCAGAGTATAACACCCCCGGAGTGGTGCAATTTGGCGAGGTTGCGGCAACCAACAATACAACCGCAGCCTATCCTATCTACTTCTTCCCAAATGAGGGTGATACTCCAAATGCTGAAGATGGTGTCGATTATGATGCTGAGTTCGATGGGGTGGATAATGTCTCGGATCCAATCAATGGATACAACCCAACTTACCTAATCATAAGGGGTACATTCACCCAAAGCGGCGAGGAGGGCTACTACAAAGTGCCTTTGAAGTATGAAAATACCCAAACCGATGCCTCGACCGAGTATACATACGATATTCTGCGCCACAACTACTTCCAAGTGACGATCATCTCGGTAGCTAATGCCGGATATAAAACCTTCGAGGAGGCTGCAGCAGGACCCGCATCGGATCTAAAGTATGATATCACAATTGGCGATGAGAGCGACGATCGCAACGAATACGCAACCAGCAATGGAACATTTTACATCGAGACCGACGCCACCGAAATATTTATCAAAGGATATGGAAATATTCTTAGCGACGACGATAGTGACGCTGATGCTCCATTCTCGTTCAATCTAACGGTAGTGAGCAACGACGAGCTTAACGATATAGATCCACTGGTGACCAAAGCGGGCGATTCGTATGCAATTCCCGATGTATATATCACAGCTTCGGAGGGTATCGAGCTCACCGATGTATATGCTGGTGATCAATACTACAACACTATCGGAGAGCCTAAGAGCACGCTTACCTACACCCCAACATCGGGCGCTCAGACTGCAATCGAGTTTGTGGCAACCGCTCAGGGTGTAATCAAGGTTCAGTGTGGCGATATCTTCAAGGAGATCCCTGTCTATTACGAAGCCGAAGATTATGTTCGTGCAGGTAGCTCGAGTGAGGTTTATCCAAATTCAGACTCTGATGCTCGATTGGCGGTAAATGGCGTAACAGCATTTGATGCCAGCAACACCATAGAGTATGAGTCGGACTATACCGACATCTACAACGCCTACCAAGTTGAGGCGGGTGCACAACCTTTCGGTGAATTCCTCACTGCGGATGGTTACGTCTTGACCAATGTGGCAGACGAGAATGGCGGATTCTTCAAACGCAGGGAGTGTCGTGCGAAGGTATATCGTACTCAGGGTAGGGGCATTGCGAAGGTCTATCTAAAGCAAGCCAGCGACTTTGCCCTTCTATATGGTTTGGCCGAGGAGCACGAGAGTGCAACAACCAAGAGAACCACCTATGAGGTTGGCTCGACCCTGACGGTTGTCTACAACTCGCGCGGCTATAAATATTCGGTCGATGGCACTATAACATCGGGCAGCGACTATAATAATGAGCCATTTGTCTTCTATATCGCCGGTAGTGATCAATCCGACGAGATGGGCCTCGAGACCTCCGACGAGCCCGACAACTGGCCATACAATACCACTCTTTCGACTTCGGGCGAGACAAGCAGACCTGTCAAGAGCTTCCGCTCGGGAAATACCCTCTACACGATCGATGCTGATTCTCAAGATGAGGACGATGTTCAAGCAGGTACTCAAGGCTATGACTTCTCGACAAGAAGCTTGGAGGATGCCAACTTTGGCGACGATTTCAGCGTTTGGGCATATCCAATTCTAACAAACCAAACTGTGCCTGAAGATGGTTCGGGCTGGAGCTACTACGAGGGTTTTGCGAGTGTTGATAATACAACCACAATTACCCTCCGGAATTCGGCTGGAGAGTCTAAGAGCTATGTTCTTGACTTCTACCAATATGCGCTTCCATTCTGGGATCCAACGCTAACGACAACCTCCTCGAACTCTATTCCTAACGACTATGTGGTGTGTCAACACTATGTCGATGCCTACGATGGAAATGGAAATTATAGTGGCAGCAATGTGTATGGCAATGCTGGTAGCAGCGCTGAAGGTACCCACAATGCTATTGCAGCATTCACGGTCTACAATGCAAACTATAGACGCGGTGACTATGTCGGCAATACTCAAGTTTGGGACTTCGCATGGGCCGATAGCAATTATGGCGATAGCACTAATGCCTCATATATTTCGGGCATAGTATCTGTGCAGGCATACGACGACTTTGAGCCAGAGTATGTAGTGTTTGCAGCTTATACAAATGTATCATCCTCAACGAGCGAAACCAACGCACGAGCATACTTCACAGTCACCATGAGCAACGATGCAAACGAGTCGACCACAATGTATATGCAGGTCAATCGTAATGATACATACTGCAATACCGGCATATCGTACGGTGGGGCAACATACACCTACCTCACATTCACCTACGACACGACCGACGTGGATAATAGCTATAGCTTGTTGGATTACTTAGAAGAACCTGGCTACTTGGCTGGTGTGAATTAAGTCAGTGAGGAGAACCTCGAAGTTGGCTTTAAATGCCTGAAGGCATTTAATAAATTTTAGGAGCTAATATGTCATGCAAATTTATTTGCAGATGACATATTAGCTCCTAAAATCTAAAAACTGCAAAGTTTTTAGCCCAATAGCGCAACAAAGCACGCACTCGCGGGGGTGCTATCCCCGCCCGCCGGAGGCAGTAAGAGAGTATATTTTCATGCAGTCGCCTTGCCTCATTTAGTATGGTGATTCTCGATCTACTTCTCGATGGCCAGCAGGCGGAAGCTCCATGGCTCCATGTGCTCGTGTACGTATCTGGGGTAGTGGAATGGCTCACCGGTGAAGGCGTCGATGTAGTCACCCTCGTATATTCCCACGTCGTAGTTGCACTCGATTCTGTAGGGTGAAAGGTTCATTATTGCCACGACTCTATCTTGCGAGTTTCCGCGCACCAAGATCAATAGGCAGTCGCTAGCGTTGTTACTTATTGTGACCCATGTGCCACCTCTTTCGCCTGCTGCCAGCGATGTATATCGATGTTTAATTTCGATCAATTTACGGTAGAACTCTGTGGTCTGGTTGGCCACATATTGCTCCTGGGGGATTGAGTCCTTCTCGAAGAAGTTGAACGAGTGGTCGTATCCCACCTCTTGACCGGTGTAGAGTAGTGGCATAGTGCCTGGTGCAAGGAATGAAAGCAGGCGCATAAGGGGCAGTGAATCACCAAATAGAGCCTGCTCGCGACCTTGCCAAGAGTTCTCGTCGTGGTTCGATGTGAAGGCCATGCGCATAGCCCAAATAGGGTAGGCCTCGGCATTCCGATATAGGTAGTCGCGGATAGCATTTGCCCTTTGGCGTCCCGCTGCCACATCGACCATTGTGTGGTGCAGCTCCCAGCCGTAGCAACAATCGAAGGCTCGCGAGAACATATTCTGCTGCTCGGCTTCGGCAAGCATAAATAGATCGGGGTTCACCTCGTGCAATGCTTGGGCCACCTCCTGCCAAAAGGCAATAGGCACTAACATAGCCATGTCGCAGCGGAAGCCATCTACACCCCGCTCCAGCCAGAACTTCATAGCGTCGATCTGCCCCTGCCACACTTCGTGATTCTCGTAGTTTAGTTGAGCCGTATCGCTCCAGTCCCATGGTATTTTTGGCTCTCCAAACATATCGCGCTCATACCAATCCTCTGGTTTTTCGCTCACCCAACGGGCATCGCGAGCGGTGTGGTTAGCCACCCAATCCATTATCACACGCATCCCTAGGGAGTGTGCACGCGCCAAGAAGCTATCGAAATCCTCTAATGTGCCCATCTGAGGGTTCACTTGGCAATAATCCTTGATAGAGTAGTATGAACCCATCGAACCTTTGCGGCTATCCTCACCAATTGGATATATTGGCATTAGCCAAATGGCATCAATACCCAAATCTCGCAGGAACTCTAGCCTCTCTTCGGCAGCCTTTAGCGTTCCCTCGGTGGTCAATTGACGCACATTTAATTCGTATAGTACCGCGGTGTAACTCCATTTTGGATGTATCATATCTCTTATGCTCTATAATTCACTAAACTTTTTGGATTGCAAATTTAGTGAAAAAAACTTACAATTTTTCATTAAAGGCGCCATTTATTTATTTTTTTTGCGTAAGTTTGCACTTTATGGCTCTTAACAACATAGAATGAATATTTTTAAAAACATATCTCTCTGGTGGCGAATGATAAACCGCCGAAGAAGGGTCTCGATTTACAACTCTGCAAATGGCAAGGAGTGGTATACACACATCTCGCCAGTGCGTGGTGTGATGGTGCTCACGGCGCTTGTTGTCTCACTATTCCTGATCATGCTTATCTTGGTTGGTTACACTTCGATTTTGGAGGTCTTGCCAGCTTATCGCACTGCTGCGGATCGTTCGCGCGAGAGATTAATTGAGAATATCATCAAGATCGATTCAATGGAGCGAGTTATTGGCGATGTGATGCTCTACAACGAAAATGTCGGTCTGATTATGGAGGGCAAAACACCCGTTGTGCGTACAACCCTTACCGGCGATTCGCTCAAGACAAATCGCATATTCACACCCGCAAATGCTGCTGACTCTACACTGCGTGCTCAAATGGAGGGCGATGGTGAGTATAGCCTCAATGCGGCCCTAGCCGAATCAAAAAGCGGAAACAACTCGGTAACCTTCTCCGCACCAATCGAAGGAATTATCACCGGTAGGTTCGACCTAAAGCAGGGGCAATATTCACTTCGTATTGCTGCGGTGTCGCAAGCACGCATTATGGCCGTCGAGGAGGGTATTGTGATGTTGTCGATGTGGAGCCCCGAGAGTGGTAATATAGTGCAGATATTGCACCCAAACAATATGATATCGATCTACAAGAATATGTCTCAATCGCTTGTCGAGAAGGGTGAGTCGGTACGACGTGGCGAGATTATAGGATACAACAGCAAAGCTGTGGAGAATGCCTCGGAACAACTCTTCGAGTTCGAGATGTGGAGCAATGGTAAGCCAACTAACCCCGAGCGTTATATTATCTTTTAATATCCTATTTTAGAGCAAAACAATGAAACAAAAAATAGCAATACTTGGATCCACTGGCTCGATAGGCACACAGACCCTCGACATTGTAAAGGAGAATCCAGAACTTTTTCAAGTCACCCTGCTTACGGCAAATGGTTCGTGGCAGAGGCTTGTGGAGCAGGCTATAGCCTTCGATGTGGATGCGGTGGTAATTGGCCTCGAGGAGCATTATGTAGCTGTCTCGCAGGCCCTAAGCGGTCACCCAATTAAGGTCTATACGGGCAACGACGCCATTGTGCAGTGCCTCGATAGCAGCCAAGTCGATGTGGTGGTAAATGCTCTTGTGGGCTACGCAGGCCTTCATCCCACGGTTGCCGCAATCAAGGCTGGCAAAAAGGTGGCCCTGGCCAATAAGGAGTCGCTGGTGGTTGGTGGTGAGTATGTAATGAAGCTTGCCTTGGAGCGTGGAGTGCCAATTGTGCCAATCGACTCGGAGCACTCGGCAATTTTTCAATGTTTGATGGGCGAGATGTCGCCTATTCGACGCATGATCCTCACATGTAGCGGTGGTTCATTTCGCGATCTTAAACGCGAAGAGTTGGCAAATGTTACAGTTGAGGCGGCCCTGAAACACCCTCAATGGGATATGGGAGCCAAGATCACAATCGACTCCTCGACACTGGTAAACAAGGGCTTCGAGGTGATCGAGGCACACTGGCTATTTGGCACCGACCCCTCGAAGATCGATGTGATTCAACACCCTCAATCGATAATTCACTCAATGGTGGAGTTCGAAGATGGAGCCATAAAAGCCCAACTCGGCAGCCCCGATATGCATATGCCAATCAGTCTGGCGTTGATGTACCCCAAGCGAGCAGTACGCCCCTCGGAGCAATTTAGCTTCTTGGAGAACCCTTCGCTCACCTTCGAGGCAGTCGATAGGTTGAAATACCCAGCGCTCGATATCGCCTACGAAGTTCTTCGACGTGGGGGCACTGCCGCCTGCACAATGAATGGCGCAAACGAGGTTGCTGTGGCAGCCTTCCTTTCGGGAAGGTGCGGATATTTAGATATTGTTCGCACCATTGAGTATGCAATTAACAAGGCCGATTTTTCGTTAACACCATCGTTGGATATCTATGCCGTAGCCAACGAGGAGTCGCGAGCGTTAGCCGCACAATTTTTGAAAATATAAAACTTATAAAATGGATATCTTAATTAAAGCAGTTCAATTCTTTCTTTGTTTCACTATCTTAGTGGGCATCCACGAGCTTGGCCACTTTGTTGCCGCTCGCATATTTAAAATTAGAGTCGAGAAGTTCTACATCTTCTTCGATCCTTGGTTCTCGCTCTTTAAATGGAAAAAGGGCGACACGGAATATGGCGTGGGTTGGTTGCCCCTTGGAGGCTATGTGAAGATCGCCGGAATGATCGACGAGAGCATGGACAAGGAGCAGATGGAGCAGCCCATAAAGGAGGATGAGTTTCGCGCAAAGCCAGCTTGGCAGAGGTTGATCGTTATGGTTGCCGGAGTCACAATGAACCTAATCCTTGCAATCTGCATATATATCGGCATCAGCTACACCTGGGGCGATAGCTACTTCTCGAATAGTGAGGCTAAGTGGGGTTATAGCTTCAACGATGCGGCAAAGGAGCTTGGGCTGCAGGATGGTGATATGTTAATTTCGCTCGACGGAAAGGCGATAGACAACATCAACGAGGTGATCCCAGCGCTGCTTATCACCGACCAAGATCGCACACTTCGAGTGAGCCGCAATGGCCAAGAGATGGACCTTACATTCTCGCTCGAGGAGTTGGTCGAGATGCGCCAAAATGGCGGACATGTCAACTTCTTCTCGCCCGTCACACCATTTATTGTCGATAGCACATACTCTGTAGCGGCCAAAGAGATGCTCCAAAAGGGCGACCAGATTGTGGCCTTGGGCGACATTCAAGAGATTGATTTTAACCGCTATGCGCAGATGCTAGAGCCATACAAAGGCAAGGTCGTAGCACTCTCTGTTATGCGTGCCGATTCACTTCTTCAAATTGCAATGCCTGTTGATGAGGATGGTAAAATTGGCGCAAGTGTAGCGATTCCATTTACGCTCAGCACAAAGAAATATACATTTGCCGAGTCGATCCCTGCCGGATTCCGCAAGGCTGGTGATATGGCCTCATCATATTGGGGTCAACTTAAGTTGATGGTGAAACCCGAGACAAAACTCTATAAGGAGGTTGGCGGATTTATCGCAATTGGAAACATATTTACTTCGAGCTGGAACTGGATGGACTTCTGGTTGAAGACCGCCCTTTTGTCGATTATGTTAGCCATAATGAACATCCTGCCTATCCCCGGACTCGATGGTGGGCACACACTGTTTACCCTTTGGGAGATTGTCACCGGACGCAAACCGAGCGACAAATTCTTGGAGTATGCACAAACGGCAGGCATGGTGTTGCTTATTGCACTGCTAATCTATGCAAACGGTAGCGACATCTTCCGTCTGTTTAAATAATATTCGCACAAATGGCAAAGGTTAAGAAGGCATATTTCTGCCGCAATTGTGGCAACGAGGCACCCAAGTGGTTGGGTCGCTGCCCTGCGTGTGGCCAGTGGAATACCTTCGCCGAGGAGGTGATAGCCAAGGAGCCAAGCTCAATAGCTGGACAAGTGGTGAGTATCCCCACAACAAAACCGCAGCGAGTAAGCGAAATTTCGGAGTCAAACCACAAACGTATCGATATTGGCAACAGCGAGATAAATCGAGTCTTGGGAGGTGGTTTGGTCCCTGGATCCCTGATCCTGCTGGGCGGTGAGCCAGGAATCGGAAAGTCGACCCTGTCGCTACAATTGGCACTGCACAACAATGGCCTAAAGACCCTATATGTGTCGGGCGAGGAGTCGGCCGAACAGATCAAAATGCGCGCCAATAGAATCGGAATTGGCAACGACGAGTGTCTGATTTATACCGAAACCCTGCTTGAAAATATCGTGGCGCAGATCGATCAGATCGCTCCCGATATGGTTATAATCGACTCAATACAAACTATATACACAAACCTTATCGATTCGTCGGCAGGTAGTGTTTCGCAAATTCGCGAGTGCGCAGCGACGCTTCTAAAGTATGCTAAGGGTCGCGAAACATCGATCGTGATCATTGGCCACATAACCAAGGATGGCACCATCGCAGGGCCAAAAATCTTGGAGCATATAGTCGACGTAGTCCTGCAATTCGAGGGCGACGGCAACAATATCTACAGAATTCTGCGAGGCATAAAAAACCGCTTTGGAGCAACATTCGAGATAGGCGTTTTCGAGATGGTCGATTCGGGTCTGCGCGAAGTTGATAACCCCTCGGAGATTCTCTTGTCGCACTACGATACGCCACTGAGTGGCATTGCAGTGGGTGCAGCGGTCGACGGAATTCGCCCCTATTTAATTGAGGTTCAAGCGCTTGTCACAGGATCGGCGTATGGTACTCCGCAACGTAACACAACGGGTTTCGACGCCAAGCGCATGAATATGCTACTGGCAATTATCGAGAAGAGGGTAGGGCTGAAGATGTTCCAAAAGGATCTATTCTTGAATTTCGCTGGAGGCTTCAAGGTGTCGGACACAGGGCTCGATTTGGCAATAATCGCCTCGGTAATATCGTCGTACTACGACCGTCCAATCAAGGAGGGAGTATGCTGCGCAGGCGAAGTTGGCCTATCGGGCGAAGTGCGCCCAGCCCCAAGAACTGAGCAGCGCATTAGCGAAGCCGCACGCCTAGGTTTCAAGCGCATAATAGTCTCAGCCTACACAGCCAAAGCCGCCAAAAGAAAGCCCGGAATCGAAATAATCGAGATCCACAGCATCGAAGAGCTCCCCCGCTTCATCCTATAACCCAGTGCCATAAGCCATTCAAAAAACAAATAAAAAAATATTCCCCCAAAAATTTGCAGATTTAAAAATAATGCACTAAATTTGCACCACAAAACCAATAACTGGTGCGTTAGTTCAGTTGGTTAGAATACGTGCCTGTCACGCACGGGGTCAGGGGTTCGAGTCCCCTACGCACCGCCAAAGAGTGAAGCAATTCACCGCAAAGCCTTGAAAATCAATGATTTTCGAGGCTTTTTCATTTTTGTCATATTGGCAAAATCCCACGTTTTGGAGCAGTAATCACGGGCTTATTCGTGGGAGCAAAATTCGCCCACTGAAAAGTCCCACGATTATGGTTTTATTTCGCTGAATCTCTGCGTTTTACACGCCTTAGTTTTGTTGAAAATTACGTTAATTTGTAGTCCAAAAAAACTAAGAAACTATGACAAACACAAAACGCAACACATTTAAGGTGTTATTTCTAATTCGTCGCTCGAAACTTCTCAAAAATGGAGAGGCTGCGATCTGTATGCGCCTAACCGTAAATGGTGGCATCATCGAGATAATGATTAAGCGAAGTGTTCCACCTGCGCTGTGGAATCAAGCCAAGGAGCGCAGCCGAGGCACGAATGCCACTGCCAAAGAGTTAAACCACTACCTCGACACCATCAAGGCTCGCATCCTGCAAATTCAACGTGAGATGGAGGCGGAGGGTGCTGTTATCAATGCTCGCACTGTGCGTGATCGCTACAATGGTGTGGGCTGTGAGGCTACGACCAAAACTATCCTCGAAGTCTACCAAGAGCATAACGACAAGTGCGAGGCTCTAATTGGCATTGACTACTCAAAATCGACTGTCGAGAAGTTTGGCACGTCCATCAAGTGCCTCAAGGAGTACATTCAGCACCAATACAGCCGTGACGATCTATATTTGAAAGAGGTTGATTTTACATTCGTGCAGAACTTTGAGTTTTACCTAAAGACTGTGCGTAACTGCAAGCATAACTCTGCTCTCAAACACTTGAAGAATCTCAAAAAGGTCATAAAGATTGCCATCGCAAACGAGTGGATGAAGCGAGATCCGTTCATCGGAATACA
>JAWXTD010000038.1:0-19252 GCA_044433805.1 Rikenellaceae bacterium
CAACCGCAGGTTGACATAGATATAAAATAATAGATGAGATAGTTGAAAGTTTACTTTCAAATGATCTCATCTATTATTTTATATCGTTAGCGCTTTTAAGCGCTGCAAATCAGTGCACGAACAAAGTCAAAAACGAAGTTTTTGGATCCAAGCTAAGCTTGGTGCCTGCGCGGCATGAGCGCGATGAGCAAGTTTTTTTCATGCGTTTGCCCTGCATTATATATCAGATTCATGCCTAAAATATGCTCTCTTACTGCCCGTGGGCGGGCGCAGATAGCAACCGTAGGTTGACAAAAGAAAAAGATAATAGATCTGATGTTCTGAAAGTAAACTTTCAACATCAGATCTATTATCTTTTTCGTAAAAGCGCCAGCGATGAGCAAATCACCGCACAACAAAGTGCATTAAAATTACGCACCCGCTCACGGTGCTATCCCCGCCCGCCCACGGGCAGTAAGAGAGAGCTAAAAAACTACTGCACCTCGGGACGCATCATAAGGCGGATCATATTTCCGCTATCGAGGATATCCTGCATCATCTCCTTAACATCCTGAGCAGTGATTGACTCGATTATTGCGCGAGCCTGCTCGGGGGTGTTATATCCGTAGGTATACTTCTCGAAGATGAAGCCTGTCCAAGCGCTATTCTTCTCTAGGCTGTTGTCGAAATCCTTGAGTAGGAATTCGCGAGTTTTGCTCATCTGCTCCTGTGTTGGGCCATTTTTGGCCATATCCTCAAGCTCAGCCACGATGATCTCGCAAAGCTCGTCGGCTTGCTGCTCGTTGGTGTCGAACTGAATCATCATTGTGCTCGATGGCACTGGGATTGGGGCAATCGACACATTTACGCTTACGCCATAGGTGCCACCCTTCTCCTCGCGGATTGAAACTAGGTAGCGGTTGTCGAGAGCTGCTGACAGGTACTGCGCAACGTATTGATTCTTAAGGGTGAAGTCGCTTTGACTATTGATGGCGTAGAGCACACTTACCTTTGGTTGGGTCATGCTAACTGCGATCTCATCTTCGAGAGTTCCTTGAACCATACGCACTTTGTCGTCGGTAAGTTTAATCGCCTTGCCTTTGGTTGGCAACGAACCTATGTACTTCTCAACTAGTGGTTTGAGGGTTTGAAGGTCGACATTTCCGGTGATCACAAAGCGGAATGAATCGGCATCCGAGAAGAGCGTGTTGAAGATCGCAGGCAAGCGCTCGAACTTCACCTCGTCCAACATCTCGGTCGACATTGTGCGCTTGCGGATGTTGTTGTCGTATAGCTTCGAGGTTACAAACTCTCTGTAGACGTTGTCCGGATCGCTACCCATATTCTTAGCATAATCGTAATACTTGGCCATCAAAATGTTGAAATCATCCTCGTTGTAGCGTGGTGCTGTGAAACGCAAATATACCAATTGCAACATTGTCTCGACGTCCTTCACAGAGCTCGAAGCGTTGATACCATTAGTATATGCGCTGGTCCAAACCGATGCTGCAGCGCTCTTTCCGGTAAGCTGCTTTTGAAGGTCTGTTGCTGAGAATTCCGATACTCCCGATGCGCTCAAGATCGTTGAAAGGAAGCCCGAAGCGGCATAATCAGCGTCCGAAAGAAGAGCATTTCCACCATAAGCCTTAGCCGATAGTTGCACCTCGTCGGCCTTGAAGGTCGAGGGGCGAACCACCACTTGGATTCCATTCTTCAGAGTCCACTCGGTTGTCTGCTGCGAATCGTCGTACTTGCTCTTTTTCACAGGCGAGCCCTTCAAAGTGATCGAAGGATCGATAAGTGGAACCTTAACAACATTATCCTCATAAGGCTTCAAATCCATCTCAGCAACCTTGGCAAGGATATCCAACAGCTCTTGCTCGGTTGGATTTACCAGACCCTCTTGCTCAGGAGCATTGACGATAATAACTTGGTTTAGTGGCGAGATTAGCTGCTGAACCATGCCATTGATATCGGCCAATGTGAGCGTGTTGATTAGCATGCTATCCATCTTGAATTCAGTCTCAGCATCTGGAATTGGGGTGTTCTTCGCGAAGTGATCCAAGTAGCGTCTAACATATGAGTTGTTCAATTGGTCACCACTGTTATTATACTGGCGCTCAATAGATTGCATCAGATTAGCCTGTGCACGCTCGAACTCTCCAAAGGTGAAACCAAAACGACGGCTCTTCTCCATCTCGATTGCCATAGCCTCGAAACCCTCGATGAGTTTGCCATTGTGGGTGTTCACGCCATAGGTTGTGCTCTCGAGCGTTGGGATAATTCCCACAGAACCAAGGCTCATTGAGGCACCGGTGAATGGTGCATTGGGTTTAGTTGCGATATCGCGGAAACGCTCGTTTTGCATGATCGAGATATAGGACTCTGCGATATTCTTCAACTCGTAGATTCCCAAGTTGTTATACTCCTCGGGCATCGCTTCGCGCTTCATAAAGAGCGAGATTGATGAGCTAGTCATCTCCGCATCGGTATAGATCGAGATGATTGGCTCTTCGTTATCGATAGTTCTTACGACCTCCTTTTGAGGAGCACCCTCCGCAGGCATTGGAAGGTCGGCCATAAGGGCTTGAATTTTAGCCTCAACTTGGTCTACGTCGATATCTCCAACGATTACAATTGCCTGATTGTATGGACGATACCACGACTCATAGAAGCGAATTAGTGCATCGTGCTCGAAACTCTCCAAGCCCTCCAAATAACCAATCAAGTTGCGGTGTTCGTAGCGAGTGCCACGACCTAGAGCCTTGACCATATCGATTGTCGAACGCCACGAAGCGTTGTCGCGAGTGCGAAGCTCCTCCTTGATTACACCACGCTCGGCGTCGATCTCTGCGGCATGAGGATCGATAAAGCTCGACCAGTCGTGAAGGATAAGAAGCGCTGAATCGATAACACTCTCACGCACGACAGGGACATCTTTGATAAGGTATGTTGTTTGATCCCAGCCAGTTGCAGCATTGAGGTTTGCGCCAAATTTCACTCCGATCTTCTCCAAGTACTCGATCATCTCCTTGCCGGGCATATTGATAGTACCGTTGAAGGCCATATGCTCGAGGAAGTGAGCTAGACCTTGTTGATCGTCCTCCTCTTGGATTGCGCCCACATCGGTCAAGATATAGAAATCGGCCTGCCCTTTCGGCTTGGCGTTGTGACGAATGTAATATGTTAGTCCCGAAGGAACTTTGCCGATTCTAACATCGGGATCGATAGCAATGGGGGCCATTGGATCGAACTGTGCCATAACGCCAGTTACTGCAAAGAGTAGCGCTAAAACACTTAAAAATAATCTTTTCATTCTTTATAAATTTAATACTTTTGACACAAAGATAGTTATATATATACGATATTCAAAGTATATTTATTGTTTTTCGACATATTGGTATAAAACAGAAAAAACAGCAAGCTAAATAGCCTGCTGTTCTTTAAATCTGTAAGTAAAATATATCTTAGTTGATACCTTTCATCATCTTGCTCAACCATGGTCCAAGTAGGAAAAGACACAAAGTCGCAATAGCGGTGATTGCCGAAACAAACCAGAATACATTGACTGGCTGTCCGATAGCAACCTCAACTGCAGAAGATAATTTTTGAGCTTGCGATGCACCGAAGTTACCTGCTGCGAACGAGAACATCCAAACACCCATAAGTGTCGAAGTTAGCTTCTGTGGAGATAGTTTAGTGATCATCGAAAGACCGATTGGCGAGATACACAACTCACCCAAGGTGAAGATGAGGTATACGGCAGTAAGCCACAATGGAGATACTTTAACGATCTCAGAGCCACCATTCGATAGTGAATCTGCAACAGCCATAATAGCTGCACCAACAGATAGCAAACACATACCCCAAGCGAACTTAAATGGAGTCTTAGGGTTCAACTTAACCTTACCCAAAGCGACCCACAAAAGCGAGAAGATTGGAGCCAAGACTACGATAAAGATAGCGTTGATTGATTGGAACCACGATGCTGGGATCTCGAAGCCAAACACCATACGATTGGTATTCTCCAAGGCAAACATGTTGAATGTTGTACCCGCTTGCTCGAAACCTACCCAGAAGAAGATGTTAAAGAAGGCTAGGATAAGGATTACTGCCACACGCTTCCATTGGTCGGCATTCTCTGTTCCGCGAACGATAGATGTGACGAGGTAACCACCACCAGCGATTCCAACAACCCATATGATGATATTTTGAACCATCGAAGAGATAACACCCCAACCCGACATAAATGCCAAAGGAGCTAGAACCAACGCTACGGTAAAGCCAGCAACCTTCATCCAGTCAGACATCAATAGGTGTGTGCGACCCTCTTCGGTCTGTGGAGGCATACCGATATGTCCCAAAGTGCCCTCAGAGCGGCAAATAAACCATGTCACACCGATCAACATTCCGATACCTGCCGATAGGTAGCCATATTGCCAAGCGACGTTCTCGCCCAAGAAACCAGCAACTAGTGGCGCGATAAATGCACCAAGGTTGATACCCATGTAGAAGATTGTAAAACCACCATCCTTGCGAGGGTCGTTATCGTCGTACAATTGGCCAACCATAGTCGAGATATTTGGCTTGAAGAAACCGTTACCCAAGATCAAAACGCCTAGTCCAGAGTAGAATAGCAATTGGCGAGCCTCCATGTTGTCGCCGCTCATTGCAGCAAAAGCCAAGATGAATTGACCAATGGCCATCGCCAAACCTCCGATGTAGATGGTTGCACGCTGACCCAAAACCTTGTCGGCCATAACACCACCAATAAGTGGGGTTACATATACCAAAAATGTGAAGATTCCATAGATTGTGAATGCCTCCTCTTGGCTCAATCCGAAACCGCCTGCGTCAATTCCTGCAACCAGGAACAACACCAAGAGTGCACGCATGCCATAGTAGCTGAAGCGCTCCCACATCTCAGTGGCAAATAGTGTTGACAACCCCATAGGGTGTCCAAAAAATGTAGCTTGTTTATTAGCCATCGTTGATTTATTTAATTAATAATTTTGTTGTTTCATTCTAACAGCTTTGGTCACAAAAGACCCATAAGCCACAAAATTACTAAAAATGGCTATAAAAAGCAAATATAGATCACTCAAAAGTGCTATTTTTGCAATATTTTATAGCTTTTATCGCTGTGACATAGTGTAATCTTCCAACAGATCGTAGGCCTCGACAATGCCCAACTCTCCAGCTTTCGAGATATCGATATAGCCCTTGCGGCTATCTTTCATATATATTTGAACAACACCTCGGTTGTAGTACGCCTCGGCAAACGAAGGGTACAATTCGATGGCCTTTGAATAATCATCATATGCCTCGGGCAGTTTACCCGAAAGGGCCAAAAGGTTAGCCCTATTATAATAGGTATAGGCAAAGTCGGGATACAGAGCAATAGACTTTTGAAGATCTGCCAAAGCCTCATTGTAGTTATACGTGCGTTTTTGACTATTCTGCAGGCGGCTAGCAGGGTCGGAATCGATCGAAATTCGTTGATATGAATTGTCGATTGACGAGATAAAGTCGATCATCTCGGCCTGCGTAGTTGCACGATTAAGATATAAGAAGGGGTTTGTTGGGTTGAGCTTAATGGCCGAGGAGTAGGTGCTCACAGAGTTTGTGTATTGTTTGATAAGCCCCTGCGAAATTGCACTCTCGAACAATCTTTGCCAACTTTCGGGCTCCTGGCGCAGCTTTTCGCTATTCTGAGCATTGAGCTCAATCAAACGCTCGGGAGCGATTTCGACCTTGCCGACATTAATTACCAAATTATCTCTGCCAATCGAGCTCACAAAGCTATCCATCTGCTGCGGGTTATACCTATTCACATCGGCAATGGCCATAGAGTCAACCACATCGAAGGTAAAACGGAAAAGTGGCAGAAGCACCACCGAATTGTTTTTTGCTCCCTGCGAGGATAGACTCTCGAACTTGCTGCCCGAAAAATCGCTATCGAACGACAAGAGCCTATCGAAGCGGTATGTGGTATCGTAGTATATCGAGTAGGTGCTATCTTGGAGCTTAGATTTATGCTCGGCAATTTTCTTCTCGGCAATGCTCTTATCCTTCTTTGCGGCCATTGGTTTGTTGAGCAAGAATCTCACGTTGCTTCGATACATGTATGCATTGGCAAAATCGGGATACAACTCAATTGCCTTTGTATAATCGAGCTCTGCCGACTCGATTTCGCCAAGCTGCATAAGCAGATTTGCACGGTAAAAATAGGCCAAGACATTGCTCGGAGAGTAACCCACCACCTTATCATAATCCTCCAAAGCACGGTTGTAATCGCCCACTTGAGTGCGAACAATTGCACGGTTAAAGAAGCTAAGCGAGTTGGTTGAATCAAGCTCAATTACGCGATCTAAATCGCTTAGGGCCAACATCGGACGCTTGGTGTCGTTATAGACCAATGAGCGGTTGAAAAAGCTCAATAGGTATGTTGAGTCGTTGGCGATTGCATGGTCGAAATCCGACTCGGCCTTATCTAATTTATCTTGTTGCAGATAGATGGTTCCACGACGATTGTATGCCGTTGGGCTCTCGCGGTTGGTTCTGACTGCTGTGTTAAACTCCGCTAGGGCTCTAAGGGTATCTTGCAGCTGCAGGTAGCAAATTCCACGATTGACATATGCATCGGCAACCAACTTTTCGTACTTTATAAACTCATCGAAATCCTTTATCGCCTCTTCGGCCTGCTGATTCAACAGACGCGTAACGCCACGGCTATAGTATGGATCGGGCATATCGGGACGCAGTTCGATTGCTTGCTCAAAATCGCGCAGCGCATCGTCGTAATTACCTAAACGCGAACGAGTTATGGCACGATAAACAAATGCATTGGTAAAGACTGGGTTCTTCTCGATTGCCACCGTAAAGTCGGCATCGGCACCCAACAAATCGCTAAGATTATACTTGGCGATACCTCGCAGGAAGTAGGCCTCGTAGGCATCCTCATCGAAGCGCAGCAGTGAATTGAGCACATCTATGGCGCCATGATAGTCATTGTTAATCATACTGTTGCGCCCTACCCAATAGAAATAGTCGCGGTTGTATTGACCTCGAAGCGAAAGAGCACTAATGAAAATTATCATTAATGTCAATGCCGTCGATGCTATCGTGCGTTTTTTTAACATGCTCCTTGTTTCTGTTTTCGAATATGCTAACGTCGTGAATCTATAAAATATTACTCTTCGTAGCCAAATCTTTTGAGTTGTCGATCGCTATTACGCCAATCATCCATAACCTTCACATGGAGCTGCAGGAAGACTTTTTTGTCGAGGAATGTCTCCATATCCAAACGCGCTTGAGTACCTACACGCTTGAGTTTCTCGCCTTTATGTCCAATGATGATTCCTTTTTGTGAATCGCGTGCAACATATATCGTCGCCGAGATTCTGTCGATATGCGGCTCCTCTTTATACTCCTCGATTGCCACCTCGCAGCAATAGGGGATCTCCTTGTCGTAGGTGGTCAAGATCTTCTCGCGGATGATCTCCGTTGCGAAGAATCTAAGGGTCTTATCGGTAAGGGTGTCTTTAGGGTAAAATGGTTCACCCTCGGGCAGTTGCTCGACAATTTTATCGAACAAGCCACCAATATTAAAGCTCTCTTTGGCCGACGCAGGAACGATAAAAGCATTTGGCAATCGCTCTTGCCATTGCGCCACCAAGATGTCCAAAGCGTCGGGAGTTGTTAGGTCGATCTTATTGATAACCAATATTGTAGGTGTCGAACTTTTGGCAATGCGCTCGATGATCTCTTGCGAACGATCGCTCTTTTCCACAGTGTCGGTGACATAGATAAGGATGTCGGCATCCGATACGGCACCCGTCACAAAGCGCATCATCGACTCTTGGAGCTTATAATTTGGCTTTAGGATTCCGGGGGTGTCGGAGTATACAATTTGAAAATCGTCGCCATTGACAATTCCCATAATTCGGTGTCGAGTGGTTTGTGCCTTCGAGGTGATAATCGATAGGCGCTCACCTACCAAGGCGTTCATCAATGTCGATTTACCCACATTGGGGTTACCTATAATATTTACAAATCCTGATTTGTGTTTGTTCATCTATATCTTAATTTACTACTATCTACGTCTTCTATTTGCCATATTTGGCATCTTCATTTTGCCACCAGCAACCATCTTCATCATCTTGCGAGTGTCGTCGAATTGTTTGATTAGGCGGTTCACATCGGCAAGTGTGGTTCCACTTCCCTTTGCAATTCTTTCACGACGCTTCACATTTATAATCTCGGGCTTTTCGCGCTCCTCGGGGGTCATCGAGTAGATTATCGCCTCGGTCTGCTTAAAGGCATCATCGGGAATATCAATATCCTTTATCGCCTTGCCAACTCCCGGGATCATACCTGCCAAGTCCTTCAAATTACCCATCTTCTTGACCTGCTCGATCTGCGAGAGAAAGTCATTGAAATCGAATTGATTCTTAACGATCTTCTTCTTTAGCTTGCGAGCCTCCTGTTCGTCGTAATGCTCCTGAGCACGCTCAACAAGCGAGATAACATCGCCCATTCCCAAGATACGGTCGGCCATACGCTCGGGGTGGAAGGGTTGAATGGCATCCATCTTCTCGCCACTCGAGATAAATTTAAGAGGCTTTTGAACCACCGAACGGATAGAGATCGCAGCACCACCACGAGTATCACCATCCAACTTTGTGAGGACTACACCATCGAAATCCAGACGCTCATTAAATTCGCGAGCGGTATTCACAGCATCCTGACCCGTCATCGAGTCAACTACGAATAGAGTCTCCGAAGGGTTAACGGCAGCCTTGATAGCTGTGATCTCCTGCATCATCGCCTCGTCGACAGCCAAACGTCCTGCCGTATCGACAATAACGGTGTTGTAACCATTCGAGCGAGCATATTTAATTGCATTTTGGGCAATCTCCACCGGATTGGTGTTTCCCACCTCGGTATAGACCTCCACGCCGATTTGCTCACCTAGGACCTTCAATTGGTCGATTGCCGCTGGACGATAGACGTCGCCTGCAACAACCATAACCTTGCGATCGCGCTTTGTCTTGAGAAGCAAAGCCAATTTTCCGGTGAAAGTTGTCTTACCCGAACCTTGCAATCCGGCGATAAGAACCACCGCAGGAGAGCCCTCCAACTTGATATCTACGGTGCTTCCACCCATCAATTGAGCCAACTCATCGCGCACGATTTTGGTCATCATCTGACCCGGTTTAACCGATTTTAATACCTCGGCACCAATTGCCTTTTGCTTCACGTCGTCGGTGAAAGTCTTGGCTACCTTGTAGTTAACGTCAGCATCGATAAGCGCACGACGGATCTCTTTGAGAGTCTCGGCAACATTTATCTCGCTGATCTTACCCTCACCCTTGAGGATCTTAAACGAACGTTCTAATTTATCTGTTAAATTTTCAAACATACCTATTTTATATATTAAGCAGCAAAAGTAACAAAAAATAGAGAGAATAGCGAATTTAAACGCTATAAACTCTTAATCTTCTGCATAAATTTGGTTTTATCCACTACGAATCGTGTGTGCTCACCCTCGCCAATCACACCATCTTGGTCACTTGCCTCGACTTTGAATATGATCTTGCGACCCTCTACGCCCGTTACTGTAGCTGTAGCTGTGATTTGAGCACCTACACCCGAAGCCTTGATGTGCGACGATGACATTGAGGTACCAACCGTTGTTGAGCCCTCCTCGAGCTCTGACGACACGGCCATCATTGCAGCATTCTCCATTAGCGCAATCATCGCTGGAGTGGCAAACACCTCTAAATCGCCCGAGCCCAGCGCAATGGCTGTATTATTGCTTTGAACTGTAACCGTGCTTTGTGCAGTTAATCCAATTTCTACCATAATTATAATAGGTATTAATATTTTTAATTGTTATATTTGCACAAAGGTAGTAATTTTAGATGACAATGAAAAGGTATATACTGCTTATTATACTCATAGCGATAAGCGCAGCCACAGTTTCGGCTCAACGTCAGGTGCCCAAAGGGCATTGGCACCAGGAGTGGATTGTGGTCGATGGTGAGCGGATACCTCATATCCACATCCTACCGGTATATGTTTTTTCGAAGGGGATCGACAAGCGCAGATATTGGCGACTGGTCAATGCTGTAAAGGTTACATACCCTATGGCTCAAACAGCCAAAGAGCTGATGAGTGGAATGGAGGAGGAGCTCCCGCGACTCAAAAGCGAGAAGGAGCAGAAGGCATATATAAATGGAATATACAAAGCGATAGTCGACGAATATACCCCCGTGTTAAAGAAGATGACTCGCACCCAAGGCCGAGTACTTCTTAGGCTAATTGATCGCGAAACGGAGTACACCGCATACAACATCGTCCACGAATTTAGGGGTCGATTCCTAGCCGGATTTTGGCAGGGAGTATCGAAGATTTTTGGCCAAGATCTGAAGGCCGAATATGGCCAAGCCGACGAGGATGCCATCATCGAACAGATCGTGGTTTACTACGAAGCGGGGTTGCTGTAATCGCAAAATTTGCGACTCTCTCGTCAGTCAATTTTATCATATTTTATCGCGTAGCGTAGGAGCGAAAAGTACCATCGGAATAGAGCACAATTATGCGCTCAACGGCCACGTGCGAAGCACCAAAATTTTGCGGATTTTGGGCTCTGTTTTGAGGTCCATTTTGGACTCTATTTTGAGGAGGTAATTGAGGCGAATTTTGAGGGTAATTTGAGGGTCGATTTTGACCTTGATTTTGACCTTGATTTTGACCTGAATCACGACCGCTATTCCCACCCGATTTTTGCCCTTCAAATCCGACTGCATAGCCACCTTGTTGCCCCTCGAAATTTTGCACCACTGCGCCATCACCTGAGCCTCCTAAACCAAAGAGATCGAAGGGTAGAGGGTCAGCAGCGGAAGGGGAGGCGATAGAAGCGTCCGACTCTTGAGGGTCGCGATACATCACATCGGAATCCAACAACAACCAATCTGGATTGATTCGCGGAAAGCGCCTGAGAATCTTCTGTAGCAGATCGAAGCGAGGATTATTACGACCAGAGACAATATGAGAGATTCCCGATGGTTGGATCTCCAAAATCTCGGCGAGGCGACTAGATGTCAAACCTTCGCTTTTCATCAATTGTGTGATTTTATCCTTCATATTCTATATTTTTCACAAATATAAAAACTTTTCTTTTGTAAAGCAAATTTTTATACAAATGTAATGTAAAAATCGTTGTTGACAACTTTTACATTTGTTAATTATTTATTCTGTTAAATTGTAAAAGGATATTGATATCATCTATTTAGGTAGGATATTCGGTCTTAATTACTGAGTGTATTGCAGTTACATAGTCTCAATTAAACTATAATATAGTATATATGGTATATTGGCTTTAAATGGAGTAATATAGCTATATATATAGTTTATATAAATGTATATAACTAGCTGTAATTATGGTGATTATATTAGGTAGTTTCAATAATTGAACTTAGTGAAAATGTCGTGAAAAAGAGGGTTTACTAACCCATTGTTATGATGTTACATTTGTTATATCTACAGTGTTGTTAAATGCAAAATTGTAAACATTTGTAACGTTTACCCTATTATACAAATGTAAATCATGAACATTTGTGAAAATTAACCCAGACTAATTGCGAAAATGTAACAAAATAAAGTTGTAGAAATATTCTCTCAACATAAAATTTTAACGAAAAACCTCATGCTTTACATTATGTTAAATAAAAGAATAGGTGGATAGAGTATAACTACCCTATCCACCTATATGCTAACAACTTACGTTGTCAGTCAAATGTTATTAGAACGAAATCATCGCTGCTATTTCCGCAAACTCTTCTGGAGTAAATTTGGCCCTTTCAGCCCTAAAATCGACATCTCCTTCGCTCGAAATTGGAATTAAATGGATGTGCGCATGCGGTACTTCGAGCCCAAGTACTACCACCGCCACCCTTTTGCACTCTATCTTGCTGCGAATTTGTGCAGCTACCTTTTTGGCAAAGATCATCATGCCCGATAGCGTCTGATCTTCGAGGTCGAAGATGTAATCTTGCTCCACTTTTGGTATCACTAAAGTGTGTCCGGCGCGCAGCGGATTGATGTCTAAAAATGCAAAAAAGTTGTCATCTTCTGCGACCTTGTAACAGGGTATTTCACCCTCAATAATTCGTGTAAAAATCGTTGCCATAATTCTCTCTTTTTTATCCAAAAATAGAGTGATTTTCACCACTCTATTTTCACTATTTAATCTTCATATTTTCTTGTCAAAATCTCCGACATAATTACCGCTTCTCGAAGGTCAAATTCGATGCTCTGCGACTCATCATTTTCGGCCTCTGTTTGGCTCTCTTTTAATCTCATCGAGGGCTGTTCTTGAGCTGTTCTTACGCTCGAGATTTTAGACTTCGAGGCAGCTGCATGAGTTGCATGATCTGGCCTTGGAGATTGATCATCAGAAGAGCTCCCTTGAGTCAATTCTCGCACCAAATCCTCCAAACTTTTCATCTCGTGCTCGGCAGGCTCCTCGCTCTGCTCTTGAGCCACAGGCGCCTGCTTAGACCTTATAAAATTAAAGATCACAACACCTGCAAAAATCAGCAACCACTTCAATTGCGAAAAATCAAATCCATCCATAACCGCTCCTAATTTACATTACGCTTAACACTCTCGATGCCCTCAATTTTGAGCATATTATCGGTCAATATTCTCAACGCCTCGGCATTCTTCACAAAGAGCGTGATCGATCCTTCGAAGACTCCATCACTACTCTTAATATTCACCTCGCGCATATTGATATTGAAATCGGCAGTGATCACCTTGGTTAGATCCAACATCAAACCAATGCGGTCAATTCCGCGGATCGACAGGGTGCAGACATACGACATTTGCTTATGCTGCGACCACTTAATCTCATCTTTGATGATATTCTTGCCAAATTGCGCAGCTAGCCGTGTAAGCTCCTCACAGGTCGATTTATGGACATAAATCTTACTATTGACAGGATCCTTATACCCTACCACCACATCGCCAGGAATCGGCTTACAACACTCTGCAATCACAAATTGCGTATCGAGCGAGGTTGCCACCACAGCAGGAGCTTCGCCATCGGCATCCACCGACGAAAGCTCGACGGGCTTATCCGAAATAAATAGGCTCCAGAACTTCGAAATCCTGTTGCGCGAAGTGGCCTTAATTACTTTTTCTAGATGGTCGAGCTTGATTATTTCGGCTCCGACCTTGCTGTAAAATTCGTCCTTAGTTGTTGATTCATAGGCAGGTAGGATCTTGCGAATAAGACCTGCAGCCAATGGTATTTTCAATCGCGCAAGCTCCTCTTCGAAGAGCTTCATGCCGCGCTCAACATTGTTTTGATGCTCGCGCTTGAGGAAATAATTTATCGATTGTATTGCCTTACCCGTGGTTGCAAAATTCAACCATTCCGCCTCGGGACGAACATTGGCCGAGGTGACAATTTCTATCTGATCACCACTATTAATTGGCGTCGAGATAGGTTGAATCTTATGGTTTATCTTGGCCGCAATGGCGCTGTTTCCAATCTTTGTGTGGATATCATAGGCAAAGTCTAGGGCCGTTGATCCATAGGGCATACTGCGCGATTCACCCTTAGGGGTAAACACTAGAATCTCAGAGGTATACAGCGACAGCTTGAAATTATCGAGGAAGTCAATAGCACTCTCCGTGGGCGAATTCAACGCCTCGCGGATCTTCTTGAGCCAGTTATCGAACTCCGATTCATCGCCCGCGACTGACTCTTTTTTATATTTCCAATGCGCCGCAAAACCCCTCTCGGCAATATCATCCATGCGTTGAGTACGGATTTGCACCTCGACCCAAACACCATCGGGGCCCATCACCGTTGAGTGCAACGCCTCATAGCCGTTCTCTTTTGGGATGCTAATCCAATCGCGCAACCTATCGGGCTTGGGCGTGTAAATGTCTGTTATTGAGGAGTATATCTGCCAACATTGAGTTTTTTCAGAAGGGAATGGCGACGACTTAAACACGACTCTCACCGCAAATAGATCGTATATCTGCTCGAAGGGAATCTGCTTGCGTTGCATCTTACTCCAAATTGAGTAGACGCTCTTCACACGCCCTTCGATCTCATAATCAAAGCCATAGCGATCCAGAGCATCGATAATTGGAGCATTAAACTTGGCTATGAACTCCTTGCGGCTACCCTCCGTTTCGCTCAATTTCTTTAATACGCCCTCGTATTGAACCGGGAATCTATACTTCATGCACAGATCCTCCAACTCGCTTTTCATCGAATAAAGACCCAATCTATGAGCCAATGGCGCAAAGAGGTAGAAGGTCTCGCTAGTGATCTTAATCTGCTTATTTTGAGGCATTGAGCCCAAGGTACGCATATTGTGGAGCCTGTCGGCAAGCTTTATCAAAATCACCCGCACATCGTCCGAGAGCGTCAACAGAACCTTGCGAAAATACTCTGCTTGCTCCGATGCATCGGCATTGAACACACCCGACATTTTGGTTAGTCCATCGACCATCGAGGCGATTTTTGCACCAAATATACGCTCCATATCTTCGACCGTATAGTCGGTATCCTCGACAACATCGTGCAGCAGCGAGGCCACAACAGCCTTGACACCAAGGCCAACCTCGTCGACCACGATTTTTGCTACCGCAATAGGATGCAGAAGATACGGCTCACCCGAACGGCGCCGTACCCCCTTATGTGCCTCTTTTGCGAGGAACATAGCACGCTTAATGAAGTCCCAATCCTCATCACTCTTGCATATCTTGCGACATGAGAGCTGAAGATCTTCCCACATTTCAGCAATAACTATCTCATCCTGAGCAGTATACTCCATAGGCTACTTTTTTTCTTGAGTCATTAATTCTCGCACCTTAGCCTCGATCTCCGCACGAACAGCCTCATCATTTTTTAGAAGCTCTTTGACCGAATCACGGCCTTGGCCAATCTTGCGCTCGCCATACGAGAACCACGAACCAGCCTTTTTAATCACTCCAAAATCCACACCAAGGTCGATGATCTCACCCACCTTCGAGATTCCTTCGCCAAACATAATATCAAATTCTGCACGCTTGAATGGAGGTGCCACTTTGTTCTTAACGACCTTCACTCGAGTACGTGTACCCAATTGATTTTCACCATCTTTGATCACCGAAACACGACGAATATCGATACGAACACTAGCATAAAATTTCAATGCATTACCTCCCGTTGTGGTCTCGGGATTGCCATAAACCACACCAATTTTATCGCGCAACTGGTTGATAAATACGCAAACGGTCTTTGTCTTTGCGATGCTCGAGGTGAGCTTGCGCAGAGCCTGCGACATCAAACGAGCTTGAAGACCCATCTTCGAGTCGCCCATCTCGCCCTCGATCTCCGCCTTGGGTGTAAGTGCTGCTACAGAGTCGATTACGATAATATCGATTGCGCTCGAGCGGATAAGTGAGTCGGCAATCTCCAAGGCCTGCTCACCATTATCTGGTTGCGAGATCAAAAGGTTGTCGACATCAACGCCCAACTTTTGAGCGTAGTAGCTGTCGAAAGCGTGCTCCGCATCAATAAATGCAGCGATACCGCCCAACTTCTGCGCCTCGGCAATAGCGTGAATCGCCAGAGTTGTTTTACCCGAAGACTCCGGTCCATAGATCTCGACCACACGCCCCTTGGGATATCCGCCAACTCCGAGTGCCATGTCGAGTGTCACCGATCCTGTGGGGATCACCGGCACCTCGGCCACCTCTTTGGAGTTCATGCGCATGATTGAACCCTTACCAAAATCTTTCTCGATTTTATCCATCACAGCGCTCAATACCTTCAGTTTGTCGCTGTTTGCTTCTACTTTTGTTGCCATATTTCTATTTTACTTTTTTCTATTTCTATTTAACTTATTAATTCTCAACGACTAACCAATGTTATACGCCTTGAGAATCTGCTGATAATGGTTCTTCGTATCTACCTTCTCGAATACTCGCTCCACGCAGCCCTCAGCATCGATGACGAAGGTGGCTCTTAGCACACCCATATATTTGCGTCCATACATCGATTTTTCGACCCACACTCCAAATGCCTCGCAAAGAGTCTTGTCGGGGTCCGAAAGAAGCGTGAAGTTGAGCTCATGCTTAGCACAGAAATTTTGGTGGCTCTTTTCACTATCGGGACTAACCCCAATCACACGAAAGCCATTTTGCACAAGCAGATCTCTTCCATCGCGCAGGTTCTTCGCCTCCACAGTACATCCCGATGTGTTGTCCTTTGGATAGAAGTAGAGAATCGTACGCTCCCCCTTCAACTCCTCTAGCCCAAATTTCGCACCATCTTGCGTCGTTACCTCAAATTCAGGAACCATCTCCCCTACTTGTAGCTTTGCCATTATCTTCTATTTTTATAAAGTATAACCCCAAAGATAGTAAATTATTTATCAATTCTACCATTCATGACTCTTTTTTTTCGCCTAATCCCACATTGTCACAATCTCGACCTGCTCGTTAAACTCTCGCTGAGTGTTATTTAACCTCTTCTGGCACGCCGGACAGCGAATCGGAGAGTTCAATTCAACATAGTCACCACACCCAACACACTGTGACATCATTCCGTAACTCTGATCTGCAGAGTAGTCGAAGCTAGCACCGCAATGCTTGCACCTCATCTTGTAAGCTATTCCCATAATCATCTCTTTTTAATTGTTTAACGATACAAAGAAAAGGGTTATTTGTGACAGGTTATGACACAGCGTAATTTATTTTTACTTTTTTTTTGATAATCTGCTTTATTATGCCTCCGGCGGGCGCAGATAGCACCTGCGCGGGTGCATACTTTTTGCGCTATTGGGCTAAAAACTTTGCAGTTTTTAGATTTTAGCTAGTATAAAGTTGCCACAAATAAATTTGCGCAACTTTATACTAGCTAAAATTTATTAAATGCCCGAAGGCATTTAAACCCAATAGCGAGGTGAACCTCGGGTATTTGCTCATGACAACCGGAGGTTGACATAGATACATAGTAGTTAAAGTGGCTGTTGAAAGCTCGCTTTCAAAAAGTTACTTTAACTATTATGTATCGCAGGAGCGCAGCGATGAGCAAATCATCGCAATACTAGCTGCACCCGCGCAGGTGCTATCTGCGCCCGCCCACAGGCAGTAAGAATTAACGACAATAAGCCCGAAGATACTCCTGCATGTAGTGCTCAAAATCGGGAGAGTCGACAATGCGGATATCGTCCAGAAGTCCAACTACGAAGCGGCCAACGCCGCGATAATCCGACACCATTGTGTCGAGCAGGTAGCGATCCTGGTCCACCTGCTTAATATCGCGCTCGGCGAGTGGATACTCCTCCAGCAGCAGGTTGTAGGACAATATTCCCAGCTCGAGCTGCACACGTCGCGGCGCATCCGAGTTCATCCTGAAGATATCCAAAAATCCTTCGCGGTGCTCAGCTTTATGTACCCAAGGCTCGTCTAGCAGTTCGACCGAGGCTATTCGCGAGAGCTTAAAGAGCTTACACACACCATCTTCCAAATCGTAGCACCACACCTGAACGTAGTTTGTTGTAAAGGCAAATGGCTCTACCCTTCTGTCGCGCACCACCCCACGATGTGCCGACTGGTAGCCACATAGGCGCACCGAAAGCTGCCCTTCGATAGCCTCGACGAGCTTATGAACATTAGACGAATTTTTACCTTTGACCACCGTGGGGGCCAATACGCCAGAGTCGTATACCGAGTAGAGTTTATTCTTCAGGTTGAGCTTCAGCAGGTTCGTGTCGTCGATGCTCTCGATTGCTCGACGCAGGATAATGGCCTCCTCCTGGGTGAAGTGCACCAGCTGCGAAATATCTTTAAAGTGCGGGGACTCTTTGTCGAGACGAATATGCTCGCCATATTTCTTGATGACAAAACCAGCCTCGCGAAAGGTGTCGATATAGCGGTAAACCGTTCTGCGCGACATAGATAGCCTCTGGGCCAATTCATCGACCGAGTATGAGTTGTTGGCAGTCAACATCTTCATCAAACGTAGCAGGCGCTCAATCTTGGGCTGATCCATAATATATAAGGTATATAAACGAAACAACCAACAAATCTGCAGCGTGCAAACTTATTGGTCATCATTATTATTGTTTAGAAATCCCCTAAAAGGATCTTCTCTAAGTCCGAAATCTTGCGAGAGAACATCTTGTCGATCTCCATTAGGTTGGTAACCGACTTGCAGGCATGGAGCACTGTGGCGTGGTTACGGCCTCCGATCATCGAGCCTATTGTTGCCAATGGCGACTTGGTGTGTTTCTTGGATAGGTACATGGCAATCTGTCGAGCCTGCGACACATCGCGCGTACGAGCCTTCGAGTTGATCGCCTCGAGCGAGATGTTCATCGTCTCGCAAACGGCCTTCACAATTGCATCGATCGAGAGTTCGCGTTTATTGATTCGCACGTAGATCTTTAGGATCTCCTTGGCTAGCGAAATTGTGATCTTACGATTCAAGAACGAAGCATTGGCAATCAGTGACGATAAAGCTCCCTCGATCTCACGCACATTTGCCGAGATGTTATTTGCCAAGAAGTCAACTACATCTTCGGGGATCACAGCATTTTGGCGCTTAGCCTTCGAGCGGATGATCTTCACCTTGGTTTGGTAATCGGGCAGGTTCACCTGTGTGGCAAAGCCCCATTTGAAGCGTGTCAAAAGACGTTGTTCAATATCTTTTAGCTCAACTGGCGCCTTATCGGAGGTTAGAATGATCTGCTTTCCCGATAGTTGCAACTGGTTGAAGATGTTGAAGAATGCATTTTGAGTACCTGTCTTTCCGGTTAGCTCCTGGATATCGTCGATAATCAACACATCTATTGTTTGATAGAAGTGTATGAAGTCTGGAATCTCGCCATTCTTGAATGCCGTTTGGAACTGAGCCTGGAATTTATTCATCGAGACATACAACACCGTTAGCTCGGGGTGACGCGAACGCACCTCGTGGCCAATAGCCTGAACGATGTGTGTTTTACCCAATCCCGAGTTACCATATATATATAGTGGGTTGAAGGGAGTGTTGCCCGGATTGATCGAAACGGCCATACTTGCCGAACGAGATAAGCGGTTACATTCACCCTCCACAAAGTTCTCGAAGGTGTAGATCGAGTTCAAATTGGGGTCGATGCTGATCTTCTTGATACCAGGAATCACAAATGGATTCTTGATATTGTCGGTGCTCGTTTGGTTGTTGTACTGCTTGATTGCCGAAAGGTCAGCATTG
>JAWXTD010000039.1:0-18274 GCA_044433805.1 Rikenellaceae bacterium
GGGTTAACCGCTCCGGTGAGCACATCGGCTAGTGCATGGCCGCCCTGTTCGCCTGAGTACCATTGAGTTACTACTGTTGCGATGTTATCCTTGATCCATGGCATAGCAAATGGTTTGCCGGCCAAAAGGACAACGATCACATCCTTACCGGTTTTGTGCAATTCGCGCACCAACTCCTCTTGAACGCCAGTGAGAGATATGTCGTGCAGATCGAAGCCCTCGCCACATGTTGCATTGCTGTAATCGCGTGCTAGTGAGGCGCTTGCGCTACCGATCACCACAATCGTTACGTCGCTACGTTTTGCGGCCTGAATCGCCTGGGCGAACCCCGATTTATCGCGTGATACCAGCTCACAGCCCTGCGCATAATTTATCTGCACCTTATCGCCAATGCTCTGCTCTAGAGCCTTGCGGATGGTCACTCCGTCGGCATTGTCGCGGCTCCAAGTGTAGTCGCCAAATTGAATTTGGTCGGCATTTGGACCAATCAATGCGATCGATTTTATTGTGTTAAGATCGAGAGGAAGCAGCCCTTTGTTGTTCTGCATCAGTACGATAGACTCCTCGGCAATTGTGCGAGCAAGCGCAATGTGCTCCGCGTTGTTCACCGTCTGGTTCATCTCCTCAGTTGTTGGTTGCCACTCGAAGAGTCCCATTGCAAATTTTGCGCGAAGAATACGTCTAACGGCCGTGTCGACATACTTTTCGTCGAGCAGACCCTTTGCGATCAAGTTGGGGATTTCGGTGTAGCAATCGCTCGAAGCCTCGACGTCGATACCAGCTGTAAGTGCTAGAATAGCAGCTTCGGCACTATTTTGTGCCACCCTTTGGAAGTAGTTCAACATGCCAATTGAACCCCAGTCGGAGTAGATGTAACCCTCGAAGCCCCACTCGTCGCGCAGGATGGTAGTCATCAGCTCCTTAGAGCCAGAATTTGGCACGTTATTACACGAGTTATATGACGACATTACAGCCCATGGCTTACAATTTTTAACCACATACTCGAAAGGCTTAATGTGGATGTCGCGAAGTTCACGCTCAGAGCACGAAACAGACGAAAGATTCAAGCCTCCGGTGGGCTCTGCGTGAGCTCCAAAGTGCTTGATCATGGGCGATACTCCGCTGCCGAGATAGCCATCAACCTGTGCTGCTCCGATCCTCGAAACAAGGAATGGATCCTCGCTAAAACACTCCTCGATACGTCCCCAACGAAGGTCGCGACCTACGTCCAATACGGGGGTTAGCGATTGGCGAACACCCTGCGAATATAGCTCTTTTCCGATCGCTTTGCTCATCGAATTGATAAGCTCGGGGTTGAAGGTGCTACCCATTGCAATGGCTTGTGGAAAGATCGTCGAACCATCTTGCACCGATCCGTGAAGTGACTCGGTTACGGTGAAAATTGGAATGCCTAGGCGGGTTTGCGTGAGCATATACTCCTGGATGTAATTCATTGTCTTATAGCACTCCTCGCTCGAAAGGAGCAGTGTTTCGACAAAGCCTCCGCCATTTTTGAGTAGTTCGTCAAGATTGGTGTAATCGACTACGCCATTTTTGATGAATGTGCCACCGTGAATGTGCGACATTTGCGATAGTTTCTCCTCGAGAGTCATGCGACTTAAGAGGTCTTCGACTCGATCTTCAATCGGGGCATTTGGATCTTTGTAGGTCATCTCCTTTGATCCACAGGAGGTTAGAGTCATTATTAAAAATAACAGTTTGACAAATTGATTTCTTTTCAATTTCATTGGTTTGGTTGTTTGGTTTGTAAAATCGTACAAATATAACCAAATATTATTAATATATTGAATATTGTGCAATAATTATTTTTTTATAAAATCTCTATTATATTTATATTTTAGAGCGCTTTAGGCTAAAATTTCAGGGTGTAAAAGTTGCTATTCAAAACTATATAATTCGATTTACCTTACAGTTTGTAACCGATGTTGCGATTTTGTGAATTTTATTTGGTGGTATGATATATTTTCCTTAGTTTTGCGAGCAATTTATTTAGAAGTTGGTAATAATTTGAAATGGAGTTTTGATTTTCGCTTTAATATTATTATCAGTTTTGAAGATAGGTTAAAAGCTAAATTTGTCAAAGTGGCAAATTGTGGAAAACATTAAAAGAGTAATTTATGAAGAAAATTATCCGTTTGTGCACACTTGTTGTGATGAGCCTTTTTGTTTTAGAGGTCTCTGCGCAAACACAAGTAACACTTACCGGTGTTGTTACCTCGGCCGAGGATAACATGCCCGTTGTTGGTGCTACTGTTAATGTTGTGGGAACCACGCGAGGCACTATTACCTCGATCGATGGAGACTACTCTATTTCAGTCGCGCCAAACGAAGTGGTTGAGTTTTCGTACATTGGACTCGAAAGTTATCAGGCGGCAATCCTTCCCTCGACGAAGGTGCTCAATGTAGCTCTCAAGCCAAGCAGCGAGATGATCGACGATGTTGTCGTTGTAGCCTATGGTGTTCGAAAGAAGGGTACAGTTGCAGGTTCTGTTGGATCTGTGGATGGAACAAGTATCGAGAGCGTTCCCGCAGCAAGTTTCGACCAAGCTTTGCAAGGTCAGGTTGCCGGTCTATCGGTGTTATCTAGCTCTGGAGATCCAAGTGCTTCGGCAACTTTCCAGATTCGTGGAACAAACTCTATTAACTCGGGAACCTCTCCACTGTTTATTTTGGATGGAGCCCCAATCTCAGAATCAGACTTCAATACAATAAGCCCGGGCGATATCGCAAATGTATCGGTTCTTAAGGATGCATCATCGACTTCGATCTATGGTGCTCGTGCTGCAAATGGTGTGGTAATCATCACAACCAAACGCGGTAAGGTAGCCGACAAACCAACTATTACCTTCCGTTCGCAATTTGGTATTTCGCAAATGGCATACGGAAATTGGGATATGATGACCACCGAGGAGCGTATCCAATACGAGATCGAGCTAGGAATGGACGACGGTCAAGATTACAGCGTGTTGAGTCAAACCGACACAAACTGGATCGAGGAGGTCTTCAACGATAGCGCAATTATGCAGAGCTACGATGTTTCGGTGAGTGGTGCTTCGGATAAATTCAACTATTATGTATCGGGTAACTACTACGATCAAGAGGGAACGGCATATATGTCGTACTTTAGTCGTATGGGTATCCGTGCTAATTTCGAGGCTAAGGCGGCCGATTGGATGAAGATTGGTAGCAACACGATGTTCTCTTACGAGAATTACGCTGAGGCTTCTGAAGGATCGTATACTTTGGTTACCCCAATCTCGGCAGCTCGTTTCATGTTGCCATACTACTCTCCTTATAACGAGGATGGCTCTTTGGCATCTATCAACGATGGTACATGGTTGGGCTACAACGAAAACCCTTTGGAGTATACGCAAAATAACCCCTTGGAGCGCGAGAAGTTCAAATTCATGATTCAACCATTCGTCGAGATCACCCCAATTGAGAACCTTGTTATCCGTTCGCAATTTGGTTACGACCTTTTGCAAGGTTTAACCTCGGCAGAGTCTTATCCAAGCTATGCGCCCAATAATGACTCGGGATATGCTGGACGTTCGTTTATGGCCTATCGCACTCTTTCGGTGACCAATACAATCAACTATAGCTACGAGATCGATCACAGAAACTCCTTGAACTTCCTTTTGGGACAAGAGGGTGTCGATTTTTATGGTGATTCATTCTCGGTGTCGACTTATGGTCAAACTAACGACGCTCTAACTTCGGTTGCTACCGGTACTGCAGCTAGCTCGTGGACCGATAGCGAGTATGGTTATGGCTACCTTTCATTCTTTGGACGTGGTGAGTATAGCCACGAGAACCGCTACTATGCCGACTTCTCGCTTCGTGGCGATGCTTCGTCTCGCTTTGCAGAGGGTAATCGTTGGGGTCTGTTCTGGTCTACGGGTCTTTTGTGGAATGTTCGCAATGAGTCGTTTATGTCTAACAACGATTGGTTGACAACGGCTCAAGTGGCATTCAGTGCTGGTACTTCGGGTAACTCATCGATTGGTAACTACGAGCATTTGTCGTTGGTCTCGGGTGGTGTTGACTATATCGAGATGCCGGGTGTCTACCCCTCGAGCAAAGGTAATAGCGAGTTAACGTGGGAGAAACTATTCACCACCAACCTTTCGTTTAGAATGGGCTTCTTCAACCGCGCAAGCTTGGAGATCGACCTATATAACAAAAAGACAACCGATATGTTGATGGCCGTTCCGGTGGCATACTCAACTTCGTCGGTAGGTGGTTATGAGTGGCAAAATATGGGAGCTATGGTCAACCGCGGAATCGAGATTTCGGCTTCGGGAACTGTCATTGCTACGCCTACTTTCCGCTGGTCGTTGTTTGCTAATGTGTCGTACAATAAGAATAAAATCACGGAGCTATATAATGGTGTTCAATCATACGAGTATGGTGAGACATTCAATATGATGGTTGTTGGCGAGTCGTTAGGTTCGTTCTATATCAATGAGTATGCAGGTGTTAACCCTCTCAATGGTGATGCGCTTTGGTATACTGCCGATGGTGAGATTACTAATGAAATGAAAGATGAGGATAAGGTGCTTCTCGATAAGAGCTATATTGCTCCATGGCAAGGAGGTTTCGGAACTTCGGTTGGTTGGAAAGGCTTCTCGATGGATGTTCAATTTTCGTGGGTTGCAGATCGTTGGGTGATGAACAACGACCGCTATTTCGACGAGAGTAACGGACGTTTCGTATCATACAACCAATCCAGCGCACTTTTGGATCGTTGGCAAGAGCCGGGCGATATCACCGATATCCCACGCCACGGAGTCTACACAGAGTTTGACTCACGCTTGTTGGAGGATGCATCGTTCTTGCGTCTTAAGAACTTGACATTTAATTGGGATGTTCCCTCATCGTGGCTTGCGAGCACAGGTTTCATTAGTGCTGCTAGAGTCTACGTTCAAGGACAAAACCTATTGACCTTCACAGAGTTCACAGGACTCGACCCAGAGGGAGTTAGCAATATGTACCAAGCTGCCTACCCAATGTCTCGTCAATATACATTTGGTCTTAACTTAACATTCTAATTCGACGAAAAAGAAATATGAAAAGAATACAATATATAATTTTATTAGCTGCCATGGCTCTGAGCACCTCGTGTTTAGAGAAATATCCATCGGACTCGCTGCTAGAATCTGAATCAATGCAGACTCTATCGGATGCCGAGCAGACGCTCAACGGTATCTATGCCGCAATGAAGAGCAGCTACCTCTACTCTGGATCGATGGTCTTGGCGCAAGATATCCAAGCCGATGTTGTCTATGCAGTAGATGGTTTCTCGAACTCCTATGGCGACTTCTGGGATTGGGATATCACTGCCGATGATTCGACAATCACTGGCATCTACGCCTCTTTGTATGGCATCATAGGCCAATGTAACTTCTATTTGGAGTATGCAGATCGTGTCGAGAGTTCGATCATCGAGGAGGAGGATTTCGCTGAGTTCGACCTCTACACCGGTGAGGTATACTTCGCACGTGCTTTGGCATATTCGGAACTTGTTCGCATCTTCTGTAAGGCCTACACCGAGGATATTGCCGATGATGCAAATAGCGGTGTGGTTCTTTCGACAAGCTACTCGAACCCTGCTGTTGCAATCCGCTCAACTTTGCGCGAGAGTTATGGCTTGATTCTTTCAGACCTTGCAATGGCTGCCGATTTGATCAATGAGGACTATTCAGATGCAATGTTCTTCACCGAGGGTGCTGTCGAGGCTCTTTACGCTCGCGTATACCTTCACATGGAGGATTGGGACAATGCAATCGATTACTCTTCACGTGTGATTGACGATCGTAGCGACGTTTATGCACTTGCAACTACCGACTACAACTACGATAGCACCTACACATACAACGATATCGGTTATATGTGGCACTACGATAGCTCGTATGAGGTTATCTGGAAAGTGGGTATGACTGTTAACTCGTATGGTGGAGCTTTGGGTTCGGTTTTCTTCAACTACAACTATGTAGATTTCTATCCTGATTATGTTCCTGCATCGTGGGTATTGAGCAGTTATGATACCTCTAGCGATTCTCGCTACTCTTACTACTTTATGAGTATAGAAACCGGATATTCACACGCTTTAACATGGCCTTTGGTATATAAGTATTGGGGTAATGGTGATTTCCTATCGAGCTACATCCTTCACACCAACATGCCAAAAGTGTTCCGCCTAGCCGAGCAATATTTGATCCGTGCCGAGGCTTATGCACAAAAGGGTAGCTACACATCTGCAGCGGCTGATCTAACAACACTATCTGTTGCGCGTACAGGTTCGGGTTCATTCAACCTCACTTCGAGCAACTGGCTTGAGACAATCTCTACGCAGAGAACCAAGGAACTCTTTATGGAGGGTTACCGTTTGAGCGACCTTAAGCGTTGGAACATGGGCTTTGAGCGTGAGTACCAAACAAGTGTTGTTGAGACCAATAGCGATTTGGTGATCGAGGCTGGTGACTATCGTTTCGTTTGGCCAATTCCAAACCACGAGATCACTGTTCCTGGTTCGCAGATTGTTCAAAATGAGGGTTATTAATTTTATAGAATCGCGAAAAATGAAATATCTATTTAATTCACTTTTAGTTTTAGCCCTCGTTGCACTAGCATTTAGTTGCCAAGAGAGCGATAATTTCTACAAAGGTCCTGCGTATGTTGGTTTTTCTGACACTACGATGACCTGTCCTATCTATTCGGACGACCGCGAAGTGGAGATCGTAGTTGCTGCTACTACAGCCGAAGATTACGATCGCACGTTTGTTGTCGAGGTCGACGACTCTGTTAGTACCGCAATCGAGGGTAAGCACTATAATTTAACCTCGAACACAGTTGTAATTGAGGCTGGAAAGACCACCGGAGCAGTTAAACTCGCCGGAGTTCACTCAAGCATGGAGTCGACCGACTCAATCGGAGTGCGACTTCGTTTGGCTAGTCGCGAGTCGTTCCAGTGGGATCTTTACCCAGACTATGACAGAATCGATGTTGTTTTTGCTAAGGTTTGCGACTTCGATATCAACCAATTCGGCGGTTATATCCTGCTTACATCTAGCTTTACTTACTACACGAGCTACTACAATTGGAACTCACTGGTTTGGGCCGATGTCGACCCAGACGACGCTGAGGGTAAAACAATCATTATCCGCGACTGGATGAGTGATGGCGATGTCTTCTGCGACAACTACGATCTTCGTTTGAGCTTCAATACCGACGACCCGCTCTATCCGGAGTTGGAGATGGAAGATGGTCAAGTTATTGCTAACTCGCGTAAGCTCTTCGATTACACCTATGGTGATGGTTGGATTCGCACCGATCAGAATGCAAACTACTTCTCGTTCTACAACTCGTGTCAAGGTTTTGCATATTTGGTGCACGATGTATATGTAAACGATGTAGGAACTATTGGAACTTACTACTGTATCTTTGAGTGGATCTCTGAGGGAGAGGCTCAATACTACCTGACTTACGGCTTTTAATTTATAAAATAATAACAATATGAAAAGTTTAAAATATTTTGCATTGTTTGCATTTATGTCGCTCTTTATGGTTGGTTGTGATGACACTACTATCGATACTGATGATTCAACCGAGCAAGGTGGTAGTGGTGATGATAATGATAGCGATGGCGATGGCGATGATTATAGCGACTACGAAGCTCAAGAGATCGACGTTGTAGCCTCGCAGGAGTACACCGTAATCTTTAGTGTCTCTTCAGCATGGTCAGCGCTTGCCGATGTGTCGTGGATTCAGTTTAAGAATGAGAGCCTAGGTGGATCACTATTTAGCTCACTTATTGGTCAAGCAGGTGACGATCAAACCTTCACAGTTTCGATCAACGATGAGAACCTAGATTTCGGTAACGACCAGGGCAAGATAACACTTACTTTGAGCGATGAAAGCAAAGTTGTTATTGCAGTTCTTACACGTCAAGGCAATGAGCCTTCGATCTCGTTCACATATATGAACTACGAGACCTACGCCGACGAGGAGTTGAATATCGAAGAGACCTTTGTGCTTGGATGGAACGATAACTCATTCTCTTATGCTGGCAAGATTGGCTTTACAGCTAACTTCCCATGGAGAATCGAGGGTTTGCCCGATTGGATTACAAACTCTACCTCAAGCCCAATTCAAACCGAAGGTTCTGCAGACGACGTTTTCAGCCAATTGTTGTCAACTTCGTATGCTAACTATCTCGATGCAGAGCTAATGGAGGCGACAATCACGGTAGTTTGTCAAACCAATAGCGATATCTCCTACTCATTGGACATCCAGACACAAGGTGCTAAGGGGTTGATGAGCCTAATTAGAGCCGATGCATACTACGGATTTGTTTTCGATGCCGATGCAACCTACTACTCTGATCTCTACTCATCGAGATATACTTACTACACATTCTCATGTATTGTCGAGAGTAACCCTTCGTTGTGCGAGCCTTTTGCTGTGAGTTGCTCTGCCGATGGAATTTTCTCTGAGGATAGCCAAATTGTCGACTGGGTACATACGAATCATACGGAGGAGATTACATACGACGATTCTGACAATTACGTAGGAGGTGTCGAGATTGAGGATACTAAATATACCTATCTAACTCAATTCGAGCGTTGGTTGTCAGTCGATGAAAATGAGCTCTCGCAGGAGCGCTCAGCTGCAATATTTGTATTGCCTTCGTCGGTCACATTCGACTCGGTTGCAGATCTTTACGACTCTACAACAGGAGAGGTGAAAGAGGAGTATGCTCCATATATCATCGAGCGTGTCACCCAAGCAGCTTTGATTACCGAAGCGCAGGTTGAGCTCTACAACTCAACATCGTATACCACCACGGTGGCTATATCACAGTATGCTGAGGATAGTCAAATAGCTATTTATTATGCAGGCCAATATGATGTTCCTGTCGATGCTATCTTCTTGGTTACCTACGCTACAGCGGGATCAGCACAGTTTAAATTCCCTCTTGGATGCTCATACACTGCTGGCTACACTATCGATCCATCTAGTACTAGTTGGATATCGTATGAGGCTACCGATGAGTACTTCACACTGACGATGAGCAATACCGAAGCAAATAAATCGGGCTACATAATTCTCAAAAATAGTGCTGGAGAGAATGCCGTCTATATTCGTTGTACTCAAACAGCTATTTAATCTTCACCTTAGATATAAATCTTATGATCAAATCACATATATTTAAAATCATGATGCTCTTTGCACTCGTTGCAACCACGCTTGTTGGTTGCACCGAAGATGCAGATCTAGCAGCATCGGACGATAACTATGGTTATGTCCAATTTAAACTCTACAAGGAGGCTTCGTATGTGCCCTCAAAGGCCGACGACTTTACCTACTTGAATCAAGCAAAGCGTATGGAGATCACCTTTGGTTACGGTAGTACAACGATCACGCAAACTATTGCGCTTTCGGCTTACGACGACCTTAATGCAGAGTATGGCTTGCGCTCAGAGAAGCTACTTCTATTGAGTGGAGATTACACCGTTAAGAGCTTTAAGCTATATAACGTTAGCGAGCAGCAGATCTATACCTCGACAATGTCAGAATTTGATATCGTAGTTCCACGAGGTGGAATGGAGGTATACGACCTTACGGCTCAAACCGACGAGTATCGTGGTCATGCACGCTTTATCTTTACCAAGGACTTTATCACAACGCGTGCCGACGATGATAATATCTACGAGGATTTTGCCCTTCTAACTAGCACATATTACGCTAAGTTGTCTTTGACACACTCTACCGAAGGTGATATCATTTCGTGCGATTCTATTCCAATTAGCATCTATTCGACTTACGACGAGTCGAACAACAACTACCAATCGTTGCAAATGGAGTCGGATTCACTCTTCAACTTGAAGGTGGGTAAGTGGAATGTTACAGGATATTCATTCTATAGCTCAACAAAATCGCTTCTTGCAAGCGGAACGCCCGAGAGCTCTGTGACATTCGATATTGCAGATAACGAGATTACTGAGGCGGAAATTCCAATTTCTATCGACGTTACCGAAGATGGTGCTCCCGAATATATCAAGGATTACCAAGCTCTAAAGGCTATTTGGGAAGCATTGGATGGTGAGAACTGGAGCTACTATGGTCAATCATACGCTACAGGTGCCAACTGGGACTTCAACAAAGATGTCGACCTTTGGGGATATCAACCGGGAGTAATGCTTCACACCAATGGACGTGTTGCCTCGATCACCTTGAGTGAGTTTGGCTTCTCGGGTCATATGCCTGCCGAAATTGGTCAACTAACGCAACTCGTTGAGCTGTACCTCGGTACACACAACGATACAAATGCCGACGTATACGCTGCGAGCCTTCAAGGAATGGCAGTCAATGGAACATATGCTGCCTCGCGCATGGATATGGCCAAGGCCTATGTTGATAGCCGCATTGGCAACCCAATGGAGTCAGCAATCTCGCCACTGATGCGCCAAGCATATATCTCTGCAGGTAAGGATGTTCCCGGTGGTTTGACCGTTACTCAAGATATGATCGATTATCAAGCAGCTGGTGGTTACTACTCTGATAAATCGTCGATTTCGCGTGCCGATGTAGCGCACGGAAAGTACTGCAATGGATTGCTTTCATTGCCCGCTGAGTTCTGTGATTTGGAGAGTTTGACTACTCTTTACATTGCAAACGGTAAGTTGACGGGACTTCCTGAAGGTATGGAAAAACTCGAGAAATTGACCGACGTTGAGATCTATAACTGTCAAGATATGACTGAGTTCCCATTGGAGCTTATCGACCTACCTTACCTTGTAGCTCTTAATATTGCCGAGAATACTCACTGGTCTTCAGAAAATATCAATGCAGGTATGGATGCTCTATTTAGCGGCGAGCATATTGAGTATTTGCAGCTTTTGTACTGTAACAATACTTCGCTCTCTGAGATCCCAGAATCGATCAATTATGCAACTAACCTAAGTTTGCTTATGGCTATTATTTGCGAGATCGAAACAGTTCCTTCGGCTCCAGCCTTCCGTCCTGTGCAGTTGTACTTGGATTATAACTATATCACAGAGATGCCAGATGATTTCTGCGATACGGGCGATTTGGAGACAATCTCGGTTACTAACAACCTCCTTAAGGTATTGCCTAACTTCTTTAGCACGAGTGATATTCCAATCGACTCTGTAAGCTTTGCAGACAATGAGATCGACACTATTCCAAGTATCGACACTTATAATGGTATTAGTACACTCTCGCTAGACCTTAGCGGTAATAAGCTAACCACATACCCAGCGGTTTTTGCTCAATCTGAGTCATGGATCAATGCGATGAATATTTCGAATAACCGTTTGGCAGAGTTCGAGGATGACTGTTTTGTCGGTGAGACTGTTTGGTATACCGAGTCTATCGACCTTAATCGTAACTACTTAACGGAGGTGCCCGATCAGATGAACGGAATCAACCTTCCATACCTTTATGGTCTAGACATTTCGTACAATGGATTCTCGTCAGTGCCTGTATCTCCAGCTAATAGTGCTTACCTTACAATCTATATTGTTCGTGGTCAGCGTGATAGCTCTGGAAACCGTATCCTCACAGAGTGGCCATCGGGTATCACAAGCCACACGGCACTAGCAGGATTCTTTATCGGATCGAACGATATTCGCGAGATTTCTGATACTCTATCACCATATGTATATCTACTTGATGTTTCGGATAATCCAAACTTGAAGATGGATGCATCGTCGATTTGTGCTTACATCGAGTATGGTTACTACTACCTATACTACGATAAGACGCAAGATATTCGTAACTGTACATACTTGGGAATATATTAAAATATAGATGACAATGAAAAAAAGAATATTTATTTTACTTCTCTCGGTATTTTCGCTAGCAGCGTGTCAGCAAGATGCTCAACTCGAGGTGACCTTTGGCATCGATGTTGAATCATTGGCTGTAGGTCCTGAGCGCAGTACAGAGACTGTTAAGGTCTCATCGCCAAATCAATTGTGGGTTGCCGATACCAACGTGTCGTGGATCACAGTTTCGCCAGCCAATGGCCAAGGAACTGAGGATTGTACCTTTACGATCAATACAACGCAGCTCGATACATCGCGCGAAGGATATGTAACTTTTAACTACTATGCAGATGGCTCTGCAGTTCCCACCGATCAAAAATCGGTTAAGGTAACGCAGTTCGGTTTCGCGAAAGAGATTTTGGTAGATGTTAATGAATTCGAGCTCGAGAACTACGCAGCCTATGGCGAGCGTACAATCGAGATCGAGGTGACCACCAATATCGCTTTTAGTGTCGAGACAGTCAACGACGAGGGCACAAACATTAGCTGGTTGTCGCACTCGACTTCGGATCTTTCGACAAGCCTTGCAACTCTAGCCGATACCGGTTACACACCTATTACCTTCACCCTGGAGGTTGATTGGACACAAAATACAGTTCCAGAGGAGCGTACAGCCTTCGTTAACTTTGTTCCTACCAACTCTTCGGAGGTGTTGGCGACAAACCAAAGTGTTACGGTTTACCAAAAAGCTGGTGATATTATCGAGCAAACAGCCGAGGGAGACTCTTTGGCGCTGGTAGCTATCGCACGTAACATGGGCTGCTACGACTGGCCAACCGAAAGAGTTATGTATTGGGATGGCGTTGAGTTGTGGGAGGCTACCGACTCAGATCTTCCATCGACAGATTATGTTGGTCGTGTGAAGAGTGCACTATTCTATATGATGAGCACCGACGAGGCACTTCCTTTCGAGCTTACTTATCTTCGTGCTGCCGAAACAATCATGGTCCGTGGTAACACCAATGCATCGACCAAAGACCTAAGTATCAACGATTTCTGGGCTGATAAAGATGATAATGATGAGTACTGTTTCAAGAACTTGAAATACCTCGAGATCATGTCTTATGGTATCGATGAGCTCGACGAGTCGCTGCTTGAATTGGGACGTTATGGAACCTTGGAGACCTTAGATATTTCGATCAATAACTTCGTTACAGTTCCACGCGAGGTTAACCCCGATAACTTCCCTGGACTCAAGGAGTTTAGAATCACCGCTTGTCAATCGGCGTACTACTACGACCTTTCGAACATCATCGAGGATTATGGTGAGATAGGTATCGAAGAGGATATTGCAGATCTAACTTACCTATTCGAGTGGGATGAATTAGAGACTCTTGCAATCGGTGTAAACTACCTCTATGGTAACATTCCTGATCTCGAAACTTGGGAGTATTTCACTCAAGAAGATTACGATAACTCATGGAGCGACGATGCTCAGCGTGATACTCTGCCCACGTACCTAGTTGGTAAGGTGAAAAAGGTGCTTCCAAACGTAACAGAGCTTCGTTTGAACTTGAACCGTTTGAATGGCGAACTTCCTGATTGGTTGTTGTATCACCCTCAGCTATCTCTTTGGGATCCAGATACTCTAGTCTTTAACCAAGATGGATTGAACCGTGATGGAGATGTTGCAGGTTTCGACAACGTACCAAGCAACTACGACTATTATTATCAATATTATGACTATCTTGCAGGGGAATACGAGTATGATTTCACCGATTCTAGCCTCGATCCTAATGCTCAATTGGAGTAACTCTATTAATAAATAATGGCAATGAAAAATAAAATATATGTAATCGCACTCTTGCTACTTGTAGCGGGGTGTACAAAAGATGTATCGATCGACACTAATGTGTCGGTTGATACCGCTCAAACGGCCACGGTTTACAATAATCCCGTTGATGCACTACAGGGCGAGATTTTGGTTAAGTTTAGATCGTCGGCATCGTCGTCACTCGACGCTTCAGCTCCAACTACCCGTTCGGGCAAGATGGATATGACTCGTTCGGGTATCGCTACTGTCGACTCTCAATTGGATAATATTGCAGCATACTCGCTCAAGCGCGTCTTCCCAATCGCTGAGGATCGTGAGGAGCTAACTCGCGAAAATAACCTGCACCTTTGGTATGTTGTGGAGTTCGATCAGAGCCTTGACTTGGTGGATGTTGCAAAGGAACTTGCCGCATCACCCGATATCGAGATCGTTGAGTTCTCGCGTACCTTAACACCTCTTTTCGACCGCAAACGTCGTATCTCGTCTGTGGCAGCATCTAGAGCAGCAGCTGCGGCTGAAGATGTAACAGAGGCTGAAGGATATGCTGAGCAGTGGTTCTTAAATAACGATGGCTCGCTTGATAAGAGTATTGCTGGTGCCGACATCAATGCCGAGGCAGCATGGGAGATCGAAACAGGCGACCCTGCGATCATCGTAGCGGTTCTCGACGAGGGTGTTTGCTATGATCACCCAGATCTTCAAGCAAATATGTGGAGAAACGAGGCGGAGACCTTCGCAAGCTCTGTGGATAACGATGGTAACGGTTATGCTGGTGACTATTATGGCTACAACTTCGTGTTGGACAAAGGTATTATCTCATACGATAGTTCGGGTGATACAGGCCACGGAACCCACGTTGCTGGACTTATTGCAGCGGTAAACAACAACGATATTGGTATTAAGAGTATCGCCGGAGGTGGTGCAAATGGCGATGGTGTAAGAATCATGGCCTGCCAAATTATCGACGGTTACAACATGGTAAGCCAATACCAAGAGGCTCAAGCGATGAAGTATGCTGCCGACAATGGTGCAGTTATCCTTCAATGTAGCTGGGGTTACAACTCTGGTGCTGCGAGCTATCCAAACTCGGCAGGTTATGCCGACGATGAGTCGTGGTTGGAGGGTAGTGCACTCGAGAAAGAGGCGCTAGATTACTTCATCAACAACGCAGGCTCTCCAAATGGAGTTATCGATGGCGGTATTGCAATCTTTGCAAGTGGTAACGAGTATGCTTCAATGGCTTGCTACCCCTCGCGCTACGAAGATTACATCTCTGTAGGAGCGCTTTCGGCTGACTATACTCCATCATCATTTACCAACTACGATGCTCGAATGAGCGTTTCAGCTCCGGGAGGTGACTACGATTATGAGCTTAGCGATCGCGGTTCGATCTACTCACTAGTTGCTCCAACTCCTGATTATGGCGTTATGTATTATGACTATATGGATGGTACATCGATGGCTTGTCCAATCGTTTCGGGTGTTACTGCACTCGGTCTTTCGAAGGCATACAAGCTCAAGAAGCACTACAAAGCCGAAGCATTTATGGATGTCATTAAAGCCTCTACACGATCAATCGATGAGTACTTCACAGGTATCAAAACCTATGCATACTACTATTCGGGCGACGAGAACAAGAACTTGGAGCAAGTTAGCTTGTCGCGCTACGTAGGCAAGATGGGTACAGGTATTATCGACGCAAAATTGATGTTGGATAATGTGATGGATTCGTCGACAGGTGCAGCAATGAAGATCCCTAACTACACGCTAGAGGTTGAAGGGGTAACCACCGACGACCTCGCGCAATATTTTGTCGATGGTGCATCGATGAGCTTCACTGCAGTTTCAGCCTCGAGCGCTGTGGCTACAGTCTCAATTTCGGGCACTGAGCTAATAGTTACAGGTGTTGCTGCAGGTTCAACAACGGTGAAGATCACATCGTCTGCTGGCGTCGATCAAACCATCACAGTTATAGTTCGCCAAGTAAATAATGGTTGGTTGTAGCAAATCATGATGAGAATTAACAGATATATCGCAATGGTTGTAGCGCTCCTTTTGGGGGTAGCTACGCTCCATGCGCAATCTGTAGATCCTCGTCGAGAGCTAATTCGCAAACTTGAAACCCCCGACCTGGCTGCCGCTGCCGATAAGCTTATCTTCGAGAGTCATAACTACTCGCTCGGAGAGATCAGTGAAGATGCAACAGATGCCAAGGGATATTTCACTTTCCGCAATTCGGGCGACAAACCTATTGTAATCACCAAGGCTACAACAAGTTGCAGCTGCGTTGTTGTGAGCTATCCCAAGAGCCCAATTGGAGCGGGGCAGAGTGCCACAATCGAGTTTCACTACTCGCCAAAGGGGTATCCCGGAGCCATCAATCGTAGGATTTTGCTCTACACTTCGCTCTCGTCATCGAAGCCTTCGGCTGTGCTGAGTGTTGGTGGATATGTGAATGATTCGAGTGACTTGTCGGGTCAATATCCTTACTCTCTGGGGCAGCTTAGGATGCGTCAACCTAGTGTCACTTTCGAGAGGTTGCCCAGAGCTCAAGTGGAGCGAATCCTCTGCATCAATGATGGAGCCTCGCCTCTGAAGCTAAGTACCATGAAGGGTCAATTGCCCGAAGGATTGTCGTTTAGCAGCGACCCCGAGGTGATTGCAGCAGGAGCTCAGGCCGACTTAGTTATCTCGCTAGACCCCACAAAGTGGAACGGAAAGAGCGATAGCTATCCAATTATTGTCGAGGGGCTCAATGTAGCACCTTCGAAGAGAACTATATATGTAAAATTTGAAGATAAAAATAAAAGATAAAGTAATGAAAAAGATTCTTAATCTATTTGCTGTGGCTCTTGTGGCGTTGTGCGCTGTGGGCTGTAGCGAGTCCGACGATCAAGATCCAGCGAGCGATCAAATCGTTATCAACTACCGCAATATGAGAGGTGTGTGGGAGCTATCCTCGCTCAATGGCGAGGCTATCGAGGGCGATGCATATTTCTACATCACCTTCCTACTTACAGACGAAGATGAGCAGAAGTTCGAGCTCTATTACAACCTAGATTCAGCATTCTCGCAGCACGAGACAGGTTACTACACCATCGCAGCCGACGAGGACGATAGCAGCCTAACGGTAATTTCAGGCTATTACGATGGCCAATTCCTTGCCACTTGGGCTAGCGACTATTACGTCTCGAGCTTCACTGCCGACACAATGGAGTGGACCGACTACGATAGTGGCGAAAAACGTACCTATGTGCGTGCAGGTGAGGTGCCAAGCGATATCGTTGCTGGAACACGTGCACTGTAATAAACACTTGCTCACCTGCGCTCATGCCGCGCGGCACCAAGCAAGCTTGGATCCAAAAACTTCGTTTTTGACTTTGTGCCAGCGTTGATTTGCTCTTCGCTGCGCTATTACGAAAAATAATAGATCTGATGTTTGAAAGTAAACCTTCAACATCAGATCTATTATTTTTTCTTTTGTCAACCGACGGTTGCCATAAGTAAATCCCAATAACGCAATACTAGTTACACCCCCGGAGGTGTTATCTCCACTCGCCGGAGGCATAAGAGAGTGAAAATTTACGCATTCGCAATAATAGCCTCATCGCAAGATATCCCCATTGCCATTGCCACACCTTGGCCATAACGGCTATCGGCCTTGTAGCAGTTGCTCACGTGGCGCTGCTTGATAAAGAGCTCGCAGTCGCCCATTGCTCGAGCGGTATTCTCGAACAATACCTGCTGCTGCTCTGCGCTCATCAGGCGGAAAAGATCTCCCGGTTGCGAGTAGTAATCCTGGTCGAATTCGCGCTCATTGTAGTTGTAGGCATCGCCCATGATCTTCAATGGCGGCTCCTTTAGCTCGGGGGAATCCATCCACTCGCCATAGCTGTTGGGCTCGTAAGAGACTGTAGATCCGTAGTTTCCATCGACGCGCATTGCGCCATCGCGGTGGTATGCATGCATCGGACAGCGAGGCTGATTCACGGGTATCTGGTGGTGGTTCACTCCCAGTCGGTATCGCTGCGCATCGCCATACGAGAATAGTCGCCCCTGGAGCATCTTGTCGGGCGAGAAGCCAATTCCATCCACCGCATTTATCGGGTTGAATGCTGCCTGCTCAACATCGGCGAAGTAGTTCTCGGGGTTACGATTGAGCTCCATTATGCCCACATCGTGCAGCGGGAACTCCTTATGCGACCACACCTTTGTCAGATCGAAAGGATTTATGCGATATCGCTCCGCCTCCTCTTCGCTCATCAGTTGCACCTTCATCTCCCAGCGGGGGTAGTTGTGTTGCTCGATGGCGTTGTACAGGTCGCGTTGGTGTGAGTCGCGATCCTGGCCATTTATCACTGCCGCCTCCGCGTCGGTCATGTTCTCTATTCCCTGCATACAGACCATGTGGAACTTGACCCACGTGCGCTTATTCTCGACATTGATAAGGCTATATGTGTGGCTGCCAAAGCCATGCATTGTGCGGTAAGAGCGCGGTATTCCCCTGTCACTCATGATGATAGTCACCTGGTGGAGCGCCTCGGGAAGGAGAGTCCAGAAGTCCCAGTTGTTGTTTACGCTGTGTAGGTTTGTGCGAGGGTCTCGTTTAATGGCGTGGTTCAGATCG
>JAWXTD010000040.1:0-18179 GCA_044433805.1 Rikenellaceae bacterium
ATATTGGACACTTATCCACCTTAAATTCCAGCGTCACCAATTTGCTGAGCATGGCGGACATGGCTCGGGCGCTCGCTCGTCGGGCAAGGATGCAAGCGACATCATTATCCCTGTGCCACTAGGAACTGTTGCGCGCGATGCTGAATCGGGCGAAATTATTGGCGAAGTGGTCGACAATGGCGATGAGTTGGTATTATTGAAAGGTGGCAGAGGAGGTCAAGGAAACTGGCACTTTAAAACTGCAACAAATCAAACCCCTCGCTACTCGCAACCGGGAGAGGATGGCCAAGAGGGTTCATTCATCCTTGAGTTGAAGGTGTTGGCAGATGTTGGCCTTGTGGGATTCCCAAATGCCGGCAAGAGCACGTTGCTGTCGGTGGTCTCTGCGGCTAAGCCAAAGATTGCAAACTACGCATTTACCACCTTGGAGCCTAACTTGGGAATTGTGGCATGTCGCGATAACCACTCGTTTGTGATGGCCGATATCCCTGGAATCATCGAAGGAGCCCACGAAGGCAAAGGACTTGGAACTCGCTTTTTGCGCCATATAGAGCGCAATTCGCTTCTTCTCTTTATGATCCCTGCCGATAGTGATGATATTGCCAGCGAGTACAATGTGCTGCTCAATGAACTAACGCAATACAACCCTGAGTTGCTCGACAAACGCCGACTTTTGGCAATCACCAAAAGCGACATGTTGGATGATGAGCTTCTAGAACATCTGCGTGAAGAGCTACCCGAAGGGATACCATCAATATTCATTTCATCGATCGTTGGCCAAAATATTACGACGCTCAAAGATATGTTGTGGGAGGCGCTGCAAGAGTAATAACCTAAGTTATCCATATATCTCAACCCAACTCATTTGGCTCATAGTAATTGCCGAGAGCTCTTTTTCAATGTAGCAAATAGTGCGCATTAGCCCCTCGTGAAGATTGGTTGTTGGCTCCCACTCTAACTGGCTTTTAGCTGCTTTTAAGTTTGGGATTTTGTGTCGAGGTTCACTCTCTCGGGCAGCTATATGGCGAATTGTCGAACGGCTGCCTGTAAGTGAAATGATCATCTCGGCCAGCTCTCGAATAGATATTTGTGTGCTTGCACCCAGATCAACACTCATCAAGCGACTGAGGTTGTGTGCTCGCATAAGTCGAATTAAACCATCGACCATATCTTCGACCCAGCAGAAAGTTCTAATGTGGTCGCCATTGCCATAGATCGTTATCTCGTTGTTATTCAATGCTTCAACGATCATTTTCCCAATAACGTGTTGATCACGCAGTCCAGCACCAGCACCGTAGGTTGAGAAGATTCGAGCAATTCGCACATCGATTTTATGATGCAAGCTATACGCCCTGTGCATCGATTCCCCAAATCGTTTTGTCTGCGCAATAAACTCTTTAGGCGAGTCGTAGGCTACATCTAGGCGGTCGAAATTATATACGTCGTCCGAAGAGCCGTATAGAACTTTGGTATTACTTCCAATAATATTGTGCAAGGAGTTGTTTATACTTAAAGGTGTAATACGCTGATCTTCAAGGTAATTACAATCATCACCATATTCCACAGGCGAGATAAGGTTGTAAATTTCGTCGCACCCAATTGCGTATGGAGTTGCCAGGTCGTGTTTGATGTAGTGAAAACGTTCGCGGTTCTCAATATTGCGAAGCAAGGGTGATTCGCGACGTCCTCTCTTGTCGATGCAGATAACATCATAACCCTCCATAAGAAGCCTAACACATAGGTGCGAACCAATTAATCCTGCACCTCCTAACACAATTGCACGTTTGCTCATAATAATCTTTTTGAGCATTGTATGCAAAATGTATGCCTAATGTATGCCTAATACGACGACTCCAAATAACCACCACCAATAACCCTATCGCCTCGATAGAGCACAACAGGTTGCCCTGCAGCGCAAGCCCATGCGGGAGATGAAAGTGTGATTTTATAACCTGAGCCAACTCTTTCAATCCCTTTAGCGTAGCCCTCAGGATTTCGGCCGATCCCTCGAATGATGACTGTAATATCTGATGAGTTAAGGAGCTCGCACTCATCTATTATATTGCAATCTTCAATATGTAGATGCATATGGTATAGATCCTTATCTTGGCCGATAATCAGCGAGTTGCGGTTATTATCTAAACCAATAATCAAGCTACCCGATGGTATTCCTTCTCCACGTTTTTGCCCTACGGTGTAGTATGCTAATCCATTGTGCCGACCCACAATATGGCCATCTTTATTGACTATATCGCCATGCGCCATCTCTCCACACTCCCGTCGTAGGTACTGGCTATATGGTCGACCTTCGAGAAAGCAAACACCCATACTCTCCTTGCGTTTGGTGGTGTTAATATGCTCTTTTATTATATCGGCCATTGGGGTGATTGCCCTCTGTAGAGTCTCCTGCTTGAGCCCCCATAGATAGTAACTTTGATCCTTTCGCCTGTCCGCAGCACGAGCAACGTATAGTTTGCCATTGTGCTCCTCGATACGGAAATAGTGGCCTGTTGCGATGTGAAATATATTGTTTGCCCGCGCATACTCTGCAAGCAATCGCCATTTAATCAATGGATTACATCGGGTGCATGGCGCTGGAGTACGACCAGATATATATTCAGATATGAAATACTCCTTGATCTCTCGCCCGAATAACTCCTGGCAATTAATTGAATCAAATTTCACCCCACATGCGACAGCACTAGCACGGGCTTGCGCAACCAACGCTTCGTCGCCACACATGTCAAGCGTTAGTGCCACAACCTCAAAACCTTGAGACTGCAATATATCTACTGCCTCTAGGCTATCGACGCCACCGCTGAAGCCAAGAACTACTTTTTTTGAGCTCATTCCTTACAATTTGAATATCTCAGCATTACGAGCTTCCCAATTATTTAGTAGGTCGTCTAGTTCCCTAAATAAAGTTTTATCACTCTCATTTACAACACGATAGAACTCAGTGGTTGAGAATAATTTTTGCGCCATCAGAGCCTTAATATTTATCTGGGCAACCTGGCGAAAATCATCTATAGTGTAATCTTTGGTCTCGATACCTCGATTGCTACCCAGTGCCATAAGCTCTGCGAGCATCGCATCGCTAATTGAAAAACTAGAATTATACTCATCAAAAGTGGGGTAGGCAGCAATCAATGCATCGCGATATTTATCGAGGTAATCGATAACAAATTCGTTAACAACACTTTGGCGAATCAGCGAGATGTAATATGGCGATATTGCAGTTGTATCGCTCTCAATGATGATATCAGGGGTAATTCCACCTCCACCGTAAACTTCGCGACCCAAACGCAGCGTTTTGTAAATTGGCCTTTCAAGGGTGTCAACATTAAGAGTATCAGCGTTTTGATAGCGTGCCATATGGCGCATGTAATATGATTCTGCATCGCCATCGGTGTATGGTCGTTGAATTACTCGCCCGCTTGGAGTGTGATAGCGAGCAACGGTTATGCGAGCTGTTGAGCCATCGAGCAGCTCGAATTGTCGCTGCACAAGCCCCTTGCCGAAACTTGGGCGACCTACGATGATTCCTCGATCCCAATCCTGAATAGCACCAGCTACAATTTCGCTTGCCGAGGCGGAATCCTCGTCGATCAAGACTATGACATTGCCCTTCGAGAACTCTCCGTGGCGATAGGCACTAACCGATATATTGTCTTGCGCACGCCCCTCGGTTGAGACAATAAGTGCACCTCGTGGCAAAAAGAAATTGGCCAAATCGATAGCTTGATTGAGCAGTCCACCTCCATTGCCTCGCAAATCGAGCACCAGGGCTTTCATTGGTGAGAGATCCTTGTAAGATTCGTAAAACTCTGAGAATGTGGTATGTCCAAAACGATTTACCTTGATATAGCCCGTTGTGTCGTTGAGCATATACGAAGCATCGATCGTGTTGATTGGGATATTATCGCGTTCGATAATAAAATTCAATGGCTCATTTTGGCCATGGCGTATAACATCAATAGCGACCTTAGTGCCTCTTTTTCCGCGCAGGTATGTAGGTACTTTATTTTGAGTTATGCCAATAATATTCTCACCATCCACAGCAATAATCCTATCGTTTGGCATCACTCCAACACTCTCGGCAGGTGCCCCAACAATGGTATTGACAACAATTACTGTATCCTTTAACACGTTGAATTCCACACCAATACCGCTGAATTCACCCTCGAAACTTTCGTTCACGCTCTTCATATCCTCGGCATTGATATATGCCGAATGTGGATCTAACTCGGAAAGCATCTCGATAATTGCCTTCTCGATGAGCGGCTCCATGTCAATCTCTTCGACGTAGCCGCCATTGAGATAGCTATAGAATTGGTTAAATTTTCGAAGTTGAGTAACAGCATCTTCATTGCTTTGTGGCGACTTAGCCAATAGGGTAGTCGCCACAAAGAGAATGGATATTAGTGTGAATGTTTTTTTCATTATTCGATGAAGAGATCCTTAAGTGCGTCAAAATCAACGCTCTGCTGCTCGCCTGTCGTCATGTTTTTAACTGTAGCTTTTTGCTGCTCAATCTCTTGGCTGCCGATAATTACTACAAAAGGTATACCACGACGGTTGGCATGCTCCATCTGCTTCTTCATCTTTGCAGATTCTGGATATATTTCAGCTGCTACTCCGTTGTTACGCAGCCCTTTAAGGAGAGGCAATATCACATCCTGCTCCGATTCGCCAAGATTTACGAACAACACTTTAGTCGAGAAATTAACCTCAGAGGGGAATAAATCGAGCCCAACCATCACATCATAAATACGATCAGCACCAAATGAAATACCTACGCCCGACATATTTGGCATGCCAAAAATACCCGTAAGATCGTCGTAACGACCACCTCCGCAGATTGAACCGATCGCAAAATCGTTGGCCTTGACCTCGAAGATTGCACCAGTGTAGTAGTTCAATCCGCGAGCTAGCGAAAGATCGATTTCGATAGGTAGGTCAATTCCTAATTTTGTGGTGTGATCAACAATTGTTTGCAATTCATCTACTCCCAATAGGCCTGTTTCTGAACCAGTGATAGCGCCGCGTAATTTATTGATTTTCTCTTGATTAGATCCGCTTAACTCAAGTATAGGTTGAAGTTTTGCGATAGCCTCCTCTTCGATGCCGCGAGCTGCAAGTTCCGCCTTTACGTTGTCCAATCCGATCTTGTCGAGTTTATCGATTGCAATGGTAATATCCATCATCTTGTCGGCATGTCCAATAGTCTCGGCAATTCCGTAGAGAACTTTGCGGTTGTTGATTTTAAGGGTAACGCTGATCTTCAAAGCTGCGAAAACTCGCTCAACAATTTCGATCAACTCAACCTCATTGAGGAGCGAACGCGAACCAATCATATCAACATCGCATTGATAAAATTCGCGATAACGACCTTTTTGAGGGCGATCTGCACGCCAAACAGGTTGAATCTGATAGCGCTTAAAGGGGAAAATTATTTCGTTTTGGTGTTGCACAACGTAGCGCGCGAATGGCACAGTGAGGTCGTAACGAAGTCCCTTTTCGCAAATCTTCGATGCAACTTTCAGCTCGTCGCGACTCATCTCTTTGGCATAATCGCCCGAGTTAAGCACTTTAAAAAGCAATTTATCGCCCTCCTCGCCATACTTACCCATGAGCGACGAAAGATTCTCCATTGATGGGGTCTCGAGCGGAGCAAATCCGAATAGGCGGAATACGCCACGAATGGTATCGAAAATATATTGACGACGCATCATCTCGGCTGGACCGAAATCACGAGTTCCTTTTGGTATTGATGGTTTTTGAATAGCCATGATTATTCTACTAATTTTTTATACTTCACTCTCTTTGGTGTGGTGTCGCCCCCTTGAGCCTTTTTCCAAGCCTCAAATTCACTGTAAGTACCTTGATATGAGATGATTGTTGAATCACCTTCGAACGAAATGATATGCGTGGCAATACGATCGAGGAACCATCTATCGTGCGAAATTACCACCGCACAGCCCGCAAAATTTTGCAGACCCTCCTCCAATGCACGAAGGGTGTTAACGTCGATATCATTGGTTGGCTCATCGAGCAAAAGGACATTTCCCTCCTCTTTTAACGCCAAGGCTAGGTGCAAGCGATTGCGCTCACCACCCGACAACACTCCGCACTTTTTCTCTTGGTCTGCTCCCGAGAAATTGAATCGCGCAACATACGCACGAGCTGGCACCTGACGATTGCCAAGTGTCACAAAATCACTGTTTTGCGAGATTACCTCATATACACTCTTCTCAGGGTCAATCGATTTATGCTGCTGATCTACATATGCTAATTTTACGGTTTTACCGACTGTAAATGTTCCAGAATTAGGCTCCTCAAGACCCATGATCATGCGGAATAGGGTAGTCTTACCTGTTCCATTTGGACCTATTACACCAACGATTCCCGCAGGTGGCAGGCTGAAGTTAAGGTCCTCATAAAGAATACGATCGCCATAACCTTTCGATACGCCATTTGCCTCGATCACAACATCGCCCAAACGAGGTCCATTTGGGATAAAAATCTCTAGTTTCTCCTCCTTGTCCTTTGTATCTTCGCTCATCATCTGGTCGTAGGCCGAAAGACGCGCTTTACTCTTAGCATGACGTCCTGCGGGTGACATTCGTACCCACTCCAACTCACGCTCCAAAGTCTTGCGACGCTTGCTCTCTTGCTTCTCTTCCATGGCCATGCGAGTGGTTTTTTGATCCAACCATCCGGTGTAATTTCCCTTCCATGGAATTCCTTCACCTCTATCGAGCTCGAGAATCCAACCAGCAACATTATCTAGGAAGTAGCGGTCGTGGGTAACGGCGATAACGGTTCCCTTGTATTGCTGCAAGTGTTGCTCCAACCAGTCAATTGACTCAGCATCAAGGTGGTTGGTAGGCTCATCGAGAAGCAATACATCGGGATTTTGAAGCAATAAACGGCATAGAGCAACACGTCTGCGCTCTCCTCCCGACAGCACCGCAATGCTTTGATCTGGCTCTGGGCAACGCAATGCATCCATCGCACGCTCCAAAACGCTATCTAGCTCCCAGCCGTTTACATGGTCGATTTGCTCGTATAGTTCGCCTTGGCGCTCGATCAATTTTGCCATTGTGTCGTCGTCCATTGGCTCGCATAGCTTCATGTTAATATCCTCATATTCAGCCAATAAAGCAACAGTTGCAGCACAACCCTCCTCGACAATTTCGCGAACAGTTTTCGAGTTATCTAATTGAGGTTCTTGCTCAAGGTAGCCAACGGAATAACCGGGCGAAAAGACCACCTCACCTTGGAAATTCTTGTCCAAACCAGCGATGATCTTCATAAGAGTCGATTTACCAGATCCATTGAGACCAATGATACCGATTTTCGCTCCGTAGAAGAACGATAGGTAGATGTTATTCAAAACTTTTTTTTGGTTGGTGAATGTCTTACTCACACCAACCATCGAAAATATAATTTTTTCGTCTGCCATATTTATTTAATTTTTAATTTCTGCGTAGCTGCAAAGATACAAAACTAAATTCATATAGACGAAAAAAGTGCATATAAAAATTGAGAGGTTAGAATTTATTAAAATTCTAACCTCTCAAGAGCTTTTAAGCAAACTGGGGAACCTCCTCGGTTTGCACCTGCTTGATCATCCAAATAGCCTTAGCAAATTGTGCAATCAAACCATCCATTAAGGCCGAAGCTTGATAAATCATCTCGTCGTCGGCCTGCTTTTTAATGATTGTCACAAGCTGCTTGAAGTATTCAAAATCCTCAAGCACATGAGTATAAATATCGTGACCCTTGATATAGCCATCATTTACCTCCTTTATTTGAGTCATTGCCAAAAACTCTTTAAGCGATGCCACTGGCTTAAAGCCAAGCATTAACATTGTTTCGGCAACATCATCAATCGATTCGTTAATCCCGCGGAAATACTCCTCAAGCTTTTCGTGAACTGCAAAAAAGTTTCGCCCTTTGGCGTACCAATGAAAATTTTGCAGCTTGTGATACTCAACAACTAAGTCCGATAAAAGTAAATTTAATTTCTCTTCCATAATTTCTAAAAAGTTAAACATTTATTATGCAATTCATCCAAATATTGTGCCTATTATATATACTACCCTTTTTGATATATACATTCATGATAATATATATTATGTTAAATTATATGTAGATATACCCCTTCCCGATTAACCACGAATCAAATATTACACTACATACTCTGAATTCGTCGAAAAATAATTCGAACAAAAAATATAGCCGCAACGGCACCTAAAGAGTTAGCGAACAAATCAAAGATATCTCCGTGACGACCGACAGCATTTTGAACAAATTCAATTAACGCACTGTAGCCAACACAAAATGCTGTGGCGAAAAAATAACACTTCGCTCCAACTTTGCCTAAATTCAAATATGACGTAGATAGAATCAAAAAGTTCAATCCAAGGTAAAAGCAAAAATGCACAAGTTTATCGATATTAGGCATTTGAAAATCGTCAATTTCACTCTCGAATTTCACCAGTGACAGTGTTGTAATTAGTGCTAAATACAACACTGTTAGCATAATAGCCCCTAATTTAATGCGTCTACTATTGATTAACATATTCTGTAATATTTTATAAGGACAAAGATATGCAAAAAATCTCGGAATTATATATAGATATGTCAGTACACACTGACAAAATGTCATACAAATTGAAATGGCATGCAGTTTGATGATAACGTAGAAAAAAACTATAAACATTATCAAAATATAAATTTATGAAAAACGGAAAAATTGGTGTTACCTCAGAAAACATCTTCCCAGTAATCAAAAAATTCTTGTATTCCGATCACGAGATTTTCCTTCGTGAGCTAGTTTCAAACGCAGTCGATGCGACACAAAAGCTTAAGACCTTATCGTCGATTGGCGAGGCAAAGGGCGAAATGGGCGATTTAACAGTTAATGTATCTGTAGACGCCGATGCTAAAACGCTGACAATCACCGACCGAGGATTGGGTATGACTGCCGACGAGGTGGATAAATATATCAACCAAATTGCATTTTCGGGCGCCGAGGAGTTTATGGAGAAGTATAAAGATCAATCAATTATTGGGCACTTTGGTCTTGGATTCTACTCTTCATTTATGGTTGCCGAGCGTGTAGAGCTCTTCACTCAATCGTATAAGGAGGGCGCCAAGGCTGTCCGTTGGAGCTGCACTGGCTCTCCAGAGTTCGAGATGGCTGAGTTGGACGAGGCTCGCGATCGTGGAACATCAATCGTTCTTCACCTAGCCGAGGATGCTTTGGAGTATGGCAAAGATGCTAAAATCGAGGAATTGCTCAAAAAATATTGCCGCTTCTTACCTATTCCAATTGCCTTTGGAATGGTCAAAGAGTGGAAAGATGGTGGTTATGTCGACACCGACAAAGTAAACATTATCAACAATATAGATCCACTTTGGACGCGCAAGCCAAGCGAAATCACCGAGGAGCAATACAAGGAGTTTTATCGCGAGCTCTACCCTACTGGCGACGATCCTCTCTTCTCGATTCACCTTAACATCGACTACCCTTTCAACCTCACAGGAATTCTATATTTCCCTAAGATCAGCAATAAATTTGAGGTGCAAAAGAACAAGATTCAACTCTATTGCAATCAGGTATATGTAACCGACCAAGTGGAGGGAATTGTACCAGAGTATCTTACTCTGCTTCACGGAGTTATCGACTCTCCAGATATTCCGCTTAACGTTTCTCGCAGCTACCTACAGAGCGACTCAAACGTTAAGAAAATCTCGAATTACATCACTCGCAAAGTGGCCGATCGCCTCCAAGAGCTATTCAACACAATGCGCGAAGAGTATGAGCAAAAATGGGACGATCTAAAGGTATTTATTCAATATGGAACGCTTACCGACGAGAAATTCGCAGAGAAAGCCGCGGCATTTACACTCTGTAAAAACATAAATGACAAGTACTTCACATTTGCCGAGTACATCGAGTTAGTCAAACCAACTCAAACCGACAAAGAGGGTAACACAATTATCCTATACACCGACGATGTTGTCGCAAAGCACTCATTCATCGAGGCTGCAAAGGCCAAGGATTATGATGTATTGATTATGGATGGACAACTTGATAGTCACTATATTAACTACTTTGAATCTAAGAATACCGAGTGCCGTTTCGTGCGTGTCGATAGCGATGTCATCGATAATCTGATCAAAAAGGATGTCGATCTAGCCATCTCGCTCAGTGGTGAGCAGCAAGATTTGATGCGCCCAGTTTTCGAGAGCCAGATGCCACAGGATGATAAGATTCAATATCAAATCTCGTTCGAGGCGATGCAGCCCGACGATGCGCCGGTTGTAATTACTCAAAATGAGTTTATGCGTCGCATGAAGGAGATGGCCGAAATGGGCGGTGGCGGAATGAGTCAGTTCTACGGTCAAATGCCTGATAATTATAATATTGCGATCAATGGAAACCACCCTATCGTAATTGATATTTTGGGCGATGTAGAGAGTGCATATGGCGATAAACTTAAGAGCATAACCAAAAAAATTGACGCAGCAACAGCAGAGCAAAGTCGTTTCGAAGAGGTTGTGAAGGATAAGAAATCAGAGGAGCTTACCGCTGAAGAGAGCACAATGCGTGGCGAGCTAACAGCAAAAGTTGATGCATTAATATCTGAGCGTAATGGCCGACTTAAGGAGATTGGAGTGGAGAACAAATTGGTTCGCCAAATCATCGACCTTGCTCTTCTTTCGAATGGCATGCTTAAGGGTAAGAAGTTATCTGATTTTATCCAGCGAAGCATCTCGCTTATCGAGAAGTAAATCATTAAGACTCAAAGCAATAGGCCGTCCCTCACAAGAGAGACGGCCTATTGCTTTATTAATCACGAACTATAATTCTCGCAACATTTTAGCCAATACAGTTTGAGCTGACACTACCCTATTTGCAGCCTCTTCGATCACGATTGAGCGAGGTGAATCGATCACTTCGTCCGAGACAATCATATTGCGACGAACTGGCAAGCAGTGCATAAAATATGCATCGTTAGTGAGTGCCATTTTTGCAGAATCAACGCACCACGACATATCTTGAGAGATAACTTGGCCGTAGGTCTCATCGGCAAATGGAGACCAGTTTTTGGCATATATAAAGTCGGCATCTTTAAATGCTTCCTCTTGATTATTAGTCACTTTGGCCCCCTTGGTGAACTCCTCACTAAGTTCATACCCCTTAGGGCAGGCGATCACAAATTCATAATCTAGAGCCGACATCCACTCCGCAAATGAGTTGCCAACAGCTTGTGGCAAGGCACGAGGGTGTGGCGCCCAAGTTAACACAACTTTTGGTTTTGGTTTGTCGCGATACTGCTCAATTGTAATTACGTCGGCAAATGACTGTAGTGGGTGACGCGTTGCAGCCTCCATGCTTACAACAGGTTTCCCTGAGTGCTTAATAAATTGATTTAGAACCTTTTCAGAGTAATCATCTGACTTATTAGTTAAGCTAGCAAAACTACGAACAGCAATGATATCGCAATAGGATCCCATAACGGGAATTGCCTCAAGAAGATGTTCCGGTTTGTCACCATCCATCACCACGCCAAGTTCAGTCTCCAATTTCCAAGCACCTTGATTTACATCGAGTACCATAACGTTCATACCCAAATTCATCGCCGCTTTTTGGGTCGATAGGCGCGTACGCAATGAAGAGTTGAAAAAGATCATCAACAGAGTCTTGTTGCGGCCCAAAGTATCATAGATAAATGGGTTCTCCTTAATGGTTTTAGCCTCGGCTAACCAATCCTGAAGTGAGTCTACATCGTAGAGTGATTCAAATTTTCTCATAATTCTTAATGCTTAATTATTTATCAAATTTTCTTCGGCAGCGCTAACCTTCTCGAAATTAAACTCACCTACAATCGAGTCGAACAATCCTTCAATCTGCTCACTGCAAAGATTACCGATGCTACCTTCGTGCGTGTGGTTCACACTGCGCGAGGGTGCGTAGTTACCTTTTTCGATATCAAGACCCACTTTGCGGTAGGCCTCTCTAAATGGAACTCCCTGCAATACAAGTGCGTTAACTGTCTCAACACTAAATATATAATCGTATCGTTTATCCTCGACAATACCATCATTAACACGTATCTCCTTGAGCATTACATTTGACATATGAAGCACGCTTTTCATTTCGAATATAGATGGAAACACCTGCTCCTTAAGTAGTTGCATATCGCGATTGTAGCCAATTGGAAGATTCGTTGTTAACATCGCAATTGTTGCGGGCAGTGATCTAATTATATTGCATTTTCCACGAACTAGCTCCCAAACATCTGGATTTTTCTTGTGGGGCATAATACTCGAACCTGTGGTGTAATTATCTGGGTATGAGATAAATCCAAAGTTCTGACTCATAAACATACAATTATCCATCGCAAAGCGCGACAATGTTGTGGCAAGCGACGAGAGTGCAACGGCCACACTCTGCTCACACTTCGCACGGCTCATCTGCGCATAGATCGAGTTATAGTTTAGCGTGTCGAAACCAAGGAGTCGAGTGGTCATTTCGCGATCCAACGGAAACGAAGATCCATATCCGGCAGCCGAACCAAGGGGATTTTTATTACACATCTTATATGCGGCTAAAATCGAATGGCAATCGTCGACCAGACTCTCGGCATAGGCGCCCAACCACAATCCAAATGACGACGGCATGGCAATTTGCAGGTGAGTATACCCCGGCATCAAGGTATCCTTGTGCTTCACAGACAGTTGAGTAAGGGTCGAGAACAGTTCGCTGCAAAGCTCAACAATCTCGCGAATCTCCGAGCGCAGGAAGATCTTTAAATCGACCAAAACTTGATCGTTACGCGAGCGTCCGCTATGAATTTTTCCACCTGCCGAGCCAATCATCTTGGTTAGTTGCAGCTCCACTTGAGAGTGGATATCCTCCACGCCATCTTCGATTTCAAACTCACCGCTATCGACGCTCTTAAGAATCTCTTTCAACCCCGCCTGAACTGCTGCCAAATCCTCTTGGCTCAATAGGCCAATGCTTGCCAACATTTTGGTGTGAGCTAGCGAGCCCAATATATCTGCTTTTGCAAGATTGATATCCATTTCGCGATCGCGCCCAACGGTAAATTGATCAACCAATGAATCAACCTCTACACTTTTTTGCCACAATTTCATACTATAATAAATAATCTGTTAATATACTGATATAACGCTCAATACCCTCTTCTATCTCAACTAAATTTACATATTCATCGGCCGTGTGTGAACGGTGCGTATCGCCTACTCCGATCTTCACACTTTGGCAACTAACTAGCGCCTGGTCAGAAAGAGTCGACGAGCCAAAAACTTTCGATCCATGACGCACACAACACTCAACGAAAGGATGTGTTGCCTCGATCGACGAAGCCCCTAATCGGGTCGAGCGAGCAGTTACCGCACACTCAACATTCTGCTTTACGACCTCCAAAATCTCTTGATTTGTGTAGCATCCATTGTTGCGAACATCGACCGTGAAATTACATTTTCCCGGCACGACATTGTGCGTGGTGCCAGCACTGATCACCGTAACACTCATCTTAACCTTACCCAACATCTGCGAGAGCTTTTCAAATCTAAAGTCATTGAACCACTGAATATCGCGCAATGATTTAATAATTGGATTCACGGTATTTTCATGTGCCGCATGCCCCGATATGCCCACTGTTTCACAATCCAAAACCATCAAACCTCGCTCGGCAATGGCAACGTCCATCGATGTGGGCTCACCAACAATTACCAACGAAGGGTTGATAATTTTCTCATACATAATTCCCATTCCGCGATGCCCCGAGCTCTCCTCTTCGGCCGTTAGCAACAGACATAAGTTGTGGCCAGAGAGCGGTTTATCGTAAAAATGGACGAATGTAGCCAGTAGCGAAACTAGACTTGCGCCAGCATCGTTACTACCCAATCCATATAATCTGCCATCCTCGATTGTTGGGCAAAATGGGTCGCGAGTATAGTTCTCATTTGGGCGAACCGTATCGTGATGTGAGCATAAAACTACTGTAGGCAACTCGCTTGAAAAATGCTTATTATACGCAATAAGATTGTTTTCAACCCTTTGAGGCTCAAGGCCTAATGCGACCATTTCGGCATATAACAAATCAGCACTACCCTCTTCACTTCGAGTGAGCGAGGGTGTGGCGATAAGCCGGCAGAGTAGATCTATTGCTGAGGTGCTATTCATAACTATTGCTTTGCTATTGTTGTTCCTGAGTCTGCTGCGAGAGTGTCGCAAATTCTAACTGCGGCAACACCATTGTCAACTGCAAAGAGCGCATTGTCGATCTTTGGAATCATGCCATCGAAGATCTTGCCAGAGCTTTTTAGATGAGCAAAATTATCGTGCGAAATCAGTTTTATAACACTACTCACATCGTTAACATCTGCCAACACTCCCGGTTTTTCGAAGAGGTAAACCAGCTCCACTTCGTATATCGAGCTCATTGCCACAGCTACATTTTGTGCGATTGTATCGGCGTTAGTATTAAGCAGTTGCCCATTTGAGTCCATAGTAATTGGAGCCACAACAACGCTATAACCAGCATCGATCAGCATCCCAAAAGCCTTATAGTTGATCTGCGAGGCAACAACATCGCCCACAAATCCATAATCAATATCTTTAACCGGACGCTTCGAGGCGGGAATTAATTGTGCATCGGCACCGCAGACACCCCAAGCATCGACTCCTCGTTTCTGCAATTTTGCAACAATGCTCTTGTTGATACCTCCGGCATATACCATCGTCACGACCTCTACGGTTGCTGCGTCGGTCACGCGTCGCCCTTCGATCATCTTGGCCTCGATTCCCAAGGCTGCCGATATTTTTGTTGCGACCTTTCCGCCACCATGCACCAAGATCTTGTTACCTTCAAGCGCAGCAAATTCATCGAGTAACTTATCGAGCCCCCCAGCCGAGTCGACCACATGGCCACCAATCTTTACAACTTTCAATCTCTCCTTACTCATTCAGACAACTTTTTAATGCTTCGATTAATCTATCACACTCTGCGGTAGTTATGGTGAGCGATGGCAGTATTCTGATGATTCTATTATCAGAGGCGCTACCAACAAATATCTTGTGCGTATGCAATAGCATAGATCTCAACGCCTTAGAGTCGCTATCCATCACAACACCAATCATCAAACCTCGTCCACGAAGCTCAACAATTCGCTTATCATCAATCGCGCGAAGCTGCTCCATAAGATACTCTCCCTTTGCTGCAGCATTCTCGATCAACCCTTTTTGCTCAATATCTTCGGCTACGGCTAACGCTGCCGCACAAGCTAAGTGGTTACCCCCGAAGGTAGTTCCGAGCATTCCATATACAGCGGTGAATTTAGGCGAGATCATGATTCCACCGATAGGGAAACCATTGCCAATTCCCTTTGCCATGGAGTATATATCGGCCTCGACACCAGAGTGATCCATTGCAAAATAGGCTCCCGAACGGCCACATCCACATTGAACGCAGTCGGCAATCATCACCGCATTGTGCTCATCGCAAAGCGAACGAATAGCCGACAAAAATTCAGGTGTAGCCATCTGCACACCGCCAACTCCTTGGATTGCCTCGACAATCACCGACGAGACCTCACCCTTTGCAAACTCCGCACGCAAAGCCTCCACGTTGTTATACTCTACAAAAGTGATGTTGCTTGTTGCGTTGACCGGAGCGACAATTTTTGGATTGTCGGTCGCTGCCACCGCAAGCGATGTGCGACCATGAAATGCTTTGGTGAACGAGATAACACGACTGCGCGAGTTGTAAAACGAAGCTAACTTAATTGCATTCTCATTGGCCTCGGCACCACTATTACATAAAAATAGAGAGTAATCCTCTTTGCCAGACAATTTACCCAGCTTCTCGGCCAACTTCGCCTGAAGTGGAATGCGGATTGAATTTGAGTAGAAGCCAATATTGCTTAGCTGCTCATTTAAATAATTGACATATCGCTCGGCAGTATGCCCAATCGAAATTACAGCATGACCACCATACATATCTAGGTACTCTTGGCCCGATTCGTCCCACAATTGAGACCCTTTGGCCTTTACAATATTTATGTCGTTTATCGGATATACATCAAAACATTTCATGATAGATATTTTTTAAAAGGCTTGAGCCTTCAATTTTAAACCTGTATTGAGTGGCAGAGAGAATATACGATTCATATTTTCAATTGCTTGGCCTGCTGCACCACGCAAAAGATTGTCAATCACCGAGGTAATTAGCACATAATCGCCATGTTTTTCGACATATAGAAGTGATTTATTCGTATTGACAACCTGCTTTAAGTTGATTGGTTTTTGCGAGACAAACGTAAACGATGAACCGGCATATTGCTTTGCAAACAAGGTGTTTATCTCCTCTAGGCTAAGTGAGCATTTTGTGTGAATTGTTGCGATAATTCCTCGAGGGAAGTCACCACGATATGGCACAAAATTAATTGCCCCATCAAACGATGGTTGCAATCGCTCAACGCTCTCACCAATCTCGCCTAAGTGTTGGTGCGAAAATGTTTTATAGGTCGAAAGGTTGTTGGCACGCCACGAGAAATGCGTTGTGGCCATTGGCTTTTGGCCTGCTCCGGTCGAGCCGGTAATAGCTGTAATGTGGACGTCATCCTCCAATGCTCCCGCTGCAGCTAATGGCAAGATTGCCAATTGGATAGCTGTGGCAAAGCATCCGGGGTTAGCAACATTTTTATCCGCAGCAACATCATCGCCAAAGAAATCCGAGAGGCCATAAGCGAACGTGCGACCAGCACTATGAGCATCGGCCTTCAAGCGGAAATCGTTACCCAAATCGATCACTACACACTCTTCGGGCAAGGCGTTACCCTCGAGAAAAGAGAGCGATTTTCCATGGCCTGAACATAAAAACACAACATCAACCGATGGATCAACATCCTCGGTAAAAAGCATTTGTGTATCACCAAAAAGATCCTCGTGAACACTATATAGTGGCTGTGCAGCGCTACTTGAGCTTTGCGCAAATACAAACTCCACCTGGGGATGCAGCAACAACAAGCGGCAAATTTCGCCACCTACATATCCTGCAGCACCAACAACACCTGCTCTAATCATTACTCAATATTATTAATTGTGTTATAAATCTTTGAACTAAGCGAGAAGATCTTTCCGAAGCCCTTAGCATCGTCACCCGTAAATGCGCGGTTCATCTCACCGTATGAGCCAAATGCGTCGGACATAAGGTCGTGCTTCGACTCAATTCCAATCACCTCGAAACGATATGGTTGCAATTTGATAAATACATCTCCCGAAACGAACTCTTGACTTTGGGTCAACATCGCCTCGATATCGCGCATTACAGGATCGAAGTAAAGACCTTCGTGCAAGTTGTTGCAATAGAAAGTAGATATTTGCTCCTTCCAGAAAAGCTGCCACTTTGAAAGTGTGTGCTTCTCGAGCATGTGGTGAGCCTTGATGATAACCATTGGAGCTGCTGCCTCGAATCCTACGCGGCCCTTGATACCAATTACAGTGTCACCAACGTGCATTCCACGACCAACTGCAAACTCGCCAGCCTTTTGTGCTATGATCGAGATCGCCTCGACGCCACTTGCCTCGGCACCATCAACAGCAACGATTTCGCCCTTTGCAAAGGTGATGGTCATATCTGCTGCCTCAGCCTCTGTTTTAGTGCATTTTGTTGGGAATGCCTCTTCGGGTAATCCTAGCTTCGAGGAGAGAGTCTCTTTTCCACCAACCGATGTTCCCCAAAGGCCCTTGTTGATTGAGTACTCAGCCTTCTTAAAGTCCATATCGATACCATGCTCGCGAAGGAAGTTAATCTCCTGCTCACGAGATAGTTGCTGCTCACGAATAAGGGCAATAACCTCAATCTCTGGGGCTACGATTCCAAAGATTGAATCGAAACGAATTTGGTCGTTTCCAGCTCCGGTACTACCGTGGCATAGGAAATCAGCACCTTCAGCCTTAGCATATTTTGCAATAGCAATGGCTTGGATAATACGCTCCGAGCTCACCGAAATTGGGTATGAGCCATTCTTAAGCATATTTCCATATACCATATATTTAATGGTAAGATCGTAGTAATCGTCTGCGACATCAAGGTTTGTGAAGCTAGAACATCCAATCTCGTATGCAC
>JAWXTD010000041.1:0-18001 GCA_044433805.1 Rikenellaceae bacterium
CAAGTTTGGTATCGGACCAGCTGTCGAGAGTGGATTCTACTACGATGTTGACTCCCCCACCCCAATCACCGAATCGGACCTAGCGAAGATCGAGGCTAAGATGTTGGAGTTGGCTCGTCAGAAAGAGCAACTTATTCGCACCGAAGTGGCTAAGGCAGATGCCCTTAAGCACTTTGCAGACATGGGCGAGTCGTACAAAGTTGAGCTTATCGAGGATCTTGAGGATGGCACAATCACATACTACACCAATGGTAACTTCACCGACCTTTGCCGTGGACCACACATACCTACTACAGCCGGCATCAAGGCTATTAAATTGACCTCTGTTGCAGGTGCTTACTGGCGTGGAAATGAGAAGAATAAGATGCTTACCAGAGTCTATGGAATCACCTTCCCAAAGAAGGCGCTTTTGGATGAGTACCTAGCGATGATGGAGGAGGCTAAAAAGCGTGACCACCGCAAGTTGGGCAAAGAGTTGGAGTTATTTGCATTCTCGCAACGTGTGGGTCAAGGCTTGCCTTTATGGTTGCCTAAGGGAGCAGCTCTTCGCGAGCGTTTGGAGAATTTCCTTCGCAACGTTCAACGCGAGGGTGGATACCAACAGGTAATCACTCCACATATTGGAAATAAGGAGTTATACGTAACTTCGGGTCACTACGCAAAATATGGCAAGGATTCATTCCAGCCAATTCACACCCCAGACGAGAATGAGGAGTTCTTGCTAAAGCCAATGAACTGCCCTCACCACTGCGAAATTTATAAGGTTAAACCACGCTCTTACAAGGATCTTCCAATTCGCCTTGCGGAGTTCGGAACAGTATATCGCTATGAGCAGACAGGCGAACTTCATGGACTAACTCGCGTGCGCGGATTCACCCAAGATGATGCACACTTGTTTGTGCGTCCAGATCAACTTTTGGAGGAGTTCAAGCGCGTGATTGACATTGTGTTGTATATCTTCAAGACATTGAAGTTCGATAACTACACTGCTCAAATTTCGCTTCGCGACCCAAAGAATACCGAAAAATATATCGGCACCGACGAGAATTGGGACAAGGCCGAGAGTGCAATCATTCAAGCATCGGCCGAGAAGGGTCTCAACACAATTGTGGAGTATGGCGAGGCGGCATTCTACGGTCCAAAGTTGGACTTCATGGTAAAGGATGCAATTGGCCGCAAGTGGCAATTGGGAACTATCCAAGTTGACTACAACCTGCCAGAGCGTTTCGACCTTACATATAAAGGTTCCGACGACAAACTTCACCGCCCAATTATGATTCACCGTGCACCATTTGGCTCGATGGAGCGATTTGTGGCAGTATTGTTGGAGCATACGGGAGGTAAATTCCCATTGTGGCTATCGCCCGATCAGGTAGTTATTTTGCCTATCTCGGAGAAGTATAACGACTATGCGGAACGTGTTTCGGCAATGCTTAACAACTCCGATATTCGCTCGCAGGTGGATGATCGCAACGAGAAGATCGGTCGCAAGATCCGCGACAATGAGCTCAAGCGCATTCCATTCCTACTTATCGTAGGCGAGAAAGAGGAGGCAGATGGACTTGTTTCGGTTCGCGCACAAGGCGATGGTGACAAGGGTCAAATGTCGATTGAGGAGTTTAGCGCATACATCTGCGGCATCGTCAAGGAGGAGATCGAGGCCAACAAAATGAAATAAAAAGCGATAATATCTTGGAAGTTACACCATAATAATAGTGTAACTTCCAAATATTTGACAAAAAATTTTGTATTAAAAAAGAAAATGTTTTACCTTTGTAGCGTAAAGCAATATATAACACACGTTTAACTAATTTTTGGGAGGACAAAGCTATAGCAGCACCAAAACCATTTCAAGCAAGACCGTACAACCCGGCAACCGCACGACCAAAACCTGCTAACAACAGAAATCGTGGCGGAAGATTACCAGAAAAAGAGAATCCAAATCGCATTAATGATGAGATCACCGCAACGCAGGTGCGTATCGTTGGCGATAATATCGAGCAGCCTGTTGTGCTCTCTATCCGCGAGGCTATCAAATTAGCCGACCAGATGGAGCTCGACCTCATTGAGATCTCTCCTAAGGCAGATCCGCCAGTTTGTAAGATTGCAGACTATTCGAAATACCTTTACCAACAAAAGAAAAAGGCTAAAGAGCTGAAGGCCAACCAAACAAAAGTTGTTATTAAAGAGATTCGTTTTGGTCCACAGACCGACGACCACGACTACAACTTTAAGTTGAAACATGCCGAGAACTTCCTAAAAGAGGGTTCAAAGGTGAAGGCTTATGTCTTCTTCCGTGGACGTTCGATCGTCTTTAAGGAGCAAGGTGAGATCCTACTTCTTCGCTTCGCTACAGACCTTGAGGAGTATGCAAAGGTAGAGGTTATGCCTAAGCTCGAAGGAAAGAAGATGAATATGATCTTAGCTCCAAAAGTTAAGAAATAGGGGTCTTAAAATACCTTGATTAATCTGATGGGTAAACGCACGGAAAAGTTGCTCATCGCGCTCATGCCGCGCGGCACCAAGCTAAGCTTGGATCCAAAAACTTGCGTTTTTGACTTTAGTCGGGCACTGATTTGCAGCGCTTAAAAGCGCTAACGATATAAAATAATAGATGAGATATTTTGAAAGTAAACTTTCAACTATCTCATCTATTATTTTATATCTATGTCAACCTACGGTTGCCATGAGCAAATCAGTGAGGTGAACCTCGAAGTTGGGTTTAAATGCCTTTAGGCATTTAACAAATTTTGTAAGGTAATATCTTGCGCAAATTTATTTGTGGCAAGATATTACCTTACAAAATCTTAGAACTGCAAAGTTCTAAGCCCAATAACGCAACACTAACTGCACCCCCGGAGGTGCTATCTCCGGCCGCCGGAGGCATAAGAGAATAATTTTTCACGCGTTTACCCTGATAAAATCTACAACTTTTGTCATACTCTGAAAATAGTTTCGTATATTTGCATCATCACTACGCAAAATCTTTATGGAGTCTATCGAGATAATATTAGCAAATATTAGCAACTTCTTGTGGGGTTGGGGAATGATTGTGCTGCTATTGGGCACGCACCTGTTCCTAACTATACGCCTGAAAGTACCTCAGCGAAAGCTACTTACAGCAATCAAGCTATCTGTCACAAAAGATAAAGAGGCGTCGGGCGATGTGAGCCAATTTGCCGCCTTAGCAACGTCGCTTGCCGCAACAATTGGCACAGGAAACATTATAGGCGTGGCCACTGCAATTGCCATTGGAGGCCCAGGAGCTGTGCTATGGTGTTGGCTGACAGGTGTTTTGGGTATCGCAACCAAATATGGCGAAGGACTTTTGGCTATCAAATATAGAGTTCAAAGCCCAAGTGGGGAGATGCTGGGTGGCCCGATGTATGCTCTCCAGAGAGGTTTAGGCATGAAGTGGCTAGGCGTTATCTTTGCTGCGCTCACAGCTCTTGCAGCATTTGGAATTGGTAACACGGTGCAAGCCAACTCGATATCACTACTACTCAACGAAAATTACGGAGTAAATCCACACATCACAGCAGCAATAATAGCCTCGCTCGTGGCCCTTGTTATCATCTTTGGAATCAAGGGTATAGCTCGCGTATGCTCGACGCTGGTTCCAATTATGGCCGTATTCTATATCTTCGGATGCGTCTATATATTGTGCCTTAATTGGGAGTATCTAGGCGACGCACTGCAGCTTATCGTAAGCTCAGCTTTCACACCTAAGGCTGCCGGAGGTGGTTTTGTTGGTTCGACAGTGCTGATGGCTGCACGATATGGCATTGCCCGCGGACTCTTCTCGAATGAGTCGGGATTGGGATCTGCTCCAATTGTTGCCGCTGCAGCACAAACTCGTAATCCGGTGCGTCAGGCATTGGTCTCATCGACGGGAACATTCTGGGACACAGTTGTGATCTGCGCATTGACCGGTCTGGTTTTGGTAAGTAGTATCCTTGCCTTTCCCGATATCGACTCGTCACAAGGCGGAGTGCTCACAAATGCGGCATTCGGCAAAATTCCATATATCGGAACCACAATTTTGGCCGTTGGAATCATCACCTTCGCTTTCTCAACGATCCTTGGATGGAGCTATTATGCCGAAAAGTGCATTGAATATCTAGGTGGTAAGAGGTGGATAAAGGCCTACCGCATTGTCTGGATTGTCGTTATATATATAGGTGCGGTGATGCAATTGAATATTGTATGGTCGCTGGCCGACAGCCTTAACGCACTTATGGCAGTACCCAATATTATATCACTACTTCTGCTCTCGGGAGTGATCGCCAAGGAGACAAATAAATACCTTTGGAGTGGTCGCATCAATGATGTTGCACCACCTGTACCGACACAAGAATAGAGACTACAAATTACTATCTAACAATGTATCAAAAGATTATAAAACCACTTCTCTTCAAGCTCCCTATCGACAAGGCGCACACCACAACTCTATGGTTACTGCACCTTATCGGCCTGTTGCCCTATGGCCACAAGCTACTAAGAGCATCCTACAGAGTAGACGACCCCTCGTTAGAACGAGAGGTTTTCGGCAGAAAATTCCGAAATCCAATAGGTCTTGCCGCAGGATTCGACTGCAATGGCGATGTGATTAACGAGGCTGCAGCAATTGGATTTGGATTTATCGAGGTGGGTACAATCACCCCCGAGCAGCAAGACGGAAACCCAAAACCGCGCATATTCCGCCTAACAAAAGATGATGCGATAGTCAACCGAATTGGCCAGGCGAACAGAGGTTGGCAATATGCAATCGAGAACCTAAGGAAAAAACACACCGACATTGTAGTGGGTTGCAACATCGGTGTTGGAGCAAACACAAATCCAAAGCAGGCAGCCCAAGACTACCTGAAGAGCTTCCGCACGCTCTATCAATACTCCGACTACTTCACCGTGAACCTGGCCTCGGACAATGCGGCGCTCGACACAAAGAGCTACACAGCAGAATCACTCGCAGCAACACTTGCTCCTCTTTTTGAGTTCCGACGCGGGCAGAGCGAATATCGCCCAATTATGGTAAAGATCTCGCCCGACGTGACCTACGAGGTTATTGATATGGTGGTCAAGGTATTAATCGACACCCCACTCGACGGAATTGTTGCTGTGGCAGGCACTCGATCGCGCGAAGAGCTACTAACCTCTCAAGGCTCGATAGTGAAAATTGGCGCAGGACGATTAAGCGGCAGACCTCTTGGCAAACGAGCTCTCGAGGTGGTGAGATATATCCACCAAAAGAGTGGTGGGGCCTACCCTATCATTGGCGTGGGTGGAGTAATGAGCCCCGAGGATGCAAAAGAGATGATGAAAGCGGGCGCATCACTCGTGCAACTCTACTCAGGATTTATATACGAAGGCCCCTCGATTACCAAGAAAATTTGCCAATCTTTGATCGTAAAAGAGGAGAAGGGCGAAAAAATAGATAAAAAATGAACGCTTCTATAATTACAATTGGCGATGAAATTTTGATAGGTCAAATCGTCGATACTAACTCTGCATATATAGCTAAAGCTCTGAGTAATATAGGATTTCGCATAACCGATAAAGTTTCGATCGGTGACGATGCACGACAAATTAGCTCGGCTATAATTAACGAAATGGCAGTAAATGAATTGGTCGTAGTCACAGGAGGCCTAGGCCCAACCAAAGACGACATCACCAAGCAGACTATTGCCGAGATTTTCGACTCGAAGATGGTATTCCACCCCAAAATCAGCAAGCACATCGAGGGGCTTTTAGAGAAGCGAGGAATCGAATTCAATGCGCTGAATCGTGGTCAGGCGATGTTGCCCGAGGCCTGCACACCTATATTTAATATACATGGCACAGCTCCGGCGATGTGGTTCGAGCGCGATGGACATGTGGTGATTTCGCTTCCCGGGGTTCCATTCGAAATGGAGCAGTTAATGCTCAGCGAAGTCACTCCACGCCTAAAATCTCGCTTCTCGCTGCGCGAAAATATCCACCGCACGATGATCACTTCGGGGCTTGCCGAATCGATCCTAGCCGAGAGGATTGAAGAGTGGGAGGATGCACTGCCCGAATATATCAAGCTTGCCTATCTGCCTAGTTTTGGGCGAGTTAGATTGCGCCTATCGGCTTACGAAATCGAAAATAACGATGTAAAAAGAGAGATTAACGAGGCATTCACTGCGCTCGAGCAGATAATCCCCGATTATGTTGTGGGCTACGAATCGGCATCAATCGAGCAGATCGTACACGAAAAATTAATCCGCAAGGCGCAAACTTTGGCTGTGGCCGAGAGTTGTACAGGTGGTGCTATTGCGGCGAAGTTCACAGCGATGGCAGGGGCATCGGAGTATTTTTTGTGTGGCGTGGTGAGCTACAGCAATCAGGCAAAGGAGGATGTTTTGGGCGTAAAACACTCAACAATTGAGCAATATGGCGCTGTGAGTGAGCAGGTTGCAGTCGAGATGGCGCTTGGTGCAAAACGCATCTCGGCAGCTGATTACGCTGTGGCAACAACCGGCATTGCTGGCCCTGCGGGAGGTAGCGAGCAAAAGCCTGTGGGCACCGTATGGTTTGCCGTAGCAACGCCCCTGGGTGTTCACGCACAGATGATTCACAGCGGCTCGGAGCGTCAGCAGATCATTGGCAGGGCAACAGCAACAGCTATTTCGCTGCTAAATAGTAAACTTTAGCGCTTTTTTGATGATATATCGCACAATATCCATTGCCATTTAAAAAATAATGATTATATTTGCGCTCCCTTTGTGGGGTAAAAATAAAAATTAAGTACAATGAAAGTTTGCGAAATTACAGGTAAAGCGGTAATGGTGGGTAACAATGTTTCTCACTCACACCACAAGACAAAACGCACCTTCAGTCCTAACTTGAAGACAAAGCGTTTCTGGTCTGAAGAAGAGGGTCGCTGGATCACACTAAAAGTGACAGCTGCCGGAATGAAAACAATCAACAAAAAAGGTTTGGCTGTTGCACTACGTGAGGCAGTTGCTCCTAAGAAAGTTTACTAAAGAAGAGTAAAAAATGGCAAAAAAAGGTAACAGAGTTCAGGTCATCCTAGAGTGTACTGAGCAAAGAGAGAGTGGCGTTGCGGGAATGTCTCGTTACATCACAACAAAAAACAAGAAGAACACCCCAGATCGTTTGGAGCGTAAGAAGTACAATCCATTCTTGAAGAAGGTAACTTTACACCGTGAAATTAAATAATTTTAGCGAGTTATGGCAAAGAAAGTAGTTGCAACACTAAAAACAGGTGCTGGTAAACAGTTTACAAAGTGCATCAAAATGGTTAAGTCGGACAAGACTGGAGCTTACACCTTCAAAGAGGGTATCATCCACAACAACGACATCAAAGAGTTCTTCTCAAAGAAGTAATTCAGTTATTAGATTTAGGGAAACCTAACTAATACAAAGGGCATCCATCGGGGTGCCCTTTGTGTGTTTTAGGTAAGAGTTATTCAATTTAACGCTCAATACGAAACCAATCAACATCCATACGTCCGCCCTCACCTCTCTTTATGTCGGCTACAGCAAAGCATCCAATCTTTGCACCAATCCACTTTCCTGCTTTTGCCACAAATGGATCTCCAATACTCTTGAAACGCCGACCATCAAGACTATACTGAAACTGACATAGGGCACCCTGCTCGACAATACACCGCAGCCAAATATCGCCACCATCAAAGTCTACACTTTGAGAGATAATTTCGGCAGTTCCTGATTCGGCATTTAGACAATAACGCTGATCTACTTCAATCGATCCATCGCGAAGAGTAACTTCAAGGGTGGCATAATCTTGCCCCATAACTACAAGCCCCATACGATCACCCTCGTATGAAAGTGCAACCTTTACCTTTGCAGTAGCTGTAAAAGTTGGCGCGGGGAACTTTTGCATTAGCAGATTTGGCGTATCCCAAAGATTCCTCCACCCTAAGTTATGTTGTCGACAGTTCATCTGCAATAGACCCTCTGCAGGATAAGGCATAGCCCACCAACTTTGAGGATTTGCATGCCACTGCCATTGCAGGGCTAATTTATAATCAGAGAACTCGTCACTTGTCGCAGGATTTACAACCGTTGAGACGACGTTACTTGCAGGGTAGCTAGCGCTGCTGCAAATAAGAATAACTGTTTCATTTGTATTGGTTTATCGTGGTAGTATTATAACAAAAATAGTAAATAATTAATATAAATACAAATGAATTTAGGAACTGTTCTAGTTTCTTTGTTGATATGAATACACTGCGTTGAACCATAAACTGAAAATGTCAAACTAAAGAGTTGCATAACTCATTATAAAACTTTATTTTTGTAGCTAACTATTAATTTAAACCAAAAACAGAAGAATGAGCGAAAGCGTAAAAACAAAATTTAGCAGAGCCTTTTGGGTGGCCAACACCGTTGAGCTGCTCGAGCGAGCTGCCTACTACGGAGTGTTCGTTGTAATCACTCTCTACCTTAGCCGAATCATCGGATTTAACGACATCGAGTCGGCAGCAATTGCCGGAGGATTTTCAGCATTGTTATATTTCTTGCCAACTTTTGCAGGAGCATTGGCCGACAAGATCGGATTCCGCTCGGCGATGCTGTTGGCATTTAGCTTCCTTACGATCGGATACTTGGGGTTGGCTATCTACCCCACTTACCTTGAATCTACGGGTCTGGTCGAGTATGGCATGGAGACTAAATTCACGGGATTGCTCGAGAGCGGCATGCGTTACGGAATCGTCCCAATATTGGTTATTATCGTAATTGGAGGTTCGTTTATCAAGAGCGTCATCACCGGAACAGTAGCCAAGGAGACCAACGAGGAGAACCGCGCAAAGGGATTCTCGATATTCTACGCAATGGTAAACATCGGTGCATTCTCGGGTAAGACAGTTGTTAAACCACTACGCGATGCGCTGGGAAATGAGGGTTTCATCACGCTCAACTACTTCTCGGCAGCGATGACATTAATTGCACTTATCGCAATATTTTTCTTCTACAAAAGTTCACACAAAAAGGGCGAAGGAAAGAGCTTTAGTGAGATTTGGGCCGCACTGATTAAGATATGTACTAACGGTCGTTTGATCGCCTTGATCCTTATTATCACTGGATTTTGGATGGTGCAACATCAGCTCTACGCAACTATGCCAAAGTATGTGCTTCGATTAGCTGGCGAGTCGTCGGCTCCATCGTGGTATGCCAATGTAAACCCTTTGGTTGTGGTACTCACCGTTAACTTCGTCACTAGCTTGATGAGCAAAAGTTCGGCACTTAAGTCGATGACAATAGGTATGTTTATTATGCCAATATCGGCACTTTGTATGGCCTCGGGAAACTTGCTCGACCCTTCGGTGAATATCTTGGGGCTTCACCCTGTGGCACTCATGATGATCGTCGGTATTGTGTTCCAAGGTTTGGCCGAGACATTTATCTCGCCTCGATTCCTTGAGTTCTTCTCGCTACAAGCGCCCAAGGGCGAAGAGGGTATGTATTTGGGATTTAGCCACTTGCACTCTTTCCTTTCGTCGATCCTTGGATTTGGACTATCGGGATACCTACTAAGCCGCTATTGCCCTGAGCCTAACGAGTTTGCAACGCGCGAACTATGGGCCGAGGCTGCTGCCAATGCACACTATATCTGGTACTACTTCGCTGCGATTGCCTTAGTTTCGGCTGTGGCTCTTATCATTTATGGCAAGGTTATCAACCGCTTGGACGCTAAGAAGGCGTAAAGTTTTAGCCTTCTTACTGCCTCCGGCGGGCGCAGATAGTTTTGCGCTATTGGGCTAAAAACTTTCTAAGTTTTTAGATTTTAGGAGTTAATATGTCAGCATGCAAATAAATTTGCATGACATATTAACTCCTAAATTTATTAAATACCCAAGGGTATTTAAACCCAATATCGAGGTTGCATGCTTACGTGTAAATTACTAAAACTACTACACATCATTTGCAATCAAAACACAAAATAAAAAAGTAGATGTGATTTTACCAAAGCTCAGCTTTGCAAAATCACATCTACTTTTTTAATTGCTAACGCTACAAAAAAGCGCTGCAAATAGGTACCCTACAACTATTGATTAGACATCTGCTTGAAGAGCTCGTTGTATTTGTTGTACTTATCCATGATACCATCCTCGTCGCGAAGGCGGAAGCATAGAGACTTAAGATACTCAACTGTAGCTAGGTCATCGGTGCGAAGTTCGTGTGCACGCTCCAAAACTGGGATAGCAGCAGCATAGATTGCGTTGTTCTCATCTAGATCTTTGCCATATGCAGCATTCTCTGTATAGGTCTTTTTACCAATCTCCTCGTTCATCTGATCACCTTTGTAGATGTAGAACAGACCCAAGTAGAAGTGGCCATCGAATACATCTGGAGCAAGCTCAGTAACCTTAGTGAATGAATCGATACAGTTGTCGTAATCTCTTAGTGCGAAGTAGATACGACCACGAGCATACCACAAATCAGCGTTAGAACTATCAGCCGCAATAGCTTGATCGATCATGTCGATTAGCTCGCTTGGATCGCCCACACCCTCTTCAGTTGTGTAGAGTTGAGTCAAAGCGTCGATGATTCTTTGGTTCTTTGGGAACTTGTCAACACCATCCAAAAGCGCTTGCTTTGCCTTCATAACATTTGCTGAATCAGCATCTTTTTGGCCATAGTAGCAGTGGTATAGGTAGTAGTAGATATTACCCTTGTCCTTGTCGTCAACCTCTTCAGCTTTCAACTCCACCTCTGGATAACCTGCTTTGACGGCTCTCTGTAGGGTGCTAGCGCCCTTCTTGAAAAGAGCTGGCTCGTCGTTCGATGCGATAGTGTACATGTAACCTGCATAGTACAACATCATAGAGTTTGCTGCATCAAATGCTGGGTGGCTTTGAATATCGTATACCGATACATATGCCTCAGCTCCTGTCTTATATTGAGCAAGTGAGTTCGAGGTATCACCAATTTGAGCTTTGTAGTTTGCAAGTTTCACCATTCCCTCTTTCACCTTATCAACAGATGTTGGGTCTAGCTCGTAAGCCTTTGCATAAGAATCGAATGCTGTTTTATCGATATCCTTTGCAATTTTCTTGCTAACTGTCCAAGCAACAAGTTTGTCGTTCTGTACATAGGCCTTGAAGTAAGGATATGTAAGCACGCTATAGCTTTGGCCATTGATTGTCTCAGAGGCTGTTGACTTTGGCTCGCCACAAGCTACCTTGAGCATTGCTAGGTCCATAGAGGCAAATAGGTTCTTTGTTGGAGCCTCCAAAGCTGTATAATACTCATTTCCGCGCGCAATCCAAGTTGCAGCCTTCAAACCCTTCTTTGGGTGCTCTGCTGCTGCATCAGCCTTGGCTAACTTCGCTTTGTAAGATTCGGCATCAATCTTTTGTGCCATGGATGCAGGTGCTGCTAACACTAGCACAGCTGCCACCATCATAATAATCTTTTTCATATCAATAATTAATTAAAAATTACATTTTTCTACTCTTCTTGCGCCTCAGGAGTCTCAACGGCAACCTCTGCGTCGGCACTCTGGGCTGCTGGGTCGGCACCAACTTCGCTCACCTCAATAGCCTCATCTTCGTCCTCGCTCTTTGGCACAGCCATCACCGAAGCAATTGCATCGCCTTCGCGCAAGTTGATTATGCGAACACCTTGTGTGGCACGTCCAGCAACGCGAATTTGATCGACCTTGATGCGAATTGTGAGTCCCGAACGGTTGATGATCATAAGGTCATTCTCGTCGGTCACAGCTTGAATCGAGATCAATTCACCCGTCTTTTCGGTAACGTTGATTGTCTTAACTCCCTTACCGCCACGGTTTGTGATTCGGTACTCATCCAAGTCTGTACGCTTTCCATATCCATTTTCGCTCAATACCAATACGTCTTGAGTTGATTCTGGTTCAACGCATATCATTCCGATAACCTCATCACCCGCATCGAGCGAGATTCCGCGAACACCAGCTCCAACACGACCAATCGAACGAACGGTCTGCTCATTGAAGCGGATTGCTTTACCTCCGCGTGCAGCGATCATCACCTCAGCAGAGCCCGAAGTTAGACGTGCATCGATAAGCTCATCTCCCTCGCGGATAACAATTGCATTGACTCCACTTTGGCGTGGACGCGAATATGCCTCGAGCTTAGTCTTCTTGATGGTACCATCCTTGGTACACATTATAATATAGTTCGAGTCGACATACTCTTGGTCGGTGAGTTTCTTCACGTTGATATATGCACGGATCTTGTCGTCGGGCTCGATCTGGATAACATTTTGGATTGCGCGACCCTTTGATGAGCGAGTTCCCTCGGGGATCTCGTAAACCTTCAACCAGTAACAACGACCCTTCTCAGTAAAGAACAACATTGTGTTGTGCATTGTTGCAACGTAAATATGCTCGATGAAGTCCTCATTACGCGTTGCACTACCCTTTGCACCTACTCCACCACGGTTTTGTGTGCGGTACTCGGCAAGTGGTGTACGCTTGATATATCCCATGTGCGAGATTGTGATAACCATATCGTCGTTAGCGTAGAAATCTTCGGGATTGAACTCCTCGGAAGAGTATACAATTTCCGAGCGACGCTCGTCACCATACTTATCTCTAATTACAATCAGCTCATCTTTAATGATTTGCATTTGTAACTCGCGGTTCGAAAGCACATCGTTGAAGTATGCAATTTGGCGAGATAGCTCGTCGTGCTCCGCTGAAAGCTTGTCGTGCTCGAGACCTGTTAGGGCTCTTAGGCGCATCTCGATAATTGCTGAGGCTTGCACCTCGCTAAGTCCGAAACGCTCAACAAGGCTACGGCGTGCCTCATCGGGATTCTTCGCTGCGCGAATCAAACGGATAACCTCATCGATATTATCTTGAGCAATAAGCAAACCTTTAACAATGTGAATACGCTCCTCGGCCTTGCGCAAATCGAAGCGAGTGCGACGAACCACAACATCGTGACGGTGCTCCACAAAGTGGTGGATCATATCACGAAGGTTCAAGAGTTGCGGACGACCATTGACAAGTGCGATATTGTTCACCGCAAACGAAGTCTGCAGCTGCGAATTTTTGAACAGAGTGTTTAGCACAACGCTCGACACGGCATCGGCCTTCACTTTGATTACGATACGCATACCGCTTCGATCACTCTCGTCGTTGATATGTGCGATTCCCTCGATCTTCTTTTCGTTGATCATGTCGGCAATCTTCTTGATCATATCGGCCTTGTTGACCATATATGGGATCTCGGTAACGATAATACAATCACGACCATCGATAACCTCGATCTCGGTCTTAGCACGCATAACAACGCGTCCACGACCAGTTAGCAGAGCCTCTTTAACACCCTCATAACCATAGATTAAACCTCCGGTTGGGAAATCGGGAGCTTTTACAAAATGCAGCAAATCCGAACACTCCACTTCTGGATTATCAATATATGCACAACATGCATTGATAACCTCCGTAAGGTTGTGCGGTGCCATGTTGGTTGCCATACCTACTGCAATACCACTGGCTCCATTAACTAGCAACAGTGGCACTCTGGTTGGCAGAACCGTTGGCTCTTGAATCGTGTCATCGAAGTTCAAGGTCCAATCGACGGTATCCTTGTCGATATCGGCAAGAACCTCGTCTGTGATCTTCTGCATACGTGCCTCGGTATAACGCATCGCAGCGGGCGAGTCACCATCCATAGATCCAAAGTTACCCTGACCATCGACCAAAAGGTAACGCATTGACCAATATTGAGCCATACGAACCATCGCATCGTAAACGGAAGTATCACCATGTGGGTGGAACTTACCGAGCACATCTCCGACGATACGGGCTGATTTACGGTGTGGTTTATCAGAGTATAAATTCAATTCTGAATTCATATCATATAGTATACGACGGTGAACTGGCTTCAAACCATCACGCACATCGGGGAGGGCACGCGAAACGATCACCGACATCGAATAGTCGATGTAGGCCGATTTCATCTGCTCCTCAATGTTGATCGGGATAATACGACCCGTCAACTCTTCATTTTTTTGCTCTTCAGTTAGCATCTTTTATTATAACATTATTGAAGAACAAATATAACCATTATTTTGGATATACGCAATTTTAGAAGATATTTTTTTTCAATTATTATAATTTTTCACTCCCTACGGCTCCATAAGAGCTATTTTCAGGCGATTTGAGGCGATTAAAAAATATTCATGTGTGGGGGACGAGAGATTTAAATTATTCTACTTACAATTTTCTGGGTAAAATGTAGTAACTTTGCCCGCAGACAATATCTTAACATCTTTAAGGATCTAACAATGAGCAATATTATCGAGATAAAAAACGGCGTGGCTCGACAACCGCAATTCCAACTAAGCCGGCCAATAAACATAGCCATAGCAAAAGGGCAGCAGGTGGCACTAGTTGGGATGAATGGCTCGGGCAAGAGCGTGGTGATTGGCGCGATCATGGGAGCAATACCACTAAAGGAGCTTGGTGCAAAGTACAACTTTGGCAATGGCAATTCTCAGAAGGTGTCCGATAACATTAAGTACCTGGCATTCAAGGATTCATATGGCACAGCCGACAAAAGCTACTACCACCAACAGCGATGGAACAGCTTCGATAGGGAGGATCAGCCAATAGTTAGAGACATGCTCACAAAGAGCGAGGACCAGGAGCTGAGCCACACTCTATTCGAGATTTTCAATATCGAATCGATGCTCTCCAAAGAGATGATCCTGCTCTCGTCGGGCGAATTGCGCAAATTTCAAATCACAAAGGCCCTGCTGAGCAACCCCAAAGTTTTGATACTCGAAGATCCATTCATTGGGCTCGACGCAAAGAGTCGCGACCAACTCCGTGAGCTACTTACCACATTGGTCGCAAAGACTCATATGCAGGTGATCCTAGCCCTGTCAAACAGCAACGACATACCATCGTTTATCACCCACGTAATAGAGATGCAAGGGGGTGAATGTCGAGAGAAGCAGACAATCGCAGATTTTTTAAGTCTCCGCAAACCAACAACATTCGAGCCTCTAGCAGAGAGTATTCGGGAGCTGATAACCAACATTCCAACAACCACATCACCACACACCTCAGCAACAATAATCGCCCTAAACAACATCTCGATTAAATATGGCCCGCACACAATACTCCGCGATCTAACGTGGCAGATGCAACAGGGTCAGCAGTGGGCTTTGAGCGGTGAGAATGGAGCTGGTAAGTCTACCCTACTGAGCCTAATCTGCGCAGATATCCCCCAAGGATATGCCTGCGACCTGACCCTATTTGGGCGCAAACGCGGAAGTGGCGAGAGCATTTGGGACATCAAGCGCCACATCGGATATGTCAGCCCCGAGATGCACCGAGCATACTGCACACCTGCCCCCTGCATCGAGATCATTGCAAGCGGACTGCACGACACAATTGGGCTATACAAACGCATGAAGAGCGAGGAGAGTGGCATATGCGAACTATGGATGCAAATATTTGGAATTGAGCACCTTCGCAACAGCGACTTCACCCGAATATCAAGCGGCGAGCAGCGACTAGTGCTCCTAGCACGTGCCTTTGTGAAGGACCCCGAACTCCTGATCCTCGATGAGCCCCTGCATGGATTAGACCCCGCAAATCGCCACCGCGCACTCCAAATCATCGAAACATTCTGTCGCCGCCAAAACAAAAGCCTAATTTTCGTAAGCCACTACAAAGAGGAGCTCCCGAGCACCATAACCCACTCTTTACATCTTACGCGTGCGGAGTAGGTGTTTTGTTTCTTACTGCGCCCGCCGGAGGCAGTAAGAATACCTTCTCAAAAATCAATCCTTCCGATTAGGGTTCTTGGGGAACCAGCCTTTGCGCACGCGTTCGCGCTGGTCAAAGAGTTCGATGATTGACCAGAGGAAGGTTATACCCAGAACTCCGAGGACAACCGAGAGGATAAAGTCGGTGACTGCGACAGATGCGGCCAATGTAGCGAGCCCTAAGATTAGGAATACCCACCAGCACTTCACACCCCAATAGTACTCAGATTTTATGACAATTGGATGAAACAGCCCAATGATCAAAAATGTAGCTACGGCTGTTATCAGCCCCACGAAATTAAACTCCATATATTTATATTTTAACGTTTTACCACTCCTGCTAAGCTTATAAATTCATCGGCCTTTTCAAGTTCTGCCCGAGTCGATATCGACACTAGCACATATATCACAAGCGAGCTACACATCCCCACAAGCGCCTGGCGGGCCGAGGCAATTTCCCACATCACAGGCAGATCCACACCCATTGCATAAGCAAGATTATAGAGCGAAAATAGCAGCCCAAAGAGCATCGAGCAGAGGGCCGCAGCAGATGTTCCGCGCCTCCACACAAAGCCTAGAACCAATGGCACGAAGGCTCCCGTAGCCAGAAAATCGGCTCCGATCCACGAGATGGTAAGCACCGATTTTATATTAACGCCCACAAAAAGCGCCACCAGAGCCACCAGGGCAGTTGACAATCGCCCTGCCAAAACCAACCTCGCAGCCGAGGCGGATGGCGCAATATGCCGCTGATAGATGTCGATGGCTATCGACAGTGCCCCCGAGTTGAACATCGAGTCCATTGTCGACATTACTGCCGAGCATAGACCGATAAATATTACACTCGTAAGCAGCGGGTTTTCAAGCCCCAGCAATAGGTTTGCCACAACGCCTCCCGCGGGAACAACATCGTATATAACCGCGCTAAACATCCCCGTAACGGTGACCATAAGGTACAATGGAATGAATGCCACAAAGCTAATTGCCATCATCTTTCGGGCGCTCTTGGGGCTCTTAGCCGCAGAGACGCGTTGCCACACATTGGCTTGAATCATCCACGAACATCCGAACGTAATTACATAGGCTAAATTATCGCCAACATTATGAAAGAACGAAGTGAATCCCTGATGCGATGGCTGCAAGGCAAGCAGCTCAACAGCTTGAAAACCACCCGATTTACTCCACGCATAGGCAAAGAGGAAAAGAGAGGAGAAGAGAAAAAACAGGAACTGCAAAAGGTCGGTCAGCACCACACCCCGAAAGCCTCCAAAGAGCGAATAGAAGAGAACAAGCAGCGTGCCGACAACAGCGCCCATAGTATAATCCAGCCCAAAGAGCGATTGAAAAAGGTTGCCAATTACGATCACCTGAACCGCCGAGCCGAGCGTCATAAAGATGATTATGAAGAGTGACAGCATAAAGGCTACCCTACTATCGTAACGCTTCTCGATAAGTTCGGGCTGGCTAATGGTAGCTACTCGCCGTATGCCTGCCGAGAGAATATAGATCAAAAAGGTTGAGATAAGCACCGGAACGCCATAGATCCAAAACGAGCTAATACCAGCCCCATGAGCATGATCGACAAGATCGATTGCCGAGCCACCACCCCACCACGAAGCGATAAATGTGATCGACAGCAACCACGAAGGTAGCGAGCGCGAAGCCAAGAAATAATCTTCGCTATTTTGGCTGCGTTTATTTCGATAGCCGATATAACTCACCGCCACGATATAGAGAAGCATCCCTGTGGCAATAACTATTTTATCTGCATGAGCTATGAGTTGATCCATCGTCGTCAGTAATTTGGATGTAAAAGTACTCTTCTTTTAGAAGATATGCAAGCAAAATACTAAAATCAATATTTTTGAGGCGTTTTGCTCCACACAAAAATGAGCATCTGCTGTTATAATGAGCTGTATATAAATTACTTAAATCGCAGAGAGCCAAAAAAGTCAATTAATTTCACATCAATTTCACATATAATTTTGCAATTAACAATAATTTCACTACTTTTGTCGAACCTTAATCAAAAGGATGTTGCTCGGATGGTGGAATAGGTAGACACGCCGGACTTAAAATCCTGTGGGCAGCAACGCCCGTGCGGGTTCGATTCCCGCTCCGAGTACAATTTACATTGCTAACCACTTCGTTTCGAGGTGGTTAGCTTTTTTATTAGTACACCTTGCACAACATTTGCACAACACAATAATGTAGCTCG
>JAWXTD010000042.1:0-17739 GCA_044433805.1 Rikenellaceae bacterium
TAGCTTAGCAATTACTAAGCTAAAAATGCGAAATATTACGCCATGATATTAAGATAATATTGTGGATTCAAGATAGATATAGAGTGCTATTGCAAAAAAGACTCTTTCTTTTATAGAAAGAATATTTTCTATGAACTGCGCCATTCTGCACACCAACTCTCTTGCTTTTGCTATTCAATCAACTTTATGGCAATATCCAAACAGCAAATTCAAATATCAATATGGGGGCAATTGTCGATTATTCAACATAAAAAATCAAGGGCGCATGAGTTTTTTCATGCGCCCTTGATTTTAGGGTATTACGGTTAGGGGTTAGATTCCACTAAATATTTCCTTTCAGATATTTTGTCGTAGTATATTCGTAACCATATATATCTTCTACACTAATAATAACTGTCACCTCTATATATCCATCATAAGTGCTTGATCGATTACCTTCATCTCGCACTATACCAAAGATATAGTCAGCATCATAATAACCACCCATATTTGCTATCTCCTCTACAGTTGTAGAAGTGTTGTTAGCGGTTGAACTACCAAATGTTGTGGCTGAAACACTAGAACCACTATCAGTGGTGCCATACGTACTGCCACTATAGGAGTATGTGGTACCTTTATAGGCGTAAGAGAAAGATGGCCATAGATAAGTAGCAATATAACTACTATCGAATTCACATTTCATTACATAATCATTAAATGAAGATCTTACTTGAGCTTCAGTTACACCAAAACCCAACCAGGTATAATTGTATATATTTGTCTCCTCATGAGTTACATTCAATCCATTCTCATCAGCCAGATCATAGTTCCAAATATTTAGAGCAAAAACACATATATCAGAACTTGCGCTACTTGACATATCAAAACTCTTTGTAGTTTGTCCCGACGCATCGACCAGATATATTGGTGGGTACTGCGTTTGTTTTACCGTATAGGTCTTGGTATCACCTGCCGAGTTTGCTACTGTTACTGTCGAAGTCGCTGTGTTGTTATAGAGAACCAATGTTTCAGCTATTGCCGAGGCATACGCCTGTCGTGCTTTCTGATGGTTAGCACTTGTGACAGATGTAGTACCAGAGGCATCATACGGATAAGCAGTCAAGTCAAGCCCCTCATAATCATAAGGAATTGTGGTTGCCGAAAGTGTTAGCGTTTGACCATCATCAGAGATCTTCTCATCAAAATATTCGGCCCAACCTGGATCATTACCATCTTCATCTTTTGTTGTAATCTCGGTGTCGATAGATATAGTCAGAGCATCAACAGATTGCGATGATAAATTTGATGTACTAAAAATTATACTCTTTTTATCATCACTTTCTGTAAATAGACCGTGAGTATCATTGGACATCACCTCAGACTGCGAGTGGAATATAACCTCATACGTTGCATCACTTTCACTGTCATCAAGAATCTCATCACCAACAGCATCAGTCAACTTAAAGTTACTAGCTTGGCGGAGATACAAGACTGCGATTCCGTCGCCGGCGTTCGAGGGGTAGATTCTGGCGCGCAGCTCGGGTTTGATGGTGTAGTTGTTGTAGCCTTCTTGTCCATCAGCATCGTAGGTCACTGAGTTGTCGTAGGTCACTGTGCCGTTTGAGTTCAGCTTGAAATCCTCGATATGGGTGTGGGCGGCATCACCCACGTACGACTCATCGTACTCAACTTTGCTGTACGAGAAATCGCTCCACTCTATACTGTTATCTTCGTCCGAGACGATAACACCCTTATCGTCAGCGTCGGTTCCTCCTTGGCCCTTTGTGCCGTACATACTGATTGGGGCACGGTCGTAGACCACAGGGATAAACTTGAGGATATCGCCAATGCGCAGACGGATACGGCCCGAGGCGTTGACATCGAAGTAGATACGCACCTTGGTCTCCTTTTTAGCGTCGGCGCCATCGGTAGAGTCGTCGTAGACCTTCACCAAGTATTCGCCCAAGCCATCGTCGGTGTCGTTTTTGGTTGGCTCAAAGGTCTTGGCGTTGCTCCAATCTTCGTTCTCGTAGCCCGCGTCGCCCTTGCGCAAAACCTGGCAGTGGGTGATTTCGACATTGTCGCCATCGTAGTTGTCGCCCGAAAGGTCGCTCGATTGCACATATACCGTAGGGACAGTGTTGCCCGTAGAGGGTGTCATTGTGAAGTCGAGGTAGCAGCCATCGATTCCCTCGTCCATATATCCTTTGACATATACGCGCGAGGTCTCCAGCTCGGTGTAGTAGGTTCCCTTGCTCACCAAGATCTCGTAGTAGTTGTCGCTACTCTCGATTGTGATTGAGTATGAGATGTTGTTGGCCGGAGAGTTGACATCGGCAGCCTCGTCGAAGGTCTTGTAGCCCGGCTTGTCGATATTATTCAAATTTATGGTGAACGAGGTGTTGCGCAGAATGTCGTAGGTTAAGGCCGACCACATCGAGGTGTCGTTCATATTATCTTCTGTAGAATCGCCAGACAATGGATATTGCGCCTTGAGTGCCACTTTGTAGTATCCCGGAGTGTCGTAGTTCGACGATTGACCCTTGATAACGATATATTGGGGGTTGACATCTTGGTTTACGACATCTTCGACATAGGTGTAGCTACCACCCTTGTTGGGGTAGAAGTAGATAGGCTCGGAAGGATTTGTGTTTGCCAAGTAGGTGATTGTTCCTCCCAGATCTTGAGGGATAGTAAACTCTGTGGAAGTTCCAGCAGAAGAATTGCCGTCGTCGTCGACCGTTACGTCTGAGAGCACTGTGCTTCGGATACGAGCCTCTTGCGCGGCATCGATCAAGTATACTTCCTCGATTGTGAAGGTATCATCAACGACCGCCACTGCGACCTTAGAACATGTGCGGATCATATCCACCTGGTTACCAAACGACGCCTTGAGGCTCTCGGCAGTGATCTGCTCCATTACAAATCCGTATGAGGCCATTGGGAAGCCTGTGGTTTTTACATTTGCTGGATCGGGCTGCACATCGTTGTAGCTCTCGGCGGTTTTGTGGATTGTGCTGTAGCCGGTGTTGGTAGTGGTAGCTGTTTCGTATACTACTCCGGTGGTGGTTTTGTTGCTATCGAGGTCGGTGTATTCTTCAAGATTGTGATATAACACAGCCTTGGTAGTGTACCAATTAGTACCCATATCGTAGATACCATCCAAGCCCACAGATTGGTAGCGGAAATCCCTGAAGGTTGCGATACCATATTCAGAGACCTCATCAGAATCCGGAGGTGTCGACAACTTCTCGCTATCGAGACCCTTGTCTGAAATTACGCTTGCCCACGAGTTGACAAGCCCTAAAGAGGTGTTCTCGCGATCGGTCATATTCACCACAATACGCATGAACGATACATTTGGGTATTCGTCGAATATCATTGTGAATGTTCCGTTCTCGTTGGCCACGATTGGCACCACCTGGATAAGGGGCGATGAGTCGGTGTATTGGTCGGTTAAATCGTTGGCGTGCTCTGTTTGATCCTCACCGAACACCAAACACCAGCCGTTGTAAATTGCATCCTCATAGGAGGTTGAACGCGTTACAACAGATGTCATGCTCACACCATTGAGTGCTGTGGTGACCTGAATACGGCCATCGTCCAACACCTCGACGCTACCTTGCGAGGAGCCATCAGCGGTAATCTCGCCTCCATTTTCGTCGAACTTTACGCAGCTCCACAATAGCGAGGCTGCTACGAGCAGTAGAATATATTGAAATCTTTTCATAGCGCTATTATTCAGTTTTCATTGTTAGTGTGATTGGGAATTTGTATGTCACAAGTCCTCCTCCGTTGGAGATCATCTCGGCTCCGATTTTACCTACAAATGTGTTATCGGTCATGTGAGATTGGTTGATATTCAGACGCAGGATGTATACCGAGTCGTCGTCGGCCTTGTTAATTCCATATGATTCGTTCTCGACCGAGGTGTTGACATATAGGCCAGCCTCGGCACGTGTGGTTTTGGCTACGGAGTATGTGAAGTCGTAGGAAGACATATCAACATCTTCATACAATTCTGTGTCGTAAGGCTTGATCTTGAAATCCATCCACGAGATCTCCTCTTCGATGCCATCGCCATCGATATCTTCGGATTTGGTGTACTCGAATGCTGACAGGTCGGCAATGCCATCTACCTGAACGATTAGGGTTTTCACGTCCGTGTCGCTATTTTCGAGGTATAGGTCGTAACCACCATCGGCATTGGCCTCGTATACGTATTCATACTCAACACCTCTATACACTACGATTGGGTCGTAAGGCCCCGCGTCGCTATCGCCACTAACGGTGTAGAATGTGAATCCGGTAGCCTCGGTGTATGACACTCCGTCGAGCTCCACCTTGCGCTTGTGGCGACGAAGGTCGTACTGGTAGTTGGTGTAGAAACACATGTCGGCTGTTGTGGCGCCGTTTTCCACCTCGATTTCGTTGGCACTCGAGTAGATGTAGACATTTGGGCTCACGTCGACATCGACCGTTGTATCTGTCCAAGCGTAGATCTGCGAGAATAGAGTAAGCGGAGTGTCGTAATCGTCGAGCTCATCAAGATTGAAGGTGAATTGCAATCTATTCCATTGACCAGGCTCCCAGCCATCTGAACCGCTTGATGGCGGAACGGTGATTGTTTGGGACGCGTAGATGATGTTGGTTCGCTCATCTGATGAAGCAGATGCCTGATACGAGCGACGAATGCGGATCTGCACCGTTGGGGCTGTGCCGGCATCGCCACCATCTTCTTCCAACGCTGTACGCTTAGCGGTGAGCGATTGAGGCAACACAAAGATCGACTTGCCCTCGGCCATAACGTCGGTAAAGTTAGTTGTCGTTAGCGCAGCAGCAGTGTCGACCGACTCCACCGAGTAGCCTTGAGTTGCGGTGAGGTCGATGGTCGAGGTGTTGTCGGCGTCGACATCCCAGGTTAGCACCCTTGAGCCATCATTTGCAAGATCGATATTCAATGTTGCATTGTTGTATAGGCCATAGAAGGTGATACCGTTGACCTTGTATTCGTTTGTGTCTTCACCGTCGATAATGCCATAACCATCGCTCGCCGAGCCCGAAAGCTGCACTTCTAGCGACAAGCGAGTCAAGAGGTGTTGCAGATCGAAGTTGACAGTTCCGCTGTTGCTATCCGCTTGGGTCATGTCGAATTGAGCATCGAAGATAATATCTTCGTTATCCTGCGACCACTCCGACATTGTGTAGTTAAAGGCAGGCTTGCCCGAATTCTCGTCGAAGGCTATATCGAGCTCCGTGGTGGGATGTATGGCATAGAAATGAAGGTACTCGCTATCGCCCGTTGGCCAATAGTGCGGACCACCGCTATACGACAACGCCGAGCCATCGGTCGATGTTAGCGCCAAAGTAGATTTGTAGTCGCCAGTGAAGAATGGCAACATGTCGGCAGCGACAGCATCGGTCCACTTCTTATAGCTAAAAATTGAGTATAACGAGAGTGAGGAGACAGAGTTTATCACCTCTCCACGCGTCCAATCGGCAGCTGATCCGAACGAAATTTGCCCCGTAGTGTCGCCACTCTCGGCATTAGGCGTATCAACCTCACTCCTCACGCAGCTACTCACCAGCGCCGCCACGAGCAACATTTGTACTATTTTTAATCGACTCATAATAATAAGTTTTTCTCTTAATTTGTGACCATAGGGGCGATCAAACCCCTATGGCCTGTGGGTTTAAATCCTTTTTTTAGGAAAAATGGATTACTTTTGATCTAGACCTACTCCGGTACCATCACCCCAAGAAGTAGTAGCAGCAGTAAACTTAATCTCGATTGCGCTATCATCATCAGTTGTAGTTGAAGAAGATGAGATAGTTACTGTGAAGATGTACTTTTTACCATTTTCGAAAGCATCTTTATTCACAATTTCAGCACCCACTTTTTGTGAAATCTCGTTACCAGTCAAAGTCATCTCAGCGAAATCTACACTATCATACAAAGCAGAACCATTTGTCTTGTGACGAATAGTGATACCATTGATCTGAACTTTACAACCTGCTAGATCTTGTGGAGCGATATAGTATGATTGATAAGCAGCGTATTTAGTAGAGATTGCTTCAGCAGGTGTTACTGTAGTAGGTGCAGGTGCGGTTACATCTGCGTCTACAGTAACAGTCTCTTTTGTTGGAGAGAAGCTTACTGTGAATGGAGCGTCGTCAGCGTTGTCATACTCTGTTGAAATCTCGTAGTTTACACCAAGAGTAGACTCATCAAGTACAACTTGGAACTCTATCATAGATAGCATGTGGCTGAAAGTGAAAGCTACGTTAGGATCTGATGTAGTGCCAGCTTTAGTCACGGGAGCTGCAACAGTGAAATCCTCTTGTGCACCAGCAGGAACTGTGTAAGTAAGAGCGATGTTTACGCTATTAGTAGCATCTGTTGTTGCTGTTGTCTCTACTACGTTGTTGGTAGCTGTAGCACTGTATGGAGCATAAGCATAGAAAGAAGCTGTACCAGCTGGCCAGTAGTATGGACCTGTTGTACCACCAGTGATGTCTGTTGCTGTTGTAGCTGTACTAGCTACTGTAGCATCCTCCTGAGATACACCTGCAACAGAAGCATTGATCAACCAAGCTGAAGTTGCAGCATCCTCTACAGCGAATACTCTGTAGTCAGCAGAAGCATCGTTAGCAGCCTTAGTTACACGGTCGTTAAGGGTCGAGAACCCGATAGCGTTTGTTTGAGGGATGTCTACAACCTCATTTTTTGAGCAACTTGCAGCTACTGCAAGGATTGCTACAGAAAGAATAATTCTTTTCATTGATTTGTTAATTAGTTAAAAAATTGTTATTTGTTAAAGTTGTGAATTTCTGTTTATTGGCCTAGAGGGACATAAACCACATCCCAATCCTCGACTTCGGAACCGAAACCTGAGTCACCGGCCGAACCTTCGGGCTCAACTGGGGTTAGTGGGTCGGAGAACTCTACCTCGATGGTCATTGTGATCGATCCATCCGCTAGGGTTTGGTGGACGATCTGGTCGGTCACATCCATCGTTAGCGTCTGCTCGCTCTGCTCGGCATCGACCATCTTGAAGAGCAAGTCGAGCATGATTGGCGACGAGGCGTCGTGCGAGGCGGTGGATGTGCGATCTTCGAGCGATCCGAAGGCGGTGACTGTGGTGTAGATATAGCCATCGTAGTAGGAACCCTCGTAGTAGGTGCGGTTATTCATTGTGAATTGCAGGGTCGAAGTCGAGCTGCTGTTCGCATCTGAGTAGACGTAATATCCATCGGCAAGGTTGGTTAGATCGACCAATGATGGCATACGTGCGTAGTAGATATTTTGGATGTGCGCAGTGACGTAGATTGTGGTATTCTTCTTCACTGTGGTGATGCCCATAAGCGACTCAACGGTTGTTTTGGTTGCTGTTGATAGGGCCTTTGTATCGTCGCTATCGTCGGCTGCAGAGGCCTCCAAGATCATATCATCGGTAACCTCGATTCCCTCGACAACGGCTACTGCCAAATCGCCCGATTGTGCGATATAGCTTCGTGTTGCGGCTCGCGAGCGCAGAGGCTCTGCGGAGTTACTCTCGAAGTGAAGAGTCGAGATATTCTCGTGGTCAACACACGAAAGGTAGTCGATTTGATTACGCTTCTCGTTGAAGATTACTGCGGTGTAGCTACCTGTGGGCAGTGAGGCGTATGATTGGATATCCTTGTCGTTGTGCTCGTAGATGTGCTCGTATTGTAGCGAGCCATCCTCGGCGTCGTAGAAGAGTACCGAGACATTCTGCAGTTCGATGCCGCTAGTCTCCCAGTCGATATCGATTGGAATAGATAGCGTGCTTTGGCACAAACAGCTGTCGTAAATTGGTTTGCGATGACACGAAGAGAGTGCGACTGCTACACAGAGCAATAGAGAGATCTTTGTTATAGTTGTTTTCATATCTATTTCTCCTTATTTACTTTGCGGTTTAACATCCATACCAATGATACGCGAGCACGCGTTGGGCCAATCCATGAGTAGTTACCACTCTCTTGGCGAAGGGTGTGCCATGAGTTGTCGATTCCCCAGTGCTCGGCATATTTATCGTAGTCGGTTTTAAGGTAGCCAACGGCTGCTGAGTACTCTAAGCGGAGGTTTCCACTCTTGTTTATTGTGTGGGCATATCCTCCGCTAAGGCCTGCGGCAATGAAGAATTCGCCTTGGTAGCCAGTTGCGTTGCGACTCAAGTCGTAGAGGCCTCCTCCGGCGTATAGGCCTAAGTGCCATCCGGTCATTACGGGGCGAGAAGTGCGATCGCCAAACCAATATTTACCCTCTAGGTTTCCATTGAGGATCTGCAAGCAGTTTCTGTGGCTATCTTCGTCCCAGCTGCTCGACCACCAAGGGAAGATCCACTCACCTGCAACGCTCCAACGATTACCTATTGGAACCTCTAATTCTACATTGATAACCGATGCAAGGTCGTAAAGTAAATTGGTCTTGAGGGCCAAAAGAGGTTTTATTTCGACTGTAGGTTCAGAGGCAGCGACTATGGGTTTGGTTTCGGGAATTGTCTCGAGCTTCTTGGCAGCAGGCTCGACTTCTTTGATTGCGACAGTCGGCACTTCGATGAAGACCGGAGTTACCAATGCACGGAAGGAGACTGTGACAACCGAACCACGACGCAGTTGGGGATAGATATTTTTGAACATATATCTATATGGCTCACCACCACGAAGTTGCATAATGTGCTTATTACGACTATCAACAAGCGAAAGCCATCTATCCGAAGGGTTTACCCTACGCCAAGTCTCCTCGGGGACAGTACGCAGGATGTGCAAAACCTCGTCGCGATATTGCATATCTGAAGCCTCGACAAGCTCTTCGAAGTATTCCCAGTCGATACCTGAATTAGTCTTGACAATTAAGCTATCGACATGTGGCACTGCAGCTTTGAAATAGTCATAGATGGAGTTGGTACGATTGATTGACAGTTTGTCATTATAGGTTCTACCTCCCTCGGGAGAGGTGTAACTATTGATGTCTATTTTTGCGATAACCACCATACTATCACGGCTCAAGGTGTTGACCAGATCGGTTATGGCCTCTAGATTCGCTCGGTTTTGCTGGAAGTCAAGATCGAGTTTATATGTGTCGTGCTCGAAATAGACCTCGACATGTTTCGACTCACGTTCTGTTGAGCTTGCGGACTCGACATGCGTGCTACTCTGAGCGTCGCTCGGCGCTTGAGCAAACGCCGAGGAGCTGAGCAGAAACAGCGTTAATATGGTAATTACCTTTTTCATATATTTATGTTTTTCTTCTCTTCCATTTCTTTCTTCGATTCGTAATGCTTGTATATTGTTGTAGAAGACAATATTACTCGTCGGGCTTCAATTAGGTTTCTCAACTCATGGTTAATGCTGCAATCCTCGCATTTAAGCGGTTGACAGTTGAGCGCATCTTCACAGAAATCTATTTGGGTTTCGCCCTCGAGAGCATGTGTAATATCGTATAAGGTGATTGTTTTAGGGTCGAGCGCAAAGATGAAACCACGCTCACGACCGCCAACTTGGCTGCTTAAGATTCCTGCTTTTACCAATACGGTAAAGGATGGACTTAGTGACCGAACTTTAAAATTATAAAGTTCTGCGATCTCAGATGCCTTCACATGCTTACCTTTATAATAATAGGGAACCATGTGCCGACAAGCAATAATACACAAACGAGTTGTAAATAATAAAATGTCCATAATACCTTTAAGTGAAACTTTTAATTACATTTTAAAAATGTAATTAAGTTGTGTTAATTCTCGACGCTCTCTATGTAAGAAAGAATTGCACGGCAAAGATATGCATTAAATTTTAATAAACAAATTTATTTTAACTTATTCTATGTAAGAAAGAGCTGTTCGTTAATAATTTATTTACAATCACCCATTTTTACTATTTTTTTTAGATGATACTGCTAAATTTTTGTTGCTAACATTATATATAAATATCTATTTAGCTACAAAATATGCTGACATAAAAGGGTTTACCATAGTTATTTTACTGATTTTATTCTTTCTTACATAGAAAGAGTAGCATGAGGAGCTACAACGATCTAATAATCAGATCATTTGCCTGGTCAATTATTGATGTATCCAGCGAGGCTAAGTATATCTGCGTTGTCACTTCACTATCGTGACCCATCCCTTGGGATATGACTGAAATAGGAATATTCTTTATTCGAGCTGTCGATGCCCACGAATGGCGAGCAACATACATTGTTAGAGGTAGAGTTAACCCTATTTCACATGCAATTTTCTTCAACTGACTATTCACTTTCCCCAATTCATTTTTGTATCGATTATAAAATTTTTTACTATCTATATTATTTCGAATGATAGGTAGCAGGTAATCAGACGATTCAGATGGATACTTATCGACTATTTTTTGCATACACAACTCCCACTTAATCCGCAGTAGTTGACCGGTTTTACGACGGCGGTAGATCAAAACGCCACTCTTTATATCGGTTTTGCGAAGGTGTGCCATGTCGACAAATGACATTCCTCGCGTTAAAAAACTAAACATAAACATATCTCGAGCATATTGGTAAAGATAATTTGCAGATGTGTCGAACTCCTTGATCCGCTTGAGATCCTTGAGTGACAAGGCTCGTTTAACGGTCTTTTCTATCCCCGTATAGACTCGACCAAATGGTTGCTTCTGCTGAGCGAGACCTACTTCAACTGCTTTATTATAGACTGCTCGCAAGATTCGCATATAGAATGAACTGCTATTCAGTGACAATCTTTCGTGTTTCAAAAATGCTTGATACTCCTCAATAAGTTCAAATGTAATATTATCCATTACAAGGTCCTCACCGGCTCTAAACTTGAAAAAACTATTGAATGCTGCTCTATAATTATGCGATGTACTCAACCTACCTAGGCTCTCCAGTCTTACAATTTGAGCCTTGAAATAGTTGAAAAATGTCTCTTCGTGAGGCTGCCTATAATACTCCTCCACCAAATCGTTGCAATGATTTAATGCAGCTCTACTCTCCAAGATTTGTGCCAACTGATACACTCTTCGAATTGTAGAATTGATTTTATCCGCCAACAATCTAAGATACTCTGCTCTCTGAGGTGTAGATTGGTCAATCACTACAAAACCACCTTTGATGCTCCACTCATGGGGCCATACTCTATAATTTGTCCTAATCTGCCTAATCACTTTATTGTGAATAACTTGGTAATAGATCACCCCCTCTTTGCCTCTCACTGCCGAAGGCCTAAATTTTGCTTTGATGCTTGTCATAATAGATGTTTGAATTTATACTAAATACTAAGTAAATCTGTAATATATAAATATTTAACATCATTTATAGAAACAACAATAACCTCACGTCGCTCATCAATTGCTTGACTTGCGAGTGGGGCTATATATTTTGCTAAAAAAGCACTCGAGAGGTGCTATATCTTCGAGGAGTAAGGCACAATTGCTTTTGCCACGACCTCCGAGATATCCTCAATAGGGATTTGCGAGGTGCGAACCATAGCTTTCTTGCAGAGTGGGCACGAGGTGATAATGGTATCGGCACCCGAGGCAGCTAGTTCATCGGTGAGGGCTGAAGCTATCTTAACCTGCTGAGCATCATTAATTACCGTATTGGCTAGCGACGAGCCGCAACAGAGCGAGCTTTCGCGATTATGCTTAGCCTCTTTCAATACTCCCAGGCTCTGAATTACACGTCGTGGGGCATCATAGACACCACATCCGCGACCCAATTCGCATGGATCGTGATAAGTGAAATTGGTGCTACTGCTATTTAGCGTCAAGCGTCCCAACCTGATCAACCGGTCGATATATTCTGTGTGGTGAAGCACCTCAATACCCTTTAAATCGTACTCCTCTTTAAAGACTCGAAGGCAGATTGGGCACGAGGTAACCAGCGTTGTAATAGAGTGTTTTTCAAATAGATCGCGATTATAATCCATCATCTTGCGCGCCGCATCGACCTGGCCCGATAGGTGCAAAGGACGTCCGCAGCAGACTCCGCCATTGCGATCGGCCCACCATACATCTTCGCCCACGGTGTTGAAAATTGTCTCCATCGAGCTCATTGTCGAGGGGGTGAGCATTGTCATACATCCGGCAAAATATCCAACTTTGCCCTTGCCCTGCGAGCAGTCAACCGATGAGATGTAATCAAAACGCTTATCGCTGTCGACATTAGATTTCGCCTCACGAGAGTTAAGTCGCAAAGTATCGAGATTTATGCCCACTGGGCAAGCCGCTTGACAACGACCACACATCAAACAGTTGTTGGCCTTCGAGAGTTCCAGCATCTTATAGCGACGATCGCGCATGAAATATACCGACTGCACATCGTCTACCTGCAACACGCTTTGCAGCTGGCAGGGGTCGATGCATATTCCGCACCTCGAGCAGGCCTCCAGCTCGAAATTATCGTACGAACTACCCTTCGATGAGGGTTTCAGACCGTAGTGACGCAGAAAAATAAGCGGTATCTCGGTGAAGATATGCATATATCTCGAGAATGGTAATGCCAAGAAGAATATGCCCAAACAGCACGAGTAGAACCACCATGCGCAATTCATAAATTCAGGGGTTGCAACGCCTGCAAGCCATCGCCCCAAGGTACCCGTAAGGAAACCTCCTCCACCATAGATCGAGCAGGTCAAAGATTCTGCCACCAAGCGTGCAGGAAAGACGAACCACAAAGCCGAAAGGGCTACCCTATCGCCCAAGATATGTTTGGTCGCCTTGCGCATTCCCATCATTCGAGAGTAAAATCTCTTACTCAAGGCCAAGAGTACACCCGAGAGGACAACGGCAAGGAATAGATCCATTAAGAAGGCAAAGAGGTGATTCTCAGAGAGTCCATACTCCGCTGAGAAATATTTAAAAAAGACATGTCCCTGCAGAGGCACAAACTCAAAACCCAAAACCGACAGGGTCTCGAGCCATCCTGTAGCAATAAGCAGGAACCAACCAAAGGCCAAGCTCATATGCATATATCCCAGCAGTGGATTGCGTTTAAATATTCGTCTATGTAACAGCGATTCGCTTATCACCTCGCCTATTGCAGTGATGCTCTTAATGCTAAGCAACCCCTTGAGGGCAAGCTGCTTATCACTCTTAGGCAATCGATAAAACCACACAGAGTATTTGGCAATAATAATGATAAACATTACTACGGCTCCAACGATAAAGGGGAGGGTGAATGGTGCAAAAAAGTTCATTTCAAATAGAATTAAAGGTCGGCTAATTTACGCTTGATAAGCATCACAACGCCTCGAGTATTGATTCCTCGAGGGCAAACTAAACGGCACTTACCGCAGAGCATACATTTGTTCATCTCATCATATGCCCCTTGATATTCGCCTCGACGTGCCAGCGTATGCACCTTGCGGAAGTTAAAACTTGTCAGGTTTCCGGCAGTGCACAATGCTGTGCAGGCACCACACCCTATGCAGCTCTGCAACTCGGGCATTTCGCGCAAGATCTCATCGCTTATACTTAAGTCGTTGAGATCCATATTTATAGCACGAGGCTTACTGATAGCATATCCAAAATTTATCGCTGCCATACCCTACTGCTTATCTAGATAATCTCTCACCGCTTGAGCTGCGTGCATTGCATCGTTCAACGACTCGCCGATATTTTTGGGAGCTGTTACACATCCTGCATAAAAGATCCCCTCCACGCTGCTCGAGGTGTTGCTCAAGAAGTGGTCTACGCTCTTCATAAAGCGACTAGGCTGCTGCGCCAAGCCGGCACTTTTTGCCCAGTTAGAGTTGCTTTGATTAGCCTGCATACCTACGATAAGAATCAACATATCGACGCTCATTTTCAAAGGGCGAGCAGTTAATGTATCCTCCGCTTTGATCTGTATGCGGTTATCGATTGTTGGTGCTGCCTCCGAAATTCTACCCCTTACAAAGTGGATGTTATGCGATATTTGGGCATCACGATAGAGCTCCTCGTAGCCTGCGCCAAACATTCTGATATCCATATAGAAGTTAAAGATCTCGGCTGCGGGATATTGTTTTTTGAGCTCAATGGCCTGCTTTACACCTGTTATGCAGCACACCTTTGAGCAGTGTCCTTGACACACTTTCTCGTCGCGCGAACCCACACAGTGCAGAAGCGCAATTCGCTTAGGCGCAGCATCTCCCGAGGGCAAAGCGCCATCAATAAACATCTTCTCGATATCGGGCGTGGTATAGACATTTTTATAAATTCCATACCCATACTCCTCCTTGATCTTTGCATCGAACAGAGTGAATCCCGAAGCTACGACCACAGCATCGCACGATAAGAGCTCACCTGTGGCAAGCCTCACCGAATTTGCCGATATATCTTCAACCTCGCACGATGTGAGACACTCAATCTGAGCCTGCGCAACATCTGCACGCAAGCGATCTACAACCTCACCGGCTGGAGTGAAGCTTGGGAAAAGCAGATACCAGTTGTTAACCTTACCGCCCAAAACATCGCTCTTTTCGATAATTACTGGCTCAAGTCCATATTTTTTTAATTGCAATGCCGTCTGCATACCTGCAAGGCCACCGCCTACTACTATTACTCGTTTGCTCATAATAATTATTTATTAGGCAAAACAAGATCAGCGTAGTTGTTCACCACGGCTGGGGCTGGTTTGCCGATAAATTTACCACTCTTTCCTAGATACTTTGCCGCAGGGTCGTAGCTTATGCCCATCTTTCGCAGCAGAGGCTCAACATCGACCTGATGCATCTGTAGGCCCAAATCCCAAGGATCGTAACCCAAAACTAAACCTGCCATCTCTTCGTATGTCAACACCGGAATACCCTGACCTTGAGCGCCATAGGTCACACCCTCCATCTCGGCAATTGCATATTGCCACTTATCTAGGAACATTGTACACCCCGGACAATTTGCAACTATAAAATCGGGTTTATAAGGGGCCATGCTCTCAAGTTTCTTTTGTGAATTTGCGATCGAGTAGCCTCGGTTTGCCTGCACAAGATAGTTTCTAAATCCAAAGCCACAACAGTGTCTACGTTCGGGATAATCGACATTTTCGCCACCCCATGCATCGATCATTCCGGCCAAAACATAGGGGAATTCAACACCTCCGACTCCCGCCTTGGGGAATAGTTTTGCGTAGTGACAGCCGATATGCTCAACCACCTTTAGAGGCTCACCCGTAAAAGCGTTTACCAATTTATGTTTTGCCTTTTGTGCAATCTCCTCGCGAAGGTGGAAGATGACATCTGAGGTGTGCGCCAGGCTCTTGGGTATTGCAAATTCTCGGCCTGTGGCTTTGTATAAATATTCGCGCGTACGCTCTTCGGTTTCGGGGAATTCGTGCCATGTGGCCAACACCTCGGTGTAGATTCCAAAAGATGTAATGCACGAACAGACCAAATTTTCGTAGCCATCATCCTTCATCAACGAAAATTGACGTGCCACAACGGTCATTATGGTCTCCAGAGGGACGATATCGGCATGGTAGCCAATACCTGTGCACGAGGTATGGATTGGCGTCTCCTTAATATCGCGTCCACAATCCTGACCCACAATCTTCAAAAAAGCCTTCTCGCTTCCGGGAAAAAAGTTCTGGCGGATGCATGAACGGAAGTAGTAATATTTATCGTCGGCAATATCTTTTTGATACTCCGACCACGATTTTTGAGCCATATCTTTATAGATTATTTGTGTTAAGATATCTATCCATCATATATTCGTCGGTGGCACCGTCGTAGCCCATCTCGCGAGCTTTAGCATCGGAAAACTCTTCGATCTTATCGAATAGCTCCTTGCCACCGGTCACCTCGAAGATTTTGTTTATCTCGGCCAATGACTCGGCCTGAATTTCACGCAAAGCGCCCGAACCGGCTTGCCTATAGGAAGGTGTGAATCGCGCAAAAATATCCTCATCGTTATCATGAATCCAACGCCACACGCTACCCTGCTCGGGGTGCAGATCGGGATCTAGAAGTTGCGGGGTGATGCAATAGCCTGTAGTTAAGATATGCTCGCCAATGGTTCGCTTAATGGCCAGCTGCTGTCTACCCTTCTCGCTCTGAACAAAAAAGCCTAATTTTTGCGATAATGTTCTGAGTGCTTGGATGATATACCCAGGGGTATTATGGCGCGGACAGCGAGGTCGGCACGACATACATTCGCCACAGAACCATATTGTATCGCTCTTTAAAAGCTCTTCGATAGCATCCTCGTCGCGCGTTTGTACGATAGATGCGATATTGCGAGGGTCGTAATTATAGAACTCCGCTGCAGGGCATACCGCAGTACAAATACCACAATTCATACAGGCATGGAGACCCTCGCGAAAGCGAACATCTTCGAGCAACATATCATAATATCTCCCCATAATTAACTATTATCTAAATTTTCGAAAACAAAGATAGACCATTTAATTGAGGTATAAAAGAGTATAAATACCTATTTTTCAGCCTGAAATATAGGTATTTGCAATTTATTGCTCACGGCAAACTTAAAGCTGTTTGAGTAACTACTCACGCCCCTACACCCCAGCAACAGCGAGCAGAGCCGCAAGCGGATCCTGGCCACATTTTCGAGTTGTCTGCACGATGGATTGGAGAGTCGCATATTGCTGTGCGCCCTCGGTGGACTTGAATTGCCCACTTACTTTAAGTATGGTTTTGACCGCTCGCAACGACCTCTCACTTGCATTGTTATCCGACGGCACATTTTCACGCACCAGAAACGTGAAAATATTATCCCTATGTTTCGATAACCCCGCCCTGAATTTGTTGAGAATTTCCTGCCGCTTCTTGCTCTTCAGCGCAACCTCCCGATCTAATAGTTCATCAAGTCGTTCCCTAAACTGAGCCTTTAACTCCTTGCTGCAACCCTCCGCCTTGCGCCGATGAATCGACTCCCGAAGTAGTTCCAGCATCTCTTTCGCCCATTTGTGACCACCCGTCAACTCCTCTATATATATCGTATTGCGAAGCAGGTGTGCTAAACATATCTGATGATCCTTCGCTACGACATTGAAGTACAATGCCAAGCGATCACTCACCAGCGTAGAATCTGGAAACCCATCGGGGAAGTGACTATTCACAACCTTGCCCCCGTGGCTCTTATCAATCGCTAAATAGCTCGCCATATCGGTCTGAAACGTCCACATCCAATGGTTCTTGCCATCAATCTTCGCACCCGATTCATCTGCCCCAACAACCTTCGATTGCTCTACGCTCTTGCGGATCATCTCATAGGGGAGTTGCGCCTTCTTGCGCATACGTTTCAAAATATTGGAGATCGAGCCTTGACTCATCTTAACACCAAACAACACCTCCATCAGGTGTGTCAATCTCGCAAATGGAACATTCTGCAACGTGCTCAAATAGGCTACCGTAGCATCTATATTGTGCCCAAAGCAGACCGTGCCACTCACCTCTTTGGGGAACTCGCCCTTAACGCACTTGCCACAGGTGCATTTGCGGCGCATCTCGACATACTCCTTGACCATAGGCACAACAACAGCTGGGATATCGACAACTTGACGATGCTCACCCTCGAATTGAGGCAGATCTTCGATGTTCCTTCCACACGATGGACAGGTGGTCGGTGCTTGCAAACCCTCGATCGAGTCGGGTGTTTCACACCACTCTTTGGTGACTCCCGCGTGCCCCATTTGACCGCCACTTTTCTTGCTTGATTTCTCACGCAAAGATTTGGTTTGGGGTATGCCAAGTGGGTTCTTTGAGGGTGGCACGGAGCTATTCTTGGAGGTGAGTGTCGGAGTAGGGATATGCTCGT
>JAWXTD010000043.1:0-17120 GCA_044433805.1 Rikenellaceae bacterium
CGACTCCGAGGCAACCAAGATATTAACCTCCTGACGAGTGTCGATGGTCAGCACCTCGTTAGAGATAAACCCTTTGAGCTTTGAGGTAGCCACACAGCGCCCCGTAACATTATCCTCGTAGGCGTAGACAATGCAGTAGTTACCCACCACAACGCCACCTTGCTGGTTGCGGTTTGGCAAAAAAAGATCCTTTCCGAAGAGTCCCCAATCAAGAAATGCTCCATGCATATTCTTGTCGACAACCTTCAAGAAAGCGACCTCACCCACCATTATCGAAGGGCTTTCGGTGGTTGCCACCAATCTATCTTCCGAGTCGTGATATATGAATACCTCCATTGTGTCGCCCTCCTTGTCGCTGAGCGATACATAGCGGTTTGGGAGCAAAACTTCGTTCTGCTCATCATCTATTAAATATAACCCGAAATCCGAAATTCGGCTCACTGTAAGTGTTTGTCGTCTACCTGCTTTAATCATTTGTTCGTATAATTTTCACAAAAGTAACCATTTTTGCTGGACTTTTGCTAATTTTGTTCCATTATATTTTGGTATACCTATGAAAGATGATAAAATAAAGATACTTGGAGCTCGCGTTCACAACCTCAAAAACGTTGATTTAGAGATACCTAGAGACTCCTTGGTGGTGATCACAGGGCTTTCGGGTTCGGGAAAATCATCGCTTGCCTTCGACACAATTTATGCCGAAGGGCAGCGTCGTTACATGGAGACCCTCTCGACCTACGCTCGTCAGTTTGTCGGAACTATGGAGCGACCCGATGTGGATAAGATCACCGGGTTGAGCCCCGTTGTGGCTATCGAGCAGAAGACGACCAACAAAAATCCTCGCTCGACGGTGGGCACGGTGACCGAGATCAATGACTTCCTGCGTGTACTCTTCGCACGTGCCTCGCGCGCTTACTCCCCTCAAACGGGCGAGGCGATGGTGCACTACACCGACGAGCAGATTCTCGAGCTTATTCTCGAAGGGTTTGCCGGGCAAAAGATTGCTGTTGTCTCGCCAATCATCAAAGGTCGTAAGGGTCACTACCGCGAACTCTTTGAGTCGCTTCGCAAAAAGGGATATCTATATGCTCGCATCGATGGCCAGATACGCGAATTCTCGCAAGGAATGCGCCTGGACCGCTACAAGTCGCACGACATTGACCTTGTTATCGACCGCCTAAGGGTGAGCCACGACAATGCCGACAGATTACTAAAATCGCTCAAAGAGGCGATGAAGCAGGGCGATGGCACTATGGCTATATATGACTATGAATCAGATGGTTCAAGATATTATTCGCGCCATTTGATGTGCCCCTCGACAGGTGTTGCATTCGAGGAGCCAGCTCCGCACACCTTCTCGTTTAACTCCCCCAAGGGGGCATGTCCTCGCTGCAATGGATTGGGCGTGGTGGCGCTCTTTGAGCTTAGCAAAATCGTTCCCGACATGGGCAAAAGCGTCAGAGAAGGGGCCATTGAGCCCTTGGGAAAGTACCGCAACAATATGCTCTTTGCCATTCTCGAGATGCTCTCGCGACGCCACGGATTTTCGCTCGACGATCCACTCGACACTCTGGATGAGGAGTCATTAAATGCACTTTTGTATGGCGACTCGGAACCCCTGGCCGTTGATCTTTCGGAATTTTCATACTCTCACGGAGTGCAATTTATGGCCTGGGAGGGCGTTGGCGAGTACATTGCCCGCACCGAAGATGATGACTCGAAACGCGGTCAGAAGTGGCGTGAACAATTTATGGTGACCCAAACGTGCACTCAGTGCGGAGGATCGCGCCTACGTCGTGAGGCTCTTCAATTTCGAATTGGAGAGAAGAATATTGCCCAGCTAAGCGCAATGTCGATCACCGACTTTGCCGAATGGATGCAGACAATCGAGAGCTACTTCAACTCAAAGGAGCTAAAAATTGCTCGCGAATTAATCAAGGAGATACGCGAGAGATTAGGATTTTTGGTCGATGTAGGACTAGGTTATTTGTCGCTCTCGAGAGCTTCAAAGACACTTTCTGGAGGTGAGAGTCAGCGCATTAGGCTAGCTACACAGGTTGGTTCTAAGTTGGTGAACGTGTTATACATTCTCGATGAGCCAAGCATCGGGCTGCACCAACGCGACAACCATCGATTAATCAAGTCGCTCAAGGATCTGCGCGATGCGGGCAACTCGGTGATTGTTGTGGAGCACGACGAGGATATGATGCGCTCGGCAGATTTCATTGTCGATGTTGGTCCCAAGGCGGGCCGTAGAGGTGGCGAGATTATGGCTGCCGGATCATTCGAGGATATTGTGGCGTGCGGATCGATAACGTCCGACTACCTCGCGGGACGTCGCTCGATTGCCATTCCAAAGCAGCTGCGAGCAGGAAACGGTAAGAGCATTGTGCTGCGTGGTGCTCGCGGAAACAACCTCAAGGGGATCGATATGGAGTTCCCATTGGGCAAATTTATATGCGTCACGGGGGTGAGTGGATCGGGAAAATCGTCGCTCATAAATGGAACTTTGCGACCAATTATTAGCCGGCAGTTGTACCGCTCACTTGATCGCCCATTGGAGTATGATTCAATCGAGGGGCTAGAGAATATCGACAAGATGGTGGTGGTAGATCAATCGCCAATTGGCCACACCCCACGAAGCAATCCTGCCACCTACACAAATGTTTTTGGCGATATTCGCAAGCTCTTCGAGGCTACGCCCGATGCGCAAATCAGGGGTTTCAAGGCTGGGCGATTCTCATTCAATGTCAAAGGAGGTCGCTGCGAGACGTGTCGTGGCGCGGGAGTTCAGACCATTGAGATGAACTTTTTGCCCGATGTATATGTAACGTGCAAGGTGTGTGGCGGAAAGCGCTATAATCGTGAAACTCTGGAGGTTAAATACAAGGGCAAGAGCATCAACGATGTACTCAACATGACCATAAATATTGCCGTAGAGTTCTTCGAGCATATCCCCACGATCCACCAAAAATTAAAGGCGATTCAGGATGTTGGGCTCGGATATCTCACCCTAGGGCAACCATGCACAACCCTCTCGGGAGGTGAGTGTCAACGCATTAAGCTATCGAGTGAGCTATCCAAGCGAGACACCGGAAGCACGCTCTATATCCTCGACGAACCCACCACAGGGCTCCACTTCGAGGATGTGCGCCAACTGCTCGAGGTGCTCTACAAGCTCGTGGATCGTGGCAACACCGCAATTGTCATCGAGCACAATCTGGATGTGATAAAGGTTGCTGACCACATCATAGATATCGGTGCCGAAGGTGGCGCTGCAGGAGGCCAATTGATTGCCTCAGGTACTCCAAAGCAGATCGCCAAAAGCAAGAAAAGTTACACGGGCGAGTACCTGAAGGGGGTAATTTAGCCTTTGCCACCTCTTTTTTTGGACATTATTTAATAGGTATTACTTGCATTTAGTAATTTTTTTTATAACTTTGTGCGGATATAGACTCTTTAAACGAAGAAATTAACAATCATAATTTAATAAACAACATGAAAAAAGTAATTTTTGCGACTCTTGTCGCAGGTGCATTTGCTTTGACCTCTTGCGGAGGTAGCAGCAACACTACAATCAGCAAAGGTAGCCGTTCTAAGCTCGACACATTGTCGTACTCGGTTGGTGTAAACCTTGCATCAATGGTAAAGAATCAGATCTCTGATCTTCCTCTTGACTACGATGTATTGGTTAAAGCAGTAATCGCAACAGCTGATGGCTCTAGCAAATTGGCTCACGAGGATGCTACAGCAACACTTCAAGATTATTTCATGAACAAGCGTGCTGTTCGCAGTGCTGAGGTTACTGAGACTCGCAACATGGCCGATAGCGTAGCGTTGGCAAATGGTGCTGATACTACAGCGGTTCGCGAAGCTCGTCGTGCAGCTGACCAAACAGCAGATGCAGCGATGTTCGAGGATGCTACAGAGCGTAAATTGATCTCTGAGGCTTTGGGTTGCGACCTAGGCAACAGCATTGCAAATGCAAAGATTCCAGCTCAAACTATCTGGGTTGAGGAGGGTTTCAAAGATGTTTTCGCAGGCGAGACTAAGATCTCTGAGATGGAGGCTGGAAACCACATCCAACAATTCTTTACAGTTACTCTTCCTGAGCAAAACAAAGCTGCTTCAGAGGAGTGGTTGGCTTCAATCGAGAAGAAATCTGGCGTTCAAAAGACAGAATCTGGCATCCTTTACAAGGTTGTAGCTGCAGGTGATGAGTCATTTATGCCTACTGACGACCGCGATGTAGTTAAAGTTAAGTACACTGGTAAAACTCGTGGCGGTGAGGTATTCGACTCATCTCGTTACGCTGATATGGCCGAAGATCGTTTAGCTCAACTAAAGGCTCAAAACCCAGAGGGCGAGCTTCCAGAGGATGGCGAGATCATCGAGTTCCCATTGAACCGCGTTATCAAAGGCTGGACCGAGGGAATGAAGCTAGTTGGCAAGGGTGGTCGCATCTCGTTGTGGATCCCTTCAGATCTTGCTTATGGCGCTCGTGGTGCTGGCGCAATGATCGGTGCAAACGAGGCTCTATTCTTCGACGTTGAGCTTATCGACATCACTCCATACGAGGCTCCAGAAGCTCCAGCTGCTACTGAGGAGTAAGGAATTACCTACAAAAAAAGGAACGGGTCAACACGATATGTGTTGACCCGTTCCTTTTTTTTATCTTTGAAGCGTAATCTTACTCCAAAATACATATTCAGCATATAGGCATCTCAAGAAGAAAAAGAGATGCTTATCTGCGATAAAATGGTGATTTAAACTTACTCGTCGGGAGATTCCAGCTCAGCCTTGCGCGTGATCCTCCATGAGCTCCTCCTTGGAGGATATCACAACCAAAAAAAGAGAGTCATCCATAAATGGACGACTCTCTTTGTGACACCGCCAGGACTCAAACCTGGAACCTTCTGATCCGTAGTCAGATGCTCTATTCAATTAAGCTACGGTGCCGAATTGCGAGTGCAAATATATGATAAATTATTTACTCTCGCAAATTTCTAGCAAGGAATTTTTCATCAATTATTTGATATATTCCGACAAAATCACCGCAACATCCTCTCCTCTAAGTCCTTTAGCAACAATTACACCATCGGGAGAAATTAAGAAATTTGCAGGGATTGTGGTGATTGCATATAGCGATGAGGCACCAGCAGCCTCCGAATCGATCACACAGACCCATGGCATATCATCACTTGCTGTATCGAGCCATGCATCTGCATCGCGATCGAGCGAGACGCCATAGATCTCGAAACCTTTATCCTTAAACTCTGCATATGCAGCTCTCAGGTATGGCATTTCGGCCATACAAGGGTTGCACCATGTAGCCCAGAAATCGATCAATACATATTTACCCTCGGCCAAAAGCGACGATACAGAGATATCCTGACCATTGATATCGATTAGGGTAATGTCGGTATATGGTTGACCCACCTCGGTGCGTAGTGCCGCTTGGATCGAAGCCTCGATGTCGACCATAAAGTCGAGTGCCTGCACATCAGCAGAGAACTCAGCAAGGCGAGCCAAAGCCTCCGTGGGCTCCAATTCGCGCATTTGGCCCGAAGCAAAGAGATATGCACCAAACATATTGTCCAAGTTCTCATCGATGGTCGATGCTGTAAGGGCAACATACTCATCGAAGATTGCCTGCTGCGCTGCCTGCAACTCCTCGGTAGGGAGGGTTTGATCGACAGCAGCAAACTTCTGCTCAATCTCTGTCACACGGCTGCTATAGGCGATATTAGCATCGTTTAAAGGGGTTCCGGTGAACTCCAAGGCTCCCATATCGTTTTGAGCAACTACAATCTTACCGCTCTCAATAAAGAGCATTCCCATTTCCGATTGGCCATTGAGCACCAACACCGCCATATCGACACCTGCAATTGAACCAGAAAGGCTGATCTGGCCATCCTCGCTAATCTCTGCCACAGCAATTGGGGTCTCGGGAGCCGAGAATGAGTAGAGTGCAATTGAGTCGCCAGCTGCTAGGCCTTCGACAGTTCCGCTTAGGGTATAACCACCACTAGAACAGCTGCACAAAAGCGCTACTAGGGCTACATAAATAAATTTTTTCATTGTTTTTATCTTTTATTACTCTGTTTTTGTTGTTCTTTGATCTGTTTGGCTTTAGCTTTCTCTTGTTGCTTTTGTACCTTAGCTTGCTGTTTGACCTCTTTTTTCTGAATCTTGGCACTCTGTTTTGGCGTTACTACAGTTGTCTGTCTTACCACTGTAGTTGAAGAACTAGAAGCTGGAACAGCTAAAAATGCCGCACAACTCGTTGTAGCCACCACGACTACTAATAAACATAATAATCTTTTCATACTCCTATTTTTTAGTTAAACTTTTCAATTCACGGCCGGGGTTCTCCCTGACAAACTGCTCCCACGAAGAGCTACCCTTGCGGCTCGATGACTTCACGCCACCGCCTAGACCTTTGCTCTTGGCTCCTCTATCGATGCCAATTAATGGTGAGCAGATCGAGTAGTAGTGACACAAGGCCACCGCCATTCCATCGGTTGCATCGAGCCTACCAGATGGCGACTCGACCCCCAAGATCGATTTGACCATAGCAGCCAGACTCTCCTTACTCGCTGCCCCACGCCCCGTAATTGCCTGCTTAACGCGCGTAGGAGCATACTCAAAAACATCTACTTTATGGCTCAATGCTGCTGCCATGGCCACACCTTGAGCACGGCCCAATTTGAGCATCGATTGCACATTCTCGCCAAAAAATGGCGATTCCAAAGCCACCTCGCGAGGATTATACTCCTCGACTAGCGACGAGACACGCTCGAAAATATGGCTTAATTTAGCATATGGATCTGCGATCTTATGCATATCTATCTCGCCCAACACAACTGCCTTTACGCGCTTACCATCGACCTCCAGCACCCCGTAACCCATATAGTTGGTGCCAGGATCGATACCCATAATTCGATAGCGCTGCTCGAGAATGGCCATATTACTACTCCCCTTTGAGCGTGTTAACATCTTGCTCAACAAGGCGAAGCGTACGCGCAATTTCGGGCAGGGTCTTGAGCACTGCAGCAAGACGATGATACTGAATTCCTGGCAATGCAGGGAAGAAACCAACGCGTGTTTGGCCGCTAGGGATGTTGCAAGTGATGCCCGTCATCGAACCAAATTTACAGTTGTCGCCAATATGAACATGATCCACAATTCCCACCTTGCCACCAAGGAAACAGTTGCGACCGATGCTCGACGAACCGGCAATACCCAATTGTGCCGACGAGACTGTATTCTCGCCAATCTGCACATTGTGGGCTATTTGAATCAAGTTGTCCAACTTCACTCCTCGGCGGATGATTGTTGAATCGGTCTTAGCACGGTCCAAACATGTGTTGGCCCCGATCTCGACATCATCCTCGATAATTACATTACCCAACTGAGGAATCTTATCGAAACTACCATCCTCCTTCAGGGCAAAGCCAAATCCATCGGCTCCAATAACAGCTCCCGAGTGGATAATACAATTTTTGCCGATATGGCAATCGCGATAGATCTTCACTCCGGCATACAGGATTGTGCCCGCGCCAATTGTCACACCCTCGCCCACAAAGCATTGAGGATATATTTGACATCCATCTCCGATCTTTGCGCCACGCTCAACCACGGCAAAATCGCCTACATAAGCACCCTCTCCAACCGACGCCTCGGGGCTTATCGATGTCATTGGGGCAATTCCCGAGCGAGGTTTGTTCACCGCAGCGCTATAGATCTCCAAGAGTTTTACGATGGCCTGAGCTGCGTTGTCGACCTTAATCAAGGTTGCGGCAACGGGTGCTGAGGGTTCGAAATCCTTATTTACGATAACTATCGAGGCTTGCGAGCTATATAGGTATTGCTCATATTTTAAATTAGTTAGATATGCCAAGCTTCCGTTCTTGCCCTCCTCGATCGAAGAGACTGCCGAAACTACAACATTTTTATCGCCTACCACATCGCCCGACAAAAGGCCAGCGATCATCTCGGCTGTAAACTCCATTTTCATTCTTCCTATTTCTTTATATAATTTTCAAACTTAACTCCCTTGGGCAAAAATTCAGCCACCGAGCGACCATACGAATATAATTCTCTAACAACATTCGACGACACGTCTGCCAACTCTGCTGGCGAATACAACACCACGGTAATAATATCGCCGTCGAGCCTGCTATTAACTGCCGCAAGGGCGCGTTCATACTCAAAATCCACAGTGCTACGAACTCCTCGGATCATTGCCACAGCACCCTTCGAGCGAGCAAGGTCGATTGTAAGCCCCTCATAGCTAGTTACCTCTACCCTACTTTGGCCCCTATATAGATCCTCAATCAACGCTACACGATCCTCAATGCTCATAAAGCCACTCTTGGAGCTATTGAAACCCACAGCCACAACAACCCTATCGAAGAGCAAAAGTGCTTGCCCAACGATAGCCTCGTGACCACGAGTAAAGGGGTCAAACGACCCGGGAAATATCGCTATTCTCTCCATAATATCTTACAAACTTACACAAAATTATTGAATTTCAAACGCTTTTTGCAAAAAAAGGTGGGGCTGAGGGTTGAAAATTCATTTTCAAAAGATCATCTTTATTATTATCTATCGTAAAAGCGCAAAGCAGAGCAAATCATCGCAAGACAAAGTCAAAAACGACAGTCTTTTGGATCCAAGTTTTGCTTGGTGCCGCGCGGCATGAGCGCGATGGGCAAGTTTTTTTCATACGTCAACTCTAAAATTTTCGCAAGTGCATTTGGAACTAAAGCAAAAAATAACTATATTTGCTTTAGGGGATTTCTAATAATTCCCCGATTTTAATTTTTTGTTAATATTTGCCCATTTTGCTTTTAGGCAGAGTGGGTTGTAGTGACCCCTACTACCGATTTTGGCTAAAAGCAAAAGGAGTGAATAGTGGCGGAAAAGTATTTTGGGGAATTATTAGAAGTCCCCTTTAAAGCAAATAGGAGTATGAAGATAACAATAGTGGGGCCCGCTCACCCATATAGGGGCGGCTTAGCATCGATTATGGAGACTATGGCTCGAGAGTTTCAGAGTCGTGGTGAGGAGGTCTCAATTAAGACTTTCACCCTCCAGTATCCCAAATTACTATTCCCCGGAAAGAGCCAAACACTTGACAGCGAGACGCCTGAAGATCTCGATATTGTTCGTTGTGTAAATACAATGAACCCTTTCAATTGGATCCGCATTGGGCGTCAGATTCGTCGCGAGCGCCCCGATTTTGTCTTATTGAAGTATTGGACTCCATTTATGGCACCATGTTTTGGCACAATAGCGCGTATTGCTCGCAAGAATAAGCACACCAAGGTGATCTGCCAGATCGATAATGTGGAGCCACACGAGTCTCACCTAATTGACCACCCTTGCAACTACTACTTCCTGCGCTCGGTCGATGGATATGTCTATATGTCGGAGCAGGTCAATGGAGAACTGAAAAATTATACTCAGGCCCCAGCGATCTTTTCGCCCCACCCGATGTTCGAGAATTTTGGCAGAAGAGTCGATCGCACGCAGGCGTGTGAGGCGCTAAATATCGATCCACAGCAGCGCTACGCGATGTTCTTTGGCCTTATCCGCGACTATAAGGGGCTCGATATTTTGCTCGAGGCGTGGGCAAAATTGAAGGCCGAGGGCAAGACCGAGGGTCGTAAATTGATTGTTGCCGGTGAGTTCTACGCCTCAAAAGAGAAGTACCTTTCGCAAATTGCAACAAGCGGGATCAAGGAAGAGGTGATAATCCACAGCGGTTTTGTGGCCGACGACATGGTCAAGCATTACTTCTCGGCAACCGATTTTGTGGTGCTGCCATACCATACCGCCTCGCAGAGCGGGGTGACACAAATTGCATATAACTTCTCACTGCCGATGATCGTTACGGCAGTTGGTGGGCTGCCCGAAATTGTGCCTAATGGCAAGGTGGGATATGTCTGCATGCCAACATTTTCAGCCATTGCCGAGGCAATCGAGAAGGCTTGGAGTGGCCAGGTGCTAGAGAAATTTCAACATAACCTCATCGAGGAGCGCAAACGTTTCTCGTGGAGCGAGATGTGCAATAAGATAATTGAGGTTTATTGTGGAGTTAAGTAGTTTTTATGCTTGGGACTGCCTCCGGCGGGCGGTGATGGCACCACCGCGGGTGCATACTCTTACGTTTTGGGCTTAGAACTTATCAGTTCTAAGATTTTAAGATCCAGTAGTTTGAATCAAATAAATTTGTTCAAACTACTGGATCTTAAAATTTAACAAACACCTTTGGTGTTTGACCCAAATCGAATTAGATCTGGGCTCCTTGAGGGCTGCACCTCGCTATTGGGTTTAAATGCCATAGGCATTTAATAAATTTTAGGAGTTGGTGGATTGTGCAAATTTATTTGCTGACAATTCACTAACTCCTAAAATCTTAAAACTTTCAGTTTTAAGCCCAATAGTGCAACATAAAATGCACCCGCGGTGGTGCTATCACCGCCCGCCGGAGGCAGTCCCAAACAAAAACTCTACTCAATATTAATAAACACCGGCAGGTGGTCGCTATAACCGCCAATAAATTCGCCACCGCTGAATGTGCGATAGGGGTAACCGCGATACTTTCCTTCAGTTTGGATTAGGTAGGATGGTTTGAAGATATTGCCATAAAATTTCTTGCTGTCGATTGATTTTTGCAGCTGCAGGGTGTTTTTGGGGGCATTCACTAGGTTGTGGCTCACGATAATATTATCGAATAGGTTCCACTCGCCATTGTAAGCTAGTGTGCCGTGCCCAGCTTTATGCATCACCTCGAATGGAGTGAATAGATCATCACCATCGAGCTTCTTGATATTTCCCTTAGCGCCAAGGGCTTCGGCCACACTTTTGTCGGATGGATCGTCGTTCAAGTCGCCCATTATCACAAACTTACTCTTTGGGCGGATCGTTTTGACCGAATCAATTATTTGGCGCATTTGATTGCCACTAGCTATGCGCAGATGCTCGGATTGTTCTTTACCGCCCCAGCGCGATGGCCAGTGAGCCACAGCAAAGAAGAGCTCCTCGCCTTGGATTGTGCCCCACATTGTAAGAATGTCGCGAGTGCGGAAATCGGGCATATCGGGCACATAAGCACGCTCAGCGAAGCTTCCTTCGATCTGAAATTTGTCGGGACGATATAGGAATGCCACATCGATGCCGCGCTCGTCGGGCGAGTCGTAGTGCACAATTTGATACTCCGCAGGGGCTAATTTGGGTGTAGATGCGATATCCTCCAGAATGTTACGCACCTCGACCTCGGCCACACCGATGATTGTGGGCAGCGTGTTATTGATAGCTGCAATGTCGGAAAATACCTGCTCGATGTTGCCGAGCTTCACAGCGTATTTGTCGCTCGACCAACGGTTTTTTCCTTCGGGCGTAAACTCTTGGTCGTTGGTGGCAGGATTGTCGATCGTATCGAAAAAGTTCTCTATATTGTAGAAGACGATGGTGTGGGGCTCCTGCGAGAAAAGTGTCAGGCAGAAGAGTGACATTAAAATTGTGGAGGTTACAGCGCGCATATTATTTAGGTATATTATTGAAAAGAGCAGTACTAATACTGCTCTTTTTCATTTGGGAAATCTAACTCTTTGACATCGGCCACATAGTGCTCGATGGCATCGGTCATTACGGTGTGAAGGTCGGCATAGCGACGTAGGAACCTGGGCGAGAAGCCTTTGTTGATGCCTAACATATCGTGCACCACCAACACCTGTCCATCGACTCCGCTACCGGCACCAATACCGATAATTGGAATTGTAAGCTCGCTTGCCACTTGCGTGGCTAGGGCCGCAGGGATCTTCTCCAACACTATTGCAAAGCATCCTGCTTGCTCCAAAAGGTGGGCATCGGCAATTAGCTTTTGCGCTTCGCTCTCCTCTTTGGCTCTAACGGCATATGTGCCAAATTTATTGATCGATTGTGGGGTGAGACCCAAGTGACCCATCACAGGAATACCTGCCGAGAGTATCCTCTGCACCGACTCCAATATCTCTTCGCCACCCTCTAATTTTACACAATCGGCCTCGGTCTCTTTCATGATTCTGATGGCAGAATCGAGTGCCACCTTCGAATTTCCTTGGTACGTTCCAAAGGGAAGGTCGACAACAACCAATGCGCGCTCCACGGCTCGAACAACCGAGCGAGCGTGATAGATCATCATATCTAGGGTGATTGGAAGTGTTGTTTGGTAACCAGCCATAACGTTGGCTGCCGAGTCGCCCACCAAGATAATATCTATGCCTGCTGCATCTACAATCTTGGCCATCGAATAGTCGTACGATGTTAGCATGGCTATCTTTTCGCCACGCTGTTTCATTTCGGTAAGGCGGTATGTTGTTACCGCTCTAACTTTGCTTTCTACTGACATTGTTTGTAATAAAAAAATTATTAGGCTGCAAAGTTAAAGTTTTGTTGCGAATTGGCAAAAGAAATGCCATAAAACTACACCCGCAGCGACAGAAACATTCACCGAGTGCTTTGTGCCCACCTGTGGAATTTCGATTGCACCTGCGCAAATGTCGACCACAGCTTGGTCTACGCCCATCACCTCGTTGCCAAATACTAACGCATATTTAGTGTCGGGAGCTACGCTGAACTCATTTAACATTTCGCTCCCCTCGACCTGCTCAATTGCAAGCGGGGTGTAGCCCTGTTCCTTGAGCTGCTCGAGGCAATCAAGGGTGCTTTTGTGGTACTCCCACGCCACGGTCATCTCGGCTCCAAGGGCAGTTTTGTGAATATCGCGCGAAGGGGGCGTGGCGGTGATTCCGCAAAGTGCTATGCGCTCGATGGCAAAAGCATCGCTGGTGCGAAAGAACGAACCGACATTTTGCAGTGAGCGGATATTATCTAACACCACCACTACGGGCATTTTTTTCTGCATAGCGAACTGCTCAGCTGTTGGTCTGGCCAGCTCTGAATTGAGTATCTTTCTCATTTTCGAATATCTATTTTTGTGACGATCTATATATGTAACCACCTAGCAGAGCGGTAATTGGGGCAACTAGAACCAATCCAAAGCTACCCACCATTGTAAGCAATATTTCCGAGGCGATATACCCACGGTTGACAATGCACTCCATCGGCACCCCTTGAGCCATATATGCCATAAAGGCGAACATAAAGCTGCCCGAATAGGCAAACAGCAGGGTAGTAGTCATGCTTCCTACAACGGGCGAGGCGATATTTAGACCCGATTGAATCAGCTCTTTGCGGCTTAGGTGCGAGGCTTTTTGCGAAAGTTCATCTTGCGCTGCAGCAATATCCATCGCCACATCCATCACCGCACCTGCCGACGAGATAAATATGCACGAGAGCAGCATCTGCGAGAAGTTAAGATCCTCGAAACCCAAATATAGTAGCGAATCGGAGTACTCCTGAATCGTTCCCGGGATCTTAAAGAAGTGGCCAAAGATAAGTGCCAAGAGCGCAGTGACAACAACACCCGACAGCGCACCAAAGAGCGCCACAGCTCCTTTCTTGGTGAGCCCTGCAACCAGCAAAATAATCACCGAGGTGGCAACAAATGTCACCCCAATCGAGATAAAGAGCGGCGAATATCCAGCCAGAAGAGCCGGGATCAGCAATTTCCAAAAGGCCAGTGCCGTAAATATAAACGATAGAGCCGCTTTGGCGCCGCTCATGCCAGCCAACAGAATCAATGCCACCACAAAAATTGCGAGCAGCAACAGTTCCAGATCTTGTCGATAGAACTCATCGGCACGCGTCTCGAGAATTTTCTCGTGAGCCTCATCCATCCTCGATATACTGAGCACTTTATCGCCCCTCTCGAAGATCTTATCGCGGCGCTTATCACCCAAAAGTTGATTTCGTGCTGCAACAACTTCGCCCTTGAATTTGCCCGAAAGGATGCGTAGTTCCAGCTCTTGGGTGCCGAGTGTGACAATGGTGATTTCGCTAATGTCGCTATTATCGACCTTTGTTACTTCTGCCTTTTCGTAGAGCATATTTCGCGTGAGTTCGGGGTTCTCATAACCAGTTGGCAGTAGCAGTAGAATAACCACCACTACTGCCACCAGCAGAGTAAAATATAGATCTCTCTTGCGCTTCATTACTTCAAGCCTGCAGCCTGCATAATCTTTTTAGGGATGTCGGTATTGTCGTAATATCCGCTGAAGATATTGGCTGAAGCTCCATCAGCATAGACCATTACAGGTATTGCCGTGTGGCTATAGCTCGAGAAATCGATACCCGACTTGTTATTTAGCATGCGTAGGCAAGCAACGGTAAAGGGGTCGTAACCACCGAATGAGCCATTGAACTTATCCTCAGCATCGAATGTGCCACTTTTGAGCTTATTTAGGCTCTTTGCGTATGCTGAGCGAAGTGATTTGATCTCGTAGTCGGTAAGCTCGCTGCTCATTGCGATGGCTTTGTCAGGCTCGCTCTTAACGTTGTTTGTTAGGTTAAGATTCTCGCATGCATATTTCAATAGTGAGTCGAACGACTCGCCAGCCTTCATCAAATTTGTAGCCTCCTCCATAAATGTGCGAACGGAGATTGTTGAGCCTGCAAGCACCTCGAATGCTGACTCATAATATGTGCCCGCAAAACCAATGGTAAGACCGCCACAATCGTGGTCACCGGTGACAACAATAAGTGTTTCAGATGGATGATTGGCAGCAAATGCCATCGCTACGCCAATTGCCTGGTCGAATGCTACGGTCTCGTAAGCCGCTGTTGCTGCGTCGTTTGCGTGGCATGCCCAGTCAATTTTACCACCCTCGATCATCATGAAGAATCCCTTCTCTCCTTCGAGCAAGTCGATTCCCTTTTGGGTGAATTGCGCAAGCGAAATTTTGTTATCCTCGCAACTTTGTCTATCGAGGTCGATGGTGTATGGCATCGATGAACCGTCGCCGGTGTACATCTCTTCGGTGAGCAGTTTCAAGGTAGCGATAATTGCCTGATCTTCACCAGCTTGCAGCGCATCGAACTCCTGTTTGTTGGTTGCGAATTTGAAGCCAGCCTCCTGGGCTCTTTGTCGGTATGCCGTGTAAGCTGTTGCATTGTCCGTCCCCTCGCTCTTTGCGCGTGAGTTCCATTTAACAGAACCTCCGGCGAAGTAATCGAAGCCCGAGGTGAGCAATTGATCCGAAATTTTGGTGTACTCACTGCGGCTATCGACGTGAGCATAGAAGCTCGCAGGAGTAGCATGGTCGATGCTTACACTCGAGATGATTCCCACCTTCATACCGCTCTGTTTTGCCATCTCGGCTACGCTCTGCAGGGTGTTGCCATCGGGATCTAGGCCAATTACACCCGAGTTGGTTTTGCTACCCGTTGCTAGAGCTGTACCAGCTGCTGCCGAGTCGGTGATATAGCGGTTTGCCGACGACGAGGTAGCTAGGCCAGTGATGCTTAGCGACTTTAGGTTTAGCTGCTCGATCTGCTCCTGCGATCCTGTTTGCTTTGCGAAGTTCTCGCGGAATTGAGATGCAGTGAGTGCTGCCGAGGCCAATTGTACTTGTGTTGCTGCCATTCCATCGCCAATAAAATAGAATATATATTTGGCTTTGGCCTCTGGGAATGTTGTGCCATTGACACTGCCGCTAGGGGCGTTTGTGCAGCACGAAATTGTGATGGCTGCTATAGCAATAAATGCTAAGAATTTTTGAGTAATCTTCATCATTATTTTAAGTTTTTTATCATCGTTGTGCAAATATACGATTTATTTGAAAAATAAACTATTAATATTGCGTTATATTTAATGGTTGTGTGAGCAGCAGCCACCATCTTTTTTTAGCCATTTGCGAATGATTGAGTTGGCAAAGAGAACAATAAAGATTATGCTTGTTGTGGTTTGCCACCATACCGGGCCATGGGTGCAGAGTTCGTTGTCGTGGTGCTCATGACCATGATCGTGGTAATGAGTGCAGTCTCCACCTAGGTGAGTCAGGCTGCTGAACCACTCTTGGGGCAGGATAAAATCGATTATCAGCGCACAGGCTATTGCTCCGAGGATTATCGCACCTAAGTATATGAGTGTCTTTCGCCCTCCGATTCCTCGTTTAAGAATTATAAGCGAAGCGGTATTTGTCGCAGGGCCAGCCATAAGCAACACAAAGGCAGCTCCTGGAGATACCCCCTTCATAATTAGCGAGAGGGCAATTGGAATCGACCCTGTGGCGCAGATATACATTGGTGCCGAGACGACAATAATTAGCAAAATATTGAGCATGTAGTGATCCTTGAATATCGCAAAAACACTGTCTGGGATAAATGCGGTGATAGCTGCGGCAATCAAGAGACCTACCACCAGCCACTTACCGAAATCCTGCATCATATCGACAAATCCATATTTCAGCGCTGCACGAATGGTTCGCTCCTTGGGCTCATCTGTGTGATTGTGCGAACATCCGCAACTGCAAGGCTCACTTGCAGGGGTTGCCTGAGGGGTGAATTTAAGCTTGTTATAGTCGATTTTTTTGGATGCCTTCGAGCCAAACGTATCCACCATAACCCCCGAGAATATCGCAACTACAAAGGCAGCTACAGGTCGAATAATGGCGAAGGGAAGCCCCAAGAGTGAGTAGGTCGCAAGGATTGAATCGACTCCCGTTTGTGGTGTGCCCACCAAGAATGCTACCGTAGCTCCATCCGAAGCGCCCTCCTTTTTTAGCGACATAGAGGTGGGAATAACCCCGCAGGAGCACAATGGAAGAGGCACCCCCAAGATCGCAGCACCCATCACCGAACCAAATCCTTTACGGTGTAAAAACCTAGAATATAACGTTCTAGGAACATAAACGTGCAAGAGTCCCGAGATCAAAAAACCCAGAACTAAGTAGGGCGACATCTCGTTGAGAATCGTCAATAATTCGTATAAATATGTTGTTGTTGCCTCCATGGAAATTCCTTTTTTGAAGATGCAAAACTACTCATAATTAATTACAAATACAATATTAGCTCATTATATATCAGGGCAAACGCACGAAAAAACTTGCTCTTTTACTGCCTCCGGCGGCCGGGGATAGCACCCCCGGGGGTGCAGCTAATGTTGCGATATTAGGCTTAGAGCTATAGCTCTAAGATTTTAGACGTGAGTGAGTTGTCAGCAAATAAAT
>JAWXTD010000044.1:0-16164 GCA_044433805.1 Rikenellaceae bacterium
GAGTCTATGCGGCAATTCAAGAGTGGCGAGTGCCAAATTATGGTCGCCACATCGGTGATCGAGGTGGGTGTCGATGTGCCCAACGCCTCGGTGATGGTAATTGAGTCGGCCGAGCGGTTTGGGCTCTCGCAACTCCACCAGCTGCGCGGTCGTGTGGGTCGTGGTGCGGAGCAGTCGTATTGCATCCTGATGTCGGGCGATAAACTCTCGCGCGAGTCGCGACGACGCCTCGAGGCGATGTGCCAGACCAACGATGGCTTCCGCCTATCGGAGCTCGACTTGGAGTTGCGCGGAGCTGGCGACATTCACGGCACAATGCAGAGCGGCGATGCCATAAAATTGCGTATTGCCAATCCTACTCAAGATATTGAAATATTGAACCTTACGCGCGATTTGGCCGCCGCAACCCTCAGCGTAGATCCAACTCTTTCGGCACCCCAAAATGCAGGACTCATCGAGATAAAGCGCTCATTCTCAGCTAAAGAATCGATCGATTTCTCGATGATATCTTAAGGGTCAGAGGCGAGTGTTGTAATAGGATATTGCTCTCTTACTGCCTTCGGCGGGCGCAGATAGCATCTGCGCGGGTGCAACTTACATTGCGCTATTGGGCTAAAAACTTTGCAGTTTTTAGATTTTAGAGAGTAATATATTGCCACAAATGAATTTGCGCAATATATTACTCCCTAAAATTTATTAAATGCCTGAAGGCATTTAAACCTAATATCGAAGTGAACCTCGGGGATTTGCTCGTGGCAACCGTAGGTTGACATAGAAAGATATAAACTTTTGATCGTTGAAAATTTATTTTCATAAGGTCAAAAGTTTATATTTATCGTAAGAGCGCAGCGAAGAGCAAATCATCGCAACATAAAAAACAAAAACGATAGTTTTTGGATCGAAGCTTGCTTGGTGCCGCGCGGCATGAGCGCGATGTGTAAAATTCTCTCATGCATTTGTCCAGAGCATAAAACTGCCGTTAATTTTTAGAAGGCAAATTGTGCTGCCACATTAAACCTGTTGGCGTGATTGCGTTGTCCATCGACATTCTTGCGACGTCCGTATAAGTACTCACCGCCCAATTTGAATCGTGGGGTAAATGCGTAGTATAGGTTTCCGAAGATATACTCGCCACGTAGGTATTCATCGTCGGCATAGTAACCATCTTTGTTGTCGATTGCTGCCGTTGAGTAGCCAGCATTGATCGATGTGCGCTCGCCAAGGAGGAACTCGCCTCCCACTTGGAAGCCCCACATAGGTGTTGTCTGCAGCATCGTGGCGTCGTCGGGCTCGGGAGTGAAGTCGATTCCCATGCCGGTGAAGTCGGCTATATATTGCGAGATTGCCGAGCCATAAACACCGCTATATTTTAACCTCATCCAAGGGAATCCCACTAAGCATCCGCTGGCTTGCACGCCCCAACCTGTGAGCGACGTGTTCTCGCCGGTGGTCAAATTATGCATATATGGATTGCGAATTACACCCGATGCGCGGAAGTGGTTTTGACGATAATAACCCCATTCGTATTGGAGGTAGAAGGGCACGTCGGGCACTCGTTGAGGGATCGAGGTGAAGTTCTCGCCATATGTCCCCCAGATTTGTGGATACTCGGCAGCGATACCCATCGAGAGATGGTCGTTTGCCAGGGTGCACTCGTAGCGGATCATCGTTGCGAAGTTAAGATTATAGGCGTTGGGCCCTTGGAAATCGATGGTCGAAACTGCTGCGTCGAGATCGCAGAAAGTTGTCATATCTCGACCCAAGGTGAAGCCCTTAACTGCCACATAACCAGAACGTATACGAGGTGTGTAGCTGCCTGCAGTCCCTCCGCGATAGTCGGCATCGATAAATATTTCGACCCTGCCCAGCGTGCTGCTGTTTATAATACCTTTGGCATATAGGCGCGAGGTCGAAGCGTCCATCATCAGCTTGGATTTAGTTGCATAATTTCCGGGAACGGGGATGTCGGCAGTGATGAAATCAATGTTGCTCACGGCACCATCCAAGTCGAATCCTGTGCGCAGATTGATGTAACCACCTACGGCAAAAGAGAATTTGTTTTCGCGTTGTGCGATGATCAATAGAGGTTGCTTCACCTGCTGATAACCAGTGCGATAGGTCTCTTCGTAATCGATAACTACCGCCTCGATTGCCGCCTTGTTGCGCATCGATCGGCCCTCGTTTGTGCAGTCATCTTGCTGCGTTGAGGCATCCCCCTGCATGGCGATAAGGTATACCGTTGAAGTTTCGCTGCCCTCGGGAGCTGAATAGCTTTGGGCAGATGCTGCTTGCGCTAAGAGCGTAGCTGCAACCAATAGTCTAAATGTTTTCATAAATGAGTGTTTTGTTGTTTTTAAATGTAATCTCATACTACTGTTGTGACACAAGAACAATTTTCGAAATATCAAGCAAGTAGTGTGCCAAAGAACAAAACAACTATTTTATGGTGTGGGTGTGGGGTATACTCTCTTATGCCTCCGGCGGGCGGGGATAGCACCACGTGTGGTCGAAAGAATTATCATGTTTAAAGACCATAAAATTACAGCAAAAGAAATTATATCATATATCCCAGATGATATGATTGCAAATTTAGCGAGCCAAACAAAAGTCGATCACTACGCAAAGGTACTAAAGACCTGAGTTTTAGACAGCTTTTGAAGGGGATTGAAAAAACGTGCAAATGGCGTGCAACTGAAGGGTGATTTTAAAGTAAATGTGCTCTACAGCTTCTGTAGAGCACACTGGTGAGATCCGAAGCGAAATTACCAAGCAAGATGTCAGTAATTTCTTGTGAAGAGGTAGAGACGATTAAAAATGGTGATTACTTCATCTGTATCAGATGTGAGCCAGCGCTCAATTCGACATAACCACAAGCGCCCTGTTCGGTAACGTTAAATGTGTCGATGCCATCAACGCTCCAAGTGCCACTGCACAGATCGGTAAATAGGGTTTTGTAACTGCCTTCACCTTCGATGGTTAGGCTAATTGTGCCGCTCATCTTAGCGCCCGATTTGCTGAATATTACAACTCGATCATAGATTTGAGCACCTAGGATCTTATCGGTCTCGATGAGTTTTGTCTCTAGGATGGCCTTGCCATCGCTTGCGCTCTTGTAGTGCATTGCGCGTTAAGGAAGTGCGATATTGTACTCTTTTGGCTATTTGAGATCTCAACTCGCCATCTGCCAGCCTCATAATTGATAATATCGGCCTCTTGGTTTTTGGTGCTCAATGGCCAGTTTACTCCATCGACCATAAACTCTTTGCCAGCACCACCGATAAGCTCGATTGTAGCATCCTGCAGAGCGGGATACAAAAGAGTCTCAACCAACAGACCATCGTGTGTCGAGATGCGTTGCTTGCTCGCCTCAACTTTGATGATATTTCCATCGATTGTTGGTTCCTCCTCGCTGTGCAACAACCATTTTTTTGTTGTAGCATCGTCTGTAGATACTCTGTCATAGACGATTAGTGCTCCTGGGTATGTGTCATCCTCAAAGTTTAGAGCCACAAACGAACGCTTCGCCTCTTTTGCTTTGCCACCATATGCAACAGCCATATCGCCCTTTAAGTAGCTATATTCAGGAGTGATTGCATCGGGTCCAACATCGCAGGCTTGCACCTGCGATGTTGAGAAATTGTCGTATATATACTGAATACTATCGTATGAGGAGCTATCTAAGTAGTGTAAAACAATTATTGCCATATTTTTAATAGCACTCTTGGAGCGATATTTTTCACTATTAACCTGTGTTTTGGATATGGGGTAGTGCTGAATTTCAAGGGAGTATTATACGAAAGTAGGAGGAAACTATTTTCGTTTCCTCCTACTCGATTCGTTAGGGATTTGGTTTGGGTGGTTATTGAAAGACTGGTGGTCTTTCAGTGGCCTTCCATTCCATTAAAGTGATCCACTTGATTCTCTGCGCGAGGCGAGAATTACTTCTTGATAGGCATTCTGCGCTCTTTGATACGCGCTTTCTTACCCGTTAGCTCGCGGAAGTAGTAGATACGTGCACGACGCACAACACCATACTTGTTAACCTCGATCTTCTCGATGTGTGGAGAGTAAAGTGGGAAGATACGCTCAACGCCTATACCGTTAGAGATCTTACGGATTGTAAACATCTTAGTCTTTCCGCTACCCTTGATTTGGATAACTACACCACGAAACGATTGAAGACGCTCTTTGCTACCCTCAATGATTTTGTAAGTTACGGTGATAGTATCACCAGCGCCGAATGCTGGAACATCCGCATCGGTCTTAGTCCACATCTGCTCGTTTACGAGCTTAATCAATGCATCTTTGCTCATTGCTGCAATAAATTTATTTTTTTAGCGCTCAACATTATCGCTGCATCACATCTACCATAGTGCTTAACTAAGCCCTAATCCTAAGAAAACGGTCGATCTAAAGATTTCAAGTAACAAAAAAATAGCCCTAATCCCTATCTCGGCCCCTTCTAGATTGTGCAATACCCAATATAAGAGGTTGTTTCACTTCCCTTTCGGGACTGCAAAGGTATGAAAAAAAATGTAAAATCGAAAATTTTGTAAGAATCTGTTTAAGTTTTTTTCGCTAAAATCTAAAAAACTGCAAAGTTTTTAGATTTTAGCGAAATACTTTATGCTCCCGCTCACGGTGTTATCACCGCCGCCCACGGGCAGAAAGAAAGCCGTAAAAAACTACTCCTCAATAATCACGCGGAATCCAACGTTGTAGACCCCCTGGTGAGGATAGTATCCTTTGCGAGAGTGCGATGTCGACATCTTTGGGCGCTCAAAGGCCGAACCTCCGCGCACAACTTTATAGTCGCTCGACTCCTTAGATTTTCCATATGGATACGAAACGTAGTCCGAACGGGTCCACTCGCAGACATTTCCGTGCATGTCGTAGAGACCAAATGGATTGGCCTTGTAGCCTTTGCCCTCGACTTGAATTAGGTTGCCATCGTCGACGCTTGTCTCTTTGGGTAGGAACGTGTAGTGCTTATACATGCTGTTGTTCGTATCCATTGGACGTGGGTCGACACCTGCTACGGCGAAGAGGTTTGTTGTTATGTCGGCTAAATTCTCGCATGCACCGAAGTCACTGTTGCCGTTACCATACCAGAAGTCGGTGTCGGTACCTGCGCGGCAAGCCCACTCCCATTGCGCTTCGGTTGGCAGGGTGACGTTAAGACCACTCTTCTGGCTCAACGCCTGGCAGAATGCCATTGCCTCGTGCCAGCTGATGCGGATAACGGGCATCTGGGGCAAGAAAGCAGGGTATCCCGGGTCGACATGATCCTTCCACTGCTCATCCATATAGCGGCTATTGTGGTCGGGGAAGAAGATATTGAACTGCTCGTTGGTCACCTCGATTTCGCCCATCCAGAACTCCTTGTCGATGGTGACTTTGGATGCTGGCTGCGCATCGGCAGCACCCATGTTGCTACCCATTACGAACTGACCTGCGGGGATGCGTACTAGCTTCATTGTCACACCACCGCCCAAATCGATTGTCTTATGCTCCTTCTCTTGGGTCGAGGCGTCGAATGGCCACTCTTTAGCCTTCACATCCTTTACTTTGGCAGCTTTATCTTGCTTTGGTATCTCGGGGGTGATTGGACCTTTATCGTCGAGATATTTTGCATAGTCGGCCAACTCCTGCTTCCAATTTACACCCATTCCATTACCATATTTATTGGTAAGTTCGGTGCGTCGCTCAAATTGGCAGTGCCCTTGATAGGGTGCGTAGGTGATGGTGTTGGCATCGAAATAACCCTTGTCGGGAGCATTGAAGTCGATCCAATTATAGAGCGTACGCCACTCCTTATCGGTTAGCTCTACGTTGTAGTGACCCTTCTTGAGGGTACGCACCAATTCACTTGTATTTGGGTGATACTCATACGGTTTCAACACGGTTTGGTCGCCCTCGCCACCTTGGCGGTGGATGTAAGGGTGGAAATTTAGGTATGACTTTCCATATCCAAATTTATCCTTCGAGTTGTCCGAAAGATCGAACGTGCGCTCGCCATTGTGGCACGCTATGCAGGCGCGATCTAAGATTGGCTGAATCTCCAAATCGAAGGTGAATGAGCGCACACCACCCTCGGGAGCTTCGATCTTGCGAGGCTTCATTGTCGAGGCGATAACTCGCTTAGGCATAGCAATTTGGTTTAGATCCTCGTGGCAACCGATGCACGATACAACCTCGCCCGGCATACCGGTAAACCAGCTGCGCATCCATTGAATTGCTGCACCATCGTAACCAACTGGTTGAATGGCAATTGGCGTATTGGCTGGCACCTTGAATATTGCCGAGCCATCCTCCTCGACGGGAACTGTTCCAAGTAGGCGCTTGATGTCCCAGCCCGATTGAATTCCGTGCCAGTTGTGGTCCGATTTCGTGTTGATATAGGCATACTCGTACGACAAAATGCGAAGTTCCTTGACCGATCCGCGTGGCACACCTTGCAGACCCTCACCCTCGTAGATATCCTGAATGAAGATCGTAGCCTCATCACTAGCTAGATTAACCTTGTCGGGAATAGATGGAGGAGTCTGCACCTTACGAACCATCGCTGGGCTGATAACACCCTCACCCTCAGCTTCATATAGACACGTTACATTGTCATAGATATCAACTAGATATACTCCCCAAAGCGACTCCTCGGACAATTTTGCTGCAACCAAATAATATTTGTCGTCGATAGGTGAAGGCTTGATGAATTGAGGCCATACGCCATCGACCAATCGATCTTTGACAATCTCCTCGATCTCTTGACCTTGATAGGGAATCTCCTGCAACATTCCTGCAGCACCCTTGCGCGATTTTTTAGGATCGAAAAGGATCATGCGTCCTGAACGTGCAACACCGTGGTGTCCCGAGATAATTCCAACAAATGCAGATGAGTGGCCCGGAATAACCTTCATATCGAAGACGCTATTGGGGAACATATATCCACTTCCGTAGAGCGCTCTCTGCTCGGTACCATCGGGGTTCATTGTCATCACAATTCGCGAGTAGTAGTGCGTAAGGTCGGTATACTCCCAGCGGGTGTAGATCACCTTTCCGTCGTGTGTAATTGAGGGATTCCAGTTTGCATCCTGATCGTAAGTTATACGACGATAACTCTTATCTTTGGGGCTGTAGAGCACCATATTTCCCACAGGGTCAGTTCCATTTACACATGGCACGCCTTGGTAACCGATGTTTGAGATCGCTATGATTCGACCATCGGGAAGGTAGGTTCCATCGTAAAATTCGATATCATCTTCGGGAATTTCGAGCAGCTTTTTAGCGCCACTGCCATCTAATGCTGCCTCGTATTGATTCCATCGACCATCCTCCTGAATCGCAGTGAACATCGCTCTTTGTCCATCCCAGTGCATACGTAGGTCGGTCACAGGAGAGCCATTTTCGGGTGCATACACTGTACGCACCTCGCCACCATCACGTAGATTTGAAAGCAGGGCAATCTGCGAATCGAAGCCTGAGCGACGTGCTGACTCTTGGTTACTCCAGTTGTTGCTTTGGGTTCCAAGATCGGGAGTCATTATCTTGCGAGCGTTACCGCCAACCTTGTATCGCGAGATGATGATATCGCCCTCGAGAAGTGGATTGGCAAAGATGATCTTATCACGAAGAGCCAAAAGCTCCTCAGCTTGAGCGATATAATCGATATTTCCCTTTGCCACTTGCGCCTTAACCGCTGGCAATCGCCCTGCAAGATCGTCATAAAGAGCCTTGTGTGTAGGGTAGTCAAACTTGGAATTTGACTTCATATCGTCCAGGTAACGCGCCATGGCATCGAGGTTAATCCACGCCAATTTCTCGTTGGTATTGTTGAGTGTTAGGATCTCATCGGCAAGAGTCATATAGGCAATAATTTGCTCATCGCCAGAAATTTTGGCACATGCAGATGCTTTTTCTTGATAATAGGCTTTGTTTGCTGTTGCCTCTAAGTTGAGCAATCTATCGACGATACTCTTCTCGACAGCAGGGTTGTTCACCTGAAAGATAAAATCATCAACCGACACCTTCGAACGATAGGCAAAGTTATAGATCTGATCCGCAATAGCAGGATCCAAGGTAGCAAGAAGCTTATCGGCTGTGAGGCGAGAATCTTGAATAGAGAATAGTATGCTTGAGTTCTTTCTACCAGTATCCTCAACACCAACTTTGAGCTCCAGTTGCTTATATTTTCCACCCAAATTATACTTTAGCTCACCCACCGCATGCACAAAGATTGCAGCATCGAAGCTCTCTTTGGCCACTGTAATCTCCTTGTCGTTGTAGTCAAGGTTATGCTTTGGGGTGTGGTTAGCACCATACGATGAGGCTGGCACAACATCGAGCAGACTCACTCTATTACCCTTAAGGTCAACGAGTACGGGGTCACCCAAAACACCATGATCCCAATCGTTTCCATTTTGTCCATCACCAACATAAATGGTCAACTCATCGACTCCCGATAGGTCGTAGACAACCTCTTGAGCTGGTTGCTCAAATTGCATAAGAGGGCTAAAATATGGCTTTACACCCTCGAATTTACCCTCATCGAACTGCTGCCTAAGATCAACAATGGCCTCTTGCCATGTTGTAGCTCTGCTCTGCGCTTGAAGCCCGACGACGGCCACAAGCAGGCAAAGAGTAGCGATTATTTTTTTCAAGTAACACATATCATTTATTTTTTATCTATTACAAAGTTCTTTAAATAGTTCGAAAGCCTTCTGCGGAGTCTCATTTCCATGCACCACTGCACGTACCGCTTGGATCATCGCCACAGGATTCTCCGACTGGAACACATTGCGACCCATATCTACACCCACAGCACCTGCATTGATAGCCTTATAGCACAGTTCAAGAGCATCTGCCTCGTCGAGCTTCTTACCACCAGCAATAACAATTGGCACGGGACACGCCGCAACAACATTTTCGAAGCCCTCGCAGTAGTAGGTCTTAACGATATTTGCACCATTCTCGGCACATACGCGCGAGGCCAGACCAAAGTAACGCGAGTCGCGAGCCATCTCCTTGCCAACGGCAGTAATACCCATCACTGGAATTCCATATTTCGAACCAGCATCGGCTGCGCGATATAGGTTTGCGATAGTAGTTGCTTCCATCGCCTTATCGCCAATGGCCAACATTACGGCCATAGTCGAGGCATTTAGGCGGATAGCATCCTCAACGTCGATAACCACATTGTCGTTGAGCTCGGTAAGAATTGTGGTTCCTGCATCCGAGCGCAAACAGATTGGCTTGTTGACATTTGCGGGAACCGAAGATTGCAGAATCCCTCGCGAACACATCAAACAATCGGCATACTCCATAAGGGGTGCGATGGTTAAATCGATTCTCTCGACACCCGAAGTGGGCCCCATGATAAATCCGTGGTCGAATGCCAACATTACTGTATTACCAGTTTTGGGGTCGAATATTCGCGAAAGTCTATCCTTCATTCCCCAACCGAGATTCTCGCAGCCCTTTACGTGGAAACTCTGCGAGACAGCCAATGGAACACCAATCCCAAAGCGGCTACCCTCTCTTAAATCATCTAAATCTGCCATATCTTTCTTTTTTATTTACATTATTAATATGCCTGAGCAAACGACACAAAGATCGAAGCCCATGAGGTGGCACCAGCGTCGGGATAACCCTTTGACTTTTCGCCTAGGTTACGAGCTCGTCCAAATTTTGCTTGCATATCGATTGTAGCCTCTGCACCCTTGAGTGCCGCTGCGGCAGCTGCCTCTAAAATTGTTTTTATATCCTCCGAAGGGCACGCCTCGATAGCCTGTACTGCGGGGATCAATGCATCCATCATTGTCTTGTCACCAACTTTGGCCTTGGTCTGCTCCTCGACACCCTTGAGCCCCGCTGCAAAGATGGACTTAAGGCCATCTGCATCGAGTTCATCGCCTTGAGGGTCACACTCGCCCATGCCCATAAAAAATGCTCCAAGCAGAGTGCTGGTCGAGCCACTAGTCTGCAACATAACACCCATGCCCATATCGGAAAACATTGTGGCAAAGTCGCTTGCATTTTTTGCCTCGGCAACTAAGATTCGCATAGCGGTAACTATTGCTGTGCCATGATCGCCATCGCCTGCAATGGCATCGAGTTTTGAGAATTCCTCCTCTCTACGTTGAATTTCATCCAACGCTTTTTCAAGCATTGAATGAAATTGTGCTAATGATAACTTCATGATATTTAGCTATTTACCAATATTTGTCCAATATGGTGCGTTCGACATATGGTTATTTAGATAGTCAACATGATCCTCGTCCAATACAGAAAGGATCATCTGGAATCCGCTCTGCTCTTGAACCGTAAGCAGCTCGGCAATCTTGCTAAAGGCAACTTGCAGGCCAGCCTCGGTGAGCAGTTGCGCTGCACGACGATATACGATATTGAGCTCCATATGAGTGGTAGCGCCAACGCCATTAATTATCAACATCACCTTGTCGCCAACTTGTGGTTTAACGCTTAGGATCAACTGACCTATCATCTTCTGGGCGGTGTCGTCAGCCGAGATCAATGGTAGTTGACCTCCGCAACCAGCCTCGCCATGTTGACCCATTCCGATCTCCATTATACCCTCGGGAAGGTCGGTGATAGTAGCTCCATTTTGTGGATGTGTGCAGCTCTTCATCGCAACGGCCAAGGTTGAAATGCGTGCATTCATGCGCTCGCCAATCTCGTAGATCTCCTCGAGAGATTTACCCTCTTCTGCCGCTGCTCCGATGACCTTATATAGAGGAATACATCCTGCCAAACCACGACGATCGTCGGTTGGAGTGTCGATTCCTGCGCTAATATCGTCGTGCGTCTCTAACATCTTAACCTTGATTCCCGCCTTAGCGGCCAATTTGCAGGCCATATTTGCACTCATCAAGTCACCCGAGTGGTTCAAAACCACAAGCAATATACCAGCTTCACGCTTAAACATCTGCAATGCTTGGAAGAGTCGTTGTGCTCCGGGAGCTGCAAAGACATCGCCCACCACCGAGCAATCCAACATACCTTGGCCAACGAATCCGCTAAGTGCTGGCTCGTGCCCAGAGCCTCCTAGTGTGACGATTGCAACTTTGTCCTCGCTCTTAGCCTCTGCTCTGACAACGATATTTTCACCTCCCAACTTCACTTGAGACGAGTATGCCATTGTGTAACCCTCTAATAACTCTTTAGTTATATCATCTGTGTTATTAATAAACTTTATCATTGTTTACTCCTTTTAAGTTTTAAATTCTATTAACCTTTTATCTCCATCAATTCCAAGGCGATACCCTCCTCCTCGATAAATGCGATTGTCAAGCTCTCGGAGCATACAATAGGTTCAACCAACACCTTTGCACCCTCCAACTCCTGAGCAATCGAATCGACTTGATATGCAATATGAGGAATCTTTTGGATAATTTCGGGAAGCCACGAACCCTGCTCAAAGCGAAGATACTCGATAAGATTTGGGCTTTGTGAAAAATCTGTCAACCACACTTTCATGCCTTCGTTGTATGTCTCGCCTACTTGTGGTGTGGTAGTAGGGATTCCGAAGTGATTAATCTTTCTCATAGTTAGTTTAGGTATATGGTTCTACATTTTTGCCTTGGGATTCGAGAAGCGAAGACCTGCGCCATCGTGGTAGTTAGCATATTCGTGAACGATAGCTCCCGCAGGACCAGCCATCAAGAAGTGCCATGTCTCGGCTCCGGCATCGGCTAGGTGAGTAATGCCATCTGAGGTCTGTTTAACGAATTTCTTGCTGATGGTCGAAGCTTGTTGAGTTTCGGGGATTGCCGGTGCATCTGGTGTTGGGTCGCCCACCTCCGAGAAGTTGTATACCCAACCATCGCGCACCATCCAGCTCTCCATCTTTGCAGGATACTCTGTCTTAACATGCTTATGCTCAGGGATCATTTGACCTGGCAAGAGGTAGATGTCGTGCGAGAAATAACCATTCACAGGATCGTTCATCCAGAAAACACCGCCCATTCCGGTATTTTCGAAATCACCCAATCCGAAATCAGCAACCCACCAATTCTCTAACAAGAAGGGCGTAACCTCGTAGCCATAAAATTCGAACATCTCGAGGAATGCCGCCATAGCTACATCCTCCTGGAATACTCCATCTTTGTAGAAATCTGCATTTGTGTACTTCTTAACGTACTCTGTTTTTGTTGCCATAGAATCTTGATCTTCGTTTGATGAACATTGTGTTGAATTAGTGTTGCAACATGCTGTTGCTAGGATGGCCGCTGAGGCTAAAAGTAGAATTTGTTTTTTCATAATTTATATTTAATTTTAAGATAATACTCCTTCTATTTCGATTAGCAGCTCCTCTCGACAAACATTTCCCCAAAGATAAAACGCTGGAACTGAGGGGTAATGCTCGTCTAAATAGGCTTTAGCCTTGGCTGTATCGGCCTCGCGCTTGATGTAGACTCTCAATATTTTGAGGCTTGAGGCTTTTGGCGGGTGGATCACCCCAAATTCATCGAGGGTCTTTGGTGCTATTAACTGCTCGATATTCTCCATAGTTACGCGAGTTTGTCCAACGATATCGTCGGGATCAATACTCTCTTCGCCCCTAATTGCCGCTGTGCCTGAGATATATACCAACAACTCATCTCGACTGAATAGCGCCTTGGCACGTTCAAATTTTGGGGTAGTTTTAAGTGTAGTTTCGCCTATCAGCACCTCTTTGGAATATACGTGAGCCGCCCTTTGGAGCGTGTTGTCAATAGCTTTCACTGCATAGTCGGACTTGATCTTCACCGCATCGAAGCTCAAAATCACACCACCCTGCTGCATGCCGATTCCCGTTGCTGCGGGGTATCCATCGACCCAATCGACAGGGTCGTAGTAGTGGCTGCGCACGTCGTTGAAGTCTTGGTAGTGCTGGTGACCATCACTGCAAAATAGAATCTTTTCGATGTAGTTCCATTGGCGCACAATATTGTTGTAGCCCATCCCTTCGGTGAGTAGCAAATTGGTGAGCGACTCGAATGCTGCCTGACTTTGCTCATATGTAGAGGTGGCGATATGACCAATCAAATCGCTAGCAAACAAACACTTGAGCGACTCGTTTTCGGCCACAACATAACGATCCTTGATAGTTATATCCCACCTGTCATCATCCATGCTATGCACCTCCAGCACAACACGACCCACCAGCGGCCTTTGCGCAATGACGCTGGTGAGCGATGCGATTTGTGGAAACTTCTCTTGGACAATATCCTTGCAAATCGCCTTTTTGCTCATGTAGTCGACATTGTCGGCAGCATAGACAAAAAAGACCATTCTAACGATATTCGACAGATCTACCGACTCGACAATCTGACCGACTGCAGTTGAAAAATCCTCAATCTTACTTCTATATATATTGTAATTTATCATGCCAAAAATTATAATGAGTTTACATATTCAACCAACGCATCGAGATCCTTCTTGGAAATCTTCTTATCGATTCCATGCTTGTGAACTCCGAAAACCTCGTCTAAGGTGTAGGCACGACCATCGAAAAGATAGGGTGCTGTTCGCCACACCTCGATGAGTGTTGGGGTGTCCCAGCCATTTTCGAACTCAACATCGTCGCCAATCACATACATCTGAAGATCAGTGTAATAGGCTCCCGAGTGGCAATCGTCGCACTTATATTTTTCATACACCTTACGTCCCTCTTTGGCCAGTTCCGACAACTCTCCATTGACCAGATAGGGGCTCGGGACAGCCTTCAGGGCCGTGGAGTAGGCATCGACATAGAGCGCCTCTTGTTCGGATATCTCGTGGAATTGAATATGCGTGAAACCCTTGCGGTTGGCTAGCGCAGCACTCTCCCTGATTCCCGAAATCATCGAGGGCGGAGTCTGCATCGAGAGCAGTAAGCTCTTGCAATTCTTCGAGTTACCAACACCATCGTTCATCAAATCCCAGTTCATACCATCGGAACGACCATCGCCCGGGTGGCATCCGTTGCACGACTGCCAATTTTGGAAACAGTAGGTTGCATCGTTGAAAATTCGCTCTCCTTTATTAATATCGCTCTCGGCGAAGTCGGCATTGAGCAGGTGCGACTGCAACGATTTAGCCTTTGAATCATAGATATTTAAATGGTCCGAGAAGTACATCGGAACGTAGGCAACACCCTTATCGACAATAAAATCGCGTGGGCCATTACCCTCCAAAGCAATCCTCTCGCGAATGCCATAGAGGAAGCGCAGGTCGTATGCAAGTGAGCTCTTAGGCGAATATGCCTCGAACTTCTCGATCATCTTTTTGTAATCTATCACGCTGATCTCGTGCACCCCCGAGTGGCTAACGTACATCTTCTCATCATCGCAAACAATGCCCCATGTTCCTGCGGCACCCCTCTCAACGTCGTCGACGATGATCGAACCCACAAACTCTTGGCTTTGAGTATCTACCACGCTCACCGCACTGGTATTCATCCACCCCTGCAACAGCTGCGAGGTGGGTACTGTGTAGCGACCCAAGTTGTGCGAGACGAACAGATATTTACCATCGGCACTAAGCGCAGCACCATGCAGGGCGTTGCTGCCATTCTCGAGCTTAATATCTTTAATGTGAGAAAATGTCGTGAGGTCGATAACCGAAACATCGGAGCTAATGAAATCCAAATCGGCACGTTCGGCAGGAATGAAGTTAGTGACAAAGAGATAGTTACCGCACGCACTAGGCACAATAGACGTTGGTTCACGCAGCACCTTCGCCGAGCGCAGCACCTGTTTCTTTTCGATATTGAACTCGCTGACTGTACCTTGAAACTGCGAAGCTAGGTATAAGCTTTTCTCATCTTTAGATATCGCTATTCCGCTTAGCCCCTGACACTTATCCAGTGCAATCTCCTCAACAGCACCACTGCCCAGGTCGACAATAAGAAGCGAATTTTTAAGATTATCGTCGAAGCAGGTTGCGTATGCCTTGTCCTCGAGCGTCACCAAGTGATTTGGGTTATTTGGTAGCGAGATATTTTTTACAATCTGCCCCTGCGCTGTCACCTCGCAGAGTTCTCGCACAGCTCTGTTGGCAATAATTAGATTACCATTATCTCGCATAGCGATGCTCGAAGGCCTCCAAGGTTCACCCGCAAAAAGAGTCGCAGAGCTTAGAAGTGCAAAAAGTAGTATTAGGTATAGTTTTTTCATGGTTGGTGGTGGTTAGATTGGTTGGGTATATCCTAATTTTACAGAAATTTCGTGTGTATATTTTTTAATTATCGCTCCTACATCATCGAGGTGATCTATCGAAAGACGCCCCTTGGGAGCAGTTATCCAGACACAAGCTATGGCATTTCCATACCTATTATATATAGGAGCACCGATGCAATAGACTCCGAACAGCTCCTCCTCGATATCTACTCCATAGCCCTTACTCAAGGTTTTTTCCGCCTCTTTAATAAATATTTCTGGCTCTGTGATTGTATTTTCATTGAACCGCTCAAAGCTCATTTTCGAGAGTATTGCCCGCTTGCGCTGCGAATTTTGGGCTGCAAAAAGAACCTTGCCTGGAGCTGAAGTGTGCAGATGAATCCTAGTGCCCGTCTTGATGGTAAAGGTAAATGAGTGCGAGCCCAAAACCTGCTCGAGCAAAACAACTTTATCCTCAATCAAGGCACCGAGCATCACCGACTCCTTTACCTCATTGCGCAACGAGATCATCGGCTCCAAGGCGATCTCAACGAGATTCTCCTCACCCAAGGCGGCAACGCCCAGATTAAATAACTTCTTGGTAATAAAGAATTTGCCTGCCTCATCCTTGTTAACATAACCCAATTCATGAAGGGTTGTTAAGATCCTAAAAAGAGTCGACTTCGAATACGACATACTATTATGAAGCTCCTGCAAGGTCATTCCCTGACCTCCCTTTGCAAGAATCTCCAACATCTCCATCACCTTGACTAGCATCGGCACGGTGTATCTATTTTCGCTCTCTTTTGCCATCTTTGTTGTTGTTTATTTTAAATACGAAACTAAGTTTCATCTTTATGCAAAGATAAACAAATAAATCTATATTTACAAATATATAGGGCGAATTATCAGGGCAAACGCATGAAAAAAACTTGCTCATCGCGCTCATGCCGCGCAGGCACCAAGCTTAGCTTGGATCCAAAAACTTCGTTTTTGACTTTGCTCGTGCACTGATTTGCAGCGCTTAAAA
>JAWXTD010000045.1:0-15732 GCA_044433805.1 Rikenellaceae bacterium
CATCCCCCAATAAGTAATGCCCACGCAAACGCAGGCATTTCACTTATTGCTTTTGGGGGATAATAAATTGGTCGTTTTTTAAGCCCAAAACAATAGCAAAATGCTATCAATTATGTTGTCGAACAGCTTGTTTATCTCACTGCTCGACAACAAATATAGTAATTTATTTCTATCAGACCAAATACAACAAAGTTTAACTTTGTGTTTAATGAGGTTATAGTGTATATTCCGCCACGCCTAGATCAGATCATCGATATAGGATCTACGATTAACAATTACTAAAATACTTATATGAGACTTGGTATCTTATTACATTTTCACCGTATAATTACACATTGCTTAAAGAAGTTTAAGCCTATTTCTTACCCACAGGTGTGTTTCGTGCCAATATTTAAGGGCTGCAGAACAACTATCTTCTCTCTCCAAATCAAAAAAACGCGGTCATTCGCCCTCCAGATTCTAATATGTGTAATGGATATTTTTCAAAAAATATTATTTGACGGACGAGGTTTGTCAGATAATCATCAGGAGGAGACTAAGCCTGATGCAACAGCAAAAATTAGTCACACAAGGTATATTCCACCCAAGCACAAAGCCGATGTTGAGGCTCTGCAACTCTACTGTGGAGACTCCTTTGCCGAAGGGGTTACAATCGAAATGTCGCTTCAAGAGGCACTCGAAGTTATGCCCAAGGAGAGGCGTAGGGTTGATGCTTACGACTCACTCACTAAATATCTCGACTCGGAGTGGGATATAAAATTAACCGTTAAATCAATTAAAACTAAGTAATTATGAGTAAAAAATTATTCTTCGCTGGAGAACTACTCGACACCGCAACACTGCAAGATAAGCAGATAATTAAAAACATCGAACTCGAACATGAGATGAATCTATCATCACCATTCATATACACCTCAAAATATAGCTGCTCCGTGGAGGTAATTAGCGACGATGAGTATAAGTTGATAGGTTTTCATTGGGTTGGCACTCTATGCCGCACCGCTCCGCCTTATGTCGTGTTTCGAGATGCAAAGATCTTCCTCGATGTAGACGATCCAGATTGGGATGAGTTGTGGTATCCTTTCTATCGCAACTATGTAGATGCTCTTTCGATAGAGGATTTTATCGACCAGTATATAGCTACAGCCGAGAAGGCAGGAGCAACCCCAATAGAGGACATCTCCATCGAGATTGAGAGCAACCGAGTTACACTAACCCTTAAATTCTAAGATATTATGCAAATTTTCATATCGGGCAAGGTCTACAACACCGCCACCCAAACCATCAAGCAAATTGAGAACCACGTGAACAACTACATTAACCGAGTTGGCTACTACGATCCTGCGACATTCAAACTGGAGATTATCTCCGACAATGAGATATTATTGACCTACAACCGAGAGATTTCTAGGCTTTATCACGTTGATACGCTATCGTATAGGGATGCCAACTTGGTTTGTGGCATATCTGACACATTTGAACTACCCCAGATGTGGGGTATATTTGGACTTTGCGACAGTGCTTATATGCAGACGAGTTTCTTTGCCAAGAGCTATAAGTACAACTCACGGATACTTTGCCCTGAGAATCGTATTACGGATGTCGGGGTTTCTGTAGCGATGGATATTATCAGCATTCGGATAACATATTAAATCTTCCGATACTTACATTCAGCACCCGAAAGGGTGTTGTTTTTATGCAGTGATTAAATAAGATTCAACAACATTCAAAATTTAAGGTGCGAATAAGGTGCAAATCGGGGGTGTTTGAAAAAGAAAAGTGCCCTACAGAAGCTGTAGAGCACTTTCGTGAGGTCCGAAGCGGATTCGAACCGCTGTACAAGGTTTTGCAGACCTTTGCCTAACCGCTCGGCCATCGGACCGGATGACCTCTCTTGGCTCTTGGTGTGTATGAGTTTCGAGAGTGCAAATATAGTGATTATTTTTATTTTTTGTGGATTTAGGGTGAAAAAATGTTAAAAAAATATATCTTTACGTAATCTTTGTGCTGCTAATGTTCTTTTCTTTGTGATTGGACGATGTGGTGCTTGGATCTTTTGTTGAAGCTAAAAATTTGAGAATCAGTATGATAGTTGAAGATATTGCCTTGACTCTAACTCCGGGGTTGAACTTGAAGGGTGCCGTTAGGCTTTTGGAGGTTTTCTCTACGGCAGAGAATATTTTTCGGGCTTCGCACGAGGAGCTGACTCACTTTGCGCAGCTAAATCCACGAGTTGCTACGGCAGTTGTTAACCGTGTGGCGTTTGCTCAGGCGCAGCGCGAGGTGGAGTATTGTCGCAAAAATGCAATCGAGATAATCACCTCGAGGGACGATGTCTACCCCGAGCTCCTTCGTCACACGCCCGACTACCCTCCGGCGCTCTATCTGATTGGTAATAAGGAGGCTTTGAAGGGGCGCTGCGTGTCGATTGTTGGCACTCGCCGCATAACTTCGTATGGCGATCGGATGACCCACGAGGCGGTGAAGGGGCTGGCCGCACAACTCCCCGACCTGACAATAGTGAGCGGCTTAGCCTTTGGTGTGGATGGTTCGGCACATCGTGCGGCTCTGGCCTATGGTGCTACTACTGTGGCAGTTGTGGCAAATCCGCTGCCCGCAGTGACACCAACGCAACACACCGGTTTGGCCGATGATATAATTAAAAATGGAGGTGCCATAATCAGCGAATGCCACTCGCAGACCAAATATCATCCAAGCTTATACCTCGATCGCAACCGCATTATTGCCACCATGAGCTCTGTGACCATCATTGCCGAGTCCCCCAAATCGGGCGGTTCGATGGTCACAGCAAAGATCGCCGACAGCTACGACCGCACCGTGATGGCCATCCCCGGGCGTCAGACAGATAAGAATTCTGAGGGGTGTAATTCCCTGATCTCTAGCCGTGTGGCGCAGCTATATATGTCGCCCGAACATCTTATCCGCACAATGATGTGGGATGTCGACGCACCAGCCGATAGGGTTGTTACACAGCCCCTGGCCATAGCCCTATCACCCGAGCAGCAGTCGCTACTCACACACTTCGGCGCGGACGAAATTCTCGATATCGAGGAGCTGGGACTCCGCTCAAAGCTCGAGACAAGCACCCTGCTGTCGCTACTCATGGAGCTCGAGCTTCAAGGGGTGCTGCACGTGGTTCGCGGAAATCGAGTCGAACTGCTTAATGTTGTGGCAACTTCTTGATGCCTTTCTTCCTGCCTCCGGCGGGCGCAGATAGCACCTGCGCGGGTGCGTACTCTTTGCGCTATTGGGCTAAAAACTTTGCAGTTTTTAGATTTTAGGCTGCATTAAGTTGCCACAAATAAATTTGCGCAACTTTATGCAGCCTAAAATTTATTAAATGCCTACACACTCAAAAAAACAGTCTCAACTACTTCCAGCCACTAACGGTGACAGCCCCTGAGATGTCAGCTGCGTAGACCGAGTCGCCTATTTTGGGGTTGCCGCAGACTGGGATCTTTGTGTTTGTGCCATCTACGTCGTAGTAGTATTCCGAGAGGTATATGCCTCCGCTCTGGGTGAGTGGCAGGATGTAGTCATACCCTATTCCCTCTTGCCAATTTAGCTGGTCGGGCGAGATCTTGAAACCTGCCTTAACGTATAGTGGACCTGTGTACGAACCTCCGCTTTTGTAGACCCCGTAATAATAGCTACGTTCGTCCCACTCTGTGTCGCTGCGAGCATCCTGGCGAAAGGCGTATCCAACGATATCCTCGGTGGCGTCATTTGTGCGGTAGCGGATCGATATGTATGCCCCCTCGGGCAGTAGGTCGCCATCCTGGTCGAGGGTGATCGAGCCATCCCAAGTGGGCGCGTGCCCCTCTTTGTCGCCTGCACTTTGGGGGATCAACATCAGGTAGTGGCCATCGATCCTTATGGGGTCCACCTGATCTTCGACGCCATATTTTGCGAAGACGCCCGATGAGCCAACATAGTCGTCGTACGACGCTAAGTTGCTGCTCGATAGCTCACTCCACTGCTGGTTGATGTAGTCGTACGACCCTTGGCCGATGATATTCTCGATTCCCAACTGTCGAATTACGGTCAATACATCTTGCTGCTGCAGCACGCTAAAGCTAACCTTCGATGTAATATGTTTGAAGCTCATAGGCTGCATGCCTGTGAGGGGTTTGAGCGTGACATCTCCCGAGTGCGACGCCAGGAAGTCGGTCTGATTGAGGATGCTCTCTTGAACCACAATCTCGGCTACAATGGAGTTGGGAGCGGTGGCAGATAACGAAAATCCTGCCGCCAAAGAGGGGTAGTAGGCGTAAAAATTCATGGTGCTAAAGGGCTCGGGCCACCAGGGGATGTCACTGCCCAGCCACCCCCAGCTCTGCTGTATGGAGTCGTAGATATACCTATTGCCGTCGAGGTGCTCACTCCACTCCGAGCTACCGGCCTGCAATCCATAGACCACAAAGCCGTCGCTGTCGCCCTCCATGCTGTCAATATCATTGCTCGAGGCCTTCGTCGAGCTGCCGCTAAAGCCTATATAGATAGGGTCGCAGGTGGCGTTCAAATTTGAAAGGCCATCATCCACCCTGCCGCAACCCACAACCGCAACCATATGCAATGCTGCCAAAAAGAGAGATCGTCTCATAAAATGTTATTTTTTAGATTACATCTCCTTCTGTGACATATTTTATGCCATATCTGTTATTGTGGTTGGTCTCTTGCTGCCTCTTGCTGTTTCTTGCTGTTTCTTATGCCTCCGGCGGAGGAGGCAGTAATAAGGGTGCTATTTTGCTGTGTGGTATTGATCGATGCCACGGCGAAGGAATTTTTTGTACTCCTCGACGTTTAGGTTGTAGCTGCTTTGCGAGAGGGGATTACCATCTTTATCGACTACGATGTAGTGGGGCTGGGCAGCTGCGTTGTAGCGTTTTTGCATGAAATCGGAGTTGATTTTTCCTAGCGATTTGAGCGTTTTGCCGTTTGGCGTTGTTACCCAATTCTCCTGGGGCAGAACTGTTTTATCGTCCGAGTATAGGGCAACTACCACGAACTCCTCTTCGAGTAGCTTCAACACTTCGGGGTCGCTCCACACCTTCGACTCCATCTCGCGGCAGTTCACGCAGCCGTGGCCTGTGAAGTCCACAAAAAGTGGTTTGCCGATCTGGTTTGCATACTCCTGCGCCTCTTGATAGTCGAAGAATCCATCGATATTTGTTCCGGCGGGGAAGTGCAAGAAATCGCTATATTTTCGCGATGTATCTTTTGTCGCGGGGGCTGCCGCACCAGATCCTGCCGATAGGATAAAGTCTTGAGTATGAAGTGGTGGCATATATCCTGATAGGCCGCGTAAAGGCGCTCCGAACATGCCCGGGATAAGGTAGACCACAAAAGAGAATGTGGCGATAGCTAGCGCCAAGCGAGGCACGCTCAGGTGCTTCATCTCGCTGTCGTGCGCGAACTTCAATTTACCCAACAGGTAGAAGCCCATCAGCGTGAATACCACGATCCAGATAGCCAAATAGACCTCGCGATCCAAGATTCCCCAGTGGTAGGTTTGGTCGGCCACGCTAAGGAATTTCAAGCCTAAAGCCACCTCGACGAATCCCAAAACAACCTTCACCGAGTTCAACCAGCCGCCACTCTTGGGCAACGATTTGAGCATCGAGGGGAAGAATGCGAAGATAACAAATGGAAGTGCGAAGGCCACCGAGAAGGCTAACATCGTAACGATAGGCTCCCAGAACTCTCCGGCGGTAGATTTGATCAACACCGAACCCACGATTGGGCCTGTGCATGAGAATGATACAAGCACCAAGGTGAGCGACATAAACATCAATCCTGCAAGGCCTCCCTTGTCGGAATTCTCGTCGCTTTTGTTTACGATCGACGAAGGTAAGGTGATCTCGAAGGCACCGAAGAACGACGCGGCAAAGATCATAAATACGATGAAGAATATAACGTTTGGCAACCAGTGTGTAGCAAGCCAATTAAAAATATCTGCTGTAACTGCCTCACCACCAGCGAATCGCGTAATTAGGATAATTGCAGCGATAGGCAAAGTGTAGAAAGCAACAATGAAAACACCATACATAAATGCCATAAAGCGACCGCGAGCAGCCGAGCCATTGCGCTTCATGAAGAACGAAACGGTCATCGGGATCATCGGGAAAACGCAAGGTGTGAGCAGTGCTGCAAAGCCCCAGATGATTGCCTCGATAATCAAGCCCCACATGCTTTTACCCTCTGGTTTTGTGGGGGTTGAGCCGGAGACTGCGGCATCAGCTAGGAGCTTTGAATCGCCTATCGTAACGCTCAACTCCTCCTGCGAAGGGGGCATGCAGCTTCCGTCGTTACACATCATCGACTCGGCCAAGATGTCGATTGTAGCCGCAGGCACCGAAAGTTTGATCTTCTGCGTGAACCTCACTGTACCCTCGTAGTAGCCGATCTCCATTCCAAAGAGCTCATCGTAATATGTCGTTGGGCTCGCCGAAGCGCTTATAGCTCCAAGATACTCAACGCCATCGGTTTGTGAAAATGTGATAGAGGTTGGATTGGGGCCATTTTTATACTCGCGCATATCGTAAATGTGCCATCCCTGCGAGATTTTGGCAGTCATTACAATATTATACTCATCTGCCTCAACATGTTGAGCGTCAACACTCCACGTGGTAGTTTGAGCCATCGCCGAGATAGCAAACATCACCGAACAGAGCAATGTCAGAAGAAGAGATTTCGATTTCATTATATTGATATTTTGTGTATCTATTTGTCTATGTGTGCAAAAATATATAAAATTTATTGTTCCTGCAAATATGAGTCCAACCAATAGAACTTCTTGCTGCCTTTCTATGCCTCCGGCGGGCGTGGATGGCACCGTGAGCGGGTGCGTGCTTATGTTGCGCTATTGGGTTTAAAACTTTTTTAGTTTTTAGGAGTTAAGTAGGGTAAAATAATTATTGGTGTGTTTTTAAGAGTGCTATTGGAGATGAGATTTTTTGCTATTGAATTGAAAATATAGTGGTTCTATACTGAAATTTAATAGTGAAAAATATCGCTCCAAGAGTGCTTTTAAAAATATGGCAATAATTGTTTTACACTACTTAATATCTCTTTTGCAAATGCCTTTGCCCAACATTTTTTTAGCGAAAAACAAATAAATAGCAAAAAAAAAGCTACCTTTGTATTAGAACTTTTTTAACTAAATTGCGGGTCGTGCTTAGCGGCCTGCTGAAAAACCAGATGATATGCAAAAAATTAACCTATTTTCACTCCTTCTACTGCTGCTAGCCTCGTGCTCGGCGGGCCAGAAAACTTTGATTATCACCAACGGTTCGTCAGTCGCTCGCCAGAGCGAGGTGATCGAGATTGATATTGACGATGCCGACCAATATGTCATCCTCGACGAGAATGGCGTAGCTCAAGAGTGCCAAACAACCTACCAGGGCAAGCTGATCTTCGCCGCTACGGTGGGGGCTAATGCGCAAGCTAAGTACACCTTGACAAAGGGTGAGCGTCCTGAGCTAGAGACCATTGCAACGGGAAGAACCTACTCGGAGTGGCATAATAACTTCGCGTGGGAGAACGACAAAATCGGATACCGCGTCTACTCGAAAGATATTGCATCAACGGGCTCAGAGCTCTTCGGCTTCGACATCTTCACCAAACGCAGTCGAACTCCGGTGCTCGATATCCTCTTTGAGACACAATTCGATGAGGAGTATCAGCGCCTGCGACGCGAAAATAAGGAGATTGCAGCCTCGCTCACCGCTGCCATATCAATCCATATCGACCACGGCTTGGGCATGGATTACTACGCCGTGGGCCCAACATTGGGCTCGGGAACCCCTGCGCTGATGAGTGATGGGGAGATTGTCTACCCAGGCTTTTTCGACAATGTCGAGGTGCTCGACCAAGGGGGCTTGCGCCACACATTCCGCATGACGCTCGAGCCTAGAGTGATTGATGGAGAGCAAGTTACCGAGATCCGCACGATAACCCTCGATGCCGGCTCGCACTTCAACCACATCGTCGTTGAGTACCAAGGCCTCACGAAGACTACCGATGCAGTAATAGGTATTGTGCTACACGACGAGGGCGAGAACCAAAGCGCTGCCGACGGATATATCGCCTATGCCGAACCAAAGCATGCTTACGGATGGCAGACCTACAACGCCATCATCTTCCCTGCCGACATGGCCCGCGAAACTACACTCTTCGACGAGCCGACAGCGGGAGCACTAGGGCACCTGCTAGCAAAGGGAGTATACACCCCAGGCGAAACATTCTCGTACCACATGGGTGCCGGCTGGAACCGCTGGGGATTCCCCACAGCTCAAGATTGGTTCGAGCATGTGGCACAGCAGCAGATGGCGCTGCAAACGCCTCTGAGCTATACTATTAAGTAGTTTTTTAGTTGCTCATTGCGCTCATGCCACGCTTATCATCAAGCTAAGCTTGGATCAGGGCAAACGCATGAAAAAAATTACTTTTTTGCGATTATTGGGCTTTTTCAAACACCTTTCAGGTGCTTGAACCCAATATCGAGTAGCAGAGGTTGAGTAGAAATAAGACTATCATCATTCTTTTATTTTTTGTCTCATGTACGACCACCACCCCCTAACCCCCTCCTCGTCTGTGCTATTCCACCTCTAAAGAGGTGGGCACTTCCTCAGTAGGAGGGGGAATTCTGGCGGTGCTCGCAGGCGCGGGTTGAGTTATTTTTTCATGCGTTTGCCCTGAAGCTTGGATCCAAAAACTATCGTTTCTGCAACTTGATAAATAGACCATGGTTTTTGAGCCCACTGAAAAACCACCAGTTTTCCAACAACTGCCTAATGTCGAGTTCCTAAATAAAAGGAACAAGAATCCACATCTTAATGATAGATTCTTGTTCCTTTTATTTTTTGAACAAAGCTCCATGAGAGCCTTTATTCAGAGCCGTTGTTCCCCTCTGCAAATCAGTGAGGTGAACCTCGACGTTGGGTTTAAATGCCTCAAGGGCATTTAATAAATTTTAGGAGAGAATAATAACCGCACCCCCGAAGGTGCTATCTCCGGCCACCGGAGGCGGTAAGAGAGTATGTTTTTATTACGCTTTCCTATACAGTTAGGCTACTTCATGTCTAGAACCTTAACTGGATCTACGTCGCCATAGTCCAAGTTCTCGCCGCCCATACCCCAGATGAAGGTGTAGTTCGAGGTACCTGCAGCACCATGGATACTCCACTCAGGAGCGATGATTGCGTCGTGGTTGTGCATCCAGATGTGGCGAGTCTCGTCGGGTGCTCCCATGAAGTGCGAGATTGCAGCAGTCTCGGGAAGCTCGAAGTAGAGGTAAACCTCCATGCGACGATCGTGGATGTGTGTTGGCATTGTGTTCCACACGCTACCTGGCTTAAGCTCGGTCATACCCAACTGCAATTGGCAAGTCTCCATTGTTTGGTTAACGATGTACTTGTTGATTACGCGGTGGTTAGACTCCTCCATTGAGCCAAGCTCAACTGGCACTACGTCGTCCAAACCGATAAATTTGGTTGGGAACTCCTTGTGTGCTGGAGTAGAGTTGAAGTAGAACAATGCAGGGTTCGATGCGTCGTCCGATGCGAATGTCACATTCTCATTGCCCTTACCGATGTAGAGGGCCTCTTTGTAGTTGATCTTGTAAGATTTTTTACCTACCGTAATTACGCCAGGGCCACCGATGTTGATGATACCGATCTCGCGACGCTCCAAGAAGTAAGGCGCCTTGAATGGATCGATAGTCTCCAACTTCAACGTTTTGCCCACTGGAACGATACCGCCGACAACCATACGGTCGTGCATTGTATAGACGATATTTGTCTCATTCTCAACGAATAGACCCTCGATAAGGAACTCGCTGCGAAGGCGCTCAGTGTCGTACGCCTTGCTATCGGTTGGGTTAGTTGCATAGCGAACCTCGTAGTTCACTGTCTGTGCGAATGTTGCGCTAACGGCAACAAGAGCTACAGCTGTTAAAATTAACTTTTTCATTTTTTACTTAGTCTCGTTTTCTGATTTAACAATTTTTTTGCGATTAAAGAGCATCATACCTACGGTAAACAAGCCGAGGACGATAGGGCCGATAATCTTGATTGAGTGAGTCAAATGATAGATCACCCAAGTGAAGAGGCTCGAAGCGAAGTCGAGAGCTGCACCCTCGCTGAAGCCATCTGGGATGTGTACCGCAGCATCTCCCGTAGCTGCATAAACGTCGCGCGCAGCCAATGAGAACGATGGAGCAAGGTCGGTAACGAAGTACAAACCTACAACTAACGATACAAAACCGATAATAACCGTCTTCACAACATTACCTTTGGTGATAGGCAAAATCATTGGGAAGACGTAGAACATTCCTGCAAGTGAAGCAAGCGGCAAGAACTTATTCCCAGGAAGAACAACCGATAGGAACAACACGATCGGAATAAGGATAAGCGAGGCAACAAGGGTTGTTGGGTGACCAATAACTAGGGCTGGCGTCATACCGATGTTAAGACCCTTAGAGTTCTTGAACTTGGTTGCGATAAGCTCCTTTGTAGCTTGCGAGATTGGCATAAGACCCTCGATGAATAGGCGAGTGATGCGTGGGATGAGCTCCATTACGGCACCCATCTTGATACCTACGATCAAGATATTCTTGATCTTATCGGCAATAGATGCATCAACGGCACCAGCACCAAATTCGGCGAAGCAAGCGATTACACCTCCGACGATCACACCCAAGATAAGTGGCTCGCCCAAGATACCGAACTTCTTCTTCATTCCCTCGGCATCGATGTTGATCTTATCGAATCCAGGGATAAGGTCCATACCCTTGTTCAATGCTACTGCGAAAGGTACAAAACCTTGGCAGAATGGCTGTGGCACAGATATTCCCTCCATTCCCTCGTAGTAATCTTGGAACTTTTTAGCGGTCAAATCGGCCATAATCATCGTGATGATGTAGCAAACGATTGCTGCGAAGAATCCCCACAAAAGGCTGCCCGAAGCGAAATAAGTGATCGCACCGATAAATGCGAAGTGCCAGTAGTTCCAAAGGTCGATGTTTACCGTGCGAGTGGTCTTAGTGATAAGCATCAAGACGTTGACTCCCAGACATACAGGGATGATCAAAGCTCCAACAACGGGTGCATTATAAGCAACGGCTGCTGCGGCTGGCCATCCCATATCGAAGATCTCGAGCTCAAGTCCATAATTCTTAACGATATCGCCCAACACAGGACCCAATGTCGAGGTCAAAAGCGCTGTGATGATCGACAATCCTACAAATCCAACACCCACAAAGAGGCCCGAATGCAACGCCTTGCTAGGCTTAATGCCCAAGCAAACACCCAAAATCGTGAAGATTATAGGCATCATTACCGCCGCTCCAAGTTGGATAATATAACTGAATATTTCCATAGTTTTTAAGTTGGTTAAAGGTTGACACGTTTTTTGAGCGTGCCAACCTTATAATTATTTTTTCTGTTCGGGTTGAATCTCTTTCGTTGCTTACTGCCTCCGGCGGGCGGGGATAGCACCCCCGCGGGTGCATATATCCTAGCGATATTGGGCTTAGAGCTTTGCTCTAAGATTTTAGAAATTAAGCCGTTGCCGCAAATGAATTTGCACAACGTCGTAATATCTAAAATTCATTAAATGCCCCAAGGGCATTTAAACCCAATCCGGAGTGAAGCTCCAAAAACTCCCACCAAACAATTTAAACAGGTTAAATAATTTGTATTGTGAGTGAATTTTGGGGCATCGCGAGCGTTTTTAAACGGAGCGTACAAAAGTACGTGAGGATTAAAAAGCGGAGTGAAGCTCCAAAAACTCCCACCAAACAATTTAAACAGGTTAAATAATTTGTATTGTGAGTGAATTTTGGGGCTTCGCGAAGGGTGATAAAGCGGAGCGTACAAAAGTACGTGAGCATTTATCAACCGAGTGAAGTGCCAAAATTCGCCACAAGACAAATTATTTTGGTTGTTTTCCGATGTATGCCAATATACCTCCGTCTACGTAAAGTACGTGACCATTCACGAAGTCGGAAGCACCAGAAGCAAGGAACACAGCTGGACCAGCAAGGTCAGCAGGATTTCCCCAACGAGCAGCTGGAGTCTTAGCTAGGATGAATGAGTCGAATGGGTGTGGAGTGCCGTCAGCTTGTGGCTCGCGAAGTGGTGCTGTTTGTGGTGTTGCGATGTAGCCTGGGCCGATACCGTTACATTGGATGTTGTACTCACCATACTCTGATGCGATGTTGCGAGTAAGCATCTTAAGACCTCCCTTAGCTGCTGCGTAAGCCGAAACTGTCTCACGACCAAGCTCCGACATCATCGAGCAGATGTTGATGATCTTACCAGCTTTTTTCTTCATCATCGCTGGAAGAACCGCTTTGGCCATGATGAATGGGCCGTTAAGGTCGATATCGATAACCTTGCGGAAGTGATCTGCCGACATCTCGTGCATTGGCACGCGAGCGATGATACCTGCGTTGTTCACAAGGATATCTACTGAACCTACCTCAGCCTCGATTTGAGCTACCATAGCATATACTGCCGCCTCGTCGGTTACGTCGCAAACGTATCCCTTAACCTCAATACCATCAGCTGCATACGAAGCCAAACCTTTGTCGACTGCCTCTTGGTTGATGTCGTTGAAGACGATCTTTGCACCTGCTGCAGCAAGCGACGAGGCGATTGCGTAACCGATACCATATGAGGCACCTGTTACTAGGGCTACTTTGCCCTCCAATGAAAAGTTTACCATTACTCTTAAAAGTTGTTTTGCGAGCCATTTCACCGGCTCATTGTTAATAATTATTTTCGGTTGTTAGTTTCCTATTTTTGTGGTGCTAGCACTACGTTGTCGAGTACTACTGCCTGGCCCACGGGTGTCACCTGTATTGCTACATAAAACTCATTTTTACCCTCAAGATCCTCAAACTCAATGCTATTGCCTGTTTTAGCCGCTGCATTTGGAGAGTAGAAAGTATTTACAAACTTCGAAGCATCGAACTCGAATGTATATGTCTTCCACTTCTTGCCTCTCACGCCACGTGTGAATGCTGCTGGCGAGTGCGAAGCGACCTTTGCATCCGCAGGGTCGAAATTTGGACGAGCTACAAATATAGCATCTTTTTCGCCCACCGCGTCGAGCATAAATACTCTAAGGGTTGGAGCATCGCTATCTGCCTTAGCATCAATCGATAGAGTGTATACTCCTTTGGCTGCATCCAATACCACCTTTTGCACCAAGAAGTGAGAGTACCACGCAGCATCGACTGTGTTTTCAATGCGAACAGCGTTGCCATTTTGGGCATCCTCAACTGGCTCGATGGTATACTTGTCCAACGAGGGACGGTTGCTATAGATGTACCATTTGCCCATCTGCATTGCGCTAGGGTTCACGTCGTTACTATTCAAAGCAACGGCGAAATCACCATTCTTAATTTCGTTGTTATCGGCTGCAGCCGATAGGGGTAGTAACATTGTAGCAATAGCTACGAGTAAAAATAAATTTTTCATCTTTTTTTTGGTTTTTGGTTTGGTTTTTTGGTTTTTATAGATCTGGTGGGCACACACTTAGCAATTACGCATTAGCATACAACCCACCAAATAGTACACAAATATAATAAATATTTAGATAACTACCATATAATATATCCCATTTTTTTGAAATTATTCTATATTTTTCCAACATAGATTAGTTTGCTGCCGCCTGCGTTTCTCGTGTAAAGCGCCCTGTGTCGGCATAGGTTCCCGGATACTGCTTACACCACTTTGGACCCACCGAGTGGCGAGTAGCTGGCGAAAGTGCACAGCCATAACGCATTAGCTCGAAGAAGTCGAGATCGATTCCCTCGATTGAGGCATATGGCATATGCTCGCGCAAGATCTGCGAAGGGAGCTTGGTGAAGCCCTCGAAATAGATCTTCGAGTCGTCGTTCTTCATAAAGACATTATCATCCTTAGCAAGCCCCTCGATAGCAGCATCTACGCCTGTGGCAAAGCCATTGTAGCTGTTGCCGATCCATGTGTGATCTTTGTAGGTCGCCTTAGGATCATTCATAAGTGGCTTATCACGAGGCTGTTCAGCAAAGAAACCATTGCCCAAGAACTTAATTCCGTAAGGATATTTCACCGCATCACCAAAATTCTTTTCGCGAAGCTCAATAAGCGAATGGAAGTCGAGATCGTAGCCATTTGTATCGGCCAGCGAGTTGTTAGCAAACAAGATAGTGTGTGCCAAGGCATGCTCCGAGGCCTCCGGTCCGCTATTGAAATATACCGCTGCGTTGCCGCGCGATTTGATCGTTGTGGAGAGCTTAAAGAAGTTGGCACCGATAATGTGATCCGAGCCCCAAACATACATTCCACCATATTGGTGCTTGGTATCGGTTCCAAGGAAGAAGTTATTGATAGCCACCTGCTTATCGCCATGGCGGAAGTTGAGCGTGCCTTGGCAATTGAGGAATGTGTTGTTGTAATAGACATTCTCCATCGACTTGCTGGTGATGATCTCCGCTTCGGAATCTTGACGCTCGAAGAGGTTGTTATCGATCAAGCAACGACCATAATCTCCTCGCCAATACCCCACGCGGATGCCGCCTCCCGAGTTGCCTTTTTTCTTTGGCGAGGAGAAGTAGCAGTGATTTATGCGGTGGTACATTGGCTCGCCTGCAGGTGCTTCGGGGCGCTTGTCTGCACGGACCTTATTATTGAGGTTAATCACCTGATCTAGAGTGCGTTTCTCGATAAATGCGCAGTGGTGGATATGTGCATATTTTGGCACTCGACCACTATCATCGAGCGTGGTCGATATATACGACGACGAGGCCATATCGAAGTCAAAGAACAACAACTCGGCAACCTCGCAATAGTCGCCAAAGATCGCAACAAGCCCCTGTCCATGGCTGCGCCACTCTTGTGGATTGCGGTCGCCATCCTTGAAATAGATGCCCGAAAGGAGTGTGTGATCGCCACGAAGCTCCACCTTAGCGTCGCCCGAGAAGATCACCTTACCGGGATTTTTCGCCTTGATCTCGAACTTCGCATTGAAGGTTCCCGAGTGGTTCACAATGAGCTTCACATCGCGGTACTCACCATCGAGCATCACGATCTTATCGCCCAAGGTGGCTGCTGCAACAGCTGCCTCCAACTCTGCGGCATTACTCACAACTACCTCGCGTTCAAGGGGTAACGACCCCGAAACCTCGCCTGACTTCACCTTATCGCGAAGCTCCACAATCCACTCGGGCAGCTTGCCCAAGCGCAATTTCAACTGCGCCTCGAACAGCGATTCAGGCTCAACGGCAGCGCCCGTGCTCTCCTCATAGGCCACAGTCGAGGATTTAAAGGTGGTGCCAGCGCCATGGAATCCAACGATCACAGGGGGCAAGAAGCGGAAATATTGGGTTGTCGAGGGCCAGAAATCGAAGTCAGCTTCGGCCTCATCGGTCTCGCAGTAGTTCCAGAAAACCAGGTCGTTAAGGTGGTTGGGGTTGTTCGAGATAGCACCACCGCAGCGGCCTCGCATAAAGCCTCCCTTAGTCACGTCGAAGAGCGTGGCACGAGGCTGGCTCGCATGGCACTCGAAGCATGAATTTGGGTTGCCCTCATTGCGCCATAGCACCACTCCTACAGTGTGTTTTGTGATGCCCGAAGTGTGCCACTGAGCCGGAGCATCGTGGATAGCACCGATAAAGATTCGCGACGAGGCATCGGCGCTAACTGCGTGATGGCCAATGTT
>JAWXTD010000046.1:0-15101 GCA_044433805.1 Rikenellaceae bacterium
ACCCTTGCGAGTGCAATACCTCTCGCGTTTACATGATGTTAAACATCTGAGGCTATACTCTGAGTCTTATTATTTTTTTGTTGATGTTTCGATAGCCACCCCTGACCCCTCCAAACCGTTGGAGGGGAATACTGTAGGTGCTGCCGCTGCGGGAAATATATCGGCTCAAGGCGATATGGCAGGTACTTTATTGTTAATAAAATCTACTTCCGAAACTTACGTAATATATGTATCTATGTCAACCTTCGGTTGCCATGAGCAAATCACCGAGGCAGAACCTTCTGTGAATTATGTGTGAGCAAGCAACCTCGATATTGGGTTTAAATGCCAAAGGCATTTAATAAATTTTAGGAGTTAATATGTCGTGCAAATTCATTTGCAAAAGACATATTAGCTCCTAAAATCTAAAAACTGCAAAGTTTTTAGCCCAATATCGCAACAGAGTACGCACCCGCGGGGGTGCTATCCCCGCCCGCCGGAGGCAATAAGAGAGCTAACCCAAGGGAGTAAGAGAGTAATTTTACCACCCAAAGTTGTAAATCCAAAATACAAGCCGTATATTTGTAGGAGCTAAACCCAACCACCGATGTCACAGAATCGCTTTTGCAGCATAAAGTTGTGCAGATTTCACCTTGCAGTGCTCCTATCATTTATCTGCTATGGGGCCTCTGCGCAGTTCAATTATGTCGATATTGGGGGTGGGTTGTCGCAAAATTCTGTTAGTGCTATTTGTCAGGACAGCGTTGGCTTTATGTGGTTCGGAACCATTGAGAATGGTCTTAACAGGTATGATGGAGTCAGGTTTAAGTACTTCACGCACAGTGATGATGACATTAACTCGATCCCCTCGAACTGCATCACGGCACTTGCGGCAGACAGCAATGGCAATGTTTGGATTGGCACGAACAATGGACTCTCGTATTACGATAGCTCGAGCGAGAGGCTCCGCACCTCCTACTACCAGGTAAATGGCATTCAATACTCCTTCTCGAGGAGAACTATCACCAAGATCAAGAGGTGCGATTCGGGCATCTGGTATGTTGTTGCATCGGGCAAGGTATATTACAAAAGGGCTGAGGAGGTGATGTTTAGCCCCCTTGGGGAGCTTGACAATCTGCGCGATGTGATTCCTCTTTCTGATAATCGGCTTCTGATTGCCGATGGTGCCACCATCGAGATCTACGACATCGGGGCGGGGCTATCCACCCCTCTGGAGGGGTTATCGGGGGATATTGGCAGGATCAACTGCATCCATCTTGCCCCAGAGGGTGATCTCTATATTGGCACTCAGAATCGAGGCGTTGGCATCTATAATTTAGAGAGTGGCACACTGCAACATCTCAATACGCACAACACCCCCACGCTGCGCAGCAACTACATTCGGGCCTTTTGTGAGGATCGGAGTGGCGGCATATATGTGGGCAGCTTCAATGGCTTGTACCTCATCGACGCAAGGAGCAAGGAGATCGGCGCCTACTACTCCGGCGACAATGCCAACAACGCACTGAGCCACAACTCGATATGTGATATCAAGTGCGATCGCACGGGCAATATATGGATTGCGACCTATAGCGGTGGTGTGAATGTGCGCTACGCCACACAATACGATTTTGTGAGCTATTCGCGCAATGTAGATAAGATGCATAGCCTCAAGTCGAATGTTATAAATACCTTCTACGAAGATAGTTACGGAGTGTGGATAGGCACCGACGGGGCTGGTGTGGCACTATACAACAATGGAGAGATCAGACACATAAAGCCCAACTGCTTGCAGCTATCGATCCCCGCGGGCAGCCATGCAAAGTCCATGTTCAAGGCATCGCAGGGGCGGTTGTGGATAGGTTATCACGGTGCAGGGCTATCGCTCTTCAACCAAGATCGCATGGTGGATGAGATGCACTTTTTGGGTTATACCAACGTCTACTCTATTGCTCGAGGCAGCGATGGATTGTTGTGGCTGGCCTGCCCGGGCAGTGGTGTTATACTCTTTGATGAGAGGAGTTTATCGAGCGTGCAGAGCACAGTTCTGGATCGACCAGAGTTGATAAATGCCAAATATCTACACTACTCCGAGAAGCAGAATATTATGTGGGTCTGCACCACGGAGAACATATTCTACTACAACTTCAGATTGGGCAAGCTCTCGAGCCTCAAGGGCTACACACCCCCGATATACTCGCAGGACAACATTCACCACCTCAGCGAGGATAGCCAGGGCAATACGTGGGTTGCCTCGACCAATGGCCTGGTTCAGATCAGCTCCTTGGACGTTGAGAGTGGCGCTTGCCAGATCAAAACATTCAACATCGCCTCGAGCCTGCCCGACAATAATATTATGGCACTCCTCGAGGATGATTGCAACAATATCTGGGCCAGCACCCTTTATAGCATCATTAGGCTCGACCCTAGCACCGAAGAGATAAAAATTTATAACCACGACTATAACATTCAGCCAAACGACTTCTTGAAAGCTTCGGCCTTCAGGTCGAAGGATGGGCGGTTGTGGTTTGGTGGAAATGGTGGTTTTACAATCTTCTCACCCTCGGCGATCGATAGTAATAGCTTTATCCCCGAGCTATATATAACCGATATTAACATAAATAACGGAGCAATATCGCCCCACGACCAAACCGATATACTCCAACAGGCAATCATAAACAGCAGCCAGATAACTCTTGCGCATTGGCAAAATAATATTCGGCTCACCGCAACGGCATTCAACTATATCTTTGCCAACAGAAATAGCTATAGGTGGGAGCTGCTCAAAAGGGATAAGATCTACCTCAGCGGCGCGACTCCCGATATCCTGCTTATGAATCTCACCCCGGGAAGGTACAAGCTTAGGGTGTGGGCATCTAACAACGACGATATTTGGAACCCAAGCTGCCGGGAGCTGAGCCTTGAGGTGCAATATCCGTGGTACTTAAGGGGTTATGCGGTGATTATATATATCCTCATCACAGTAATTTTGGTCTACATCACCCGCCGGATCACCGTCGAGAGAGCCGCCACACGCAATAAAATTCAGCTCATCGAGATCCAAAGAGCAACAAACGAGAAGCTCTACAACCAGAAGGTGCAGTTCTTCACAAACATCTCGCACGAGATTAAAACACCTCTCTCGCTGATTCTTGGCCCGCTGTTGCACCTTAATTCTGAGGCTCTTTCGCACGAGATTAAGAGTCACCTTAGTGTGGCTATCCGCAACGCCAAATATCTCAATAAATTGGTCGACGAGCTTCTCGACTTTAGGCGTCGCGAGCAATACACCGGCAAGCTGCAACTATCTTGCATAGAGGTAGATAGGTTAATTCGCAGCATCAGCGACCTGTTCGAGGAGTCGTTGTCGTATGAGTATACCCCTGTGCGATATCACTGCGAGATCCCCGAAAAGTGCATGGGCTACCTCGATCCGATTATCGTGGAAAAGATGCTTCTGAATCTGCTCTATAACGCCTTCAAGTATAATGTGGCGCAGAATCCGATAACCATTACCCTATCTGGGGAGTACCCCGCAATCGACGAGGGCTACGACCACTATAGCGTTGGTGCGATAGCGGAGTCGGTGGTACAAACTGTGGTGATCTCGGTGAACGACAGTGGCAGCGGCATTGCAAAGGAGAACCTGCCGAAGATATTCCGAGGCTACTTCCAGATTGCGAACCTGACGGCCAAGAATAACGGCTTTGGGCTTGGGCTTGCCTTTGTAAAGCAGCTCACGCTAACGCACTGCGCAGAGCTGAGAGTCTGCAGCCGCTTGGGCTGTGGCAGCACCTTCTCGATCAAAATTCCCGTCGCAAGAGAGGATTACGACGCCGAGCAGATCAAGGAGGAGGCTCGAGCGACGGAGAGCACCCCAAGGCTAAGCCCGAAGCCCCAAGAGCCTCAAAATCACAAATATACGGTTCTGCTCGTCGAGGATAACGTCGAGCTGCAAGAGTGGGTAAGGCGCTGTTTGAGCGACCACTACAACTGCATCGTTGCCAGTAATGGAGTTGAGGGCTACGCCAAGGCTATCGAGCAGAGGCCTCAGGTCATCATCTCGGACGTTATGATGCCCGACATGGATGGCTATGAGCTCTGTGCGAAGGTCAAATCCGACCTTGCAACAAGCCATATTCCGGTGATTCTCCTCACTGCGAAATCTACCGACCAAGATGCCCTAATGGGTTATAAGCTTGGGGCAAATGCATACATCACAAAGCCGTTCGACCTCGAGACGCTGCTCTACCAGATAGAGAACCTCATCGAGCTGCGAGGCAAGATTATCGAGAACTATAGTGCTAATACTGAGGAGAGTAGCCGCGAATTTATCGACACCCTGCCACAGCTCGACAGGGAGTTTATGGAGTCGGTATATACCTATATCGATGAGAATATTAGCCTGCCCGAGTTGAGTGTCGACAGCCTCGCCGCAGCTCTTCTCATCGGTCGCACATCGCTATATCGTAAGGTGAAGTCGCTCACCGGAACAACCCCCAATGAGCTTATCAAAGATCATCGCCTCAAGAGGGCATACTCGCTCATCGAAGAGAATAAAATGCCCCTTGTCGAGATTGCCGAGTCGGTGGGAATCAACGACGTATACTACTTCAAGCGCTGCTTCAAGCAGAAATATAATATTAAGTTGAAGTAGGCTGTGCAAATTTATTTGCGGCAGACTATTGAATATCAAAATCTAAAAACTGCAAAGTTTTTAGCCCAATAGCGCAAAGTTAGCTGCACCCGCCGGAGGCAGTAATAAAGGCAGTAATAAAGTAGACCTCAGCTACTTCGCCGCACCCCCTTAGCCATCAGCAGCCCGCCCAAGGTTATAGCGGCCAGGGCGATATAGTTGCCCGTTGATAGTTGTGCCTGGCCTCTGAGCAGCACAATAGCTGTTGTGACGAGAGGCTGGATGTAGCGATATAGCGACGTGTGCAGTGGTGAGAGGTACTCGGTTCCCTCGAAGAGCAGCATCAGGGGCAGCGCGCCGCCCAGCAGCAGCAAGAGCAGCATCTGTGCGGAATCTCCGAGCCTCATATTCTCAATGGATAGCGAGCCCAGATCGCCCCAGAAGATCGGTAGGCTCACCGCGCAGGCGGCCAGCGAGTAGTAGAATGCCACTGGCAGGATTCCATATTTCTGCAGCGGAAGCTTGATAATCAGGGTGTTAACAGCCGCTATAGCCATGGCCATTGTCAGCAGCAGGTTGCCCCGTATCATGTGGCTACTGGCCCCGATAAACCGCAGCCCCGAGACCAATATCGCCACCCCGGCAAGTGTTATGGCGAGCCCCAAAAGCCGCAGTGGCGTCAGGTGGCGTCGACCCAAGAAGTGAGCCAAGATAAGCGTGAGCGAGGGTCCCACGGAGGCGATTGTCGCAGCATCGATAGGCGAGGTGAGCTCCATGCCCCGCAGCGTGGCGTAGCTCCAGCCCAAGGCGGAGATGATGCCCATAGCTGCGAGCGACACAGCATCGGCAACCCTCATGCGCAGATGCGCACCAAAGAGCATGCAGAGGAGAGCAGATGCAGCGCCAAAGAGCAGAGTCTCAAGGATATATATAGCCCCGATGCTCAACCTGCCACCCTCGATCACAGAGACAAAAAGCGAGAAGTTAAGCGCAAAAAGCGCATTGGCAACAAGGAGCGAAAGGTTGTATTTCATCACCTTCCGCTCCTTCAAATTCTATACCGTTTTGGTTGTGAGGTCTTTTTGCTCGCTTTCGTGCTCGCTTTCGTGCTCGCTTTCGTGCTCGCTTTCGTGCTCCCTTTCTTAGGTTTGGGTCTGCCTCCGGCGGGCGCAGATAGCACCTGCGCGGGTGCAGCTACTCTTGCGCTATTGGGCTAAAAACTTTCAGTTTTTAGATTTTAGGGAGTAATATTATTGCCACAAATGAATTTGCGCAATAATATTACTCCCTAAAATTTATTAAATGCCTTTGGCATTTAAACCCAATAGCGAAGACAATGCCAACACGAATATAATTATAATGATTAACTGACTAGCTTAAGAGGCTTTATTTCAACGATTTACATGTGATGACATACTTTAACATAGATATAAAAATTAAAGAGACCCCGAAGAGTCTCTTTAAAACTTTATCTATCGCAATTCCTACTTAGCGTATGCCGCAGCGATAGCTTTAGCAGCCTTCTCCAACAACTGCTCGGGGCAGCAAAGGGTGATGCGGATGTAGCGAACGCCCTCCTTGCCGAAGATGCCTCCGGGAGTTAGGAATACGTCGGTCTTCTCCATCACCTCGTCTGAGAATTGGAAGCTGTCGCCCTGGTAATCCTCTGGAAGCTCTGCCCAGATGAATAGTCCAGCTTGTCCCTCGCGATATTTACAACCTAGAGTGTCGAGGATTGCGTAGCCCTGACGCTCGCGTGCACGGTAGATGTCGTTAAGCTCCGTGAACCACTCGTCGCCCAAAGCTAGTGCAGTCTCGGCAGCAGCCTGAACGGGGTAGAACATTCCTGAGTCCATGTTCGACTTGAAGGTCAAAATAGAGTCAATCCACTCCTGCTTGCCAACAACAACGCCCACGCGCCAGCCAGCCATTGAGTGACCCTTCGATAGTGAGTTCATCTCCAAAGCTACCTCGCGAGCACCCTCTACAGCCATGATACTCATTGGCTTCTCGCTACGGATGAAGCTATATGGGTTGTCGTGAACGATAAGGATATTGTGCTTGCGACCAAACTCGATGATCTGCTCGAAGAGCTCCACGGTTGGAGTTTGTCCCGTAGGCATGTTAGGGTAGTTGATAAGCATCATCTTAACGCCCTCAAGGCCCGCAGCCTCGATTGCCGCGAAGTCTGGCGTGAAACCGTTCTCCTTGTTAAGAGCGTAGGTAACCATCTCTCCACCTGCCAAACGCACTGCTGCTGAGTAAGTTGGGTATCCTGGATCTGGAACCAACACCTTGTCACCAGCCGAAAGGAATGTCATTGCGATGTGCATGATACCCTCCTTAGAGCCCAAAAGTGGAAGCACCTCCGAAGTGAAGTCTAGCTCCACACCATACCATTTTTTATACCACTCAGCAAAGGCCTTGCGCAAAATTGGCTCGCCCTTGTAAGACATATATTTGTGTACATCTGGACGTTGCGCCTCCGTTGAAAGACGGTCGATTACTGCCTGCGCTGGTGGTAGGTCGGGGCTACCCATAGCTAATTTGATGATTTGACGGCCAGTAGCAGCCTCAAGATCAGCGATCTCGCGAAGCTTCTTCGAGAAATAATACTCTCCAATACCCTCTAGGCGGCTCGAACGTTCGATAATAACTCCTTTTGACATAGTTAATTAAATATGTAGTTAAACAATATAAGATTTCAAAAACGTATATTTGCAAAGGTAAATATATTTTTTTAAAATACCTAATCATGCTGCTTACAAACTTTTGGTATTTTTTATAGGTAGGGTAAAATAATTATTGGTGTGTTTTTAAGAGTGCTATTGGAGATGAGATTTTTTGCTATTGAATTGAAAATATAGTGGTTCTATACTGAAATTTAATAGTGAAAAATATCGCTCCAAGAGTGCTATTAAAAATATGGCAATAATTGTTTTACACTACTTATGTAGCCTTCGTGCTTTTTGCCAATACATGCACATTGACTAATAGCAAGAAACAAAAAACCCGACTAACAAAAGTTAGTCGGGTCGGATATAATATTGAAAGAGAGTTTATTACTCCTCTTTCTCCATTGCTGCTTTTAGGGCTGCAAGGCCAGCGATATCGCCAAGGGTTGTCTTCTCAACAGAAGCGTTGATCTTCTTGACAGAAGATTTTGTTGCGTCTGCTGCAGCGCGTTTCTCGGCTTTCTCTGCAGCTACCTCAGAGCGTTTTACCTCCTCGTAGATACGAGCGTGAGATAGGGTGATGCGCTTAGTAGCCTTGCTGAACTCGATCACTTTGAACTCTAGAGAGTCACCTACAGCGGGTGTTGTTCCGTCCTCTTTCACTGCGTGACGTGCAGGGCAGAATCCCTCAACGTTCTCGCCTAGAGATACTACGAAACCTTTCTCACCAGCCTCAGTTACAGTACCTTGGTGGATTGTGTCGACGCTGAACTTAGCCTCGAACTCGTTCCAAGGGTTCTCCTCAAGTTGCTTGTGGCCTAGGCTCAAGCGGCGGTTCTCCTTGTCAATCTCGAGCACTACAACCTCGATTGCTGCGCCTACCGATGTGAACTCACCTGGGTGCTTCACCTTCTTAGTCCAGCTTAGGTCAGAGATGTGGATAAGGCCATCGATACCCTCTTCGATCTCAACGAATACACCGAAGTTGGTGAAGTTGCGAACCTTAGCGTTGCACTTGGTGCTAACTGGGTATTTGGTCTCGATGCCGTCCCATGGATCAGCCGAAAGCTGCTTGATGCCGAGTGACATCTTGCGCTCCTCACGGTCTAGGGTAAGGATCACTGCCTCAACCTCGTCGCCCACCTTCATGAACTCTTGAGCAGAGCGTAGGTGTTGACTCCAAGACATCTCAGATACGTGGATAAGACCCTCAACGCCTGTTGAGATCTCAACGAACGCACCATAATCAGCCATAACTACTACGCGGCCCTTAACGATGTCGCCCACCTTAAGCTCTGTGTTGAGCGCCTCCCATGGGTGTGGAGTAAGTTGCTTAAGACCAAGAGCGATACGCTTTTTAGTCTCGTCGAAGTTGATGATAACAACCTTGATCTTCTCGTCGAGCGATACGATCTCCTCGGGGTGGTTAACACGTCCCCAAGATAGGTCGGTGATGTGGATAAGGCCATCTACGCCGCCAAGGTCAACGAATACACCGTACGAAGTGATGTTCTTAACGATACCCTCGTAGATGTTACCGTTCTTAAGTGTCGACATGATCTCTTGCTTTTGAGCCTCAAGATCTGCCTCAACCAATGCTTTGTGAGATACAACTACGTTGCGGAACTCTTGGTTGATCTTAACCACCTTGAAGTCCATAGTTGTGTCTACGTATACGTCGTAATCACGAATTGGTTTAACGTCAATTTGAGAGCCTGGCAAGAATGCCTCGATTCCAAATACATCAACGATCATACCACCCTTAGTGCGGCACTTAACGTAACCCTTGATGATCTCCTCTTTGTCCATAGCCTCGTTAACACGATCCCATGATTTAAGCTGGCGAGCCTTCTTGTGTGAAAGCGCTAGTTGACCGCCTTTGTCCTCTACAGACTCAACGTATACCTCAACGGTGTCACCCAAAGCTAGCTCAGGGTTGTAGCGGAACTCCGAGATCGAGATGATACCCTCGCTCTTGTAGCCAACGTTTACTACTACCTCACGTTTGTTTAGGCCAACTACTGCCGCGTCAACTACCTCTCCAACTGCGATGTTAGATAGGGTTTTGTCGTAAGCCTCAGAAATTGCTGTTGTATCCTGGTCATATACGCCAAGATCGTTCTCAAATGCGTTCCAATCGAAATTTTCGTTCGAAACAAATGTTTTGTTCTCTTCCATTTTGGAAATAAATTGCGATACAATCGCTCGTTAAATTAATAATTATCCATCTGCTAATGGCGCAAACGGGTTGCAAAGATAGGAATAAATATTTTATTTTCAAGCATGTAGCGGGATTTTTTTAGGGAAAATGTATGAAATTTGTTGCATGTTGCGCTTTAGTTTTCATTTCTTACGTTTCTTACTGCCCGTGGGTGGGCGGGGATGGCACCGTGAGCAGGTGCGTACTTTTATTGCTCTGCGGGCATTGAGTTTGCAACTCAATGATTTTTAAGGTTATGAAATAAAAAAAACCGGCAAAATCTGTTGAGATTTTGCCGGTTAAACTTGTAGTGGATAGGGGATTCGAACCCCTATGTCCTGCGTGAGAGGCAGGTATCCTAGCCCTTAGATGAATCCACCATTTTCGTTTTGGTTGTGCAAAGGTAGTGCAATTTTTTGTATTTGCAAATTTTTCTACTAAAAATTGTAAAATTATTCTTTCTTACTGCTCTCTTACTGCCTCCGGCGGGCGGGGATAGCACCGTAAGAAGGCCGTAAGCAACGTAAGAAGGCAGAAAATCATACCATCACCTATATTATATAGCAGCAAGAAAAAGGAGCAAAAAATCTTTTTCTCACTTTTACCTTAAGAAAAAGGGATATAATCTTTCCATTGTAATATTTTTTTATTACTTTTGTCTCAATAGGAAATTAAGAATATAGTAATATGCCATCGTTGCGCACTAGGGTCATCAATCTTTCGAAGCCAGAATGGTTAAAGATTAAGCTACACTCGACCCCTGTATTTGCGGAGGTAGAGCGCATTGTTCGTGACAATTCGCTGCACACTATTTGTAGCAGTGGAATGTGTCCCAACAAGGCTGAGTGCTGGAGTCGCAGGACTGCCACCTTTATGCTTATGGGCGAGGTGTGCACTCGCAACTGCCGTTTTTGCGCTACCCAGAGTGGGAGGCCACTGCCTTTAGACCCTGCCGAGCCAGCTAAGTTGGCCGACAGTGTGGAGCTAATGGGCTTGAAGCACATCGTCTTGACCTCGGTCACGCGCGATGATTTGGCCGATGGAGGAGCTGCACATTGGGTGGCAGCTATCGAGGCAATCCGTGCCAAGGGCATGGGGTCTACTATTGAACTTCTAATTTCCGATATGAATAACGACGATGAGTCGTTGAGGGTTGTTGTTAGTGCTGGCGCAGATATTGTGGGGCACAACATCGAGACCACACGTGCTTTGACACCTGCGGTGCGCTCGGCAGCAAGCTATGAGCGCTCGCTCGAGGTCTTGGGCAAGCTCTCGCAGCTGGGGGCAGTCACCAAGAGTGGAATTATGGTGGGCCTGGGCGAGAGCGATGAGGATATCATCCAGACACTCAGGGATTTGCGGGCTGCTGGGGTGAGGATAGTGACCTTGGGTCAATACCTGCGACCAACCTTGAAGCACCACGCGGTGGACCGCTACGTGAGCCCCGAGCGCTTCGAGGAGTACCGCCAAAAGGCCATGGAGATGGGCTTCGACTACTGCGCCTCGGCACCTATGGTCCGCTCGTCGTACCTTGCCGATGAGGCCCTAAAGGCGGTGGAGCTATGAGAGAGGGTGTTGCGAGAGAGGATGGAGCTATGAGAGAGGTGGAGTTTCGCGACCTTGGAGTGATGCCCTATGGCGAGTGTTGGCAGTTGCAGCAGGAGCTATTCCAAGGCCTGGTGGAAAATAAAAAAAGGGGCAGTGAGGGTGCCTTACAGATAGATAAAGATGGCGGTCGGAGCACCGCAAAAGATATAAATGCAGGCTACATATTGATGGTAGAACACCCTGCGGTTTACACCCTAGGCAAGAGTGGCAAGGATAGCAATATGCTCCTTGGCGAGGATCAGCTCAAGGCCATAGGTGCCGACTACTACCATATCGACCGTGGGGGCGACGTAACCTTTCACGGCAAGGGTCAAATAGTTGTCTACCCGATTCTCGATTTGGAGGTGTTGGGAATAGGGCTCAAAGAGTACATTTGGGCGCTCGAAGAGGCGGTGATTGCCACTGCCGCAAATTGGGATATCCCCGCCCAGCGCATCGCCTCAGCGGCAGGTGTGTGGGTCAAAAAAGGGGCTGCGTGGAGCAAGATCTGCGCAATAGGAGTTAAGTCTTCACGTTATATTACCATGCATGGCCTGGCGATGAACGTCGAGACCGATTTGAAATATTTCGACTACATCAACCCGTGTGGTTTCACCGATCGAGGTGCAACTTCGCTTGCAGTTGAGAGCAGCTCGCCTGTCTCGCTAGATGAGGCTAAAGAGCTATTGTTGAATAACTTAATTAAGATTTTAAATGTTAAAATATATAAAAAATAAAGATTATGCCTATAGAAAAAAGATGGGTAGTCAAGCCTTTGGGGAACCAGGAGCTTGTGGAAAATCTTGCCACAGCTCTTTCGATCTCTCCCGTATTGGCTCGCCTACTCGTACAGAGGGGCATAGACAGTGTAGAGAAGGCTAAAAACTTCTTCAATCCTCAGCTCTCGGAGCTGCACGATCCATTCCTGATGAAGGATATGGACAAGGCAGTGGCGAGAATCGAGCAGGCCGTAGCCAAGGGTGAATATATCTTGGTCTATGGCGACTATGATGTCGATGGAACCACCGCGGTTGCGTTGATGTACAAGTTCTTGAAGCAGATAGGTCACAGAAACCTACTGTTCTACATTCCTGATCGTTATACCGATGGATACGGTATTTCGATCATGGGCATTGATTATGCCGCACGAAAAGGTGCCAAGCTGATCATTGCTCTAGATTGTGGTATAAAAGCCATAGAAAAGGTTGTCTATGCAAAAGAGAGGGGGATCGATTTCATCATTTGTGATCACCACCTTCCTGCCGAGCAGATACCTGCGGCAGTTGCTGTGTTGGACCCCAAGAGGGTCGATTGTACCTACCCCTTCGATGAACTTTCGGGGTGCGGTGTGGGATTCAAACTTGTGCAGGCCTATGCCTCCAAGCATAAAATCCCCTTTAGTAAAATCGAGCATCTGCTTGATTTATTGGCGGTTAGCATCGCCTCTGATATTGTGCCCCTGGTTGGCGAAAATCGCGTGTTGGCGCACTATGGCCTTATACGCCTCAATCGCAACCCCTCCAAGGGACTGCACTCGATTATCAAGATCTGTGGCCTAGAACGCCACTCAATCACCATCGATGACATCGTATTCAAGATCGGCCCTCGCATAAATGCTGCCGGCAGAATGCGCATGGACGTGAACGACCTAAATGCACCTCCCTCAGGCGGTTATGCCGCCGTGGAGCTGCTCATAGAGGGTAACGAATCGGCTGCAGCCAAGTTCGGAAACGAGATCGACAGCTTCAACCAAGATCGCAAAAGCATCGACCGCAGCGTAACAATCGAGGCGCACAACTACATCGAGAACAACGACAAGTACAACGATGCCAAGTGCACGGTGATCTACAACCCCGAGTGGATGAAGGGAATTGTGGGAATAGTCGCCTCGCGCCTAATCGAGACATACTACCGCCCCACGGTGGTCTTAACGCGTAGTAATGAGTTCGTTACAGGCTCCGCACGCTCCATCCCCGGCTTCGACCTCTACCAGGCAATCGAGTCGTGCTCCGACATCCTGGAGAACTTCGGTGGACACATGTATGCCGCAGGACTCACTATGAAACCCGAGAATGTCGCGGAATTCACACGTCGCTTCGTCAAGTATGTCGACGAGAATATCGACCCAGCAACCCTCGTCCCACAGGTGGATATCGACACGGAGATACTCTTTTCGGATATCACCCCCGCCTTCCGCCGCGACCTGAAGCGCTTCCAGCCCTTCGGACCCGGCAACACAGCACCCGTATTCGCAACAAAAGCGGTGAGCAACCATGGCGACGCAATGCTCGTGGGAGCCGACATGGAACACCTGCGCATGGACCTCACACAGCGCCAAAAGCCAAATACACGGATTCAATCCATAGCTTTCGGACAACCCACACACTTCGAGTGGATCCGCAGCGGACACCCCATCGACGTCTGCTACCACGTGGTCGAAAACCACTACCGCGGCTCGGTGACCATGCAACTGCGAATTAAGGATATTAAGATCGGGTAGGGTTTTTGCTTTTTGGGTTAGGCTCTCTTACTGCCCGTGGGCGGGCGGGGATAGCGCCCCCGCGGGTGCGTACTCTGTTGCACTGCGGACATTGAGTCTGCAACTTAATGATTTTAAAGGTGTTATATATCTTTTTTCAAGCGAGCTTGACAAGATATATAACACCTTTAAAATTTTTCAATTCTTGCGAATTGAACCCCTGTGAGGTGAACATTTCTTACGTTGCTTTGTATCAAATCGTTAAGCTTATAAATTAATCATTGATCATTAACCATTTAATCTGTTGGCCTATCCCCGCCCGCCCACGGCAGTAAGAAACCTAACATAAAGCCAACAAGAAAGTAAACTTTTCATCCATCCTCCCCACATTTGCCCCCAAAAAAGATAGATATTAGAAATAAAATTTATATCTTTGATTTAAAATTTAGAGCTATGTCAATATTTAAAGTCGAAGGTGGGCGTCCTTTGGGTGGTCAGATCACTCCTCAGGGTGCTAAAAATGAGGCGCTTCAGATAATTTGCGCCGCGCTACTTACCCCCGAACGGGTAACGCTGCACAATGTGCCGCAGATAATCGATGTCATCCAGCTCATTGAGCTGCTTGGGGCGATGGGAGTTGAGGTCGAGAAGATCGGCCCGGAGAGCTACACGCTGCAGGCCACGCAGATAGATTTAGACTACATCCATAGCGAGGATTACCGTCGTCGCTGTACCCGCATGCGGGGCTCGATAATGATCATTGGCCCGATGTTGGCTCGCTTTGGTGTGGGATATATCCCCAAGCCGGGCGGTGATAAGATTGGCCGTCGCAGGCTCGACACGCACTTCATAGGCTTCGAGAAGCTGGGGGCAAGGCTCAACTTCGACATTGGCGACGAGCTCTTTGCCGTTGAGGGTAAGGAGCTTAGGGGCTGCTACATGCTTCTCGACGAGGCCTCGGTGACCGGAACGGCCAACATCATTATGGCTGCCGTTTTGGCCAAGGGACGCACGACGATCTACAACGCTGCCTGCGAGCCCTATATCCAGCAGCTCTGCCGCATGCTCTGCCGCATGGGTGCCAAGATCGGGGGTATCGCCTCGAACCTGCTCACCATCGATGGCGTGGAGAGCTTGGGAGGTACCTCGCACACCATGCTGCCCGATATGATCGAGGTGGGTAGCTTCATCGGCATGGCAGCCATGAACCGCTCGGAGCTAACCATAAAAAATGTGTCGCACGACAACCTGGGGATCATCCCTGCACAGTTCGCTCGCATGGGAATCCACACCGAGCAGCGGGGCGACGATCTCTTTGTGCCTCAGATGGATAACTACCGCATAGAGTCGTTCATTGATGGCTCGATAATGAATATTGCCGATGCACCTTGGCCCGGCCTCACCCCCGACCTGCTCTCGATATTCCTGGTGGTGGCTACCCAAGCTAAGGGCTCGGTGCTGATCCACCAGAAGATGTTCGAGAGCCGCCTATTCTTTGTCGACAAACTTATCGACATGGGCGCCCAGATCATCCTCTGCGACCCT
>JAWXTD010000047.1:0-15098 GCA_044433805.1 Rikenellaceae bacterium
AACGAATCAATTCGAGGGTGCACAGTCTTTATCGTTCAATCAACAGAGCCCCCAGCAGACAATTTAATGGAGCTGCTTATGATGGTCGATGCTGCACGCCGTGCCTCGGCATATAAAGTAGTTGCGGTGATGCCATATTTCGGTTGGGCTCGACAAGATCGCAAAGATCGTCCACGTGTGCCAATAGGGGCAAAGTTGGTTGCCAATATGCTTATGGCAGCGGGTGTGGATCGCATTATGACTATGGATCTCCATGCCGATCAGATCCAAGGATTCTTCGAGGTGCCAGTCGATGCACTCTACGCAAGTGGTGTTTTTATCCCCTATATTAAACAGATGGATCTCGAGAACCTCTCGATAGCTGCACCAGATATGGGAGGAGCAAAACGAGCTCACTCATATGCAAAGCATTTGGGTTCTCCAATCATCATCTCGCACAAGGAGCGTGCTAAGGCAAACGTGGTTGGAAGCATGACTGCAATCGGTGAGGTCGAGGGTCGCAACATCATCATTGTCGACGATATGATCGATACGGCAGGAACAATCTGTATGGCTGCCGATATGCTAATGAGCCGTGGTGCTAAGAGCGTTAAGGCTGCAATCACTCACCCAGTTCTTTCGGGTGCGGCATACGAGCGAATCAACGCTAGTGCATTGAGCGAGGTGATTGTAACCGACACAATCAAACTCAACAAGGATAAAGATCTCTCGAAATTTACAGTATTGTCGGTTGCCGATATCTTTGCCGACGTAATTGAGCGTGTACATAATTATAAAGAGATCTCATCGATCTTCTACAACAAATAAAACATCATCGAAATGAAAAAGGATTCACAAATATTCGATCTAATTGCCAAAGAGAAGGCACGTCAAACTCACGGAATCGAGCTTATCGCATCCGAAAACTTCGTTAGCGATCAAGTGATGGCTGCGATGGGATCAGTGCTAACAAATAAATATGCTGAAGGATATCCTGCAGCTCGCTATTATGGCGGTTGCGAGGTTGTCGATCAAGTCGAGTCATTGGCTATCGAGCGCCTTTGTAAGATCTATGGTGCTGAGTATGCTAATGTGCAACCTCACTCGGGAGCGCAAGCAAATATGGCTGTATTCTTCGCTGTGATGCAACCGGGCGATACCTTCATGGGTCTTGATCTTTCGCATGGTGGCCACCTTTCACACGGTTCTCCGGTGAATATGTCGGGTAAATATTTCAATGCAGTGGGTTACACCCTTAGCGAGGAGACTGGCACAATCGACTACGATGCAATGGAGCAAAAGGCTATCGAGTGTCAACCAAAAGTTATCGTGGGTGGTGCTTCGGCATACTCTCGTGAGTGGGATTATAAGCGTATGCGCGAAATTGCCGACAAGGTGGGAGCATTGCTTTTGATCGATATGGCACACACCGCAGGACTTATCGCTGCAGGCGTATTGGAAAATCCTGTTCCATATGCTCACATCGTCACTTCGACAACTCACAAAACATTGCGCGGACCACGTGGCGGTATCATCATCATGGGTAAAGATTTCGAGAATCCATGGGGACTTACAACTCCAAAGGGTGTGGTGAAGATGATGTCGACAATTCTTAATTCGGCAGTATTCCCCGGAATCCAAGGCGGTCCACTCGAGCATGTAATCGCAGCTAAGGCGGTAGCTTTCGGCGAGGCGTTAGAGCCCGAGTACCGCGAGTACCAAAAGCAGGTTCAAACCAATGCCGCAGCGATGGCCGCAGCATTTATCGCTAAGGGTTACAAGATCGTATCTGAGGGTACCGACAACCACCTTATGCTAGTCGACCTTCGCACAAAATTCCCTGAATTGAGCGGAAAAGTTGCCGAGAAAGCTCTCGTGGCAGCCGATATCACCACCAATAAGAATATGGTTCCATTCGACTCTCGCTCACCATTCCAGACCTCTGGTTTGCGCTTCGGTACCCCCGCAATCACAACTCGTGGTGTGAAGGAGGATAAGATGGCCTACATCGTCGAGCTTATCGACCGCGTGCTCGCCAACCCTGAGTCTGAGGAGAATATCGCAGCAGTACGTGCCGATGTTAATAAGATGATGGAGGATTACGAGTTATTTGCTTGGTAGCCTTCTTACTGCGCTAATGCCGCGCGGGCACCAAGTTAGCTCGGATCCAAAAACTATCGTTTTTGACTTTTGTCATGCGATGATTTGTTCTTCGCTGGCGCTCTTACGATACAAAATAATAGATGAGATCTTTTGAAAGTAAGCTTTCAACGGTCTCATCTATTATTTTGTATCTATGTCAACCTGCGGTTGCCATGAACAAATCCTCGAGGTGAACCTCGCTATTGGGTTTAAATGCCTTTGGGTATAAACCCAATAGCGCAACAGTAGTACGCACCCGTCCACGGGCAGTAAGAAGCATATTTCCACAATCAAGAAAAATGTTTAATATTTGATGTATGTAACCCAAATTACGTAATATTTGAAAGTAATCTTTCGAAAAGGAGTAAAAGGTGTAATATATATGGTGATAATCAGTGAATAGCACGATAATAAAAGATAAAAAAAATTTTTAAAATATTTGTTTTTTTAATTTCCCTTTCATATATTTGCAAAACAGAGATAACACAATTATGAATAAAACGACGACGAATACATGTTGGTGGCGCACCTTACAACTCAAAAAGAAGTAAGTGAGCAGATCTCTGTATGTATAAGTTTAATTTAAGAAACATATAATTATAGATGAGTCCTGTCGCAACTTGCGATAGGACTTATTTTTTAAATAACGTTAGTTTATTATGAATAGCTATCAAGTAGATTCAAATGGTTATTATGGTCAGTTCGGAGGAGCCTACATCCCCGAGATTCTCCATAAGGTAGTCACAGAGCTTCAACAAAAATACCTCGAGGTGATTGGTGACGAGGATTTTTTGGCAGAGTATCACTCTCTTTTGCGCGACTATGTTGGGCGACCTTCGCCACTCTATTTCGCCACACGTCTATCGGAGCGTTACGGATGTCGGATATATCTCAAGCGCGAGGATCTGAACCACACCGGAGCACACAAGATCAACAACACCATAGGTCAAATTTTGCTTGCTCGCAGAATGGGCAAAACAAGAATCATCGCCGAGACAGGGGCGGGGCAGCATGGAGTAGCTACAGCCACCGTATGCGCCTTGATGAATATGGAGTGTATTGTCTATATGGGCAAAACCGACGTGGAGCGCCAACACATCAACGTCGAGAAAATGAAGATGTTGGGTGCCAAGGTTATTCCGGTGACATCTGGAAATATGACACTTAAGGATGCCACCAACGAGGCGATTCGTGACTGGTGCTGCAATCCAGCCGATACCTTCTATATAATAGGCTCGACAGTTGGGCCACACCCTTACCCCGATATGGTGGCACGCCTGCAGTCGGTCATCAGCGAGGAGATCAAGCGCCAAATTCAGGAGAAGGAGGGGCGCGATCACCCCGATTACCTCATCGCATGTGTTGGCGGCGGTAGCAATGCGGCAGGTACAATCTACCACTTCTTGGACGACGAGCGAGTGAAGATAGTCTTGGCCGAGGCTGGTGGTTTGGGCGTCGATAGTGGACATACCGCTGCGACAATCCAACTTGGCAAGGAGGGTATTATCCACGGTTCGCGCACCTATGTTATGCAAGACGAAGATGGTCAGATTGTTGAACCCTACTCAATTTCGGCAGGTTTGGACTATCCCGGAATTGGTCCGGTACATGCGAATTTGGCAGCACAGGGGCGAGCTGAAATTCTGGCAGTAAACGACGATGAGGCGATAGCTGCCGCATACGAGCTTACGGCGCTCGAGGGAATTATCCCGGCATTGGAATCTGCGCACGCGCTTGGCGTATTCAAGAAGATTAGCTTTAAGCCCAGCGATGTGGTTGTTTTGACCGTTTCGGGCCGTGGCGACAAAGATATTGAGACATATTTGGATAACTATAAAATGGTTAGCAATGAAAAGTTATAATTATAAAACGGTAACGCGCGAGTGTATCGGCGACCTCCACACTCCGGTAAATATCTACCTTAAGGTGCGTGATCTGTATCCACAATCGGCACTGATGGAGAGTTCGGACTATCACGCCGGCGAGAACTCAATGTCGTATATTGCCCTTGCTCCCTTGGCCTCGATAGCGGTGAATAGGGGTCGAGTTACCGAGACATATCCCGATAACTCAACCCAAGAGTATGATTTGGGCGCAGAGGTGAGTGTGGAGTTGGCAATCAACAACTTTATCGGTCGTTTCTCGGTCGAGGGAGAGTGCAACGAGGTGTGTGGATTGTATGGCTATACAACATTTAATGCCGTGAAGTATTTCGAAAATATCCCCGTCAAGGAGAGTAGCGACGAGGTGAACGATGCCCCCGATATCCTCTATATCCTCTATCGATATGTAATTCGCTTCAATCCATTTCGCAACGAGCTAACTTTGGTCGAGATGTTGGCCGAGGGTGAAAGTAGCGATATGGCACGAATCGAGCGGGCATTGGAGAATCGCAACTTCTCATCATACGATTTTTCACTCACAGCACCAGCCTACAGCACCCTCACCGACGATGAGCATAAGGCAAATGTAAGGCGCGGCGTTGCCCACTGCTTGCGTGGCGATGTATTTCAAATTGTGCTGTCGCGACGATTTATTCAGCCTTATGCTGGCGACGATTTTAAGGTCTACCGCGCTCTTCGCAGTGTGAATCCTTCGCCCTATCTCTACTATTTCGACTTCGGTGGCTTTAGGATTTTCGGCTCTTCGCCCGAGACGCACTGCAAGGTTAGCGGTGGCGAGGCCTATATCGACCCCATTGCTGGAACCACAAAACGTACGGGCGATGCTTTGCGCGATAAGGAACTTGCAGATGCACTTCTGGCCGACCCAAAGGAGAATGCCGAGCATGTTATGTTGGTAGATTTGGCTCGCAACGATCTGAGTCGCAACTGCCACGATGTTAAGCTCTTATTCTATAAAGAGCCTCAATATTATAGCCATGTGATCCACTTGGTTAGCCGCGTTGCGGGAGTCTTGGATCAAGGTGCCTCACCAATAAAATGTTTTGTCGATACCTTCCCCGCGGGAACCCTTAGTGGTGCTCCCAAGGTGCGAGCAATGCAGCTCATTAGCGAGATTGAACCGCATAACCGCGGAGCTTATGGTGGCTGCATCGGATTTATAGGTTTGGGCGGAGAGCTCAACCAGGCGATCACCATCCGCACCTTTGTGAGTCGCAACAACGAATTGTGGTTGCAGGCCGGAGGAGGAGTTGTTGCTGCGAGTAACGACGAGTATGAGTTGCAGGAGGTTAACAATAAGTTGGGAGCTTTGAAGCGAGCTATAGATATAGCTGTAGAATTAAAAAATTAATCGACATGAAGATACTACTTTTAGATAATTACGACTCATTTACCTATAACCTTCTTCATGTGGTCAAGGAGCTGGGCTTCACCGATGTCGAGGTTCATCGAAACGATAAGATTTCGATCAGCGAGGTGGATCGTTTCGATAAAATAATCCTCTCGCCCGGTCCGGGAATACCCTGCGAAGCGGGTCTGTTGCAACCAATCATCGAGCGCTATGCACCCTCGAAGAGCATCTTGGGCGTATGCCTTGGGCATCAAGCAATAGGTGAAGCTTTTGGTGCTGAGTTGGTGAACCTCAAGGATGTATACCACGGTGTGCAGAGCCAAATTGAGCTTACTTCGGCTGATGTGATCTTCGAGGGATTGGATGCGGAGCAGTTGGTTGGTCGCTACCACTCATGGGTTGTGGATGATAAAGATCTTCCCTCGTGCCTAGAGGTTACAGCAATGAGTGGTGAGGGGCAAATTATGGCCTTGAGACACAAAGAGTACGATGTGCGAGGGATTCAATTTCACCCCGAATCGGTGCTTACACCCAATGGAATAGCAATGTTGAGTAACTTTTTAAATAATTAGCCAAAGATGAAAAATATATTATACAACCTCTTCGAGCACCGCTATTTAGGTCGCCAGCAGGCTCGAGACATACTTCAAAATATTGCACAAGGTAAGTATAGCGATGTGCAGATTGCCTCGCTTATCACCGTCTTTTTGATGCGCAATATATCGGTTGAGGAGCTTTGCGGATTCCGCGATGCGCTCCTTGAGATGTGTATCCCCGTAGAGCTCGATGAGTTCTCACCAATCGATATCGTGGGTACTGGTGGAGATGGCAAGAACACATTTAATATCTCGACTGCCGCATGTTTTGTTGTGGCGGGAGCTGGCTATAGGGTGGTTAAGCATGGTAACTACGGAGCCACTTCGGTGAGTGGAGCGAGTAACGTAATTGAGCAGCATGGTGTGAAGTTTACAACCGACGCCTCGAAGCTACGTCGAAGCATCGAGGAGTGTAATATCGCCTATCTGCATGCGCCACTTTTTAATCCTGCTCTGAAGGCTGTAGCTCCTGTGCGTAAAGCGTTGGCTGTTAGGACTTTCTTTAATATGTTAGGCCCTTTGGTGAACCCCGTAAAACCGCGCCATCAGCTCTTGGGAGTCTACAATCTGCCGCTTTTGCGTCTATATAGTTATACCTATCAAGCCAGTGGAGTGAATCACGCTGTGGTGCATAGCTTGGATGGTTACGACGAAATTTCGCTCACCTCGGATTTCAAGGTGGCAACAACTCAAAGCGAGAAGATATATACACCTGAATTACTTGGTTTTGAGCGCTATAGCGAAGACCAGCTCTTTGGTGGCGACACCCCCGAAGATGCAGCTAAGATCTTCAACTCGGTCTTGACGTGCACTTCGACTGCAGCGCAACGCGATGTTGTGATGGTAAATGCCGCCTTTGCAATCAATATCCTCTCACCCGAAAAGAGCATTGATGAGTGCATTGCCTTGGCAAAGGAGTCGCTGGATAGCGGAAGGGCTGCCGCAGCTCTGCGTCGATTCATTGAGTTAAATAGTTAGTGCGATGAAGGATATTTTAACAGAGATAATTGCAAATAAGTACTTGGAGGTTGAGGCCGAAAAGTCGCAAATTGCACTCGCGGAGCTAGTTGCAGCCTCGCGCGATATGCCCGCAGTGCGCTCCATGAGCCAATCTTTGGCATCATCGCCCAGCGGAATTATTGCGGAATTTAAGCGTCGCTCGCCCTCGAAGGGGTGGATAAAGCAAGATGCCGATGCTGGGGTGATTCCGCCCGGGTATGCCGCCTCGGGTGCCTCGGCACTCTCGATTCTTACCGATCATAATTATTTTGGTGGTTCGCTAAAAGATATTGAGCTGGCACGCCCCAAGGTGGCAATCCCGATCATCCGCAAGGAGTTTATCGTCGATGAGTATCAACTCTACCAAGCTCGCCTAGTTGGTGCCGATGCTGTGTTGTTGATCGCCTCGGCACTCACCAAGGAGCGTTGCGACGAGCTTGTGGAGCGTGCTCATGAGCTTGGCTTGGAGGTTCTCTTGGAACTTCATTGTGAGGACGAATTGCAATATATTCACAAGGATGTGGAGATGGTTGGCATCAATAATCGCAACTTGGGCAGCTTCCATACCGATGTTGCCAACTCCTATCGTATGGCCGGTTTACTGCCCGCGGGTGTGGTGAGAGTCTCGGAGAGTGGGATTTCCGATCCGGCAACTGTGAGTGCCCTGCGAGAGGTGGGTTATCGAGGTTTTCTGATTGGCGAGAATTTTATGCGCGACGAGAATCCCGCAGCGCAATTGGCAAAATTTATTGCTGAAATAGAATAAGTTGGCGATGAACGGAGGCAAGATAATCAAAGTGTGCGGAATGCGCGATGGCGAAAATATCGCTGCAGTAGATGCATTGGGCATAGATATGATGGGTTTTATCTTTTACGATAAATCACCTCGTTGTGTGGCCTGGTTGCCATCTGCAATGCCTCGCAATGCTAGGCGTGTTGGAGTCTTTGTTAATGCTACACAGTCGGAAATTTCGAGTAGAATCAATCAATTCGAGTTGGATTATGTGCAGCTTCATGGCGCGGAAACACCAGAGTTTTGTAGCGCAATAAACGCCCTAGGCGTAAGAGTTATTAAGGCCTTTTCTGTGAGTGAGGAGTTTGATTTTAAGAGTGTTGAACCCTATGTGGCTTGTTGTGAGCTCTTTGTTTTTGATACCAAATGCTGTGGCTATGGCGGTTCGGGCGAGCAGTTTGATTGGCATCTGCTCGATGGCTACTCATCCGAAACTCCCTTTCTGCTCAGCGGAGGAATCGACGCAGGTAGCGTGCCATCATTAAAGGCGTTTGATCACCCCTCGCTTGCGGGTTACGACCTAAATAGCCGTTTTGAAGTGGCTCCTGCCCTAAAAGATGTGGGGCTGCTAACAACTTTTTTAGAACAATTAAAATAGATAATAATGAATAGAATTAATCAACTTTTTGCTAGCGATAAGAGCGATGTCCTATCAATTTATTTTTGTGCTGGCACCCCTCGATTAGATGCTACGCTCGATGTGATCAAGGCATTGGAGGCGGGCGGTGTGAGCATGGTCGAAATCGGTATCCCCTTTAGCGATCCGATGGCCGATGGTATTGTGATTCAAAATGCTGCAACTCGGGCCCTGCGCAATGGAATGTCGCTAAAGTTGCTCTTCAAGCAGCTTGCCGATGTCCGTTCACATGTCTCGATTCCGCTCATTATGATGGGCTATTTGAACCCAATTATGCAGTATGGCTTCGAGCGCTTTTGCCAAAGCTGCGCCGAATGTGGCATCGATGGTGTGATTATTCCCGATCTGCCGTTTGGCGATTACCAAATGGAGTATCGTGCGGTTGCAGAAAAATACGACGTGAAGGTGATTATGCTTATCACACCCGAGACTAGTGGTGAGCGCATTGAGCAGATCGACCAGAATACCGATGGCTTTATATATATGGTATCGTCGGCCGCAACTACTGGAGCACAGAGCGATTTCAATGCCTCTAAGATAGCCTATTTCAATAAGATAAACCAGATGGAGCTGCGCAATCCTCGCATGATTGGTTTTGGAATTTCGAACAAAGCGACCTTCGATGCTGCCTGCCAAAATGCCCGTGGAGGCATCATCGGCAGCCATTTTGTAAATCTTCTAGAACAAGAGCAAGATGCAGAAAAAGCGATCGAACTATTAAAAAAATCGCTTGAGCGGTAAGAATTGGTTTTAAAATTTGTAAATTTGCAATTATGAAGATATCGGTAATTGGAGGAGGAAATATGGGTGGTGCCATTGCATTTGGTGCTATCTCTCAAGGAGTCGTGGCAGCAGAGGATGTTACGATATCGCATTTGAGCCAGAAAATGAGGCCACTGTTTGGTGAATGCGCGCAGCTAGTCAAGCAAGATAATATTAATGATGAGGCCATAGCTAATTCAGATATTATTATCGTTGCGGTGAAACCTTGGCTGGTGGACGAGGTTCTTGCTCAGATCTCACCAAGCATTGACCGAGAGTGTCAATCGTTAATATCGGTTGTTGCTGGTGTGAGCTTCAAGGCTCTATCTCAGATGCTTATGTTCGATGAATTCGGGCCTATTCCACTCTATCGAGTGATCCCAAACACCGCAATCTCTATTGGCCAGGGTGTTTCGATCATCTCGAGCTGTGGTGCGAGTGACAAGCTCGATGCTGTGGTTGTCGAACTCTTCTCGGCCTTAGGTGCAACGTTTGTTGTTGAGGAGTCGCAGATGACTCCGCTAACGTCGCTCTCGTCGTGCGGAATTGCCTTTGCGCTGCGCTATATCGACTCGTCGATGAAGGCAGGAGAGGCTGTGGGATTAGATCAAGCGCTATCGTTGGAGGTGACCTTGAAGACTATGCAGGGTGCTGTGGCGATGCTGCAGCGCAATGCGAGCCTTCCACAAACCGAGATCGACAAGGTGACAACCAAGGGTGGAATTACCCTCAAGGGGCTCGAGGCGATGAAGCGCGAGGGTTTCCAAGACGCTGTAATGTGTGCAATAAAAGAGAGCAGGTAATGAATCAAAAGTATAAATCGGTTGTAGTAAAGATCGGCAGTAATGTTTTGACCCACACTTCGGGCAATCTCGACACCACTCGCCTCTCGTCGCTCGTGGATCAAATTGTCGAGCTGCAAAATGCTGGCATTAAGGCGATTGTGGTCTCGTCGGGAGCAGTCGCTGCAGGGCGTAGTGTCGCCTCGTCGCTTGGTCGTAGGCTCGATTCTGTCTCTTCGCGACAACTTTTCTCGTCGATTGGCCAGGTGAAATTGATCAATAAATATTACAATCTGTTTCACGATCATGGAGTTGTCTGCGGGCAAGTGCTAACCACAAAGGAGGCCTTCTCGTCGAGGACGCACTACTTGAATCAGCAAAACTGCATGCGCACAATGTTAGATAGTGGGGTGGTACCTATTGTAAATGAGAATGATACAATCTCTGTAACGGAGCTAATGTTTACCGACAACGACGAACTTTCGGGTTTGGTGGCAACAATGATGGGGGTCGATGCTTTGGTCATCTTGAGCAACATTGATGGTATATATGATGGCGATCCGTCGCTAGCCACATCGAAGGTTATTCGCCATATAACCACATCAGACCACGATCTTTCGGGGTGCATCTCAACCACAAAATCGCAATTTGGCCGTGGCGGAATGTTAACCAAAAGTCGCATTTCGGGCAAAGTTGCCGACGAGGGGATCGAGGTTATTGTGGCAAATGGACGTCGTGATAATATCCTGCCGCAGCTGCTTCTTGGGGGTGATGATGTTGTCTCGACTCGATTCCTGCCCTCGCAAAGAGGTGTCTCGGGCATCAAACGTTGGATCGCTCACAGCGAGGGTTTTGCAAAGGGTAGGGTTGTCATTGACGACAATGCGCACAAAGCGCTCTTATCATCTTCGGCCGCAAGCCTGCTTCCGGTGGGTGTAGTGGCTGTTGAGGGCGAATTCGAGAAGCACGATATTGTTAAGGTCGTCTCGCAAAATGGAGTGGTAGTTGCTCTTGGCAGAATCTCGGTCGATAGCACCGAGGCACGTGCAAATGCCGGAGTGCGAGGCCTTAAACCAATTATTCACTACGATTATCTCTATATTGAGGAGTAAAATTATGAATCTAATAAACGAATTTAGAGCAGCTCGCAAGGCCTCACGAACTCTTGCGATGCTCTCGGAGCAGAAGATAAACAGTGTGATTTTAAAAATTGCACAGCAGGCACGCGAGCGGGTCGGCGAAATTTTGGCAGCTAACGCCAAAGATTTAGCGCAATTCGACGCTACGAACCCTATGTATGATAGACTGCTACTCACCGAGGAGCGCATTTGGGGCATTGCCGACGATATGGAAAATGTTGCCTGGTTGTCCTCGCCGGTGGGTGAAGTGATTAGTAGCGTTACGCGTCCCAATGGAATGACAATCGACAAGGTGCGTGTCCCTTTTGGGGTGATTGGAGTGATCTATGAGGCTCGCCCAAATGTCAGTTTCGATGTCTTTTCGCTATGTTTTAAGAGCTCGAACGCCTGCATCCTGAAGGGTGGAAGCGATGCGGAGCACTCAAATCGAGCTATCGTTACGCTGATTCGCGATGTGTTGCGCAGCGAAGGGGTCGATGAGAGTGTTGTGACTCTTTTGCCCGTCGATCGTGCTGCTACATCCGAGTTGCTTATGGCCGTTGAGCATGTCGATTTGATTATTCCACGTGGTGGTCGCTCGCTAATTGACTATGTCAGAGCCAATTCGCGTGTCCCAGTTATCGAGACCGGAGCAGGCGTGTGTCACACCTATATCGATAAATTTGCCGATTTGCAGAAGGCGGCCGATATTGTGACCAATGCCAAAACCCGACGAGTGAGCGTTTGCAATGCTCTGGATACCATCGTGGTACATAGCTCAAGAGTCGCCGATCTGCCACAAATATGCGGGGCAATGGCAGCGAAAAATGTCGAGATATATGCCGATGAGCAATCTTTTGATGCCCTGCAAGATAGCTACCCCGCGGAGCTTCTAAAGCCTTCGCTATCATCTCATTACGGCATGGAGTTCTTAGATTATAAGCTCTCTATTCGCACGGTCGAGTCGCTCGAGCAGGCCGTAGAGCATGTTATGGCAAACACCTCGCACCATAGCGAAGCTATTGTCACAGAGGATGCCGCTCGAGGTGAGTTGTATTGCAAGATGGTCGATGCAGCGTGTTTATATGTCAATGTCTCGACGGCATTTACCGATGGAGCGCAATTTGGCATGGGTGCTGAGATAGGAATAAGTACCCAAAAGATGCATGCAAGAGGGCCAATGGCGCTGCCAGAACTTACGGTGTATAAGTATATCGTAAGAGGAGATGGACAAATTCGAAGTTAGAGAGAATAAAATATAACAATATGTATTGTGTTTGCAAAATAAAATGTATTTTTGTAAAATCACAATTCGGTATATATAAGATAAAAATATGAGAGTACTTAAATTTGGTGGAACATCGGTAGGCTCGATCGAGAGTTTGCGCAATGTGCAGAGTATTGTAAATGGTACAGATGATGATTTGGTTGTAGTTGTCTCGGCAGTAGGCGGTGTGACCGACCTGTTGATAGCGACTGCTAAGGCTGCCCAAGCTGGCGACGATAGCTATGTTGCAACCTTTAGCCATATTGTTGAACGTCACAATACAATTATCGAGGGGTTGGTCGACACCGCTTCCCGAGGGGAGCTGTACGGACGCCTGCAGCCGCTTTTCGATGATCTTACCAATATATATAAGGGTATTCACCTAATCCGCGACCTATCGGATAAGACAATGGACACCATCGTAAGTTATGGCGAGAGGTTATCCTCGACTATTATTTCGTACCTATTGAATGATGTGACTCTTATCGATTCGCGTGATTTGATCAAAACACGCTTGCAATTGGGTAAGCATGTTGTAAATATGGAGCAGACAAACGAGCTTATCCGAGAGCGTTTTGCGGAGCATACTCGCGTTAGTTTGCTTCCTGGATTTATCGCTTCGGATGCCAAGAGTGGTGTTGTAACTACCTTGGGTAGAGGTGGCTCGGATTATACAGCTGCGATTTTAGCTGCTGCATTGGATGCAGATATCCTCGAGATATGGACCGATGTTGATGGATTTATGTCGGCCGATCCGCGAATAATCAGCAATACCTATGTCATCGACCATTTGTCGTTTGTCGAGGCAATGGAGTTGTGTAACTGCGGAGCGAAGGTGATTTATCCTCCAACGATCTACCCAGTTTTTTATAAAAATATTCCAATCGTAGTTAAAAATACCTTCAACCGCGAGGCTCCCGGAACTTTAATCACTCGCGAGAAGAGCAAGGTCGAGGGTAAGCCAATCAAGGGTATTTCGTCGATTAACGACACAAGTTTGATCACTGTTGCCGGTCTTGGAATGGTCGATGTTATTGGTGTTAACTATCGAATATTCAAGGCGTTGGCACAAGGTGGAATCAGCGTATTTATGGTTTCGCAAGCCTCCTCGGAGAATAACACATCTATTGGTGTGCGCCAAGCAGATGCCGAGGCTGCAGCCACTCTGCTCGATGCGGAGTTTAGCCACGAGATCAGCGTGGGCGAGATGGAGCCAATGAACATCGAGAATGATCTGGCAACCGTTGCAATTGTGGGCGATAATATGAAACATACCCCTGGCATCGCAGGTCAGCTGTTTAACACCCTAGGGCGTAATGGTATCAACGTTATTGCATGTGCTCAAGGTGCCTCGGAGACAAATATTTCGTTTGTAATCAAACTCTCGCAACTACGTAAGGCTCTGAATGTTATACACGATTCATTCTTCCTCTCGGACCACCAAGTGGTAAACCTATTTATCGCCGGAGTGGGAACCGTGGGAGCAAATCTGTTGGAGCAAATTCGTACGCAGCAACCTACTCTGCTTGCCGAGAAGTCGCTTATGATCAACGTTGTAGGTCTGTTCAATTCACGTCGAGGGGTGATCGATCGTCGAGGAGTGGATCTCAGCGATTATAAAGGTGCTTTGGAGTCGTCGAATATCGTCTCGACACCCGAGAATATCATCAAGGAGATCCTTTCGCTCAACACGTCGAATTCGGTTTTTGTCGATTGCACGGCTAATGACCAGGTAGCCTCGATATATCAAACTCTCTTGAACCACAATGTGTCGGTTGTTGCGGCCAATAAAATCGCTGCATCGAGCTGCTATGAAAACTATAGGGAGCTAAAAAATACGGCTCGTCGACGTGGTGTGAAGTTCCTCTTCGAGACAAATGTTGGAGCTGGACTTCCAATTATAAATACGGTTAACTCGCTGATTAACAGTGGTGATAAGATCACAGCGATCGAGGCAGTAATATCAGGAACGCTGAACTTTATATCAAATACAGTTAGCCGCCAGGTGCCTCTGTCCAAAGCAATTGCAATGGCCAAGGAGGCAGGTTATAGCGAGCCCGATCCACGTTTGGACCTCAATGGTTCGGATGTTGTGCGCAAATTGGTAATCCTATCTCGCGAGGCGGGTTATAGGATCGAGCAACATGATGTTGAAAAGCGACTCTTTGTTCCCGATTACCTCTTCGAGGGTTCTGTTGATGAGTTTATGCAGCGTGTACCCGAGATTGATGCCTCGTTCGAAGAGATGCGAAGCACGGCCGAGAATAAGGGTTGTCGACTAAGATTTGTTGCCAAGTTCGAGGGTGGCAAGGCGTCGGTTGGCCTTCAGCAGGTCGATGCAAAACACCCCTTCTATGAGCTCGATGGCAGCAACAATTCGGTGTTGTTGACCTCGCAGAGATATAACGATTTGCCAATGGTAATCAAGGGCTATGGCGCTGGTGCTGAGGTGACTGCAGCAGGTGTCTTTGCTGACATAATTAGTATTGCTAACGTGCGATAAATGCGGAGGATTGAGATATGAAATATATAGTAATTTTGGGAGATGGAATGGCTGGTTGGCCCTTGGAGTCGTTGGGTGGAAAAACTACACTTCAAGCGGCTGCAACCCCTGCGTTCGATAAGTTGGCTAAATTGGGCCGCTCGGGTCTATTGTGCACTGTGCCAGAGGGTTATGAGCCAGGAAGCGAAATCGCGAATTTGACCGTCTTGGGTTATGATGTCACCAAGGAGTTCGAAGGGCGAGGATCGTTGGAGGCCGCTAGCAT
>JAWXTD010000048.1:0-14257 GCA_044433805.1 Rikenellaceae bacterium
CGTTTGGGTGTTGACCCACGCAAGGCTAACCAGATGGTTCGTGGCGTTGTTACTCTTCCACACGGTACAGGTAAGCAGGTGCGAGTTCTCGTACTTTGTACTCCTGACAAAGAAGAAGAGGCAAAGGCTGCAGGCGCTGATCACGTAGGTTTGGACGAGTATGTAGATAAAATCAAACAAGGTTGGACCGATATTGATGTTATCATCACAACTCCAAACGTAATGGGTAAAGTGGGTGCACTAGGTCGCATTTTGGGACCACGTGGCTTGATGCCTAACCCTAAGACAGGTACAGTAACTATGGATGTTGCTAAGGCTGTTGCAGAGGTTAAGGCTGGTAAGATTGACTTTAAGGTTGATAAGTATGGTATTATCCACACTTCTGTAGGTAAGGTGTCTTTCACCCCAGAGCAGATCATGGAGAATGCACAAGAGGTAATCTCAACAATTATCAAACTTAAGCCATCTGCAGCTAAAGGAACATATGTTAAGAGCATCTATGTCTCTACAACAATGAGTCCAGGCTTGCAGGTAGATACAAAATCAGTAGAAACCAAATAAGGAGGATAAGAGATGACAAAACAAGAAAAAACAGGTTTGATTGACGCTCTTGCTGCTCAACTCAATGAGTATCCTCACTTCTACATCACCAATATCGAGGCGCTAAACGCTGAGCAGACTGCTGCATTGCGTCGCAAGTGTTTCGAGAGTGATATCAAGTTGGTTGTTGTTAAAAACACACTTCTTGGCAAAGCTTTGGAGAAGGTAGATAAGGCTGATACAGATTTGATTAGTGTATTAGAGGGACCAACTTCGGTTATGTTCACACAAAACGCTAAAGCTCCTGCGGTACTTATCAAAGAGTTCCGCAAGACAAGCGATAAGCCAGTTCTTAAGGCAGCTTTTGCCGAGGGTGCGGTTTATGTTGGTGACAATCAAATCGATGCACTATGTAGCATTAAGAGCAAAGAGGAGCTTATCGGCGATGTTATTTCGTTGCTACAATCTCCAGCGAAAAATGTTATTTCTGCATTGCAGGGTAGTGCAGGACAAAAAATTGCAGGCATCGTAAAGGCGCTTGAAGAGAGAAACTAAGAATCAAAAACAAAAAAATTAATAAAAATTACAACTATGGCAGATGTAAAAAAATTGGCTGAAGAATTAGTAAATTTGACAGTTAAGGAGGTAAATGAATTGGCTACAATCCTCAAAGAGGAGTACGGTATCGAGCCAGCAGCTGCGGCTGTTGCTGTTGCAGCTCCTGCTGCTGCAGGTGAGGCTGCTGCTGCAGAGCAAACAGCGTTTGACGTTGTTTTGGTAAGCGCAGGTCAGTCTAAGCTACCAGTTATCAAGGCAGTTAAAGAGGCTACAGGTCTTTCTCTAGGTGACGCTAAGGCGTTGGTTGACGGTGCACCAAAAGCAGTGAAAGAGGGCGTATCTAAAGAGGAGGCTGAAGCATTGAAGAGCCAACTTGAAGAGGTAGGTGCTGAGGTTGAGGTTAAGTAGTTTTTTCTACTTATAACGTTCAGACAACTCAGGTATAGAGCTTAGTTATAGGCTCTATGCCTTTTTATCGTCTAAGTAAGGTTGTGGTATTTCGCCACTACTTTACTTAGGTTTTTTGACATAAACCACTATGCATAACTAGCTTATGTTCAGTGGTATGGCAGGAGGATTCGGAAGGCTTAAAGTGCCCCAGCTTTTTTATGCGTGTTGGCTTTTTATGCAAATTTGGTAATTGTCTATTACCGGATCTCTGAATTTATCCCTGTACGGCAATGAGTGCCGCAAAATACTTCACTTCAAAATAAAGCAGATTATACCGATGTCCGCAATAACACAACAACAAAGAGTCAGTTTTTCGACGATTAAGACCCCCGTGCCCTATCCAGATCTTCTGGAGGTGCAGTTGAAGTCTTTCCGCGATTTCTTCCAGATGGATACCACAGCTGACAATCGTAAGAACGAGGGGCTTTATCGAGTATTTCAGGAGAATTTCCCGATTACCGATACGCGCAACAACTTCGTACTTGAGTTTATTGATTACTATATCGACCCACCACGCTACTCAATCGAGGAGTGTTTGGAGCGCGGTTTAACATATAGTGTGCCGCTAAAAGCAAAACTTAAGCTCTATTGTACCGACGATGAGCACGAGGATTTTGGCATCAAGATCCAAGATGTATACTTTGGTACAATTCCATATATGACCGAGCGTGGTACCTTCGTAGTGAATGGTGCTGAGCGTGTTATCGTATCGCAGTTGCACCGTTCACCCGGTGTATTTTTTGGTCAGAGTATGCACACCAATGGTACAAAACTCTACTCAGCTCGTATTATCCCTTTCAAGGGCTCATGGATTGAGTTTGCAACGGACATCAATAATGTGATGTACGCCTATATCGACCGTAAAAAGAAGTTGCCAGTAACAACTCTTTTGCGTGCGATAGGTTTCGAGGCTGACCAGCAGATCTTGGAGATCTTCGGTTTGGCCGACGAGGTGAAGGTTTCAAAAACTACGCTCAAAAAGGCTGTTGGTCGCAAGTTGGCAGCGCGTGTTTTGAGCTTCTGGTTTGAGGATTTCGTCGATGAGGATACCGGTGAGGTGGTCTCAATCGAGCGTAATTCGATGGTCGTAGAGCGTGAGACGGTTCTCGAGGAGAGTCACATTGACTTAATCTTGGAGAGCGGTGCGAAGACAATTCTTTTGCACAAAGAGTCAACAACGGGAGTCGACTTCTCGATCATCTTCAACACCCTACAAAAGGACGTTTGTAACTCCGAGAAAGAGGCGGTTGTATATATCTATAGGCAACTGCGCGCTTCGGAGCCACCCGATGAGGCAACAGCTCGCGATGTGATCGACAAGCTATTCTTCTCGGACAAGCGTTATGATTTGGGCCAGGTGGGACGCTTCAGAATCAACAAGAAGTTGGATTTGGATACCGACCCTGCTACCCGTACGCTTACTCGCGAAGATATTATCGCGATTATCAAATATTTGATACAGCTTATCAACTCAAAGGCTGAGGTGGATGATATCGACCACCTCTCGAATCGTCGTGTGCGCACCGTTGGAGAGCAACTCTCTAACCAATTCTCGGTAGGTTTTGTACGTATGGCACGTACTATCCGCGAGAGAATGAATGTGCGTGATAACGAGATCTTTAGCCCAGTTGATTTGATCAACGCTAAGACTCTATCGAGCGTGATTAACTCCTTCTTTGGAACCTCGCAGCTCTCGCAGTTTATGGACCAGATCAACCCACTTGCTGAGATCACCCACAAGCGCCGTCTTTCGGCTCTGGGACCCGGTGGACTTTCGCGTGATCGTGCCGGTTTCGAGGTGCGTGACGTTCACTACACTCACTATGGTCGTCTCTGCCCTGTGGAGTCGCCCGAGGGACCAAACATTGGTCTGATTTCGTCGCTATCGGTCTTTGCGAAGATCTCGCCAATGGGATTCATCGAGACCCCTTATCGTTCAGTAGAAGAGGGCGTTATCGATTTGGATAACTCACACATTAAATATTACTCTGCCGAGGAGGAGGAGGGTATGATCGTAGCGCAAGCTAACATGCCAATCGACTCAGACGGTAACTTTATAAACCCAGATCGTGTAATTGCACGTGAGGGAGCCGACTTCCCCGTTGTTACTTCGCAAGAGGTTAACTTGATGGACGTTGCGCCAAACCAGATCGCTTCGATTGCAGCATCGCTTATTCCATTCTTGGAGCACGATGATGCCAACCGTGCGCTGATGGGATCTAACATGATGCGTCAGGCAGTGCCATTGATCACAGCCGAAGCACCAATCGTTGGAACTGGTATCGAGAAGGACCTTGTATCTGATAGCCGCATCCAAATTGTGGCCGAGGGTGATGGAGAGGTTATCTTCGCCGATGCTACACGTATCGAGATTAAGTACGATCGCTCGGAGCAGGAGATTATCTGCTCGTTTGCACCCGAGATCACTCTCTATGAGCTACCTCGCTACCGTCGTACCAACCAAAATACATCGGTTACACTTAAGCCAACAGTATTGTCGGGCGCAAGAGTAACTAAGGGTCAAATCCTTACCGAAGGCTACTCGACACAAGCTGGTGAGTTGGCTTTGGGACGTAACCTGAAGGTGGCATACATGCCTTGGAAGGGTTACAACTTCGAGGATGCGATCGTGATTTCGGAGCGTATTCAACGCGAAGATATCTTCACTTCGATCCATGTCGATGAGTATATCATGGAGGTTCGCGACACTAAGCGTGGTGTCGAGGAACTTACATCGGATATTCCTAACGTGTCGGAAGATGCAACACGCGATTTGGATGCTAACGGTATCGTTCGCGTGGGTGCAAACATCCACCCGGGAGATATCCTTATCGGTAAGATCACCCCTAAGGGAGAGAGCGATCCTTCACCCGAAGAGAAACTTCTTCGTGCAATCTTCGGCGAGAAGGCCGGCGATGTGAAAGATGCTTCACTCAAGGCTCAACCATCACTCCACGGAGTTGTTATCGGCACCACTTTATATAGCCGTGCAGCTAAGGAGAACAAGAAGAGCAAGAGCGCTGAGCGTGCTCAAATCGACAAGCTCGATGAGAAGTTCGTAGGCCAAATTGCTGTAATCACAGAGCGTCTGCTCGATAAGTTGATGACTCTTTTGGATGGCAAGAGCACTGTGGGAGTTAAGGATTACTTCGGTGTAGAGCTATACGCTGCAGGAACCAAATTCAGCCGCAGAATGTTCGAGGAGATCGCACAGATCACCAGCGACAAGAAGGGCGAGATTGTAAATACATTCCTTAACCTAGGTAGCTGCAATTGGACCGACGACGATGCACTCAACGCACTCATCGAGACAACGGTGAACAACTACGTAATTGAGTGGAAGCGTGCCGATGCGGCAATCAAACGCGAGAAGTATAACTTGATCAATGGCGATGAGTTGCCACAAAATGGAGTTATCCAACTAGCTAAGGTCTACATCGCCAAGAAACGTAAGTTGAAGGTGGGCGATAAGATGGCGGGACGCCACGGTAACAAGGGTATCGTAGCGAAGATCGTTCGCGACGAGGATATGCCATTCCTTGAGGATGGAACCATTGTCGATATCTGTTTGAACCCACTTGGTGTACCTTCGCGTATGAACTTGGGCCAGATCTTCGAGTCGGTTCTTGGATGGGCTGGCCGCGAGTTGGGCTGCAAATTTGCAACACCTATCTTCGACGGTGCTTCGCTCGACCAGATCAACGAATTGGCTGCAAAGGCTGGAATCCCACACTCGGGACGTACCTACCTTTATGATGGAGGTACCGGCGAGAAGTTCGACCAACCAGCTACAGTAGGTGTTACCTATATGCTTAAACTCGGTCACATGATCGACGATAAGATGCACGCTCGTTCAATCGGACCATACTCACTTATCACTCAGCAACCTCTGGGAGGTAAGGCTCAATTCGGAGGTCAACGTTTCGGAGAGATGGAGGTTTGGGCACTCGAGGGCTTCGGTGCAGCAAATATCCTTCAAGAGATTTTGACTATCAAGTCGGATGATGTTATGGGTCGCGCAAAGGCATACGAGGCAATCGTGAAGGGTGATAACCTTCCACGTCCAGGTATTCCAGAGGCGATGAACGTTCTTCTGCACGAACTTCGTGGTTTGGCTCTATCGGTCAAATTGGAGTAAGAATCGAGCAGAATAAGTAATGGGGGTTTTCGTGGAACTCCCCCTAAAATAGGGTAAAAAACAATACAATATATTATGTCATTCAATAGAGATAATAAAAATACAGGCGGTTACAGCCAAATTTCTATCGGACTAGCGTCGCCCGAGGAGATCTTGGCTCAGTCGAGTGGTGAGGTGTTAAAGCCAGAAACCATCAACTACCGCACCTATAAGCCAGAGCGTGACGGATTGTTCTGTGAGCGAATCTTCGGACCTGTCAAGGACTATGAGTGCCACTGTGGTAAGTACAAGCGTATCCGCTATAAGGGTATCGTGTGTGACCGTTGTGGAGTGGAGGTTACCGAGAAAAAGGTACGTCGCGAGCGTATGGGACACATTTCGCTTGTGGTTCCAGTTGTTCACATCTGGTACTTCCGTTCGTTGCCTTCGAAGATTGGTTACCTTTTGGGTATCCCAACCAAGAAGTTGGAGGCTATCGTCTACTACGAGCGTTATATCGTTGTCAATCCAGGTTTGGCTGCCGAGGCGGGTACTTCGCGTCTTGACATCCTATCTGAGAAAGAGTACCTCGATATCTTGGCTACCCTTCCAAAGGGCAACCAAGCACTTGCCGACGACGATCCAGAGAAGTTCGTAGCGATGATGGGTGCCGAGGCGGTATATACTCTTCTCAAGCAAGTTAACCTTGATGAGATGTCATACAGCCTTCGCCATACAGCTTCGACTGCAACAGCTCAACAACGTAAGGCCGACGCACTTAAGTGTCTTAACGTAATCGAGTCGTTCCGTGCATCGAAGGGTCAAAACAAACCCGAGTGGATGGTGCTCAGCGTTGTGCCAGTGATCCCGCCAGAATTGCGCCCGTTGGTGCCATTGGATGGAGGTCGTTTCGCAACTTCGGACCTGAACGATTTGTACCGTCGTGTAATTATTCGTAACAACCGCCTTAAGCGTTTGATCGAGATCAAGGCGCCAGAGGTTATCCTTCGTAACGAGAAGCGTATGTTGCAAGAGGCTGTCGACTCATTGTTCGACAACTCGCGCAAGAGCAACGCAGTGAAGAATGAGGCAAACCGCCCCTTGAAGTCACTCTCGGACTCATTGAAGGGTAAGCAAGGACGTTTCCGTCAAAACCTTTTGGGTAAGCGTGTCGACTACTCGGCTCGTTCGGTAATCGTCGTTGGACCGGAGTTGAAGATGCACGAGATGGGTATTCCAAAGGATATGGCCGCAGAGCTATACAAGCCTTTTGTTATCCGTAAACTTATCGAGCGCGGAATCGTTAAGACCGTTAAGTCGGCTAAAAAGATTATAGATCGTAAAGATCCAGTTATATGGGGAATTTTGGAGAACGTAATCAAGGGTCACCCCGTGCTTATGAACCGTGCCCCAACTCTTCACCGTTTGGGTATCCAGGCATTCCAGCCAAAGCTTATCGAGGGAAAAGCTATGCAGCTCCACCCCTTGGCTTGTACGGCCTTCAATGCCGACTTCGACGGTGACCAGATGGCGGTCCACTTGCCACTAGGCAATGCCGCAATTATCGAGGCTCAAGTGCTTATGCTTGGTTCTCACAACGTACTTAACCCAGCCAATGGAGCTCCTATCACCGTGCCTTCGCAGGATATGGTCTTGGGTCTCTACTACATCACTAAGCCTCGCAAGGGTGCTAAGGGTGAGGGTCTTGTGTTCTACGGCTCGGAGGAGGCTATTATCGCCTACAACGAGAAACGTGCTGCACTTCACGCAGTGGTTAAGTGTATGGTCGACACGGTTGACGACGCAGGCGAGCACACAATGCAGCTTGTCGAGACAACTATCGGTCGTATCCTCTTCAACCAAGTGGTTCCTTACGAGGTGGGTTACATCAACGAGGTGCTCACTAAGCGTTCGTTGCGCGACATTATCTCGGTGGTGATGAAGCGTGCCGGAGCCGCTAAGGTCGCTTCGTTCCTCGACGATATGAAGTCTATGGGTTACCGTATGGCATTCGAGGGAGGTCTTTCGTTTAACCTCGATGCTGTGATCATCCCAGATGAGAAAGAGAAGTTGGTTAACGAGGGTTACGAGCGTGCCGATGCGATCATGGAGGATTACAACATGGGTCTTATCACCAACAACGAGCGTTACAACCAGATCATCGACGTTTGGACCAATATCAACTCTAAGTTGACCAAGACAGTAATCGACACCTTGATCGCCGATATGGATGGTTTCAACCCAGTATATATGATGCTTGATTCAGGAGCACGTGGTTCTAAGGAGCAGATTCGTCAGCTTTCTGGTATGCGTGGTCTGATGGCTAAGCCTCAGAAGTCAGGTGTCGAGGGTGGACAGCAAGTTATCGAGAACCCTATCCTTTCGAACTTTAAGGAGGGTCTAACCGTATTGGAGTACTTTATCTCTACCCACGGTGCTCGTAAGGGTCTTGCCGATACCGCACTTAAGACTGCCGATGCAGGATATTTGACTCGTCGTTTGGTCGATGTGGCTCAAGATGTTATCATCAACGAGACCGATTGTGGAACCCTTCGTGGTTTGACAGCAACAGCCATCAAGCGCAACGACGATGTTGTTCAAACACTATACGATCGCATTTTGGGACGTACAGCACTCTTGGATGTAGTGAACCCTCTAACCGGAGATCTACTATGTCCTGCAGGAGTCGAGATCACCGAGGATATTGCCGAGGCTATCGACTCCTCGCCAGTTGAGTCTGTTGAGATCCGTTCGGTTCTTACGTGTGAGGCTCGTCGCGGTGTATGTGCTAAGTGCTACGGCCGTAACTTGGCTACAGCGCGCATGGTTCAAAAAGGTGAGGTTGTGGGTGTTATCGCCGCTCAATCAATCGGTGAGCCAGGAACACAGCTTACACTTCGTACATTCCACGTCGGTGGTGTGGCGGGAGGTTCGACTATCGAAACTAACGTCATCTCGAAATATGCAGGTACGCTGGAGATCGACGACCTTCGCACAATCAAGAGCAAGAATGCTCAGGGCGAGGCAATCGACCTAGTGGTATCGCGTCAATCGGAGTTCCGCATTGTCGACCCTAAGACCGAAATCGTACTCTATACCCACCCACTTCCATATGGTTCAACAATCTTTATGGAGAATGGTGCTCAGGTGAGCAAGGGCGACCTTATCACCGAGTGGGATCCATACAACGCAGTTGTTATCTCGGAGCACGATGGAGTTATCGCCTACGACTCAGTGGTCGAGGGTATCACCTATCGTGAGGAGCGCGACGAGCAGACTGGTCTCTCGGAGCGAGTTGTTATCGAGTCGAAAGATAAGACCAAGAACCCTGTGTTGAAGGTAAATAACCGCGAGGGTGACGAGATCAAGGCATACCAATTGCCAGTGAATGCTCACATCATCGTTAAGAATAAAGCTAAGATCAAGGCGGGAGATATCCTCATCAAGATCCCACGTGCCGTAGGTAAGTCGGGAGGTGATATCACCGGAGGTCTTCCACGTGTGACCGAGCTCTTCGAGGCTCGTAACCCATCGAACCCAGCTATCGTGTCGGAGATCGACGGAGAGGTAGCATTCGGTAAGATCAAACGTGGTAACCGCGAGATCATCATCACTTCGAAGGAGGGCGATGTGAAGCGCTACCTAGTGCCACTTTCACGCCAAATCATCGTTCAAGAGAACGACTTTGTGAAGGCCGGAAACCCACTTTCAGATGGTGCGATCACCCCAGCCGATATCCTCAACATCCTCGGACCAACACGCGTTCAGGAGCACATCGTAAACGAGGTGCAAGAGGTATACCGCATGCAGGGTGTGAAGATCAACGACAAGCACTTCGAGGTTATCGTTCGCCAAATGATGAACAAGGTGAAGATCAAGGATCCAGGCGACAGCCGCTTCTTCGAGGATCAGATCATCGACAAGTGGGAGTTTATGGATGTCAACGACGAGCTATACGACAAGTCAGTTGTAGTTGATGCCGGCGACTCACCAAATGTGAAACCAGGTCAGATAATCACCCTGCGCCAGCTACGTGACGAGAACTCAACACTCAAGCGTCGTGATATGCGCCTAGTGGAGACCCGCGATATTGTTCCTGCAACATCTACTCAGGTGCTTCAAGGAATCACGCGTGCCGCACTTCAAACTTCGAGCTTCATCTCGGCAGCATCCTTCCAGGAGACAACCAAGGTGCTTAACGAGGCGGCAATCCAACGCAAGGTCGATCCACTATCGAACCTCAAGGAGAACGTTATTTGCGGTCACCTTATCCCCGGAGGAACCGGTCTTCGCGACTACGACACCCTCTCGGTGGGCCTCAAAGCAGAAACTGTGGGCATCTCAGCTGAGTAACCACAAGCTATATTTTTTAAAGCGCAATCTTCGGGTTGCGCTTTTTTTGGTTTTGTGGTTTTTTTGCTGCCTTCTTACTGCCTCCGGCGGGCGGGGATAGCACCCCCGCGGGTGCATATTATCTTGCGCTATTGGGCTAAAAACTTTGCAGTTTTTAGATTTTAGGCTGCATAAAGTTGCCGCAAATAAATTTGCACAACTTAATACATGCTAAAATTTATTAAATGCCTTTGGCATTTAAACCCAATATCGAGGTTACACTCTCACGTTAATTTACGACAGGTTTGAACCTCGGGGATTTGCTCATGGCAACCGGAGGTTGACATAGATACACTATATTAAAATGATTGTTGAAAGCGCGCTTTCATAAAAATCATTTTAATATAGTGTATCGTCAGAGCGCAGCGAAGAGCAAATCATCGCAACAAAGCACGCACTCGCGGGGGTGCTATCCCCGCCCGCCGGAGGCAGTAAGAAAGCAGTAAGAGTGTCCACAAGAGATCACATCCTCAAAAAAATCAAAAAATAGTGCAAAAAAATTTGGATTATAAAATTTTTTAGTTACTTTTGCCTCAGACAACATAACAAAATGATTATGAACTTCATTAGTAGCGCACGATTTTACTTCTTTTATTTTAGCTTCTTTTTTACAGAGAGAGGACGGGAGAGTATATGCGTATAGTGAGTTGAAAGTATATTAAAATCCCGTCCTTGTAGGACGGGATTTTTTTATGAAAAATTAAATTGAGCGATGAAAAAAATTACAATACAGGGTGTAGAGGGGTGTTACCACGAGGTTGCGGCGCGCACATTTTTCTCTGGCGAGCAGGTCGAGGTGGTGCCTTGTGCCACCTTCCCCAAGCTCTTCGAGACGATGGCGCACGATCGTTCGTTGCTGGGCATTGCAGCCATTGAGAATACTATTGCCGGCTCGTTGCTTCAGAATCACGAGCGGTTGAGCAATAGTCGCCTGCGGGTGATTGGAGAGCAAAAAATCAGGGTCTCGCACGTTGTGGCGGTGCTTCCTGGTCAGAGCATCGATCAAATCACCGAGGTTCACTCTCATCCCATTGCGCTTATGCAGTGCGAGAGGTGGTTGAATGCTCACCCCACAATCAAGGCTGTTGAGAGCGACGACACGGCAGAGTCGGCAAAGCAGATCGCCGAGCAGCAATTGATGGGCCATGCGGCAATTTGCAGCCAATATGCAGCCGAGTTATATGGCCTGGAGATCATCGAGCGGGCTATCGAAACCAACCACCACAACTTCACCCGATTCTTGATTTTATGCGATCAAGATGCCGCGCAGGAGCATCTACAGGGCCAGACGATCAACAAGTCGTCGATCCAATTTTCACTTGCCCACTCCACGGGCTCGCTCTCGAAAATCCTGACAATCCTGTCGTTCTACGATATCAACCTCACTAAAATTCAGTCGTTGCCCATCATTGGGTGTGAGTGGGAGTACCTATTTTATGCCGATCTCACCTTCGACGATGTCGAGCGTTACAATCAATCGCTCAATGCAATACGTCCCTTGATCACCGATTTCAAGGTTTTGGGCGAGTACCAAGCAGCAGCAAATCCTAAGCTATAAATTAAAAATATTAAATAATTAATGTTATGAGAGATCTAAATCCAAATTTCTTCCCCAATCTAGAGCTAGAGCGCCCTATGATTATCTCGGGTCCATGTAGTGCTGAATCAGAGGAGCAGCTACTATCAACGGCTCACCAACTTAGCGCCTTGGGCGTAAAAATCTTCAGAGCAGGAGTGTGGAAGCCACGCACCAAACCCGGTGGTTTTGAGGGTGTTGGCAAGCTTGGCCTGGAGTGGATGCAACGTGTGCGTCGCGAAACGGGCATGCTAATTTCGGTCGAGGTGGCTACGCCAGTTCATGTGCAGCAGGCCCTCGAGGCCGACATGGATATGTTGTGGATCGGTGCCCGCACATCGGCCAACCCCTTCGCGATGCAGGATATTGCCGACGCTCTGAAAGGTGTCGACATCCCTATTCTTGTTAAGAATCCTGTGAGCCCCGATTTGGACTTGTGGATGGGTGCGATGCAGCGCCTGCGCAATGCCGGCATCACTCGCCTAGGAGCTATCCACCGTGGATTCTCGAGCTATGGCGATAGCCTATACCGCAACCAGCCAATTTGGTCTATTCCAATCGAGCTACACCGTCAATTCCCCAATATGCCAATCATCTGCGACCCTAGCCACATGGGTGGTAAACGCTCTCTCATTGAGCCACTTACGCAGCAGGCGATGGACTTGGGCTTCAGCGGAGTGATGATCGAATCGCACTGCAACCCCGAGGCTGCATGGAGCGACGCCGCGCAGCAACTCACCCCCTGCGACCTTGGCGATGTGCTTAGCCGCATTGTGATTCGCGACAAGAAGGTGTCGACACAAGACCTTAGCGACCTACGTCGCGAGATCGATGAGCTCGATGGCTCTCTCTTGGAGCTACTGGCAAAACGTATGAAGATCTCGCGCAGCATTGGAATCTTCAAAAAGGAGCACGACATGCCTATCCTGCAAGCTACACGCTACGACGAGATCCTTGAGAAACGTGGCGAGCAAGCCGCAAGCCTAGGGCTCGATCTGGATTTCGTGAAGGATATTTTGCAGAGCATCCACGAGGCATCGGTAGAGTTGCAAATTAAGATCAATAGCGAGGAGTAGGGCGATTTTTAGCTCTCTTACTGCCTGTGGGTGGGCGCAGATAGCACCTGCGCGGGTGCAATCTCCGCCCGCCCACAGGCAGTAAGAAAATATATTTTCATACGGTTCTCCAACATTAAGCAAGAAAAATTTTGATGATAAGAAAAATATAACTATTTTTGTCATACGTACATCGGAATATATTACTCACCAAAATTTAATTACTATGAAAAAACTTTTTACACTTTTAACAGTTGCATGCGCATTTGTATGCATGGTCGCTTGTTCATCATCATCATCGCCTGAGGCAGTTGTTGCGCAGTACAATAAATGTATGCAAAAGGGAGATGTTGACGGTCTTCTAAAACTATTCTACATGAAGGATCAAGATGCTGATAAGATCGCAAAGCAGACCGAGGAATTTAAAGAGTTGATGGACAGAATGATGCTGCCCGAGATCGAGAAGATGGGCGGAATCAAATCTTTCGAGGTTGGCGAGGCTAAGATTAGCGAGGATGGCCTATCGGCAAAGGTTCCTCAGGCAACAACTTATGGCAATGGTGAAACATACAATCAACCTGCGAAACTTGTAAAGGTCGATGGCAAATGGTATATCGATTTCTCAAAATAGTATCACTGCCTATAATTTTGCTCACTCTTGTGGCCTGCAATACCTCGCAGAGTGAGTTTTCAGAACAACGCAATATTCCCGTGGCGCTTCAAAACGGGGATATTGCGTTTCGCTGTGGAATGGGCTTCGCCAGCAAGGCGATACTTATGACCAACCGCAGGAGCTCATACTCGCACGTGGGAGTGGTGGTGGCAATAGATGGTGAGTGGTGCGTGATCCACGAGGTGCCCTACGAGGGAAAAACGCGCGAGGATGACAAAATTTACTGCGAGCCGATAGGCGATTTTTTTAATGCAGATAGGGCCTGCGCAGGAGCTATTCGCCGTGTGAGGGGTCTGGATAGCCTTTCGCAAATAGCTGTAAGAAAGTATGTTATGCGCCAAAACGAGCGAGGTGTGCCCTTCGACCATAACTACGACTTGAGTGACACAACACACCTATACTGCTCCGAGCTGGTGTGGCGTAGCTTCCAGGGAATTGGGGTCGATGTATCGAATGGTAGCCGCTCAAAAATTAATACGCCTGGCTTCCGTGGAGTCCATATCATGCCTGCCGATATCGAGCTAAATGGTGATCTTGAGGAGGTTTATGCTTTTTGAGTTTTGTCTTTTACTGCCTTTCTTACTGCCTCCGGCGGGCGAGGATAGCACCCCCGCGGGTGCGTGCTTCTTGTGCAAAGTCAAAAACGACAGTTTTTGGATCCAAGCTTGGTGCCCTCCCGGCGTAAGGGCAGTAAGAAAAGGGCAGTAGTAAGCCCACATAAAGCAAGAAAATACTTTGCAAAGAGAGAACTTTTGCATACATTTGTGCAGAATAAATTTATAGGATTAGGCGCATAGAGCGCACTAAGTAAATAATAAGTGCTACCTTTGCATTATGGGAGCAAGAGAAAAATTTATAGGCGTGAACTCGATAAAGTTTTACCGTCGTTTTACGAC
>JAWXTD010000049.1:0-12305 GCA_044433805.1 Rikenellaceae bacterium
AGCAGCACTTTGCAGGTGATCTCGTAGCCGTCATAGTCGCCAAATGAGAGTACCGCCTCGGCAAAGTGGAAGCCATAAAACTCCTCGAAGCGACGCAGACGACGCAGCTCGGCAATATCGCCATTGGCGATAAATCCCAACGGGCACTCCTCGATCTGCTCGGTATAGTAATAATTGTTTCGCACCACCATCAACATGTCGCCACTCTCGATCTGCTCCTCGGCACCCAGCGAATAGCGGCGTACACCCTCGTTATAGCGGTTTGCGCGCTTGTTGGAGCGGGTGATGATTATAGTCTGGTCGCGTCCATATTTGTCGTAACACTCCTGCAGTTTCTCGGTGAACTCGCCCCCTTCGACCTGCTCCACATCGGGGTAGTTCATATCGAAAATTGGGATCTCTAAGATGTTATTCTCGATCATGCAGCGCACCATTGTGGCATTAAACAGAATTCCCGACTGGGAACTTTGGCGCACCACCTCGTCCATGGTACCATATATAACATCGCCAAATTGCGACATCACACGCTCATCCAAAGCCGGACTGAACTCCTGACCCACTGGCGGTAGTTGCGCATTGTCGCCCACCAAGATCAATCGACACCGCTTGCCGCTACGCACAAACGACACCAGATCGTCGAGCAGCGAGCCCGACCCAAAAATTGCATCCGAGCCCGACGACTCGGAGAGCATCGAGGCCTCGTCGACAATAAAAATTGTGTCGTGCTCGCCGTTGAAGTTGAGCGAAAATTTCGAATCGTAGTCGGTGCTGCTCTTCTGGCGATAGATTTTTTTGTGAATTGTAAATGCCGTTTGCCCCGCTGCCCGAGCCAACACATTTGCCGCCCTGCCGGTTGGCGCTAGCAGTACACACTTAATATTCAACTCCCTGAGAGTCTCGACAAAAGCGGCAACAACAGTGGTCTTTCCGGTCCCCGCATAGCCATTTAGGACGAAAATAGACGAAAAAGTATCCTCGCAAATGTAATTTGATAACATTTCGATGATTTTTTTTTGGTCAACTGTTGTTTCAAAACAAATTTTAGTGTAAATTTGTTTCGTGATATGTGTGTTAAGCATTGCGCATAATATTTTTGAGATACAAACTTAATAATAAATAATCAAAATGAAAAAAATTTTTCAATTACTTTTGGCTGCTGCGATCCTTGCGCTGATCTATGTGATCTACATTCAGATCTCTACGCCTATCCAATTTGAGAAAGAGATGACTGCAAAATCAAATGCTGTTATCGAGCGCATCAAAGATGTACGTTCAGCTGAGCGTGCCTTCAAAACTGTGAATGCTCGTTTCACCGCAGACTTTGACTCGCTTATCAACTTCGTCCTAAATGACTCACTTACAATGCAACGCAAGAGAGTTGATGAGGATGACTCAATCGGTATGGCTAAGTTCAAGCTAGCTCAAAAGAGAGACAAGACCCTTAAAAATGTTGAGGAGTTCAAGGTTGCCGTTATCGACACAATCTTCTCTCCACGCAAACTTACCCCCGAGCAAGTTGCAAAATTACGCTTTATCCCAGGAACAGACGACAAAACTGAGTTTATCCTATCTGCAGGTGTCGTTACAACTGAGTCTAAGGTAGTTATCCCAGTTGTTGAGTGTAAGGCTCCTTACATCTACTTCCTCGACACAGTAGTTTATCGTCAGGCAATCATCAACAAAAATGATGACCTTATGAACAACTACAACATGTATCCCGGAATCAAATTCGGATCTATGGAGGGTGGTAACAACGAGGCTGGTAACTGGACAGGTGAGTGATAAAACCGCGTTCGTATATAATATAGGTGTAGCCATTGGGTTGCACCTATTTTTTTACTGCCTCCGGCGGCCGGGGATAGCACCCCCGGTGGTGCAGCTAGTGTTGCGCTATTGGGCTAAAAACTTTGTAGTTTTTAGATTTTAGGAGCGAGTGAGCTGTCTGCAAATAAATTTGCACAGCCCACTCGCTCCTAAAATTTATTAAATGCCTGAAGGCATTTAAACCCAATATCGAGGTTTACCTCGCTGATTTGCTCATGGCAACCGTAGGTTGACATAGATATAAAATAATGGATGAGAACGTTGAAAGTTTACTTTCAAAAGATCTCATCCATTATTTTATATTGTTAGCGCTTTTAAGCGCTGCAAATCAGTGCACTACAAAAGTCAAAAACGTAAGTTTTTGGATCCAAGCTTAGCTTGGTGCCCGCGCGGCATGAGCGCAGCCAGAATGCAGATTACTAACTACTTAGTCAACTCCGCAACAGTTGCAGCAGCGGTTGCAGCGTTAGGACCGTCGGTCACCTTCTTGAAGGCTGCGATAGCTTGATCTCTCATCTCGCGGTCGTTGTACGATGCGCCAAGGATGAAGTAGATATTGCTCTTCTCGGCCTCATCTACTTGAGCTGCAGCAGCAGTCTCGGCCGATGCAGTTACCGAAGCGTGGTCTTTTTTATCGTAGTATGCTTGAAGGCGGATCTTCTCGGCAAGAGCATTTGTTGGGTCAGTCGATAGGATCCACTCAGCCATTTCAATTACGCCGTCGTGGTTACCCTCAGCTTGGAACGCAGCCACACGGTTGTTGGTGTAGATACCCATATTCTTTTGAGCCTCAGTAGCATCTGCCTCGTACTTAGGGTTTTTTGTCCCCATATCCTTTACACTTTGGAAGATCTCCATGCCCTTCTCGAACTCGTCGGTCTCGCAGTAGCAGATACCAAGCCAGTTAGCCATCTCGGTGTTACGTGGGTTCGAAGCGTATCCAATTGCGAAGATCTTCTTTGCTGTTTCGTAGTCTTGGTTGTTGAATGCATCACCACCTTGAGTTTGGTAAAGCTTTCCGATCCACTCATTGGCCTTGCTTTGAGTTGTCATATCGTCGTATAACTCAGCTAGTTCTGCCGATGTAGTGAAGTTCTGAAGAGCTGCCTCGTAGTTGCCAGCCTTCATTGCACCACCGCCAAGCATATAGTAACATTTAGGAAGATATGTTTTAGCTGTAGCAACCATGCTTGCTGCCGCCTCGTCGTCCATACCCATCTCGACAACTTTGTCGAAGTTTTCTGCTGCAACATCATACTTCTTCTCGCCATAGGCAGCCGCTGCAGTGTTGTAGATTGTAGTTACATCTTGAGCCGATGCAACAAATACGGCAGTTGCCGCAAAAAGTGAAAGAATTAATTTTTTCATTGCTGTAAATTATTTTTGTTATTGTTTTTCTTTTTGTGCTTATGCCCTTATATTCTCTGGTCAACCATCTGCCGGTCGCCTTACAATTTGCAAAATTACATTTTTTTTATTGACTTTCAAAAAAATTACCTCAATTTTGTAAAAAAAGAGAGCATTAACTCCTCGCACTCCTCTTTCATCACCCCCGATCGCACCTTGGTCTTAGGGTGAAGAATCTGCGAGGAGTAGTGGCGGAAGCCCCGTTTTGGGTCGTCGGCACCCCACACCACAGCCCCAAGTTGGCTCCATGCGATGGCTCCAGCACACATTGCACAGGGCTCCACGGTGACATATAAAGTGGCTTCACTCAGGTATTTACCACCCAAGGTCGATGTGGCGGCCGTGATCGCCTGCATCTCGGCATGTGCCGTGGCGTCGCAAAGCGTCTCGACAAGATTGTGGCCCCGCCCAATGATAGTGTCGCCCACCACGACCACCGCACCAATGGGCACCTCTCCCTCGTTTAACGCCATACGAGCCTGCGAAATTGCAAGTGCCATATATTTTTTATCGCTTGCGTGCATCTTTTTATGGTTTACTATTAGTTATATCTCTATTTTTACTATCTTTGCAAGATGCAAAGCTACGAATAACAAAACAAAATAACAATAATATTATGTATAGAAGTCATACATGTGGCTGCCTTAGAGCCACAAATATCGATCAAAGCGTAACGCTTTCAGGTTGGGTGCAAAAAGTACGCAACCTAGGAGCTATGACCTTTATCGACCTTCGCGACCGTTACGGTATCACTCAAATCGTTGTCGAGGAGCACTCACCAGAGGCTACCAAAGCTGTCGCAGCTGAGCTTGGCCGCGAGTATGTATTGCAAGTTGTCGGCAAAGTTGTCGAGCGCTCGTCGAAAAATCCAAAGATGGAGACTGGCGATATCGAGGTAGTTGCCGAGTCGCTAACGATTCTTAACGCAGCACAAACCCCTCCCTTCACCATCGAGGAAAATTCCGACGGTGGCGACGACCTAAGAATGAAATATCGCTACTTGGACCTTCGTCGTGCACCACTTCAACGTGCAATGATCCTTCGCCACAAAATGGCACATGCCGTGCGCAACTTCTTGGATTCTGAAGGATTCTTGGAGATCGAAACCCCATACCTTATCAAGTCAACGCCCGAGGGTGCTCGCGACTTTGTGGTACCTAGTCGCATGAACCCCAACGAGTTCTACGCGCTTCCTCAGTCGCCACAAACCTTCAAGCAGCTACTTATGGTTGCCGGCTACGACAAATATTTCCAGATCGTGCGTTGCTTCCGCGATGAGGATCTTCGTGCCGATCGCCAACCCGAGTTCACACAAATCGACTGCGAGATGGCATTCGTCGAGCAGGAAGATGTACTTGCGACCTTCGAGCGCTGGGCAAAATATATGTTCAAAGAGGTGATGGGCATCACCCTTGCCGAGTCGTTCCCACGCATGAGTTGGCACGAGGCCATGGAGAAGTACGGATCCGACAAACCCGACATCCGTTTCGGTATGGAATTTGCCGATCTTACGGAGCTAGCCCACGGACACGGATTCTCAGTATTCGATGACTCGGAGTATGTATGTGGCTTTGCTGCAACAGGTTGCGCAACTTATACGCGCAAGCAAATCGATGAGCTCACAGCATTCGTTAAACGTCCACAAGTGGGTGCCAAAGGATTGGTGTGGATACGTGTGGAGGCCGACGGATCGACAAAATCTTCTGTCGATAAGTTCTACTCGCCCGAGCAGGTGCAGGCAATGGCTCAAAAGGCTGGTGCTGCGGCTGGTGACCTAGTATTTATCCTTTGCGGTAAAAAATATAAGGCCCTCTCGCAACTCAACACCCTTCGCCTGGAGGTTGGTGAGCGCCTAGGATTGCGCGACCCTAAAACCTTCGCGCCACTCTGGATTGTCGACTTCCCTCTATTTGAGTGGGACGAGGAGACCGCTCGCTACTACGCTATGCACCACCCATTTACATCGCCCAAGGCCGAGGATGTTCAATACCTAGCGACCGACCCGGGCAAGGTGCGCGCTAACGCCTACGACTTCGTTTGTAACGGAACCGAGATCGGAGGAGGTTCAATCCGTATCCACGACTCGAAGCTGCAGGCGCAGATGTTCGAGATCTTGGGATTCACCCCCGAGAAGGCTGAGGAGCAGTTCGGATTCTTGATGAACGCATTCAAATTTGGAGCACCGCCACACGGAGGTCTAGCATTCGGTTTCGACCGTCTCTGCTCGCTCTTCGGAGGTGTGGAGTCAATCCGCGACTACATCGCATTCCCAAAGAACAACGCCGGACGCGACGTGATGATCGATGCCCCTTCGCTAATCGACCAAGCGCAACTCGATGAGCTGTATTTGGCTACTGTTGATGTGGAGGCTAAGTAATTTTGCCTTTTTACAGCCTTCTTACTGCCTCCGGCGGCCGGGGATAGCACCCCCGGTGGTGCAGTTAGTTTTGCGCTATTGGGCTAAAAACTTTTTAAGTTTTTAGATTTTAGAATCCAATAAGTTGTCAGCAAATGAATTTGCACAACTTATTGTATCCTAAAATTTATTAAATGCCAGAAGGCATTTAAACCCAATGTCGAGGTTCGCTCTCACGTATAATTTTCAACAGGTTTGAACCTCGGGGATTTGCTCATGGCAACCGTAGGTTGACATAGATATATAAATTATTGATCGTTGAAAATTTATTTTCATAAGAGCAATAATTTATATATATCGTACAGAGCGCAGCGAAGAGCAAATCACCGCAAGAAAAAAAGTCAAAAACGAAAGTTTTTGGATCCAAGCTAGCTTGGCGCCCGCCCGGCGTAAGGGCAGTAATAAACACACAGAAAAACAAAAAAAAGAAAAACCATGATCAGAGTAAACGCATTTTTTCAGGTAAACGAGGGTTGCAAGGAGCAATTCTTGGCGGCAGTTAACCCATTGGTAGCGGCATCGCAGGCTGAGGCTGGATGCATTGCCTACGACCTTTTCGCATCTTCAACACGTGGGGATGTATTTTTGATGTGCGAGACGTGGGCGGATGATGCAGCTCTCGAGGCGCACAACCAAACTGCGCACTTCACAGAGGCTATCGCAGCTTTGGGTGATCTTTGCTCGTCGAAGATCGAGAAGTTTGATATGTAATTAAATAATAAGCACTTATGGCAATACCACTCCCCGAAAGATTACGCCCTCACTCGCTCGACGAATATATTGGTCAGCAACATTTAGTGGGCGAGAGTGGTGTTTTCCGTAAATTTTTCGACACCGGAAACGTCCCTTCATTCATCTTGTGGGGACCTCCCGGGGTCGGTAAAACGACCCTTGCGAAGATCATCGCAAACCAATTGGGGCGCCCTTTTTTCACTCTCTCGGCTGTCTCGGCCGGTGTGAAGGATGTGCGCGAGGTTATCGAGTCGGCTAAACGTCAGCGCTTTTTCGATCAGAAGCCACCATTCTTATTTATCGACGAGATCCACAGATTCAATAAGTCGCAGCAAGATTCGCTTCTCGGGGCTGTCGAGCAGGGGGTAGTTACGCTCATCGGAGCCACGACGGAGAACCCCTCGTTCGAGGTTATTTCGCCACTCTTGAGCCGCTGCCAAGTCTACATCCTTAAACCAATGGAGGATAGTGAATTGGAGCAACTGCTGCAGCGCGCACTGAGCAGTGACGCGGAGCTTAGGGAGCGCGAAATCGAGGTTGTGGAGCGCGAGGCACTATTCAAATTCTCGGGTGGCGACGCACGTAAGTTGCTCAATATCTTGGATATAATCGTCGGCGCTACGACAGGGAAAATCACAATCACCAACGATTACGTCACCGAGTGCCTGCAGCAAAATATCGCCTTGTACGACAAAAATGGCGAACAGCACTACGACGTGATCTCGGCATTCATCAAGTCGGTTCGAGGTAGCGATCCGAATGCTGCGATCTACTATTTGGCTCGCATGTTGGCTGGGGGTGAGGAGGCACGATTCATCGCACGCCGCTTGGTGATCTTGGCTTCGGAGGATGTCGGGTTGGCCAACCCCAATGCGCTACTTTTGGCCAATGCATGCTTTGATACGGTGCATAAAATTGGAATGCCCGAAGCGCGTATCACCTTGGCAGAGACCACGATATATCTGGCTACCAGCCCCAAATCGAACTCCGCATACAACGCAATAAACAAGGCGCTGGCTATGGTGCAGCGCGATACGCAGAACCGCCCCGTGCCGCTCCATCTGCGCAATGCCCCAACAAAGCTCATGAGCGAGGCGGGGTATGGCAAAGGCTACCGCTATGCGCACGATTACGAGGGGAGCTTCGCAGAGCAGGAGTTTATGCCCGAAGCGCTCAGTGGCACACGCTTTTACGAGCCTAATGAGGAGAACCAAAGCGAGGCGAAAATTGCCGAGACGATCAAGCGATTGTGGGGCGGTAAATATTAAATTACTATAAATGAAGAGAATAGGACTCATTTCCGACACACACGGCTGTTTCGACGATCTGCTGCGTCACTTCCTGCGCGATGTCGACGAGGTATGGCACGCCGGTGACTTTGGCAACTTGGCTACGGCCGATGCTATTGCGGCATATAAACCGCTGCGAGGTGTGTGGGGGAATGTCGATGGTGCCGATATGCGTGCTGCATTCTCGCGCGAGCTGCTCTTTGAGTGTGAGGGCGTCAAGGTTTTGATGACACATATTGGAGGCTACCCGCGGCGCTATCGCCCTGAGGCTCTGGGCAGTATAATTGCCTCGAGGCCCAATATATTTATCTCGGGACACTCGCATATATTAAAGGTAATCAACGATCCACAATACAATTTGCTACATCTAAACCCCGGTGCTGCAGGTAATTACGGCATCCACAAGGTGCGCAGTGCTCTGCGATTCAAGATCGATGGTGAGCGCATCTTCGACATGGAGGTTGGCGAGTGGCCACGTGGTTAGCAGTGACAACCATCACCCCAAGTCAGTTGTTTTTTAACAACGCTTAACGTGCGGTCGAGAATAGCCCCACCGCACAAGTTAAACATTTTCAGAGGTTTGAAGGTGGGGCTATTTTCGAACTTACGTTAGATAATGTGAGTTCGATAATTATCGAACTCATAAATACCTCTGGGGGAGCAATTTGCAGAATTGCGACCAAGCCCCCTCTTAACAAAGAGGGGGTAAGGGGGAGATTTTAAATACTCGGCGTTGTTTTTTAACAACGCTTAACGTGCGGTCGAGAATAGCCCCACCGCACAAGTTAAACATTTTCAGAGGTTCGAAGGTGGGGCTATTTTCGAACTCACGTTAAATTAATGAGTGATAAAGAGCAACCAATAGGCGAATATTCAGTGACCTTCAAGGGGCGCAAACCCGAGGAGGGCGACGTGTTGATACGCAGCAAGAAGCGCTATCGCCAGAAGGGCGAGGTGATATCTGGTGCGGCCAAGATGCGAGCAGCCTACAAAAAGAGAATCGCCAAGAAGGGCGGCAAGCGCTAGCGAAGTTAGGGGAAAGCGACTCGGCAGATCACTGAGCGGTGATCCGACAAAAATCCCAATCCATAGTTATCGATATCGACCACGTATGACTCGACCACCAGGTGGCGCGTAAATATGTGGTCGATTGCTTTTTGCCTCTCGGTGGCGTATGGAAATCCGATGTATGTTGCCGCGGCTTGGCACTCCGTAAAATTGATGCACGAGGTTAGCGCATAGTCAAACGAGTCGAGCAGTGGGCGCAGTGTTTTGTTCGATACTACGGTGTTGAAGTCTCCCATTACCACTGCCGACAGATCGTTGTAATATGCGCTCAATGAGTCGGTTACGTTGATTAGAATCTGCGAACTGTTGGTGCGAGCCTCGCTGCCACGATGGTCGAAATGAGTATTGATAACAAGTAACTTGCGCTGTGAGGCACGCTCCTCGAGAATGGCCCACGTGGCAATGCGCTTGTGCGAGGCGTCCCACCCGATGGAGGGCACCGAGGGTGTTTGCGATAACCATTGCGTGCCCGATTCGATCATCTCGAAGGTGTCGGTGCGGTAAAAAATTGGGGCAAACTCTCCTATCTCACCGCCATCTTCGCGTCCCACACCCACCCAATTGTAATCCTCTAATTGCTCGTCGAGGTAGGTCACCTGCGAGATTAGCGCCTCCTGAAATCCGATGATATCGGCAGCGTCAGCCTGGAGTTTTCGCACCACTTTCGCCTTGCGTTTATCCCACCTATAGCGACCATCCGCGGGGGTGTCGTAGCGAAGATTATAGCTCATAACCAAATTCTGCCCCAACAAAGTCGGGGCAGAACATAATAATATAACAGCGGTTAAAACTCTTATAATTAAAGTATTACGCATTATTTAACATCAACTTGCGCCTTGGCCAATACATAGCCATCAACGTAAAGTTCGATTTTGTAGACTCCCTCGATATATCCCGATCCATTGTAGAAGATGCTCACAGGCAGATCTTGGTTCTGGAAATCTACGGTGCGCGAAGCGGAATAGGTCAGCGTCTGTCCCTCGAACTTGAATGTTGGCAGCGCCTCGGTCGATAGCGGGAAGCCATCGGGCGAGATTATGCGCAGAAAGATCTCCACATTGCCCGGCTGTGCAAATTCGTTCGACGAGATCACAAAATCTACGCGCAGGCGATCGGCACGTTTCACACGCGAAACATCCTTTCCATTCTCATTGAGCGGCACCAGCATGATGTCGCGAGCACGTAACACAGAGCCCTGAGCCACAATATTATCCAGCTCCTTGGCACGCTCCTCGGCCATTTCGGCACGTAGCTCCTGATCGGAAATTTTCTTGCGGTACGAGACATTCTCCGAAATCAGCTTCTTATTGAGATTATTGAGCGAATCGATCTGTTGCAAATACCCCTTCATAACTGTGCGCAGGGTGCCCACCTCTTTTTCGTACTGCTTGAGTTTGTTGTAGTTGAATGTCCTCTCGCGCTTAAGTTGGCTGATGATTGAGTCGGCACGGTGGCGCTCCTCGAGTATCGTCATACTCATGCTGTCATTGGTGGTTTGAAGGTCGTCGAAGTCGACAATCAAGCCATTGAGGTCGCTCTCGATAGAGTCGCGAGCGATCGACAGAAGTTCATAATCGGCCTCCTGTTGGCGATGGATATTAAAATATAGGAATGATAGCGCCACCAAAATGACAGCCAAAATTCCAATCACAACGCGGTATCCGACGATAGATTTTTGAGTCTTCTCGTCCTGTGGATTGTCGTCGTAATTATCAAATTCTTCTGGGTCATACTCCCATTTACTCTCTTCCATAGTCAATAAAAATTTACACTTTCGATACAAAGATACTTTTTTTGCTAATATTGCCCAAGAAAAATTGAGAAAATTATTGTAAATTTGCCCTATGGTTCTCTCATCCGACATAAAATTTGTGGCTGGCGTAGGCGAGGCTCGTGCAAAATTGCTCGATCGCGAGCTTGGTGTGCGCACCCTTGGCGATATGTTGTACCACTTTCCATTCCGCTATATCGACCGCACACAGATATATTCGATCGCGCAAGTGGACAGCTCGGAGCAGAGCCTGGTGCAGATTCGAGCTCGCGTAGTTGGTGTGAGCTACCTGGGCGAGGGCGCCAAACGACGCTTTGTGGTGATGGTCTGCGACGCTAGCGGCACCGCCGAGTTGATATGGTTCAAGGGGATTAAGTGGATCGAGAAGGCTATCGAGGTGGGTCGTGAGTACTTGATCTTCGGTCGTCCGTCGCTCTTCAACCACTCCCTGTCGATGGTTCATCCCGAGGTGGAGAGCATCGAAAAGGCCTTTAGCCGCAAGCTCAATAGCGGCATGCAGGGGATCTACTCATCGACCGAGCTACTCTCGAAATCGATCGGTGCAAAGGGTCTCTACAACATTATGTGCAATGTCTGGTCGCTTGTGCAGGGGGAGATTGTGGATCACTGCCCCGACTATATCCGCGCTCACTATTCGCTGCTTTCACTGCGCGATGCACTATATAACATACATTTTCCGCAATCCGCCGAGCTGCTCGAGCGGGCGCGTTATCGCCTAAAATTCGAAGAGTTATTGGGTGTGCAGCTCAATATTCAGTCCAGACGCACAGAGAGGATTAGCAAAAATAATGGCTTCATATTTAATAAAGTGGGGCCACGCTTTAATGATTTCTACTCCTCGAAGCTCCCCTTCAATCTCACCGGAGCACAGAAGCGAGTGATAAAAGAGATTCGCCAAGATACCGTCACGGGCTTCCAGATGAACCGCTTGCTGCAGGGCGATGTGGGTAGTGGAAAGACCATTGTGGCGCTTATGTCGATGTTGCTGGCCGTAGATAATGGCTTTCAAGCGGCAATCATGGCACCAACGGAAATACTTGCCCGTCAGCACTTTGCCAGCATCAGCCGCATGTGCCAGGGGTTGGTGGTAACCGTTGGGATATTGACTGGCGCCTCGAGAGCCAAGGAGCGAAAGGCATCGCTCGGGGGAGCTGCCGATGGCTCGATTGATATCCTCGTGGGCACTCATGCGCTCCTCGAGGAGCGCGTGCAATTTGCAAATCTTGGCTTTGTGGTGATCGACGAGCAGCACCGCTTTGGAGTGGAGCAGCGCGCCAAGCTGTGGAACAAAAACCAGCAGCCGCCGCACATCTTGGTGATGACCGCAACGCCTATTCCGCGCACCTTGGCCATGACCCTTTATGGCGATCTCGATGTCTCGGTGATCGACGAGTTACCACCAAACCGCCAACCAATTCGCACGCTTCACTACACCGATTCTGCGCGCTTGCGCGTTCAAGGTTTCATGCGCGAGCAGATCGCAAAGGGGCGTCAGGTCTATGTGGTCTACCCCCTAATTCGTGAGTCGGAGAAGATGGATTACAAAGATCTGGAGGATGGATATGAGTCGATTTCGCGCGATTTTCCACTGCCAACATACAACACAGCCATATGTCATGGCAAGATGAAACCCGCTGATAAAGAGGAGTCTATGCGCCAATTCAAGAGTGGCGAGTGCCAAATTATGGTCGCCACATCGGTGATCGAGGTGGGTGTCGATGTGCCCAACGCCTCGGTGATGGTAATTGAGTCGGCCGAGCGGTTTGGGCTCTCGCAA
>JAWXTD010000050.1:0-12173 GCA_044433805.1 Rikenellaceae bacterium
TATGCCTAGATGTTGGAGTTTATTAGCTTCGCTGAGCATCCCGACAACAAGTTCACGCAGTGAATCATAGCGTTGAAGCACTGCAAAAAGCAAAGCAACGAAATGTGTGTAGCCATCGAGTCGCTTAACATAGCGATCGTGGTTGCCATTACGGCTGATTTTGACGATTTTTGCCTTGTCTACTAACTTTAATATCTGAGAATAGAGCGGCTGTCCGATAAAATTTGTATATTTGTCCATAGCTTTTTTTGAGGTGTAGTGATCCAAAATTAGCTAAAAAGGGTTGATTCTCCAAATCGGAGATCAACCCTTGATTTTTATAGGACTGAAAAATGTTTATCGGACACTAATAATCTATATTATAGTAAAGAGTAGCAATAATTGACTTGAAATGGGTTAATGATGTAGCTATTTACACCGAATAGCTTATATCTTTTCCCAAATCGCTAAAACGCGCTTTGTGTCACCCGAAATCCTTACCAATGACAAAATAGTCATATCGATGATATTCAGACTAATAAAACTGTTTAGCGGGGGAGTAGCTCCTTCGCCAAGCCGTAGGGAAACAGCTATGCCAGACGAAATCGACGAAAAGATAGCAGGATTGCCGCCCGTTCCACGAAAGTTCCGGGAAGATATCGCCATATTGGACAATATCTTTGGCGAAAAATTCACCACTGGGCTCAGCATTAGCTACTCGCTCCAAGAGATTCTTTCGATTCTCCCACGAGAACGCAAGAGGGTTGATAGCTATGCAGCCTTAACGAAATACCTCCACTCTGAGAGAGGTATCACACTCGCAATCAAATCAAACAAAACCAAGTAACGATGAGCAAGAAAATTTTTATCTGCGGAAGAGTATATGACCTATCCGCACACAAACCAACAACTATCGAGAAGCGAATCCAAAAGAGAATAGACAAAATCACCTGTGACCCTGATGAGCAAACAGGGAGGCTTATCAATTTTTCTATGAAAGTCACACCAATAGCAGAGAGCCCAGATTACGACGTAGAGTTCACCTTCGCCCGAAATAATCTTTTTGCCAAAGAGGGTGTAAATCCTGATTTCCTAAACGATTCCGACGGTCAATTTATGATGGGAATGGATGGTCGATTCCGCCCACCAGTAATGTGGAATATGGTACAACCATTCACACCAGGCAGATATGACATCCCTCTCAGTGAATTTGTCTACGCCTATGCTAAGTCAGCCAAAGCATTAGAAGCTTCAGAGATTATCGGGCTGCAAATAGAGAGCAGCAAAAAGGAGCTGAAACTAAAGATTAGAGTGTAATACATGAATGATTCTTCTCTCGACATTCTCTGTAATTTCATCATAATTGTAGGTGTCGCTGTCTTTGGATTATTTTCTTTCATAATATTAGTTGCGACCTATCCTATCTAAAGTTATACTCAAGAATAGATCCTCATAACTCAGCACCCGAAAGGGTGTTGTTTTTTTGCGATGATAAAATAAATGACAATGTATCGGTGCAATTGCTCGCAAGAAGAGGTGTTATTTGCAGATCTCTGCAATATTGATAGATCGCACAAACATCGTGTAGCCACTGTTGTAAATAGCGGTTTTAACCTTGATGTATTTGGGGAGGACAATAGAATTAATACGGATATACTTGATAATAAGAGAGCTGAATATGGAAAACAGATTGTCGTAACAGTGTCACGACAATTGTAAGGAAATTATAGCTCAAAGAAATTTGAGGAGAACTTGCTAAACTTAAAGATAATAATGTTTTATTTCCCGACTTGGTTTTTAAAAGCCCATACTTTCTTGACTTTCAGAGGTTAAATGGATATTATAACCTGAGTGTTATTGTAGGCTGCCTTAGAGTTAGCATATTGTGTGCAAAAAAAAAGTAACTACTCACGCCCCACAAATTCCACTATAAGTCACATCAAAACACCACAAATTACAAGTTAATATTGATCGAATTATTTGCATAAGTCGCTGATATTTCGTATCTTTACACTCGGAATGAGAGATGCAGGATTAGATATAGAGCAGGCGTTGCGACGTCGTTTGAATTGGGGTAAGGGTGCTGAGGTGAAGAGTCAAAATGCTGCCGAAAGTTCCATTGTCGATGAGATAGACAATCGTTTTACGAGTCTCAAAAAGAAGATCTCGTATCGCGATAGAGTCATTGCCGAGAGCCGTGAGATCATATCTAATCGCGAGTCGACGATCGCCAAGAAAGATGCAACAATTGCCTCTAACGAGGAACGCATCAACGAGTTAGAAAAAGAGGTCATTAGACTAAAAACTCTTGCCAACGAGAATATCCTTACTCCGACGCTCACCTCGAAGAATAGCTCCGTGCCACCCTCAAAGAACCCACTTGGCATACCCCAAACCAAATCTTTGCGTGAGAAATCAAACAAGAAAAGTGGCGGTCAAATGGGGCACGCGGGAGTCACCAAAGAGTGGAGCGAGACACCCGACTCGATCGAGGGTCTGCAAGCACCGACCATCTGCCCCTCGTGTGGCAAGAATATCGAGGATCTGCCACAATTCGAGGGTGAGCATCGTCAAGTTGTCGACATTCCAGCTGTTGTTGTGCCGATGGTCAAGGAGTATGTCGAGATGCGTCGCAGATGCACCTGTGGTAAATGCGTTAAGGGCGAGTTCCCCAAGGAGGTTAGCGGCACGGTCTGCTTTGGGCACAATATCGATGCTACGGTGGCTTATTTCAGCACGTTGCAGAATGTTCCATTTGCACGATTGACACACCTGATGGAGGTGTTGTTTGGCGTTAAGATGAGTCAAGGCTCGATCTCCAATATTTTGAAACGTATGCGTAAGAGGGCGCAACTCCCCTATGAGATGATCCGCAAGAGCGTGGAGCAATCGAAGGTTGTTGGGGCAGATGAATCGGGTGCAAAAATTGATGGCAAGAACCATTGGATGTGGACGTTTCAGACCGATATGGCGAGCTATCTTGCGATTGATAAGAGCCACGGAGGCAAGGTTGTGAATGACCATTTTCCCGATGGATTTCCCGATTCTACGTTGGTGAGTGATCGATTGGCGTTGTACTTTAATGTCGTAGCGAAGGATCATCAGATATGTTTAGCACACTTGCTTCGTAATACGATATATATAGATGAGTTAACGGGTGGACACAAATGGGCGAAAGAGATGCTGGAGCTGCTTCGAGGCTCTATTCATCGGCGAAAGGTGGAGGGTTGCGGCGAGCAGCTAAAGGCTCAGTTTAGGGAACGACTTGATGAACTGTTGGATCGTGAGGTTGTACTGAAGAGCAAGAAACGGCAAGAAATTCTCAACAAATTCAGGGCGGGGTTATCGAAACATCGGGATAATATTTTCACGTTTCTGGTGCGTGAAGATGTGCCATCGGACAACAACGCAAGTGAGAGGTCGTTGCGAGCAGTCAAAACCAAACTCAAGGTGAGTGGGCAATTCAAGTCCACCGAGGGCGCACAGCAATATGCGACTCTCCAATCCATCGTGCAGACAACTCGGAAATGTGGCCAGGATCCGCTCGTGGCTTTGCTTGCTGTCGCTGGACTGTAGGGGCGTGAGTAGTTACAATTTATTTGTGGCAACTTTATATCAACTAAAATCTAAAAACTGCAAAGTTTTTAGCCCAATAACGCAACAGAGTACGCACCCGCGGGGGTGCTATCCCCGCCCGCCGGAGGCAGTAAGAGAGTATTATTATTCGACTACTCCTGCTCCTTAAGTTGCTCGATGCACTTCTCGAGGCTCTGGCTCCAATACGGAATCTTCACGCCAAAGCTCTCTTTGAACTTACTCTTATCGAGCACCGAGAAGTGTGGACGGGTCACCTTAGAGGGGAATTCATCAGAGTGAATTGGCGATATATCGCAACTATTTCCACTCATCTGGCAGATAGCATATGCAAAATCAAACCACGAGCAAACACCCTCATTACTAAAGTGATAAACGCCCGACTTCGACAATTGATCGCTCGAAATTACGCTGCCGATAGCATCGGCCAAATCGCCTGCGAAGGTTGGCGTTCCTACCTGGTCGAAGATCACCGAAAGCGAGTCGCGCTCGGCGGTTAGGCGCTGCATGGTCTTAACAAAATTTGCACCCCAACGCGAATACAACCACGAGGTGCGAATAATAATATAGTTGCAACCTGCGCTCTGCACGCTCTGCTCACCAGCCAATTTCGTCTTGCCATACACCCCAATTGGAGCTGTTGGACACTGCTCATTGTATGGTACATTTGCCGAGCCATCGAAGAGGTAATCTGTCGAGATATGGATCAATGTTGCATCGTATTTAGCTGCGGCTGCGGCTAAATATCCTGCAGCCGTATTATTCAAAAGGTTGGCAAAATCCTCATCATCTTCGGCTTTATCCACCGCGGTGTAGGCTGCGCAGTTGACAATTACATCGACACAATTCGATGAAACCACCCACTCGATAGCCTCGAGGCTAGTTATATCCAGCTCCTCAACATCGGTGAAAATATATTTATCGGTGCTGCTTTGAGCCACACGACGCATCTCGCGCCCTAATTGTCCATTGGCACCCGTTACTAAAACTGTTTTCTTACTCATAATAATTTTCCAAATAACTAAATGGTGAATCAAAATCCGAAAAGGCACAATTAAGCTTGTCCTTTTCCGAGAGAATCGCATCGCTAGGGTCGATGCCCCAATCGATACCCAGCTCTGGATCGTTCCACATAAGGGCCCCCTCCGACTCCTTAGAGTAGAGGTTGTCGCATTTATATTGGAAGATAACATCCTGGCTTAGAACCACAAAGCCGTGTGCGAAGCCACGTGGGATAAAGAGTTGGCGATGGTTATCTTCGCTCAACTCAACGGCCACATGTTTGCCATAGGTAGGTGATCCTTTGCGGATATCCACCGCAACATCCAACACCTTGCCTTTGACCACTCGCACCAACTTGCTCTGCGCATGCGGAGCCTTCTGGAAGTGCAATCCACGAAGCACTCCATATGAAGATTTGGATTGATTATCCTGCACAAAAACAGTCTTGCAAACCTTTTCTGTAAACTCCTTATCGGAGAATGATTCATAGAAATAGCCACGATCGTCGCTAAAGATACGTGGCTCGATAATCACCACACCTTCAATATCGGTCTTTATTACCTCCATTATTATTTCGTTGCTTTTAGTTCGTCGATAACCTTCAAAAGGTATTGACCATATTGGTTTTTAATCATTGGCTGAGCCAATGCTCTCATCTTTTGCTCATCGATCCATCCATGGCGATATGCAATTCCCTCTAAACATGCGACCTTTAGACCTTGGCGCTTTTCGATAACCTCGACAAAGGTCGAAGCCTCGCTCAACGAGTCGTGCGTGCCGGTATCGAGCCATGCAAAACCACGTCCCAGGGTCTGCACTTTGAGCTCACCTGCACTCAAGAATTCTTGATTTACAGTGGTAATCTCGAGCTCGCCACGAGGTGAAGGCTTGATATTTTTGGCAACCTCAACAACCTTATTTGGGTAGAAGTAGAGACCTACAACGGCATAATTTGATTTTGGCGCTTCGGGCTTCTCCTCGATCGATAGGCAGTTACCCTCTTGATCAAACTCAGCAACTCCATAACGCTCTGGGTCGGCAACCCAATATCCAAAGACAGTAGCCTTATTATCATTTTGGGCAGCACTAACCGACTCGGCTAAAGCCTTCGAGAAACCGCTTCCGTAGAAGATATTGTCACCTAGTACCAAACATACAGAGTCATCGCCGATAAACTCCTCACCGATAATGAATGCTTGCGCAAGGCCATCGGGCGAGGGTTGCTCAGCATACGAAAATTCGACTCCATAGTCCGATCCATCACCCAAAAGACGTCGGAAACCCGGCAGGTCTTGAGGCGTTGATATTATTAAAATTTCGCGGATTCCAGCCAACATCAAAACTGAGATTGGGTAGTAAACCATTGGCTTGTCATAGATGGGTAGCAGCTGCTTACTCACACCCTTTGTAATTGGGTATAAGCGTGTGCCTGAACCTCCTGCAAGTACAATTCCTTTCATTGATTTTCTTTTTTATTTATATATAATTACGCCAGACTATTTAGACCTTGCGCCATTTTTCTTCATATCGACCAACTCTATCTGATAGAATAGAGTCTCAAATGGATCGATATCTAGCTCCGCATCTCCATTCTCGCCATAGGCTAATTTCGAGGGCATCCAAGCCGAAATCTTTCCACCTTTACCAATCATCTTTACACTCTCCTGCACTCCCACTTGAAGCTTACTCAAGCCCATAGCTAAGGTGTCGCCAGCTTCGTACGACGAGAAGATTTGCTCTCCATCGATGCGCGAGATGGTGTAACATATCGAAACTAGGTCATTGACTCCCTTTGGTGTAAACGCTTCATCTCCAATAACTTCAACATTGTATGTGAGTCCACTTTTCGAACGCGCAAAGTTTCGATCGGCCTTCGAAAGGTCATCCAAATATTGCTCTTCGTAACCACGCTTGCGCTCTGGCTCAACATAGGTTAGATAGCGCAAGTAGTAGTTTCGGGCATCCTGGCTCTTCATAATTGCCTTCGAGGCGCTCTTCTCGGCTATCGCTTTGCATACTACTGCGATATTTATTGTGGAGTCCATAGCTATCAAATTATCAGCTATATTCATCCCTATTACATAGGCTAGTGAATCTGTCTCACTCTTAAGTGTGGTCTTAACAACCTTTTGCTGTTCGCCCCTGCACGATACCAACACCGCGCCAACTAAAAATATTGACGCTACGACTCTACTAAATTGATTCATTGACTCTCTTTTTTGAAAATATATTGATTAATAATACGCCCAACAATGCCGAAGCTATCGAACCAAAGAGGATTGCTATTTTTCCCTGATCGACAAACTTCATGCTCACCGCACCAAAGGCCAAAGTATCGACAAAGATCGACATTGTAAAGCCAATACCTCCAAGGCATGCAACGGCAAAAATCATCTTCCACGAGGCTCCACTAGGTATCTCGGCCAACTTGAATTTGATAGCCAGCCAACTGGCAATAAATATTCCAATGGGCTTTCCAAACACCAGGCCAAAGAATATTCCCATACCGATAGATCCACCAGCAGCAGCATGCGAGAAGATATTCAAATCGTCGAGGTTAATGGCCACACCAGCATTAGCAAGTGCGAAAATAGGCAAGATAATAAAGGTGACATATGGCGATAAAATCGACTCTAGGGTGTGGCTCATGCTAACCGAACCATACGACAAGTGACCCAATTCTGTGAGGTTTGAGTGATACTCCTCTTCATCCCCCTCTTTGGTTGATTTTATTATATTGGACTCCAAGCGTTCGGACTGACGCGTAAAGTGCAGCTTTGAGTAACGAGGTTGGTTGGGTACCAGAATTGCCATCAATACTCCGGCCAAAGTGGCGTGAATACCCGAATAGTAGAACAAACTCCATACCACAAGGGCTGGGAAGAGGTAATACAGCAGGCGTCGCTCACCCAATTGTCGCATAAAGTAGACTAGCACCATAATTGCAAAGGCCGCAATCAGACAGGTCCAATTTATTGCACCTCCATAGAAAATGGCAATAACGATAATTGCACCCAAGTCATCAGCAATAGCCAGTGCAGTTAAGAATATCTTTAGCGACAGAGGCACTTTATCGCCCAAGATCGACATAATACCAATAGCAAAGGCGATATCTGTTGCAGTTGGGATACCCCATCCATCGGCCGTTGGGGTGCCACCATTAAAAAATGCATAGAAGATTGCAGGGACTATCATTCCTCCAGCTGCGGCAATCACCGGCAAAATAGCTCTGCGGAACGACGAGAGCTGACCCGACATCACCTCGCGCTTAATCTCGAGGCCCACTCCAAAGAAGAAGATCACCATAAGACCATCATTGATAAACTTCTCGACGGTTAGATTGTGCGGGAACGAGACATTGAGTCCATCGTGAGAGGTGATATTAAACGACAAATTTGCCGAAAGAATTGCATGATACCAATCACGTGTAGCATCTAAATTGGCCAATAACAGTGCAATAACTACACACAACACCAAGACTAAGCCACCAGCCCAGGGTTCTCGAAGCAAGCTACGACGACGCTCTCCGAAGTTATAACGGTAGCGCACCCAGCTAAATTTTGAAATATATCTCATCTTACTCTCTATTCGATTTTAATGTTTGTCCACAAAGTTTATAAAGCATCCTCGCTCCGACAATTGCGTCGATTCTCTGCTTTGGATTAGGTGCGACTTCGACAAGGTCGAAGCCCACGATCGTTCGCGAGGATTTTGTGATACACTCCAAAAGATAGAGAGCCTCGTTGAAACTCACGCCTCCACTCACTGGGGTTCCCGTATTGGGGCAGTAGCTCATCTGCAGACCATCAACGTCGAAGCTGACATATACTTTCTGGGGTAACTTCGAGACAATCTCTTCGCACTGCTGCTGCCATGTGGCACCCTCGAACCTAGCCGAGGCAAGGGCATAATCGTCGAATTGGGTGATGCGATCCGACCCTTGAGCCAAAGTCAATTCATCGTCGCAGTAGTCGCGCACTCCAACCTGCACAATTTGGCTCACCTGCTCAAAATCGCGCAATACATTATACATAATAGAGGCGTGCGAGAATTCAAAACCCTCGTAGGCTTTGCGCAAATCGCAATGTGCATCGATATGAAGAATGCCAAACGATGAGTGGTGCTCGCTCAAAGCACGGATGGCTCCATAGGGTGTGGAGTGGTCACCACCGACCAGACCTACCAATTTGCCTTTAGCCAACAATTGGCGACATTGGTTATATATGTTGTCATTGAGTCGTCGACACCCGGCATTCACACGCTTTAAGTAGCGACCAATATATTCATTATGAACGTCTCCACCCTCTTCTAGGTGGTCGATCACACGCCTTGCATCGCGACGCAATCGCTGCGACTCCTCGAGAATGGTATAGTCGATCTCGGAGGTTGCAATACCATCACGCCACGCATCTACAGCCGACGAGTCGTAAAAATCCAACTGCATCGAGGCCTCGATAATTGCATCGGGGGCAATAGCTGACCCTTCAGCATATGATACGGTGACATCCCACGGTGCCGAGACCAAAACCAATCGAGCTTGCTCAACTGAATAGGGCATCGAGAAGTAGGCTCCATTATCTACACCTACACCATTGGGGTCAAAATTCTCTAAATTCATAATATTATAGACTCTTAAATACGGTGCAAAAGTAATAAAATAAATACGAAAGTGTTCTAACTTAGAATCGAAAGTCGTATATTTGTGGCAATAATTTAAAAAACAAGAGTTGAAAATCGTAATTGACAAGGCAATACCATTTGTAAAAGGTGTATTTGAGCCATACTGCCACGTAGATTATATCGATGGTCATAGCTTTAATTCAAGCATTGTGAAAGATGCTTCGGCTCTACTTATCCGCACGCGCACACGTTGCGATGAGTCGCTGCTCGAGGGTTCATCGGTGCAACATATCGCCACGGCCACAATTGGCTTCGACCATATCGACACTCAATATTGCGCCTCGACTGGAATTGAGGTATCTACCGCTGCCGGGTGTAACGCTCGTGCAGTGCTGCAGTGGTTCGCGGCAGTCGTGGTGCACCTAAGCAAAATCGGTGGTTGGCAGCCACACCAAAAGACCATTGGCATAGTGGGCCTAGGAAATGTCGGAGGGCTTATAGAGCACTACGCAAAGTTATGGGGATTCAAGGTGGTATGCTGCGACCCTCCACGACAGGATAGCGAAGGGGGTGATTTTGTGAGCTTCGAACGCTTAGCCTCCACTGCCGATATTATCACCTTGCATACGCCACTCGACGCCACCACGCACCATATGATAAATAGCGAGTCGCTTAAATTGATCTCGCCTAACTGCATAATAATCAACTCTTCGCGCGGTGAGGTCGTCGACACCCAAGCTCTCCTAGATTCGCAAAATCCATTTGTGATGGATGTATGGGAGGGTGAGCCCAAGATATCGCCTCGAGCGCTCCAGCGGGCAACCTTATCCACACCTCACATCGCCGGATATTCACTCCAAGGCAAGGCCAATGCCACAACGATGGCCGTGAGAAGTATCGCCAAGGCGCTCGGAATGCCGCTCACCTCGTGGAGCAGCGATATAAAAAAGGTGGAGCCACAGCAAATCTCATGGGAGGAGTTATGCCAAACTATTGACAACAAATTCGACATCGTCCAACAGAGCGAACAGCTGAAAAACAACCCTGATCTTTTCGAGGCAATCCGCAACAATTACAACTACCGCGAAGAGTATTTTTAGGGCTATTATTTGCAGGGTAGACGCATAAATTTTTAAGCGTTGAAAATTCACTTTCAAAAGAGCAAAAGTTTATACGTATCGTAAAAGCGCAGCGAAGAGCAAATCATCGCTGGCGAAAGCCAAAAACGCAAGTTTTTGGATCCAAGCTTAAGCTTGGTGCCGCGCGGCATGAGCGCGATGAGCAAGTTTTTTCATGCGTTTTCCCTACTAATATTTAAGATACATTATAATAATAGAAAAATAATTCGTATATTCGTCGGTTGAAAATATAATTTTATGGCAGATAACAGATTAAAAATAGGCATTACTCAGGGTGATACCAATGGTATTGGCTGGGAGCTTATACTCAAAATATTCTCAGATAGCAGAGTCACAGAGCTCTGTACACCAATTATTTACGGTTCGTCGAAGGTTGCCGAGCACTACAAGAAACTCATTGATGTTGATCCCGTTAACTTCAACGTTATCTCGTCGGCTCGCGAGGCACGCACCGACAAAGTTAACTTGGTAGAGTGCGGAGCAATGAATGTTAAGGTTACCGCAGGTGTTGCCGCCCCAGAAGCTGGCAAGGCCGCTGTTGAAGCTTTGCAAAAAGCCTCCGAAGAGCTTAAAGCGGGTGTGATCGATGCTATTGTAACAGCTCCCTTCAACAAGGAGAGCGTGCAGAGCGACTCATTTAGCTTCACTGGCCACACCGAATATATGGCCTCGCAGTTCGACGGAGAGTCGATGATGATGATGTGCAGCGATATTTTGCGCGTGGGCCTTGTCACCAAACATATCCCACTTAGCAAGATTGGAGAGTCGTTGTCGAGCGAAAAAATTGTCAGCGACCTCAAAAATTTGCGTATGTCGTTGAAGAAAGATTTTGGAATCGTCGAACCGCGCATCGCTGTTTTGGCACTCAACCCACACGCGGGCGAAGGTGGCATGTTGGGCAGTGAGGAGATCAATATCCTGCAACCTGCAATCAAGGAGGCTTTCGAAGATGGCGTCTTAGCTTTTGGTCCATTTGCGGCAGATGGTTTCTTTGCGGCATCATCATACAAGAAGTACGACGCAGTGTTGTCGATGTATCACGACCAAGGGCTAATTCCCTTCAAAACGCTATCCCCCGAGGGTGTTAACTTCACAGCGGGATTGCTTGCAGTGCGCACTTCGCCCGACCATGGTGTGGCATACGACATCGCAGGAAAGGGCATCGCTAACCCCGACTCAATGCGCAATGCATTGTATATGGCTATCGACATCGTCCGCTCGCGACGCATCTATTTCAAGGCTCACGCCAACCCTTTACAGCGTGCCGAACGTGAAAAATCGCACCGCGATATGTCGCTCAAAGATCTGCACCACCACGAGAAACACCACTCACACCACCAACATTAAAAACACTCCTTGAAGATCTATTCCGTCTCGTAATTGTGGAAGGGTGGACAAGGGTAAATTTAAAATACAAACAAAATTATGATCAAAGTTACATTTCCCGATGGCTCGATTCGCGAGTTCGAAGCGGGAACAACTGCACTGCAAGTGGCAGAAAGTATCAGCCCTCGTTTAGCTGCTGACTGCCTAGCTGCATCTCTCGATGGAGATGTTGTCGACATGATGACACCTATTAAAGAGGATGCCGCAATCAAATTCTTCAAGTGGGACGACCAGGAGGGTAAGCACGCCTTTTGGCACACTTCATCTCACCTCTTGGCCGAAGCTCTACAGGAGCTATACCCAGGCATCAAGTTTGGTATCGGACCAGCTGTGGAGAGTGGATTCTACTACGATGTTGACTCCCCCACCCCAATCACCGAATCGGACCTAGCGAAGATCGAGGCTAAGATGTTGGAGTTGGCTCGTCAGAAAGAGCAACTTATTCGCACCGAA
>JAWXTD010000051.1:0-11660 GCA_044433805.1 Rikenellaceae bacterium
TTCCCATTCCGAACAGAGAAGTTAAGCTCGCTTACGCCGATGGTACTGCGGTTTTCCCGTGGGAGAGTAGGTAGCCGCCTCTTCAAGTGCAATCCTTTTTTAAGGGTTGCACTTTTTTTTTGGTATCTATCCATTTGAAATTTATGGTGTAGCGCCAATTTACAATTTATTGTTGTATATTTGTGAAATCAACCAAATAACAAAAAATATGAGAGATAGATCTTTATTAATGCTCTGCGGTGCAGCCACGATTGCCCTGCCAGCCTCTGCTCAGGGGGCAACTGAAAATACTGCGCAGCCAAATATAATCTGGTTCTTGACTGAGGATCTCTCTCCGCACTTCTTGGCGCTGTTTAACGATGGCCAGGGCTGCCAAATGCCCAATGTCGAGAGGCTTGCCAGTGAGGGGTTGATCTATCCCAACGCCTATTCAAACGCTCCGGTGAGCTCTGCGGCACGTACAACACTCATCACAGGTTGCTATGCGCCGAGTTTTGCGGGTAGTTTCCACCGCCATATCGAGATCAATGCGCTGCCCGAGGGTCTGCATATGTTCCCCACATACCTTCGCGGGGCGGGCTACTACACGATCAACGCCAAAAAGACCGACTACAACGTCGAGCTAGACCCTGCAGCGTGGGACAACATCAATGCCCAGCTCGACACATGGCGCACCAGAGCCGACAAGAGCCAACCATTCTTCATGCAGCGCAGTGTGCAGTCAACCCACGAGTCGCGCCTCTTGTTCGACGAGCATACATACCGCACAGTCAAAACGCGCCACAACCCCGACCAGGTCGCACTCCTGCCACACCTGCCCGACACACACCTTATGCGCTACACCTATGCCACGCTCTACGACCGTATCGAGGAGACCGACAATGAGCTTGGCGAGCTGCTCACGATGCTCGAGGAGGATGGCGAGTTGGAACGCACCATAATCCTATTCTTTGGCGACAATGGCGGCGTTATGCCCGGCACTAAGGGCTATACCGACAATGTCGGTGTTCAGGTGCCACTTGTGGCCTATATCCCTGCTGCGTGGCGCGAGAAATTGGGCGTCGAGGCGGGTAGCACGTGCGAGGATCTAGTGTCGTTTATCGATTTTGCCCCCACAACCTTGAACCTAGCAGGTGCCCAGATCCCCGAGCGGATGGATGGCATAGTATTCTTGGGTCAGGGAGCTGTGGCGGGTAATGAGAGCGTGGTGAGTTATGGCGATCGTTTCGACGAGCTCTACTCGTTCAACCGCTCGATTCGCAAGGGGGATTTCCGATATGAGCGCAACTACCAGCCCTATCAAACCCAATCGCTCTTTGCCCTCTACCGCTATAAGCAGATGGCATTCAGACAGTGGCGCGAGATGTATGCTGACCGCGAGCTAAACGAGGCGCAATCGCAATTCTTCGAGCCGCAAGGTGTCGAGGAGCTGTATGATTTATCCACCGACCCTAACGAGCTAAATAACTTAGCCAGTGACCCACGCTATGCAAAAAAGCTCAAGAAGCTACAAGAAGATCTAAACAGCTATCTATTGGAAAAGTGCGACTTGGGCTTCTTCCCCGAGACCATAATCCACGAGCGAGCAATGGCAAACCCCGACAACTTCGGCAAGGCAAACCGTGAGCAGATAGAGCGTTATATGGAGGTTGCCGACCTGCAGCGAGTGCCATTTAAACGGGCAAGAAAGGAGATCTTAAGAGCCCTAAAATCTGAAGACCAAGTCGAGCAGTGGTGGGCCCTGACCACCTGTGCCGCCTTTGGCGTGCAGGCTGTGGAACTTGCACCTGCGGTCCACGAGCTCTTGAGCCACCCACGCAGCTATGTTCGCTCCAAGGCGATGCTGTTCTTGGAGATGTGCGGCCGGGAGTTCACCCCCGAGCAGCTCAAATCGCTCTTTGATGATGTGCGCAAGGATGCCGAGACGCTGCTTATCCTGAACGATATCGCGGTGATGGTCGAGAGCGGTTTAGTCGAGCCATTCCCATTCACAGTGGAGGATGCCCCAGCCGATAATTTTGGCATCGAGTGGCGCATCCGCTACCTGCAATCGCTCTATGATGGCACCCCTTTGGTGGATGTTTGCAGTCGCTAAATGTGTTACTAGCGCAGGTTGGGGGTGGCGGTGTCACCATTATTCCAATAATACCAACGTGTAGTGCTCTGGCTCGAATTCAATAGGTCGACAAACTCGCTGCTCTTAGCCATTGTTGCAACCGCGGTGGTGGCACTCTCGTCTTGGCCATTGCCTACGCCGCAGCTAAAGTAGGGGCTGTAGTAGTAACAATAGGCCATCGAGGCTCCATCGTTTTGCTTGCCTACAATGCCGCCAATAGTGCTAGAGTTAGTCTCAAGATTAACCGTATAAGTATATACATTCGAAAGAGTTGCCCCCGGCATATTTTCACCAACTATGCCGCCTATGGTAGCACTGGCGCCTGTCTTTATCCTTGTGTCTGGAGTGAAGGTAACCTTTACTCCCCCATTATCATAACTTTGAGATCCTTTTATAGCCTGAGAAATAGTGGTATAACAGTTGTTAATTGTGCCATAGTTTCGAGCAACAAGTGGTGCGATAGTGACACCACCTACTGAGCTGGTTAACTCGCCACTCAAAAAACCGACATTCTCGATCACTCCACTCTGGCCCAAGACACCAAAAAGGGCAACCTCATTTTGGCTCTGCGAACCGTTGATATAGATCTGGTTAAAGGTGTAGGCGTTGCCATTTAGGTGGCCCTCGAAACGGTTTGTCTCGTTGCCTATCACATCGATCATAGTATCTTCAATATATTTTGGATCGGAGTACAATTCAGAGCCGACATATGAGCCGCCCGAGTCGCCCGAGTCGCCCGAGTCGCCCGTATCGCTATCCTCCAGCAATTCAAGTATAAGATATATATTGTAACAGATATCATTATGCAGCTCGAAATAGCTACCCTTATAACTATTGCCTCCATTGACCCTGCCGGCCAACAGCTCTAAATCGAAGTGCGTTGCGAGCATATATGGATTGCTTTTGCTACCTCGCTCCAAAGGCTCCTCGCCCTCGCATAGCGAGATAAAATCGTTTGAATCCATACGTGGGTAGCTATAATGATCATTTCCCGGGCCCCAAGCGCACGCCTCGAATTTGCTATTGGTTGAGTTTACGGTGTTGATCTCGCGCGCTGTGGCATTGAGTTTCTCGATAAATTCGTAGTTAAATCCCGATAGCTGCACCCCAGTGCCTTGGCCTATTATCACCATGTTGCCATAGTTCGATGGCCATGGATAGTAGCAGGATGTTATTATCTCGCTGGTGTCCGAACCAAAGCCCAATGAGGATGTTGCGTCGGTGCCGGCTAGGATATATTGCACACCATCGTCGGACTCACGCATCAGGTTGACGCAGTTGGTGATTGTGGAGCCCTGCTCGGCATAGCCCACAATATTGGCAGCATAGTCGCCAATGGTGTAACCATCGCGTTCGCTCTCTTGAACATAACCAACCCATCCGCGATTAAAGCAGTTTTCGACCGATGTCGATGTGACAGTGGCACCAATAAGCGTAAACTCCGGGTAGTCGAGATAGCCAACGATGCCTCCAATATGATTTAGTCCCAAAAGGTCAGTATCATTGCTAAAATTGTAGCAGTTTACAACCTGCCCACTGCTCCACCCTGCAATACCTCCAAGGCACTCTCCCTTGATGCGGATATATGCAGAGTTGCGATAACAGTTGGCAACGATTCCACTCTCGTTGCGCCCAACGATTCCCCCTACATAGTTTGCAACTAAGGGGAAGTTGCGGAAGGCTACAGTAACGTTATATTTCTTCTCAAAAGTTTGAAGCTGAGCCGAGCAGTCGTGAATAGTGCCATAGTTTCGACCGGCGATGGCGCCAGTGCCATTTGGGGCACTCTCGTGGGATGTGCTCATTACAACATAGAGGTTTTTCACTACTCCCCCATAGCCGATGTTTCCGAAGAGGCCAACGGCACCGTATGATACATCGTCGGTGTTGTCGACAAAAACTCCATCTATGGTATATCCGCCACCATCGAAGGTGCCTCGAAAGCACCCTGAGTTTCCATCGGTGGCATTGGCACCAATGGGCTTCCACCATGAGCTTGGGTCGCTGGTATCGATATTTTCATGTTCTACCCCAAGGTTGATGTCGTTGATGAGCTTTAGGTAGCAGTTTTCGTATGTGCCACCGGCATTGACGTTGTTGCTTAGGATCCACATGTCGTTGAGGGTGCTGATTTGGTATGGGTCGTTCTGGGTGCCAGAGCCGGCAAAATCCCAGTAGGTCTCCACGTCGGCTGTTATTAGCTCGCAGGTGATTGTGGAGTGTTTGCCCGCCTCGAAGCTCAGGCCGTCGGGGATCGATGATTTTGTGATGGTGGCCACCTTTTTTGTGTTTTCGCCATCGGTCATGAAGAGCTTGATGGTCAATGCGCTTTGGGGCGAGTAGGGGATCATCGCGAAGGGGATATAGAACTTTTGGTCGGTGTCGATGGCAACAACCTCGTCGAGGTTTATGGCGATGGTGCCCACCGAGGAGCCTTCGATGCTCCTTGTGGCCATGTCGATTGAGCCGGAGCTATGGAGGTCGTCGGCAGAGATCTCGATGCGGTAGAGCTTCTGATCGGTGAATACCGAGGCGTCGTTAATCGAGGCCGATATCGAGGTTCTGCTCGCAGCGCTGCTAACTATTGGTATATCTGTGCTTATGAAGTTACCGTATTGAATCTCAAGCTCCATCGAGGCCATAGTGTGGTGCATCGAGGGGGTGGAAGAGACCTGGCCAGTTGCTGTGATCGGTATCATGTCGCTGACCATATACATATGAGCATCGGCATATGAGTTGTATTTGTCGTTGGGGTCTATGCTCTGTAGTGAGATGTCGATAGGGTATTTTCCGTTGTTGGGCACCACATTTTGCTCATAGGGGTAGATCAAATAGAGGTCGCTCGCGATTTCGGCACTACCCGAAAATGAGGCGTGCTTGGCGTCGGACTCGTCGATAGATACTACCTCGAAGGGGGTGGTAACCATGGTCGAGGTGTAGGGGCTGCAGCCAGAGAGTACATCGTCCTGCTCCCACGAGGTGACCCAAGTCTCGGCATCGGCATCGAGCCCGATACGTGTATCCTCATCGGACGTGGGGCTCGAGGCTGCGTAGACATCTACGGTGATGCGCTGCTTGGAGATGCCCGGCTCGTGGTCGATATAGTCAAATTTTACGCAGCTGTTAACAAGTGTTAATAACAGGGCAAATAGTGGTATAGCTCTTCTCATAGTTGTGGGATCTTTAGGGTTAACTCCATTTTTCACCTTCGTAGATATCGTATAGATAGTCGACCGAAGTGAGTAAAATTGCATCTTCTATCTCCAGATTTATAATCTGGCAAGCGGGAGCTTCGTATTGTTTAAGCTTTATCATATCGATTGAGTTTAGTTAAAAAATCTGCCTTCTCTCTATGTAAGTAGTGTAAAACAATTATTGCCATATTTTTAAAAGCACTCTTGGAACGATATTTTTCACTATTAAATTTCAGTATAGAACCACTATATTTTCAATTCAATAGCAAAAAATCTCATCTCCAATAGCACTCTTAAAAACACACTAATAATTATTTTACCCTACTTAAATGGGTGGTTTTTACAAAAATAAGAAAAATATTGCAGAGATGCAAATTTTGGTTGGTGGGAGAATGTGTGGTCCGAATCGACATTGAAAGCTATGAAAACGAAAAAGTTGCCCGAAAGGCAACTTTTGTGGGAGTTGAGGGATTCGAACCCCCGACCCTCTGCTTGTAAGGCAGATGCTCTGAACCAGCTGAGCTAAACTCCCAAATGTTTGGGTGTGTCTATATTTCAAGCTGAGTGAAATATATTGATAAAAAAACCACTCAATGAGTGGTTGTGTGGGAGTTGAGGGATTCGAACCCCCGACCCTCTGCTTGTAAGGCAGATGCTCTGAACCAGCTGAGCTAAACTCCCGTATCTTCTTCTAGTAACGAACCTTCCAATCAATAGAAATAAATTCCACAACCGAAGCCCTCTTTACTACGCCGCCAATATTTGGCAACCAGAAGAACGTTTGCGCCTGAACAAGGACTTGAACCTAGGACCCCATGATTAACAGTCATGTGCTCTAACCAACTGAGCTATTCAGGCAGAATTTAATGAACTTTGAAAACCCCTCTTGTTGTTTTCGTGGTGCAAATATAAGCGGTTTTTTTTTATCTGCAAAACTTTTTGGTGTTTTTTGTAAAAAAAAGTGTATTTTTGTCGATATCTATTTCTTATAACGTTAGGCTATGAACAACTACAAACGATTGATATGGCTGATAATCTGCCTCTTGAGCCCTTTGGCGCTCCTCTCTCAAGATTTGAGCTTCGATAAACTCTCGCATAATTTTGGCGCTATTGCCGAGAGCGGGGGCGAAGTGAGCTGCACTTTTACCTTTAAAAACCTCTCGGAGGCCCCAGTTGTTATCATCACGGCTAATAGCTCGTGCGGATGCACCGTGCCGGAGTATAGTCGCAAACCTATCGCTGCGGGTGAGAGCTCGACAATCCGTGTCACCTACGACCCAATGGATCGCCCGGGGGAGTTCTCGAAAACGGTTCAGATGATCGTGGCGCCAGGCAATAAAAGATATACAATGACCATCTCGGGCGATGTCACCCCGCGCCAACGAACCACCGCCGAGCTCTACCCTTTTGATTTTGGGGGTGGCCTTCGCCTAGGGGCCAACTACTACCCCCTTTCGCATATCGAGCAGGGCCGCCGCGTGGAGAGTCAAATTGCATATATAAATGAATCGAAGCGGAGCATCAAGGTGAATCTTATCGCAGAGCAGTCGTCGGGACAATTGGATATCCCCTCACACCTTACAATCCCTGCTGGCCAAAGCGGAGTGATCACCATCGCCTACGACTTGAAGAGGCATAAGGGCGAATATGGACCCATGAGCGACAAGTATGCTCTTGAGGTTAATGGAAAACGCTCGGAGTACGATCTCACCATCAAGGCTCACGCTGTGGATAGCTTCAGCGATGATGAGCTTGCAGCACCGGCAATATGCAACATCGGCGATCGCGTGGTGCGCGTGGGCAGCGTAAAGCGAGGCTCGCAGAGTAAACCATATGCGGTTGCAATAGAGAATAGCGGAATTCGCGATTTGATCATACGAGATATCGACCTAGGAGTGGGGCTCAGCACAAACCTAAAGCAAGGGACGATTATAGCCCCCTCGCAGCAGCTCAAGGGCGAAGTGTGGGTCGATGGCAAGCTTATCGACTATGGTTCATTCTCGCGATATTTGACCTTGACGGTCAACGATCCCGATGCACCAGTGCAGCGCCTGCGCATAATTGGAACAGTTGAAGAGTAAAAAACAAATAAAAAAGCATGTTTGAAGTATTAGAAAAACGCGAGATCGCACCCAGCATCTCGCTAATGAAAATTAAAGCTCCACGAGTTGCCCGATCGGCGATGCCGGGTCAATTCGTAATCGTTCGCACCGACGAGCGTGGTGAGCGTATCCCCTTGACTATTGCCGATTTTTCGGCCGATGAAGGTTGGGTAATGATTGTGATTCAGACAATTGGCGTATCTACTCGCCATATCTGCTCGCTCGAGGTGGGCGACTCACTTGCCGACTTTGCTGGCCCTTTGGGTCACCCTTCGGACTTTATTGCAGAGCCTATCGAGGAGGTTCGCAAGCGTCGCTATCTCTTTGTTGCGGGTGGTGTAGGTGCCGCTCCGGTCTACCCACAGGTCAAGTGGCTCAAGGAGAATGGCGTTGAGGTAGATGTGATTGTAGGGGCAAAAAATAGCCAGATGTTGATCTTCGAGGAGCAGATGCAGCAAGTGGCCTCGAATCTATATATATGTACCGACGACGGCAGCAAAGGCTTCAAGGGTCTGGTGACAGCCAAGATTGAGGAGCTTATTGCCCAGGGCAATAACTACGATGTCTGCGTGGCAATCGGACCGATGATCATGATGAAGTTCGTGACGCTCACCACCAAGAAATATTCACTTCCAACCATCGTTTCGCTCAACACATTGATGGTCGATGGCACAGGAATGTGTGGCGCATGTCGCGTAACTGTCGGTGGCAAGGTGCGATTCACATGCGTCGAAGGGCCGGAATTCGATGGCCATCAAGTTGATTTCGACGAGGCGTTGCGTCGCATAGGGATGTATAAATCTCTCGAGCAGCGTGCCTTGGCAATCGAGGCGGAGCGTGCAGCAGGACACAAATGTAAAATTGGCTTAGACAAATAAAAGGAGATAGAAATGGCAAATAAAATAGCTCGCACGCAAGCACGCGAGCAAGATCCAAAGATCAGAGCAACCAACTTCGAGGAGGTCTGCTACGGCTTCAACCTTCAAGAGGCGCAAATGGAGGCTTCGCGCTGCCTAGAGTGTAAAAAGCCACGCTGCGTGGCTGCATGCCCCGTGGGAATCAATATCCCCTCGTTCATTGGCAAAGTTGCCGCGGGCGACATCAAGGGGGCTGTCGAGGCTATCGCTGTCGACTCGTCGCTGCCCAGCGTATGCGGTAGGGTCTGTCCGCAGGAGACTCAATGCGAGGGCGCTTGCATCTTGGGAATCAAGAGCCAGAGTGTGGCTATCGGGCAATTAGAGCGCTTCGTGGGCGATTGGAAGATCGAGAACCTGCCCAATGCAACATGCACAGCTACCCCAACAGGCAAGAAAGTTGCGGTGGTGGGAAGTGGCCCTGCAGGCTTGGCTTGCGCTAGCGACTTGGCTAGAATGGGTCATCAAGTGACTGTGTTCGAGGCGCTTCATAAATTGGGAGGAGTATTGGTATATGGAATTCCTGAATTCCGCCTGCCCAAGGATAAGATCGTGGCAGCCGAGATCGCAGCAGTTGAGGCTCTGGGAGTCACCTTCGAGACCGACGTAATCGTTGGGCGCACGGTAACCATCGATTCACTGATGGATGACGAGGGCTTCGATGCAGTATTTATCGGTTCGGGAGCAGGACTTCCACGCTTTATGAATATCGCTGGCGAGACGCTCAACGGAGTTGTCTCGGCAAATGAGTTCCTCACGCGTGCCAACCTGATGAAGGCCTACGATAGCGACTACCACACCCCAATCTTCACGGGCCAAAGCGTAGTTGTTGTGGGTGGAGGAAATGTTGCCATGGATGCCGTACGCACCGCAAAGCGACTTGGTGCCAAGGCGACAATAGTATATCGTCGTGGCGAGGCGGAACTTCCGGCACGCCTCGAGGAGGTGCACCACGCAAAGCAGGAGGGAATCGACTTTAAGATGCTCACAAACCCCACCCAAATTCTGGGTACCGAGGGTGGCTGGGTACGCGCCATAGAGTGCGTCGAGATGGAGCTCGGAGAGCCCGACGAGAGTGGACGCCGCTCACCAGTAGTGAAGGCAGGATCCAACTTCGAGGTGGAGTGCGACGTGGTGATCATGGCACTTGGAACATCGCCCAACCCCCTTATCGCCTCGACAACCGCGGGGCTCGAGACAAACCGCTGGGGTTGCGTGGTAGCTTCAGCGGATGGCGCAACATCGCGCAAAGGCGTATTTGCCGGAGGTGATGTGGTGACTGGAGCCGCAACGGTGATCCTAGCAATGGGCGCTGGTCGCGCTGCTGCTCGGGCTATTGATGCTTATTTGTCATAGTTGATTTCGTTTCTTACTGCCTTTCTTACTGCCTCCGGCGGGCGGGGATAGCACCCCCGCGGGTGCGTACTTCTTGCGCTATTGGGCTAAAAACTTTGCAGTTTTTAGATTTTAGGAGTCAATAGCTCATCTGCAAATAAATTTGCATGAGCTATTAACTCCTAAAATTTGTTAAATGCCTTTGGCATTTAAACCCAATATCGAGGTTACACACTAGCATATAATGGTCAATGATCAATGATCAATTGGTAACCCTAAGAAGCTTTACCTCGGTGATTTGCTCATGGCAACCGCAGGTCGACATAGATGCATAATAATATTATGCATCGTAAAAGCGAAGCGCAGAGCAAATCACCGCAACACACAAGTCAAAAACGAAGTTTTTGGATCCAAGCTTGGTGCCCGCGCGGCACGAGCGCAGTAAGAGAGCTATACAAGCGCAGCAAGAGAGCAATATGAACAATAAATTGGTGCTATTTTTGCTAGGCACACCATAAAAAAAAGTATGACAAGAGGGTTATTTTTACTATGTTTGTGTTTGGCTATCACATCTATGCTGCCGGCCCAAAATCAGCGCTATAGCGTTAGGGGAGAGGTCTTTAACAGTGTAACACGCCAGCCGATTCCATACGCCACGGTGGTGGTGAGTGGTGCTTCGGCCTATGGTGCTTCGGCCGACTCGTTGGGTCGTTTCGAGATCCTTGGCTTGGCGCCCGACATCTACCAGTTTGAGGCCTATTCGCTTGGTTATGAGCCGAGTATTTCGGCCGAGTATATCGTTTCGGCCAACTCCTCGCCCATCGAAATTGCCATGAAGCAGAGCGATCGGGCTTTGGACTCTGTGGTTGTGGTCAAGTCGCTGCTGAGCCGTGTGGCGCAGAGCCCGGTGAGCATGCGCCAAATTGGCCTGCAGTTGCTGGAGCGTACGGCGGGTGCTAATCGCGACCTTTCGAAGGTTGTGCAGAGCTTCCCCGGGGTGGCCTTTTCGCCTGCCTCCTATCGTAATGACCTGATTGTCAGGGGTGGATCGCCCTCCGAAAATCGCTTCTATGTCGATGGCTTCGAGCTTCCCAATATCAATCACTTCTCGACGCAGGGCGCTTCGGGAGGTCCTGTGGGGCTGATCAATGCCGACCTGGTGCGGCAGATCGACCTCTATTCGGGGGCCTTTCCAATCTCGAGTGAGGGCTCCCTGAGTTCTGTTTTGGATATTGAGCTTCGCGATGGAGACCTTGAGCGCCAGAAATTTAAGGCTACGCTAGGCGCCTCGGAGGCTGGTGTGAGTGGCAGTGGTCACATGAGCCCTAACACCACATATATCTTCTCGCTTCGTCGCAGCTACCTCCAACTCCTCTTTTCGGCCTTGGGGCTCCCCTTTTTGCCCGATTATTACGATCTGCAGTTTAAGAGCCGCACGCGCCTCACGCCAAGTGACGAGCTTTCGTTTCTGGTTGTCGGAGCCCTCGATGACATGACGCTGAACGAGGATGCGCAGAGCGAAAGTTATAAATATCTACTTGGCTATCTACCTGAGATAAAGCAAAATACATTGACCATAGGTGCCAGCTACAAGCACTTCGATGGCTCGAATTCGTATGCCCTCTACTTGAGCAATTCCTATATCTACAACAACTATTTGAAGTACACGAACAACGACGCCTCATCGCCCGACAACCTCTCCCTGAAGCTAAAGTCAATGGAGAATTGGACAACGCTGCGCAACGAAAATCGCAGCTATATGGGCAGCTGGACACTTCGATATGGTGCTCGAGTCGCCTACAATAGCTACTCGATCGACTCCTACACACCATATAATCTCTACGACTCGTCGCTGGGATATTGGCAATATGGCATCTATGGCAGTGGCGAGTACTTGGATCCCGACAGGCGATTTTCGACCTCCTTGGGGCTGCGTGCCGATGGTGCCTCGTACTCGTCGCGCACCTCGCAGCTGTGGCGCTATCTCTCGCCTCGAGTG
>JAWXTD010000052.1:0-11164 GCA_044433805.1 Rikenellaceae bacterium
GGTGTTTGAAAAAGTATAATCTCTAGCGATTTGGAATAATGTTTACTTTATTCCAAAGTGGTGGAGATTATACTCTTAGAGCTAAAAGCTCTAAGCCCAATAATCGCAAAAAAGTAATTTATTTCATGCGTTTGCCCTAGGCTGGGGAGGAGTAAATTTATTTGTGGCAACTTTATGCAGCCTAAAATCTAAAAACTACATATCGTGCGACAATGGCGCAGGCACTTGCTCGCTAAGGTCGAAGTCACCCCACCTCACAGCGATTGACTCGATGGTCTCGAGCAGCTCATCGGGGTCGGTGAGTGTGACCAATTTTAGGCGTGTCTCCTTAAAGTTGGGCAGCCCTTTGAAGTAGTTTGAGAGGTGGCGACGCATCTCCAATATTCCAACCTTGTCGCCTTTTACCTCCAGCGATTTAGCCAGATGGTCGCGAGCAATTGCAACTCGCTCCGCGACAGATGGTTGAGCCAATATTTCGCCCGTTTGCATATAGTGTTTCACCTCGCGAAAGATCCATGGACGGCCATAGGTTGCCCTGCCGATCATCACGCCATCGACACCATAGCGATCGAACATCTCCTTGGCTCTCTGGGCCGAATTCACATCGCCATTTCCAATAATTGGAATGGTGATAAGTGGATTGTTCTTTACCGCTCCGATCAACGACCAGTCGGCCTCACCTTTGTACATTTGTGCACGCGTGCGACCATGAATGGTGAGGGCAGCGATACCAACATCTTGCAATCGCAGGGCAATCTCCTCGATATTTTTCGAATCTTCGTCCCACCCCAAACGTGTTTTCACGGTGACGGGAGCGTCGACAGCCTGCACAATTTGGCGGGTCATTTCGACCATCAAAGGCACATCACGCATCATTCCTGATCCGGCACCGCGGCCAGCGATCTTTTTGACTGGGCAGCCGAAATTGATGTCGATAATATCGGGCGAGGCGCTCTGAGCAATACGTGCTGCTTGCACCATTGGCTCGATTAGGTGTCCATAAATTTGAATTCCCACGGGGCGTTCGCCCTCGTCGAGGTTAAGTTTTGCTCTCGATTTCCAAGCGTCGCGAATCAGACCATCGGCCGAAATAAATTCGGTATAGACCACATCGGCACCAAATCGTTTGCACATATAGCGAAACGACGGGTCGGTGACATCCTCCATAGGTGCCAAAAAGAGAGGGTTCTCACCCAGCTCAATATTGGAAATCTTCATTGCGCTTACTCCTGATCCTTAGGAAGTTCGAACGATGTAAAGCCTGCTTTGATGAGGATATTATACCAAGCAAAGCACTTTTTCATATCTGATACATGCACTCTATCGCGGTCGAAGTTTGGAAGAACTGCCGCGAATGTCTCGACGATTTTATCGTTTGGCTCCTTGTGTGAGATTGTCTCTTTACCTTCGGTGTAGGTATATATATTTGTAAATACCTGTGCTAGAGCTACATCCTCCTCTTCGGTAAACATCGAGATTTCAGATAGAGAGCTCACGCGTGAGCTAGCCGACGCATTCGAGCGACGTCCATCAAGAAGCGACTCAACGATTACACCTTTAGCCGATTGTGCGACATATTTGTATAGGCCTGGTTGGCCTGAGATTGCAAGGATATCTTTCAATTCCATAATTAATTTATTGTTAAATTTGATGGCAAAAATAGTAAAAAATTGGCATATACGCTAAAAATAGCCTTAAATTTATCTCACATTGTTGTTTCAACGCTTTTTTCTTTAAATAATTATTTATATCTTTGTTCTTATGGAGAGACAAATTGAAATAATACAGATCAACATATCGGGAGTTGATCAGCCCGGTATGACTTCGTCGCTTGCAGCAATCCTTGCAAAGTACGACGCATTTATCCTTGACATTGGTCAAGCTAATATTCATCAGTCCTTGGCACTGGGCATTCTATTTCAAACCACGGCCGACAAGTCGGGCTTCATTATGAAGGAGCTACTTTTCAAAGCCTCGGAGCTGGGAATCACCATTCGATTCACTCCTATCTCGGAGGAGGAGTATGAGAGCTGGGTCAACAACCAAGGTAAAAATCGATATATCATAACCATGCTTGGTCGAAGGATCAACGCCACACACATTGCCAAAGTGACCAATGCTGTGGCTGACCATGGGCTAAACATTGACGATATCAACCGCCTTACCGGACGTGTGCCGTTGAGCCCCGATAAACGTGCTCCAAAGGCATGTATCGAGATCTCTGTACGTGGACACCTACCCGACAGACGTTCAATGCAGCAGCGATTCATCGAACTTTTGGAGGAGGGTATTGATGTGTCATTCCAGGAGGATAATATCTATCGCCGTTGCCGCCGCTTGATCTGTTTCGATATGGATTCAACGCTCATCGAGACCGAAGTGATCGACGAATTAGCCGATAGAGCAGGTGTGGGAGCAAAGGTGCGAGAGATCACCGAGCAAGCTATGCGTGGCGAGATCGACTTTAGGGAGAGCTTCCGCCAACGTGTTGCCCTACTCAAGGGACTAGATGAGTCGGTAATGAAGGAGATTGCCGACAACCTACCTATCACCGAAGGTCTGGAGCGCATGATGACAATCCTCAAACGCGTAGGATTTAAAACTGCAATCCTTTCGGGAGGATTCACATACTTTGGAAACCACCTGCGTCAGCGCTTCGGCTTTGACTATGTATATGCCAACGAGTTGGAGATTATAGATGGTAAACTCACGGGGCAATATTTGGGTCAAGTGGTTGATGGCGAGCGCAAAGCGGAGCTGCTTCGTCTGCTTTGTCAATTCGAAAATATCGATATTGCTCAATCAATTGCTGTGGGAGATGGTGCTAACGACCTTCCGATGCTCAACCTTGCCGGTCTAGGAATTGCATTCCACGCAAAACCAAAGGTGAAGGCTACGGCACAACAATCGATTTCGACAATTGGTCTTGATGGAATTTTATACTTTGTAGGTCTTAAAGATTCATGGATCGACAAGTAGTAGCGACACTTATATTATCTATTTTCTGTGTGGGTTGTTACGACTCATTCAGCACTTACTCGCCAGATGATCAAGCCTCGGAGAGCCCAAATGCGACAATCTCGCATATCCACACCCTATATTCAAGTGGGCTGCGCGACGTGAATCAAGATCTAATAGTCGAGGGCATTGTCACGGCCAACGATGAGTTTGGCAACTTCTTTAAGAGCTTTATCATTCAGGAGGATGGTTATACCATTGAGGTTCTCGATGGGCTCTACGATTCGTATATTCGCCACCCGCTGGGGAGCAAAATCACCCTTAAGCTCAATGGCTTATGCCTAGATAGATATCTTGGAGTGCTGCGCACAGGGCTCGAGGCTCCTGCGACCTCTTCCTACTCGCTCGATTATCTGACCGCCGAGGCGATAGTCGATCTTCACCTCACTGTTAATGGCATCGAGGAGCAGATTGCAGCGCAAACAAGAAGCATCGATGAGCTCACCGCAGATAGGGCCGGCGAGCTAATAGAGATCGAAAATCTTACGCTTCACACCGAGGATGGCATCGAGCGCACATGGAAGGATTATGCACTATTTCGCAACTCGGATCTCGACTCAATATGGTGTTACACATCATCTTACGCCGATTTCGCCGACCAGAAAATCCCTCAAGGCACCGTGTCGCTAACCGGTATCTTGGAGTATGGCTCGACCGACAGCTACACCAATCAATTTATCATTAAACTACGTGGTGCGGACGATTGTAAATATTAGCATACTGCTGCTCATGGTGGCCTGCAGCAGCATAGAATCTGGAGTCGAATTAGTATCAATCGCCTCGCTGCGCAACATCGAAACGAACAGTCGAAGTGTGCTAATTTCGGAGAATATTGCAATTGAAGGGATCATCACAGCTAATGACAAGTATGGAGAGTTTTACAATTGCCTGATTATCGAGGATGGTAGCGCTGCGGTAAAGATCATGTGCGACTATGAGGATCTATACATCAGCTACCCTATTCACAACACCGTAACGATCTACTGCAGTGGACTATACCTAATCAACCACTATGGAGCTATAACTCTTGGGGCCGAACCCACGGGCGATTATACACTTGATTATATATCGCAAGCAAATCTTGGGCGATATGTAAAATCGAATTACACTAGCGCAGAACCATTCACCCCGCCCAAACTCGACATATGCGAACTCACACCACTACACTACTTTCAGATGGTCGAGCTCGATGAGGTTACTATAAGTGGCTACAATGGCTCTCAGCTATTTTGCGTGCGCGACTCTACAACCAACCGCACCGTGGACACATACCACACGATAACCGATAAAAATGGCGATACCGCAGAACTATCGGTCGATAGACTCTGCATGTATGCCGACGACTCGCTACCCACCATCACATGCAATATCCAAGCGATTGTGGGATATTACGACCAGCAATATTCTCTAACCATTACCGACTGCAAATATTGGTATTAACGTCGATTTCCACTCATGAGTAACAATCAAAAAAGCCTCCCGAAAGGAGGCTTTTATCACATATTAAATTGAAAAATTATTCAACAGGAATATCCGTATTTACATTCTTGCTACCTACAAGTGCGTAGTACAATGTGTAAGCATATAGAATTGCGAGCAGACCGAAGCTGATCATATATCCAAATTGGTCAACGATAGCACCTTGGATAAGTGGAAGGATACCACCTCCACAAACCATCACCATGAAGATACCCGAAGCCATAGATGTATATTTACCCAATCCCTCAACGGCTAGGTTAAAGATACTTCCCCACATTACCGATGTACAGAAACCGGTGATGATCAACAACATGACTCCAAGAGGTACCTCGGCAAAAGCAAATCCGAAAGTTGGATCAGACACGAAGATAGGCATATTTACAACCACGCTAGTTGGGCAAAGGATAGCACCACACACCAAAACTACACCCAATACAGATACTGCAGTAAGCATATTGCGGCTAGAGAACTTCGATGCAAGAACACCTCCACCTACACGGCCCAACAACATACAGAACCAATATGTTCCGCAGATTAGACCCGCAGCGCTCTTATCCATGCCATAACCACCGTTTGCGGTAGCCTCACCTAGGAACAAGTTAACGAAGTTTGGCACTCCAATCTCGAGACCCATGTAAGCAAAGATTGCCAAAGCACCCAAAGTGAAGTGACGGAACGAAAGTGCACTGTGCTTATCTTTTGTCTTAAGTTCTGCCTTAGGAGCATCAGCCTCAGCGGTGAAAGGCTCAGGAATTTGAACAACTGAAAGAACAATAAATGCCAAAGCGAAGATACCCATAGCGATCCAAAGAGCGGGGTTAACATCGGCAATAGTAGCTGTCTTATTAGCAGCGCTACCGATCAACATACCTGCCAAAACTGGAGTGATTGTAGCTCCGATAGAGTTGATCGAACCTCCCCACATTAGAAGTTGGTTTCCTCTGTTACCACCACCACCAAGCGAGTTAAGCATAGGGTTAACCACAGCATTCAAAAGACACATTGAGAAACCCGATACGAAAGCTCCAACGAGATAAACTGCAAAACTCTCAGCAATACCCGAAAGGAACGAGATGCAAACACCGGTAAAACCAACAGCAATTGCCAACAACGCTGTCTTTTTGTAACCGATCTTACCCAACAAGATTCCCGAAGGGATTCCCATAAATGCGTAAGCGATAAAGTTAGCGGCATTACCAAGCTGCGACATAAAGTTTGAGGCTTGGAATTGATCCTTAACGATCACGCCAAAGGGGTTCTGAAGTCCCGTCACAAACGAGATCATAAAGAACAGCGCAAACATCATTACAATAGGTAATGTGTAGTTTTGCTTTGAACTAGTTGTCATAATTTTTTTTGTTAATTGGTTAGTTATTTGTTTGATTAAAGAAATTACGTTTTGAGGTTGTTACCACGAAATCTTTGAGGTAGAAGGGTTCGAAATATGCAATATCTTCGAACTTGCCTGCCTCGAACTTAGCATGCGCAATCTTACCTAGGCCTGCTGCCGACGGTGCCACTTCGATATATTGAGCCCATGCAAGTGCCTCCCTGCATTTGGCCGCACCATTACCAAAGATCAACATTGGCTCTCCATCGTTATACTGAGCAAACGACTCACTGTCGATAATTTCGGCCGAGACCTGGGTTAAAGGCTCCCCCTTACTATTAAATATTTGAGTATAGACCTCCATCCTTCGCGCATCGATCATTGGACATAGGCGAGCCGCACTCCACCCCTCGACCTCCAAGATCGAAGTTTCGTGATTCTCACAGGCCAACTGCGTCAACATCGCAAGCGACTCAACTCCAATGAGTGGCTTACCCAAGGCATAGCAGATACCTTTGGCAAACGAGACTCCAATGCGCAAACCAGTGTATGAACCAGGACCCATACCTACGGCAACTGCATCTAAATCGGCAGGCTCCAACTCCAGCTCCTCTAAAAGCTCTTGAGCGAATAGTGCGACTTTTGTGGCATGATCCCTCCCTTCGGCACTCTCGCGAAGTGAAATCATCTCACCATCTTTGGCCATACCCACCGAACATATATCGGTTCCTGTTTCAATACAGAGTATTAACGACATTTATCTTCTATTAATTATATTTCTTCATTGCTTTATCCATCTCGCGCTTAGCATCATTCTCCTTAAGATGCTCGCGCTTATCGTAGGCCTTACGACCCTTGGCCAGACCAATTACCACCTTAGCAAAACCCCTCTCATTGAGGAACATGCGCAATCCAACCACCGTAAGGCCCTTGTCTTGCAGTGAGCGACCTAACTTAGATAGCTCTTTTGCATTTAACAGCAATTTGCGATCTCGCTTGGGTGAGTGATTATTGCAGCTACCCCACTGGTATTCAGCAATATTCACCCCCTTGATCCACAACTCGCCACGCTCGAAATAGCAATAGCTATCGGTAAGCGACGCTTTGCCCCGCCTGATGGATTTGATCTCGGTGCCAACAAGCACTATTCCAGCAGTATACTCCTCTAAAATTGCAAAATCAAACGTTGCTCTCCTATTGCGGATATTAATATTTTTAAAATCTGACATCTATATATTCACTCTTATGCTAAGGCAAAGATACAATTTATTTTCGAAAAACAATTACTATATCGATATTTTATCGGCTTGCATGTATGAAAAATATACTCTCTTACTGCCTCTCTTACTGCCTCCGGCGGGCGCAGATAGCACCAGCGCGGGTGTAGCTAGTGTTGCGTTATTGGGCTTAGAACTTTGCAGTTCTAAGATTTTAGCGCATGATAAGTTGCCACAAATAAATTTGCGCAACTTATCATGCGCTAAAATTCAGTAACTACTCACGCCCCACAAATTCCACTATAAGTCACATCGAAACAACACAAATTACAAGTTAATATTGATCAAATTATTTGCATAAGTCGCTGAAGTTTCGTGTCTTTACACTCGGAATGAGAGATGCAGGATTAGATATAGAGCAGGCGTTGCGAGCGGTCAAAACCAAACTCAAGGTGAGTGGGCAATTCAAGTCCACCGAGGGCGCGCAGCAATATGCGACTCTCCAATCCATCGTGCAGACAACTCGCAAGTGTGGTCAAGATCCGCTTGCGGCTCTGCTCGCTGTTGCTGGGGTGTAGGGGCGTGAGTAGTTACAAATTTTAGGAGTTAATAGGTCATGCAAATTTATTTGCGGATGACCTATTAACTCCTAAAATCTAAAAACTGCAAGTTTTTAGCCCAATAGCGCAAGAAAATACGCACCCGCGGGGGTGCTATCCCCGCCCGCCGGAGGCAGTAAGAAGGTATACTTTCGTGTGCCCGCCCACGGGCAGTAAGAGAGCATATTTACTCGTCGCGTTGGCAGCGTACCTGCATGCCATTTGAGCGGTATAGCGTTTTGTTTGATATTGTGTTGCTTGCAGGGTCTGTTTTGTCGTATGCGAAGTAGAGGGCATTTGCCGAGTTATCGGTCGTATCGTCTGCCGCGCAGCTCCAATAATATCCTGCCCATGGTGTTGGACGAGTCTCATTGAGGTTGACATTTTGGATCTTACCGGTGATATATCCGCGACGTCCAAGTCCCATAAATAGGTTTTGATTGCCAGCGTTATCGCTTAGTATCCAGCCGTATGAGTCGGCAATAGCATCGTGCTCCGCTTGCGTCAAAGCCGGTATCGATAGTCCATCAAACACCTCTGGCGTAGCAACTCTCCACCCCTTTGGACAAGGGTCGTTGACACTCTTTGTCTCTGACCACAACTCATTTGAGTGAGCCGAGTATAGCCAGTCATACGATGAATCCTCCACGCCCAATATAAATGTAAGAGGGTATTTGATTGCATAACTCTCTTTGCCGACGCTTGAAGTTGACTCTTCGTAGCTGATCGTTACCGCCGAACCGGTTTCGTCATACATTGTAGCGTCTGAACTGCCGGCAGCATTGTAATATGCGGGTCTCACGAATGGGTCTTTGCGTCCCCATTGGTAGTATAGACCGTATGATTCTAGGATTGTTGTCTCGCTAACCGTTGAGTTATTGCATGCTCCAAGGTTGCGCGACATTATGCTCTTGCCGTTTAGAGTAACTGCGCTATCTTCTGCCGAGAAGTCAGAGACCCAAATGTGCCAGCTCCAAAGGATAGTGCCCGAAGAGTTGTATGCTGCGATAATGGCATTTCCCTCGAATAGGTCGTCGGTGAGTCCATCCTCGTCGTAATCATCCTCGTCGAATGCAACGTGGAATACAACTTTATCATCCTCTAGGCGAGAGTATGAGAGTGGTCTAGGGTATGTTTGCCATAAAATGCTAACTGAACTTGGAGTGATCGTTCCGCCATCTTCGCCCTTCACTGTTGCATCGAATGAGTATATAGTATTTGCTTGTGAGACCATAAAGCTATTTGCCTGCGATGCCGATAGGTCGACATTCGAGTTGTTGGTGGTTCCAAGTGTGAGGTAGTCATATGAGTTCAAGTCATCATATGAAGTCACTGTAAATGTGATTGTTGTAGAGGTTAGGCTCTCCTCGAAGTCCTCTTCTGTTGTTGGCCCCACAATAGTCATTGTTTGGTTACCACGACTGACATATATCTCCCAGCCAGAAGGCAGATCATCCTCATCAAACGAAATTTCAACAATGTCGGATCCTGTATAGGTGATTGTTGTTTGCTCTCCTAATTCAGAGAAGTAAACCGAGGATTGCGACAGGGTGAGTGAAGCTCGCACCTCATCCTCGGAGCACGAAGTGATGAGTGTAGCCATTGCAATTAGTAGTAGAACAATGTAGGAAGAGAACTTATTCATATTTAGTATTCTTAATTTTCTATTTTTTAATCTTCAAATATCTTGCAAAGATACATTTTTTAATGATATAACCACTCAACTTTGCTAAATATTATCTGCTAAAGGTATAATATTTGCAAATAACAAAGTAGCTATCAAAAAATAATATATAGTATGAAAGATATGAAAGTGATGATTGGGAGCACACCAGCACCCTCAAAAATGCACATTACTGTAACGGAGAAAGGTCCCTATTTAGTATATGGTGCACCCCCACTATTTCAACAATTTATTCTTACCGACCAGGCGGGCGAGTGCAGGCGCTATGAAAAAGGTGCCGAATTCTCGATGCAAAAGGAGCCTACATCGCTCTGTCGCTGCGGTCACTCCAAGGATAACCCCTATTGCGATGGTTCGCATATTCGCTCCCAGTGGGATCCAAAGCTTACCGCCCCAATGGAGTCGCTGTTGAGCAATGCCGATGTTCTCGAGGGTGAAAATTTAACGCTCCTAGATAATGAGAAGTATTGCGTCTATGCCCGTTTCTGCCACCCTCAAGGGGGTACTTGGCGCCTTGCCGAGGAGTCGGGAGATCCTAAGGCTCGAGCCGAGGCAGTGCGCCAAGCATCACTCTGCCCTGCGGGACGCCTGAGTGCATGGGGCCTGGAGGATGATGAGCCATACGAATTTAAGTATGAGCCGAGCCTAGGGCTCTTGGAGGATCCCGCCATCGGAGTCTCGTCGGGGCTGTGGATCAAAGGCGGTATCTTAATCGAACGCGAAGATGGCCAGAGCTATGAGGTGCGCAATAGAGTCGTGGTGTGCCGCTGTGGTTCATCGCACAATAAACCATACTGCGACGGCAGCCACGCCCGAGTGCAATGGCACGATAGAATCGAAGAGAAAAATTCTGAGCAGATGTCAATGCAAGAGGTGGAGGCGTAGATTGCTTATCTTGCTCACCAGCGCTCATGCCTCGCGGCACCAAGCTAGCATGGATCCAAAAACTTCGTTTTTGACTTTGTCTTGCGATGATTTGCTCTTCGCTGCGCTTGAACGATACATAATAATATATGTCAATCTGCGGTTGACATGAGCAAATCCTCGAGGTGAACCTCGATATTGGGTTTAAATGCCTGAAAGGCATTTAATGAATTTTGTAACTACTCACGCCCCACAAATTCCACTATAAGTCACATCAAAACAACACAAATTACAAGTTAATATTGATCGAATTATTTGCATAAGTCGCTGAAGTTTCGTGTCTTTACACTCGGAATGAAAGATGCAGGATTAGATTATAGAGCAGGCGTTGCGACGTCGTTTGAATTGGGGTAGGGGCGAGTTCCCCAAAGAGGTGAGTGGCGCGGTCTGCTTTGGGCACAATATAGATGCTACGGTAGCCTATTTGAGCACCTTGCAGAATGTTCCATTTGCGAGATTGACACACCTGATGGAGGTTCTCTTTGGCGTTAAGATGAGTCAAGGCTCGATCTCCAACATTTTGAAACGTATGCGCAAGAGGGCGCAGTTGCCATATGAGATGATCCGCAAGAGCGTGGAGCAATCGAAGGTTGTTGGGGCGGATGAATCGGGTGCTAAGATTGATGGCAAGAACCATTGGATGTGGACATTTCAGACCGATATGGCGAGCTATTTAGCCATTAATAAGAGCCACGGAGGCAAGGTTGTGAATAGTCACTTTCCCGATGGGTTTCCTGAGTCTACGTTGGTTAGTGACAGGTTGGCGTTGTATTTTAATGTCGTAGCTCGGGATCATCAAATATGTCTGGCACATCTGCTTCGCAATACGATATATATAGAGGAGTTGACGGGTGGTCACAAATGGGCGAAAGAGATGCTGGAGCTGCTTCGGGAGTCGAGTCATCGGCGCAAG
>JAWXTD010000053.1:0-10537 GCA_044433805.1 Rikenellaceae bacterium
CATCGTTCGTCAAAGAGGTACTGTTCACAACCCAGGTGCAAACGTGGGTATCGGTAAGGATCACACTCTTTTTGCTTTGGTACACGGAACTGTATCATTCTGCAAAAAGTCTGGCGGTAAATCATTTGTTAGTGTAACACCACTTTCAGAGTAATTACCCTACACTTGTGAGTGCCTCGAGGCACTGCACGCAACCTAATATGTTCTCCTTAATTGCTTTTGTAATTTTGGAGAACATATTTTTTATTTAGAGGTTTGTTGTTGCACGCTCAGTAGCGACACACACCATCCATTATTATGTGTCGCAAGAGGCAACGAACAGCAATTTATCACAATGAAAAACCTACAAAAGCCTCAAAATAGAGTTGTTAGCTTTGTCGATAACGGCCGTGTCGAGCGAGGCCAAATAGATCTGCGTTGTGCTTTGCGAGTCGTGGCCCATCCCCTCGCTAATTATCGATATTGGGATGTTGCGGCTTTTGGCTATTGATGCCCATGAGTGGCGTGCAACGTATTGAGTTAGAGGTGCCGAGACTCCAATCATGGTGCCGATTTTCTTGAGTTTGAAGTTTATATTGCACATAGCATTGCGATATTGCCTCCTGTCATCCTTGCTCTTGACGCTGATTATTGGCAGCAGGTACTCCGAGTTGGGCGAGGGGTGGCGATCGATAATCTCCTGCATGCATCTCTCCCACTTTATATATAATTGCTGTCCGGTTTTGCGCCTGCGATAATTAATCACTCCGTTGCGCATGTCGCTTTTGCGCAGGTATGCCATGTCGATGAACGACATTCCGCGGGTGTAGAAGCTAAATAGAAACATGTCGCGGGCCAATTTTAGCTCTGGTTTTTGCGATAGGTCTAGCTCCTTTATTCTCCTCATATCCTTTAGCGTCAGGGCTCGTTTTATGGTCCTGCCGACGCCTGTATATACCTTTTTGAAGGGGTGTCGCTGTTCGGTAAGCTCCTGATCTACAGCGCGATTATATACTGCCCGCAGCACTCGCATGTAGAATGATACGGTGTTCATAACTATCCCCTGCGACTTCAGGTAGGCCTCGTAGTCGACCATCATCTCTGAGTTGATATCCGTGAGTAGCAGATCTTCGCCATAGCGAAATCGCATAAAGCTGTTGAGCGTAGTTTTGTATATCTCCGATGTGCGGTATTGGCGCAGTTTGATTAGGCGGATGATTATTTTGCGCATGAAGTCGCACAGCATGTCGCCCTGCACCTGCTGCTCAAATTGAGTTACGATCTCCTCGGAGGTGAAGCTGCGCAGGTTGCGATTGTTTGCGGCGACGATCCGCGAGAGTCGAAGCAGGTCTAGGTTTATCTGCTCGTTGTAGCGGGCAATAGTGGGGTAGCGGGGTGAGTCCTCGGGTGGTGTTACTATCGCCATCTGTTGCTGATTCCACTCCCGTGCAAATAGTTTGTAGTCGGTTTTAATCTGTCGTGTTACCCTGTTGTGGATCACTTGGAAGTAGATCTTTCCCTCTTTTCCTTCAACCGCTGAAGTTCTGAATTTTACTTTAATACTTGTCATAATCATTTAAATTAGTCTTGGTAATTTAAGAATCTGTTTAAATTTCTCTCATCTAATTTGTTAAGGATCTGTCACTTCACTTTTCTCTTTTTCTGCTCGTTACATAGCTATTGCTATGCGCCTCGCACAAAGAAGAGAAAATTAAAGCAACATCTCTCTTAACAATCTTAAAGAGAAAAACTTAAATAGATTCTAAGACTAGTTTTTGATCTTTGACAACTGTAATATTGTTTTTATAAAGGTAAGAAAGTAAATCAGAAAAACAACTCCTCGACTAGAGCCGCAACGCCATCCTGATCGTTTGATAGGGTGACTCTCTGGGCGGCATCTTTCACCTCCTGCTGTGCATTCTCCATCGCTACGCCTAGCCCTGCTAGCTGAATCATCGAGAGGTCGTTGAAGCCATCGCCCACGGCGATCATCTGCTCTTTGCTGCAGCCAATATGTGCCAATAGCCGCTCGAGCGACAGGGCTTTGTCAACGCCTTTGGGCACCACCTCCAAGAAAAATGGCTCGGAACGATATGCGGCCAGCTGCTGCGGGAACTGCGCATTGAGCTGCTCGCAGAGAGGGATCAGATCCTCGGGCTCGCCCACAATTAGGCACTTGTCGGGGTTGAAATCAATCGCCTCGCTGAAGTTGTCGACCCTTATGGCCTGCATCTTGGTTAGGCCCGATTCATATGCAACATATTTGTCGGTGGGGCATTCTGTTAAAATATTATCCTTTAAGTATGTGAGAATCACAGAATTAGCCTTCGTGGCAGCAGCATGCAGCATAGGGACAATCGAGCAGGGTAGCACCTGCTCATAGATCACCTCTAAGCTGCTTGCATCCAGGATTTTACCGCCATTAAAGGCTAAGATATAACCTCCAAAGCAATCCATCTGCAACGCCTGGGCAAGCGGAGTGATCCCATACGTGGGGCGCCCCGAGGCCAAGACCAACTTCACCCCCATCTGCTGCAATCGAATGAGTGATGCCTGCGTGCGTGGTGTGATCTCCTTTTTGCTATTCGTTAGGGTGCCATCCAGATCTAGCACCAATAATTTATACTGCATTTAATTGGGTTGTTAATAGTAAAAGTTTCTTACTGCCTCCGGCGGGCGTAGATAGCACCTGCGCGGGTGCGTATTTTCTTGCGCTATTGGGCTAAAAACTTTGCAGTTTTTAGATTTTAGGAGCTAATAGCTCATTTGCAAATAAATTTGCATGACCTATTAACTCCTAAAATTTATTAAATGCCTTTAGGCATTTAAACCCAATATCGAGGTTACACTCCAGCATATTTTCTGAAACTGTTCCACCTCGGTGATTTGCTCATGGCAACCGCAGGTTGACATAGTATATCGTAAAAGCGCAGCACAGAGCAAATAATCGCATGCACAAGTCAAAAACGATAGTTTTTGGATCCAAACTCGTTTGGTGCCGCGCGGCATGAGCGCAGGTGAGCAAGCCCTTAATCAGAAGAGCTTCGCCTAAAGGCAACTCTCTAGAATGGAAGGTCGTCGACCTCCTCGGCAGCCGAGGTGCCATACGAAGGCTCTGCAGCTACTGGTGCTGAGGGCATTGGGGGCATATCGGCAGGTATTGGTGCCGCTGCAGGAGCTGCTGCCTGTTTTGCTTGCACTCTCCAACCGTTCACGTTGGTGTACCAGCGACCATTGTATTCGCGCGACTCCAAATTGATCGACACGGTGTAGCTCTCGCCCTTGACTAATGCCTTTACCTCGGCCTCTTTGTTGAAGAATGTGACAACCACTTTGCGTGAGTATTGCCCATCCATCACCTCAAATACTACCTCCTGACGCTGCCATTCACCACGTGCTGAGGTGCCCGATGCAGCAGGAAGAATCTCAAATACTGTTCCTTCAAATTCCATAATATCTTTATTTTTATAGTTTCTAAGTACAAAGATACAAAAAAAAAGGGAGACTTTTCGAAAAGTCATCCCTTTATTTTCTTGTGAAGTTGCTAAACTATTTAGCAGCCTTCTTATCGTAACGTTTTGCGTAACGGCTCATAAACTTATCAACGCGACCTGCGGTGTCAACCAACTTCATCTTACCAGTATAGAAAGGGTGAGATGTGTTAGAAATTTCCATCTTATACACGGGATAGGTTTCGCCGTTCACTTCGATGGTATCTTTGGTCGAAACGGCGGACCGGCACAAAAACACGTGGTCGTTCGACATGTCTTTGAACGCCACCATACGATAATTTTCTGGGTGAATACCTTTTTTCATTTCGTTGTTTTGTGTTAATTAGTACTAATTGTGGCTGCAAAGATAGGCATTTATTTGGGAAAACAAAAATAAATGAGATTATTTTAGGGTAAACTTATGAAAATATATCTGCTTATGCCTCCGGCGGGCGGGGATAGCACCCCCGCGGGTGCGTATTATATTGCGCTATTGGGCTAAAAACTTTGCAGTTTTTAGATTTTAGGAGCTATTTAGTTGCCACAAATGAATTTGAGCAAGTTTTTTCAACCATTTACACTGGATTAATCTCATCAAATTTTGGAGAATGCATTTTTTTTACTATATTTGCACCACTCAAATAGGCGATGTGTTAGTGCTGGCTTATTGATAGGGCCTATAGCTCAGTTGGTTAGAGCAGCGGACTCATAATCCGAAGGTCGTGGGATCATGCCCCTCTGGGCCCACCAGTAAAGCCTCGATAGAAATATCGAGGCTTTTTTGCGCCTTACCTGCGCGACATGCGTAGGGAGGAGGGTCAATGTGTAAATACCTTGCCTCGCTGCTTCTCGTTCTTCTCGTAGGCCAGTCGCGTCTGCGTTGGATAGTCGAGTGCTTCGAATTCGCTTGTGGCTGTGCGCAGATCCTCGAGCAGCATATCGGCCATATCGCGTGTCATCCCTTGTCGTACAACAACGCGCATCACAATCACATCGTCGATATCTTTGGGCATGGTATAGGCGGGTATCATCCAGCCATTTTGCTGCAGGCGGTTCTGCAGGTCGTAGAGTGTCCACTTGGCGGTTTTGTTGTACTCGTCGTCCATCGACCATATAAATAGAGGGTTGTCGACGCTCGAGGAGAAGTTCTTGAAGCACTTCATTGCTCCCACCTGCTCGTGGCAATATATGGCCAGCTCCATCGAGGAGCGTTGAATCTCGCGATAGCCCTCGAAGCCTAGATGCACGAAGTTGTAATATTGGCCCAAGATCTGCGCTGCAGGTCGCGAGAAGTTCAATCCCACCTGCGTAATGCTAGCCCCTAAGTAGTTAACACTAAACGACATATCGGCAGGCAGGAAGCTCTCATCGCGCCACACCACCCATCCTAAACCGGGGTATACCAAACCATATTTATGACCCGATGTGGAGATCGAAATAACATTTTCGAGTCGGAAGTCCCACTTGAGTTCAGGTCGCAAAAATGGAAGGATGAAGCCTCCCGAGGCGGCATCGACATGTATTGGAATCTGGTAGTCGGTCTTGGAGTTATAGACCGACAAAGCGCGGTCGAGCGCCTCGACATCGTCGTTGAGTCCTGTCCACGTTACGCCTACGATCGGCACTATGCATATGGTATTTTCGTCGCATAGGGCGATCGCCTCGGCGGGATCTAATGTTTTGTGCGTCTGCGATATAGGCACTGTGCGCAACTCAATTTGCCATAGCTGGCAGAACTTCTCCCACACCACCTGAAAGGCCGAGCTCATCACCATATTTGGGTGGTCGTGGGGCATTCCATTGCGCTTTCGACGCTCGCGCCAACGCAGCCATGCGGCCACACCGCCCAACATGCACGCTTCGGAAGAGCCAATACCCAATGCTCCGCACTTCGACTCCTCCTTCTCGGGGGTGTTCCAAAGGTTGGCCAGGATGTTTATGCAGCGAGCGCACATCAGCGCAACTCGCGGATACTCCGTCTCGTCGATATAGTTCACATCGATAGCCTCGTTCATCAATCGTGTGGCGTACTGGTCCATGTATGTGGTGACGAATGTCGCCAGGTTTAATCGTGGTTGGGTTTGCGGATATGTCTCATCCTTAACCATTTGGTATGCCTCCTCGGCCTGGATCCCCTTCTGTGGTATGAATTGTGCAGGGGCAGGAGTCAAGGTTGGCTCAGCCTGCATAGAGCTTGTGCTCTGCATAGTTGTTTTGTCTACTTTTGCCATAATTTAATAAAGTTTTATTCTCCCACTTCAAATATTTTGCCAACGAAGTTGTATCTTTGCACAAAATTTAATTTATACTATATTATGACTAAATCAATCAAAAATATCATCTTCGATCTAGGTGGTGTAGTTATCGATCTGGATCGCCAACGTTGTGTCGATTCATTCACCGCAATTGGCTTTCCCGATGCTGACAACCTTATTGACTTTTACCACCCTGCCGACTTCTTCAATAAGCTCGAGCGCGGACTTATAAGTGTGGAAGAGGTGTGTGATATTATCCGCCAGAAGGCTCAAAAGGAGATCTCAAACGAGGATATATGCCGTGCATACAGCGATTTCTTGGTCGAGATTCCCCTTTACAAGCTGCGCATGATCGAATCGCTGCGCGAGCGAGGATTCAAGATTTATGCCCTCTCGAACATCAATCCTATCGTTATGCCCAAGACCCGCGTATTGTTCGAGGCCGACGGCAAAACCATGGATGATTACTTCGACAAGCCATACCTATCGTTCGAAATGAAGTGCTTGAAGCCCGAACCAGAAATTTTTGAGATGTTGATCTCGGATAGTGGAATCGACCCAGCGCAGACACTTTTTATCGACGACTCGGAGCGTAACATTATGATTGGTAAAGAGTTTGGCCTGCAGTGCTACCACGCTTCGACCAACGAGAATTATTCGCATATTTTCGAGGAGTAAATAATATTCAATATTTCTTGCCATTAAATTTGCAGATTCAAAAAAAACCTCTATCTTTGCATCCGAATTCAACAACAAACGTTGATTCATCGGGGTGTAGCGCAGTCCGGTTAGCGTATCTGCTTTGGGAGCAGAGGGTCCCAGGTTCGAATCCTGGTACCCCGACAGAGAAAAAGTTGCTTTTAATTAAGCAACTTTTTTTTCTCTTTATAGTGAAGGTTTATATTTTTTTTGTACTTTTGAATGAAATTAACCTAACAAAATTTTCGTCATGATTACGTTTCTTGTTTGCTTATTGGTATTGATTCTGGCCTACTTCACCTATGGTAGGTACCTTGAGAGAATCTGCGGTATAGATCCTAGTGCCCTAGTGCCATCGAGAAAATCTTTCGACGGGGTCGACTTTATGCCGATGCCACGTTGGAAAACATTCCTTATCCAACTTCTAAATATTGCCGGTCTTGGGCCAATCTTCGGAGCGATTTTGGGCGCAGCATATGGCCCTGTGGCCTTTCTGTGGATCACTTTGGGAGGTGTGTTCATGGGTGCGATGCACGACTTTGTGGCTGCGGTGATGTCGCTACGTCGCAATGGTCAGAGCTTGCCCGAGGTTGTGGGGCACTACCTTGGGGCTGGAGCTCGTCAATTTATGCGAATATTCTCGGTGCTGCTGATGGTGTTGGTCGGTGCGGTATTTATGTCGCAGCCTGCCGAGCTTATCGCCTCGCATGTGGAGATACCCGTCGAGGGGGTTGCTTTTGGTGGTACCTCGTGGGAGCTTTTGATAATCTTGGGGGTCATACTCCTATACTATATGCTGGCCACAGTGCTGCCGATCGATAAAATTATCGGTCGTATATATCCAATCTTTGGCTCGGCACTGCTGATTATGGCCTTTGGAATCTTGGCTGTGTTGATCCTGCAGAGCGACGTGTATCACATCCCTGAGCTTACGTCGCTAGCGAATTTTAAATCCAATGCCGAGGCATTTCCCATTATTCCAATGCTCTTCACAACAATAGCGTGTGGTGCAATTTCGGGCTTTCACGCCACGCAGTCGCCAATGATGGCTCGATGTGTGGAGTCCGAGGGGCAAACGCGCTTCGTATTCTTCGGGGCGATGATCTCCGAGAGCATCATAGCACTCATCTGGGCAGCTATCGCCATGGCCTTCTGGGGCAATGTCGAGGGGCTCAACTTGGCCATTGCCGAGAATTCGGGTGCTGCGGCAAAATTGGTCGACATAATCGCAACTAAGACCTTGGGGGCAACAATCGCAGGGTTCGTCTTGGTGGGTGTTATCGCATGCGCAATCACTTCGGGCGATACCGCCTTCCGCTCGGCTCGCTTGATTGTCTCGGACATGTTGGGTATTGGTCAGGAGAGGCTCTCATCGCGTATGTTGATCTCGCTGCCACTCTTTGCCGCAGCGATGTTCCTGATCTTTGGGCTTCCCTTCAACGATATTTGGAGCTACTTTGCTTGGACCAACCAAACGCTAGCCTCAATCACCCTATGGTCGATTGTGATCTATCTGGCACAAAATCGTAAGCCGGTGATAATTGGATTGCTGCCGGCAGTTATAATGACCTATGTATGTGTTAGTTACATATTTATCTCGCCACTAATGTTTAGCCTCCCCAGTCGCTTGCTCGCGTACATTATTTCGGGGGTAATCACCATGGCGATCCTTCTATATATGATTTTTAAAATTAAAAATAATGGCCGAGGCATATCTTAATCCTACCAAAGAGCAAACTTTCGAGATTATCTCCGGGGGTAATTCAGCGTATAATTTTATAACAATACTATCCAAAGCCCAAGAGCTGCAGCAGGCAGGCGACATCGCCGCAGCGTGTAACCTCCGCTTTGGTGCAATTCAAGATCTTCAGGATCTACTGCCCGAGGATGATCAGGTGTCGTTGGAGTGGAACCACCCCAACTCGCAGGCAGCTGTGGAGCTTGTTAACCTCTCGGCAGTCGACCACTTTTTAATTGGCGACTACGAGATATCGATGGCTCTGCTGGAGCTGTCGCTCGAGTTGGATGGTGAAGATCATCTCGAGGCGACCAACCTCTTGGCATACTGTTATTTAGCGATGGATGAATTCGAGCTCTTCGACGAGGTGATAAATGATATCTCCGATAAGAACCCTAGTCGCGTGGTGCTGCTTCTATGGTCATCATTCCTGCGCGAAGGGAAATTGCCCGAGGGTGAAGTGCGCAACTTCAAGAATCGTTTTACCCCCTTCTACGCAGAATTTATTGCCGACAACCACCCTGCCAACCAAGAGTATCTCAACGATATCGAGAGCGATCGACCCTCGATGGCTGCCCAAGCCCGCGAACTGTGGCTACGCACCGAGACACTCTGGGAAGCCTGCCCCGAATTTATTGAGGCTCTGCGCGGACATTAGATGATAGATCAAGCCCTAAGCCCAAATTGCTCTTATCCAAAACTCAGGTTAGTAGAATCTCGAGTGGCGAAAGTATCATGGTCAGAGGTGTTTTAATCTCGTTTGCTATATTGATAAAGAAGGTGAGTTTGTCTCTATTGCTCTGCTCCTTAATTCGTTATATATATGCAAATACAAAGTATGTGATTGCACCAATGATAAGGATTGTCAATATGATCTTGGCGCTAAGAGATAGATACCACGGTGGTTCTACAATTGTCGTATATTGCTCCTTCTTGGAGCGTTCTAAGCCTATTTGTGCGTAGATATCTAACTCATATCTGACAATGCACTAAGCGGATAACGCTCGGAGTCAGCAAGTTGCGTTTATTTCGGGACACTCTTAATAACCCTGCAAGGGTTCCCCACAGCGATGGAGCCAGAGGGGATTGATTTCACTACTACGCTGCCTGCTCCGACGACGCAGTTGTCGCCAATTTCTACTCCTGCGAGTACCGTTACACCAGCCCCTATCCAAACATTATTACCTACTGTTATGGGCTTGGCGAACTCCAAACCCTTGTTGCGCTGTGCGGCATCGGTCGGGTGAGTAGCGGTGTAGAATCCACAAGCAGGGGCGATGAAAACATTGTCGCCAAAGGTTACTTTTGCCGCGTCTAATATCACGAGATTGTGGTTGGAGTAAAAATTCTCGCCAATCGAGATGTTGTAGCCATAGTCGAACCATACGCTGGGCTCGATGGTGAATGATCCCTTGCAACCGCCTAATATCTTGCGCATAATTTCGCTCCGCTTCTCAGATGCGGATGGCCTGAGATGGCTATAGTCGTAGCATAGCTCTTTGCACGCTGTGCGCTCCTTTACCAACGCCACATCAGCAGCATCGTATAGTTCACCCTTTATCATTTTTTCTTTTTCGGTCATCGATTTAATTGTCTCGATTTGCAGCATGCCAGTCGCTTCGCACTGCTCTAACTCTCGCTTGTCGAGTATGCCCGATAGAATTTTTATCGTGTTTTTTAGCTCCTCGAATTGTTGTAGCTTGATGTTGTCCTTGATTGAATAGCCGTTCAAAAGATACTCCTTTAGGACTCTGTTTGCCCAGATACGGAATTGCGTTGCGTTCTTGGAGTTTACTCTGTAGCCTACTGATAGGATTGCATCGAGGTTGTAGAAAGTTGTGTAGTAACGCTGTTTTTCATCATTACCCATATGTTCCAAAATGGAACATGTGCTCTCTTCTTCTAACTCCCCCGAAGCAAATATGTTTTTCAGATGTCGTGTAACAGCAGGTCGTTTCACCCCAAAAAGCTCCGCTATCTGCTTTTGTGTCAACCAGATAGTCTCGTTCTCGAACTTAACATCTATTGCCGTAGTGCCATCTACAGCTTGATATATTATAATATTATTCTCCATGGTAATCGTAAAGGTAGTAATTTTATTCGAGAATAGACTACTTGAAAAGATTTATAATCGTCAGCTCACTATGAGTGCCAAGGCGCATCGGAGGACCAAAGGTGCCTGTGCCTTGCGAGACGTAGATCTGCATATTTTCGTCGTACTCGTAGAGCCCCTTGTTGTACTCGAACATTAGCCCTGCCACGAGGGTTGCGGGGAAGAGTTGCCCTGCGTGGGTGTGTCCTGCGAGGTATAGATTTATTCCGTTTTCGGCTGCGTATGTTGCCCCTACTGGGTTGTGGTGTAGGAGGATTGAGGC
>JAWXTD010000054.1:0-10208 GCA_044433805.1 Rikenellaceae bacterium
AGGCGAGCGGTCTCGTGCAGCTGGTGTACCAACGTCGACTCTTGGCCCATCAACACCTTTAGGTGACGACGATACTCATCCCAATTTGTAATTGTTGTGCGAGCAACGCCCGACTCCATTGCAGCCGATGCTACTGCCACCGACACCTCGGTAATCAAGCGTGGGTCGACTGGTTTTGGGATAAAATATTCGCGACCAAAAGTGAAGTTGTTTACCTTGTACGCCTCGTTAACTACATCTGGCACAGGCTGTTTCGCAAGGTTTGCGATAGCATATACAGCTGCCAACTTCATCTCTTCGTTGATCGCTCGAGCCGAAGTGTCGAGCGCTCCACGGAAGATATAAGGGAAGCCCAAAACATTATTGATCTGATTTGGATAGTCCGAGCGGCCTGTCGACATCAACACATCGGGGCGAGCCGACATTGCATCTTCATACGAAATTTCGGGGGTAGGATTTGCCAAAGCGAAGATTATCGGGTCGGCAGCCATGCTTCGAACCATATCTTGCGACAAAACATTACCCTTTGAAAGACCCAAGAATACATCGGCACCATTCACTGCGTCGGCCAAAGTTTTCAGATCGGTGCGATCGGTTGCAAATCGTTGTTTGCTTTTTGGTAGGTTCTCGCGATCCTTCGATATCACACCCTTACTATCGAGCATAATGATATTCTTTGGATCGACTCCCAGAGCCACATATAAAGAGGTACACGATATTGCCGAAGCTCCCGCACCATTGACAACAACTTTAACCTTCGAGATATCTTTTCCTGCAACCTCCAATGCGTTTATAAGTCCTGCAGATGAGATGATTGCGGTTCCGTGTTGGTCGTCGTGCATCACCGGAATATCCAGCTCGGCCTTCAAACGCTCCTCGATCAAGAAGCACTCGGGAGCTTTAATATCCTCGAGGTTAATTCCTCCAAATGTTGGGGCGATAGACTTCACAATCTCGACAAATTTATCGGGATCCTTCTGGTCGACCTCAATATCAAACACATCGATACCGGCGTAGATCTTAAAGAGCAAGCCCTTGCCCTCCATCACTGGTTTACCGGCCAAAGCACCGATATCGCCCAAGCCCAGCACAGCTGTTCCGTTTGATATTACTGCCACCAGGTTACCCTTAGCGGTATATTTATACGCATCTTCGGCGCACTTTTCAATCTCTAAGCACGGCTCTGCAACACCCGGAGAGTAGGCCAACGAAAGGTCTGTTTGTGTGGAATAGGGTTTAGTCGGTACAACCTCGATTTTGCCCGGCTTGCCCTGAGAGTGATATAACAGAGCTGCCTCTTTTGTGATCTTTACCATAGTATTGTTCTTTAAGTTGATTGTCTATTGGTTAGATGATTCTCAAAAAAAATTAAATCTGTTAAAATTACGAAAAATAATTTAAATATCCAAATGTTTTCTCGCAAATATGCTATTTATTCTTTTGGAGGTGTGAACGATGCATTGTATCTCACGGTCGAGTTCTCTTTTGACATGGTCATAACAACCTCGCCAGTGAGGCTTGACACCTCGATGCAAAATGTATACTCCTTATTATTATAGGTAACATTTAAGTTTATTTGCCATCCGCTATTGGTTCTCAAAGCTTGGTAATTTTGGATGGGCAATGTGTCAAAATTTATCGTCTCGATGCTTTTTATGGCGGTGTGCTCTAAAGGTAGGTGCACCACAATAGCGGAGTCCTCGACAGCTACATAGTAAAAGTCTGCATATATACGTCTTGAGTGACCGCTGGGCATCTCTTTAAAAGAGTATGGATAGATCGAATAGTTCTTAGAGTAGATAAGCGAATCAACTCTAGCGGCAAAATTACCCCTCTGCACCTCTCTTCGCTGAACCGCTCTCATCGAGGGAGTTACCTCATGTATAGTTGAATTAATCTCCACATCATGCGGAGCATCGAGAATTGGCACAATGGTAGTTGTTGGCACAAGCGAAGTTGAATCGATGATCGAGATATTCTCGATCGAATCGCGCTGCTGAGCCACAAGCAAAGATGGCAACACAATGGCTGCCATCAATAGGATTACTAAACGTTTCACGACTAATACAATTTACTTATCGACCCGGTATACTGAACATCGTTATACCACGGATTTTTCAGAGTGAGTGTTGCCCCGCCATATCGCGACGAGATCTCTAAAACAAAGGTGTAGGTTGATGCTGTGAACAGTGTTGTCTCGAATGTCACTCTCCATCCATCTTCGGTCTGCTCGGTGATATAATTTTGCACCGAAGGCAGAGTGTAATTTATTATAACATTGTGATATGGTGGTACATAGCCTTTGATGTATGGCAAAAACACATCGATGGTGCCATCCCAATAACCAACATTAAAATTGGGGTTCGATATCATTCGCATCGATCCTGCAGGCTGCTGCTGCATGGTTTGTGGGTTGAACTGAAATGTGTGAGATAGAACAATCGAGTCGATCATCTTTTCGTAGGCCGCTTGCTTGTCGGCACGACGCTTCTCGCGCACCTCTCGCTTCTCTTGTTTTGCGGTGAGTTTGTTGTCACTTTGACCCGTTACGGCTACGGCTAAAACACACAGCGAGACGATGCAGATAAATAGTAATCTAGTTTTCATAAGCTTTTGCATAAAGTTTTTCAACCTCATGCAAAAGTGCTGCCAAAAGATTAAAGCATCGACAATATTGCCTCGGCACACTTCTCAGGCTCCTCGATAAAGCCCATATGGCCCGATGATGCAAGCCACGCTACCTGCGCTTGAGGGTGAGCCGTAACAATTGCCTCGGCAACCTCAACGGGAATATATCCATCTTTCTGGCCAAATATAAAGAGCTGCTTTACACTCGATGAGCGCAACATATCATTTTGATCTTCTCTCTCCATCATTCCACGCAAAAGAGCCAAAATACCCTCATCTTCGGTGATCATAACCTGATCTTGCAGATCGTCGATATATGGAGCCAATCGATGGCGATTTTCGGGAGCAAAGCCTGCCGCAGGGGCTACGGCCGAAAGAGCCTCTTTTTTGCCTGCCTCCACCAACTTAATTTCGCGCTCACGATTAGTGCGCTTTTCGGGAGTGTCAGCATTTGGTGAGGAGCTCAACAAGACCAATGCATCTAACCTCTGAGGATATTTCCGGCAAAATGCAAGAGCCGCATATCCACCCATCGAGTGTCCAACAAGCACACATCGCTCGATGCCCAACTCCTCGAGTGCATAGTGCACTGTATCGGCCAAAAATTCCATCGTGTGACACTCAGAATCGACAACCGAGATTCCATGCCCGGGCAGATCGATAGTTACCACACGAGCCTTTTTATATAGGAGTGGAATAAAACTATCCCACACCAACATCGATTCTAGGTATCCGTGCAGCAGCACAATACATTTCTCGCCACTCTGAGAGTCGCACAAATGGAGAGGTGTCGACCCCGCCATGATAAATTTTTCTATCATTTATTATTAATGTTAATCCTCTTGATCGAACTCATAGTCGTCGTCATCGCCATCGTCGATATAGTCAAGAATTGACTCTCGCTCTTCCAGACGGAAATCGTCGAGATCGTCATCATCCTCTTCTAAACTTTGATAGAGATGATGTCTCTGCTTTCCACTCTTTTTGTTTGGCGTGAGTTTTGTTCCACGCTTAGTTGTTTCACCCGCAAATAGATCTTCGTTATTAAAGCGTGTGCTCTTTACAGCTTTCATTTTGGAAAAATACAAATGTTATGTTTAACTTGTTTTAGTGCATTACACATTTTTCGTATTGCAATTTTATAGATTTTTTTTGAAATATCAATACTTCAAGCAAAAAAATTTGCTCATAAAGCGATTTATTTCTACTTTTGGTGAGAATTTTAGCATATGGATAGATTAGAATATATATTGTGTCATGGATCAGGCAATAAATTTGTAATGCTCGATGCCGTGGCTCAGGACTTAACAGAGTTTCAAACAGCACATTTTGTGCAAAAGATATGCCAAAGCAACTCATCGGATGGTGCGCTGTTTTTAACCTTAGACCCTTCGGGTAGATACGCCATGAGAATGTTCAACACCGATGGCAGCGAGGCCGAAATGTGTGGCAATGGAATCCGTTGCGTAGCCCGCCTGGTGAGCGAACGATATGTAAATGAGCAGGAGTTTGAGATGGTCTCGGGCGGTAAGATTTACAAAATCACCCACCATGAGCCAATGGCCGAAGGGGTCGAGACTTTTAGTGTAGATATACCTATCGCAACTCACTCATCGGATTTCACACTCACCACGGATCGTTTTGTTGGCAAAAGTATCGAGGCGCTCGACACATCGTTATACTTCACCTACTTAAATTTGGGCAATCCACATATTGTGGCTCTTTGCGATGAGATCGATTTGGATCACCTATCACTTCTGGGTGAGAGGGTAAAAAAACTACCTATGATATTCCCTAATGGTGTGAATGTTAGTTTTATGAAGTACCTGGCACCACAACAGATCTTTGTGGCCACCTTCGAGCGAGGTGTTGGATTGACTCCATCGTGCGGAACTGCGATGACCGCTTCGTGCACCGCCTCTACTCTTTTGGGGGTTTGTCGCGACAATATGCCAATTGAGGTGCGAAATCGCGGAGGTGCGGTGCAATGCACAACCTCGCTAGAGCCTACTATCGTAACGACTCTTCGAGGTAATGCCACCTATAATTCGTGCGGATACCTTAATCAAGATGGTGAAATCTTAGAGCTAACACCCCTTGAATCCGAAAGAGAGGCATGGGCAAAATTTGTAGATACATTAAAATAAAAAAGAGATGATCAAAGAGATAAAAGAGCACCGCTCAATTCGCAAATTCAAAAGCACACCTATCGAAAAAGAGATATTGCTCGAGGCATTAACAGCTGCTTCGCGAGCTTCGACATGCGGAAATATGCAGAACTACAGCTTGGTGGTGACACAACAAACCGATATGCTGCAGAAGATATCACCAATGCATTTTGGGCAGGTCGAAAGAATGAATGCGCAGTGTGTAGTTACGGTTTGTGCCGATGTGAATCGCTTTAATAAATGGTGCATCGAGCGCAATGCCGAGCCATGCTACGATAATTTTATTTGGTTTATCAATGGCGCCATTGACGCATTGATGGCAGCACAAAACTTGATCCTCGAGGCCGAAGCCGCAGGGTTGGGTGCATGTGTTTTAGGCACAACGCTATACACTGCAGAGGCAATAATCGAGCTTCTGGAGCTCCCCGAGGGGGTTATTCCGGTGACATCGATCGCTTTGGGATACCCCGATGAGAATCCTGAACTCACCGACCGTCTGCCTCTTGAGGCGGTTATCCACTTCGAGAAATATGAAGATTACACGCCCTCTAAGATCGAGCGTCTATGGGCCGAGCGCGAAGCCTCAGATGAGACCGCAGCACTGCTCAAAGAGAACGATCTGCCAAACTTAGCACAAATATTTACCCTAAAGCGCTATACCGCCAAGGATAATATCACATTCTCGAGGAGCTATTTTGAGTTACTTAAGAAACGTGGCCTCTTCAACCAATAGCCCACACAAGGATGATGCAGTCGAAAATTATTCGCTCCGGGGTTTGCATTATGATGCTTCTTGCCATATTTTCATGTGGCGTGACTCGTCATACCCCCGAAGGTTCATATTTCCTACAACGCGTAAAGATCGACGAAGATCCAGCAGTTGACAAAGAGGAGCGAATAGCTGCATATACGCTCAATGGTTATATCCGCCAAACGCCAAACAAGCGTCTGCTCGGAACAAACTTCTACGTTTGGGCCTACAACCTAGCCAACCCCAATAAGGATAATTCATGGAATAGGTTCAAACGAAAAGTTGGCCAAGCACCTGTATATTACGACAGCTCACTATCCGACAAAGGAGTTGAGAACCTCAAGATTTATATGAATTCGCAAGGCTATTACTCGTCAGAATCATCGGTAAGTATCGACACCACAAAGCGAAAAAAACGAGCTATTGTGACCTACAGTGTCGAGCAGGGAGAGTCATATAAGATCACTAGTCACAACTACATCTTCCGCGATACGCTCATCAAGAATCTAGTTCTAAGAGATACCGCAACATCGCTAATTAAGATTGGGGCTCCATTCAACGCCACAACTCTCGACCGCGAACGCGAGCGAATAGCAACTTCGCTGCGCCAAAAGGGGTATTACAACTTCTCGACCAACAACGTTGCCTTTTTAGCCGACACCCTAGCGGGTGATAAAACAGTGGCACTCACCACAATTATCAAACAATACTTATCGGGATATAACGCTCAAGGTGAGGCCGTTATGGAGAACAGTACTCGCTTCCGCATTAACGACGTAAACATTGCTCCCGATTTTGACCCTACGGTAATTATGACCGACACGGCATATTTAAGTAAGGTCGACACGTCGTATTACCGAGGCCTAAACATTGTTTTCGAGGGAGATAGAGCCAACGTGCGCAACAAAGTACTTCGCCAAGCTGTACCGATATATCCCAACGATTACTTCAACTCGTCGCTGGTCGACGAAACATATAGCAACATCATGTCAATTGGCTACTTCAAGAGTGCCAAGGTGATGTTTGCGGAGTCGGCACAGGAGGATATTATTATCGATACGGTGCAATATGTCTCCACAAAAAAGGTCGATAGCACCCTTATCACCTCATCGCCCTTGAGCCATCTTTCGTGTAATATATTATGTACTCCCGCACTTACGCAGAGCGTTAAGCTAGAGGTTGAAGGTAGCTCAACATCAAGCTTTTACGGACTCTCAGCTACAACAGGATATCAGAATCGCAATATATTCCGTGGAGCAGAATCGTTCGATGTGGCACTAACGACCGGATACGAATTTATGAAGGCCGACGATGCGGCAAAACGAAGAGCGACAGAGTTGGGACTAACCACAGGGTTGTCATTCCCACGATTCATCTTGCCAGCATTCGGCACAGAGTTCCCAAAGGTGATGCAGCCTCGAACAAAGCTGGAACTTTCGGTGAATTATCAAGATAGACCATACTATTCGCGAACCCTATTTGGAGCTTCGTGGGACTATTCTTGGCGCTCGAGAAGTGGATCAAAAAGTTACACAATTCGCCCTGTGGACATCAACCTTATCGACATGTATTCGCTCGATTCCGACTTTTATGAGAGTCTTAACAACGACTATTTGGAGATGAGTTTCGAGACGCAACTAGTTGCAGGAATGTCATTTAGCTATGCGTATAACTCGCAACAAAGCAGCTACTCTAACGCTACGATGCTGCGATACAACTTCGAGAGTTCTGGAAATTTGGTCGACGCCCTAGAGCATATGTTCGACACTCCATCCGACGGCGATACATATCACGTATTTGGAATTCCATACGCTCAATATGTGCGTACCGACATTAATGTTAGTCGCAAAATAATGCTGGGCGAGGTTACTGCAATTGCTGCTCGATGGTACTCGGGAGTTGGTGTGGCTTATGGCAATTCACTCTCACTACCCTTCGATAGATTGTTCTACACGGGAGGTAGCAACAGTATGCGCGGTTGGTCGCCACGCACCTTGGGTCCTGGTTCGACACTCGACGATGGCGATAGCGACGCCTACCCCAACAAGGTGGGTGACATTAAACTCGAGGCCAACGTAGAGCTACGTTTCCCAATTTGGGAGAATATCCACGGAGCGACATTCTTCGATCTGGGCAATGTTTGGTACATGAACTCCAATTCGTATGACGATCCCGATGGAATTTTCCACTTCAATAGCTTCTATAAGCAGTTGGGATTCAACACCGGATTGGGACTTCGACTAGACATCACTTTTGCCATTTTGCGCTTAGATTGGGGTATTCAACTCCACAACCCAAATCTCGCAGCTGGTGAGCGCTGGATTACAAAATTCAGTTGGGATAATACCTCCCTTAACTTTGGCGTTGGATATCCATTCTAGCGATCTTGCCAAAAGTGCACTCTGGTGTAACACTCCTGCTTAAACTCTTCGTATTGCTGAGGCGAAAGAGGATGTGGGTAACTCATAAGCATTAAACTAACCCTCTCATTGCAATTTATCCAATACGAAGGGTGAGAATAGTCATAATTATTTAGCACAAAACCTAGTCGCTGATAAAATCCTATGCGACGTGTGCTCATTGGGCATGTTGGATGCTCCACCTCTAAAATTAGCGGATCATTGCCCTGAGCGATAAAACTCTCCAAAATCTTCTTGCCATACCCTCTATCACGCACAGCTGGCGTGGTTGCTAGATGTTCGATATAGCGAGAAGCGCTGAATTGCCACCAGGCGATAATCCCTATAAATTCATCATCGTCGAAGATTGCATCGAAGTGGAATCCATCCTGCTCGAGCGTGGATAGATGATACTCCTGGTTGCGTCGCTCATCCCTTGGAAAGGCATCTTGATATAGGTTCCAACACATTGGAAAGTTTGAATCATGCTGGCTTGTAATTTTAATTCGGTGTAGCATATACTAAAAATATTATGTAAAAGTACAAAGATAGTACAATAAAATCCATAATGTCATTGTACACTTTTAATTTAAATAGTTTTTTTCATATATTTGTATTGATAATTTAACCAAACTATTTTTTATATGAAATTACTAAAGACTAATCTTGTTCTACTCTCAGCACTTCTTATCTCCTCGTGCTGCGGAACCCCCGAGGTTAAGAGCTACAACGAAGGAATAAATATTATTCCCTCTCCGCAGTCTCTCATCCAAACTTCTGAAGAGCGTTTTACGCTATCGCCAAAGAGTTCAATTATGGCTCAAGGAGAGCAGGCGACAACCGTGGCCGAGTTCTTCGCCTCGAAGATTAAGGCCTCGACTGGCTATAATATCAATGTGTCGGAGAATGATTCCGACATTGAACTTGTAATCGACAGCACTGTCTCGCCAAGTCAGGAGGGATATACCCTATCGGTTACGGCCGACAAAGTTAAGGTTGTTGGAGCATCTGCAGCTGCACTTTTTTATGGGATGCAGAGTTTTATGCAGCTACTTCCGGCCGAAATTGAGAACCCAACAAAGGTAACACGAATCGCATGGAGCGCACCTGCCGTAGAGATTGCCGATGCCCCACGCTTTGATTATCGCGGAATTATGTTCGACTCGGGACGTCACTTTATCGAGGTCGATTTCCTTAAAAAACAGCTAGATCTATTGGCTCTATTCAAGATCAACCGCATGCACTGGCACCTAACCGAGGATCAAGGTTGGCGCGTAGAGATCAAAAAGTATCCACTATTGACCGAGATCGGCTCTGTACGCCACAACCCTGAGGGTGGCACTCATAGCGGATTCTACACCCAAGATGAGATCCGCGAGGTGGTAGCATATGCAGCCGAGCGTTTTATCACAGTTATCCCTGAGTTTGAATTGCCAGGTCACGAGTTGGCTGCTATTTCGGCCTATCCACACCTATCGTGCAACAATGATAAGGTTACTCCTCGCCTAACGGCTGGTGTTGAGCCAATTGTAATGTGTCCGGGAAAACCAACAACTTTTGAGTTTATCGAGGATGTTATTGCCGAGCTTGCACCACTCTTCCCAAGTGAATATTTCCACATTGGAGGCGACGAGTGCTTCAAAGAGATGTGGGAGAAATGCCCACTATGTCAAGAGTTTATTCGCAAAAATGATCTCCAAGCGAAAGATGGCCACTCGGCCGAGGAGCGCCTTCAGAGCTACGTTGTTCACTACGCTGAGCAGGTGTTGAAGAAACATAACAAGCGCTTGATTGGCTGGGACGAGATCCTCGAGGGAGGCCTATCCCAGACAGCAACGGTGATGTCGTGGCGCGGAGAAAAAGGTGGAATTGCAGCAGCAAAAATGGGTCGCAACGTGATCATGTCGCCTCAAACCGAGGGTATGTATATCAATTTCTTCCAAGGTGATTTTAGAATCGAACCTGTAACAATTAGCGGAAATGTCCCTCTTAGCAAAACATATAGCTACAATCCAGTGCCCGAAGAACTTCGAGGAACCGACCAAGAGCACTTTATACTTGGCGCTCAAGCAAACCTTTGGAGCGAATATATGTACACTCCAGAATTAGTTGAGTATCAAGCATATCCACGCGTTATGGCTCTTGCCGAAGTTGGTTGGACTCAAACGAGCGTTAAAGATATTGACGACTTCTATCGTCGATTGAACAATGCATATGTTCGCCTAGCTGCATACGATATTAATTACTATATCGCCCAACCTG
>JAWXTD010000055.1:0-9849 GCA_044433805.1 Rikenellaceae bacterium
AAAAAATAATTTCTACCAAAGAACCTTGCAACGCCGTTTTCCCTTGTTGCGGGTGCAAATATATGCCCTTTATTTCGTTCTGCCAAATGTTTTGTGAAGTATTTTTAAAAGAATTTAACATGTATCTTATTATAGTACTTAACAGCAGTGTATTAGCCTCAAAAATATTTTTGAGGCAATTTACTACCCTGCAAATCCCCTATATATAATATATAGGTATAGCGTCAAATTGTGCAAAATGTCTCTTTTTTTGATCTTGGATAATATTATTTCAACAAATAACGTTATCTTTGCTAGACGCATTTAAACAATAAAAATCCAGAAAATAAAAACGGATCATGAAAAAACTATTTATTCTCTCAATGGCTCTTATGCTTGCATTCTCATGTAGCGACGACACAACGACTACCGACGAGGATGAGGTGGTGATCGAAACACTAACGGGCAGCACATTTACCCTATCGCAATTCGAGGTTCACACATTTCCCGCAACCGACACATGGGAGATAACCGACCAAAGCGTAACGGCAGACGATTTCGAGGGGCTAAGTGCAGCTATTGAATATATCTCACTCAACGAGACATCGCGCGAAATATCTCTTATTTTCTCAGGGCTTGATCAAATTCCCAACTACGCAATCTTTGGCAGGGAGTTGAGCGATAGTGCAAGATGCTTCTCGGCACTCTACTCTATCGAGGCTACAAACGTGACTTCAATTGGTGCGCATGCCTTTGAGTTCTGCGATGGCCTTACATCGGTGATCTTCGGTGATGTTGACACAATTGGCAAGTACGCATTCAACGGTTGTGCATCACTCGAGGCAATCGACCTTTCGCGTCTAACAATAATTGAGGATTGTGCATTTAACGGCTGTAGAGCCCTAGAGATGGTTGATTTATCGCTGGCAGAGAGCATAGGCATGCAAGCATTCATGTATTGCGACTCTATGAGCGGAGAGCTATCTTTGCCTGTGGCCTCGCAAATCGGCGTTGGTGCTTTTGCATATTGTTCGGCAATAACTAGCCTCGATGCACCAAACGTATTGTATATCGACCAAAGCGCATTCTGCGAGTGTTCGTTAATAGAATCTGTCTCAACACCTAACATCGAGGAGATTGGCGATTACGCATTTATAGCGTGCACAGCGCTCACATCATTCGACATCACCGAATCGTTACTATCGATTGGAAATGGAGTATTTAACGACTGTACAGCTCTCGAGGAGTTGATCCTTGACAGCGAAGCTAGCTTTGCTTACGATTATGGCGTGCTATTTAACGATGAGATGGACGAGGCGATTATCGCTCTACCATCGGTTGTTAAAGATGAGATCGCGCTAGATATGGCCAATATTCGCCCTAGAGCATTCTACAATTGCGATCTTATCACATCGCTAACTCTAACTACTGCCGAGTCGGTAAGCGTAGATGCCTTTGCGCACTGCAACGCTTTGGAAACTGTATCCCTACCAATGGCCACCGAGCTCGAGAGTGGCGCCTTCTACGACTGCGATGCGATGACCACATTCTCGGCACCATATCTAACCGTTATTGGATGCAACTCATTCTATAACTGCGACTCTCTCGAGACAATGACATTCGCAACAGCCGAAGATGCGCTATTGACAAGCATCGACGAGAATGCCTTCTACAGATGCTACATCGAAGATACTGTGATATACCTAGGCAGCGTGAACACCGATCTTGTTACTTATGGTGATACGCTAACACTTGGTAGTTTCTCGGCTGAGTTTAAGAAGATTTATTTGCTCGAGTAAGCAAAATAAGTAGTGTAAAACAATTATTGCCATATTTTTAAAAGCACTCTTGTAGCGATATTTTTCACTATTAAATCTCAATGTAGAACCACTATATTTTCAATTCAATAGCAAAAAGTATCATCTCCAATAGCACTCTTAAAAACACACCAATAATTATTTTACCCTACTTAAGAGAGATAAACCTCGATGTTGGGTTTAAATGCCTTTGGCATTTAACAAATTTTAGAGCCTTATAAGTTGTGCAAATTTATTTGCGGCAACTTATAAGGCTCTAAAATCTTAGAACTTAAAAAGTTCTAAGCCCAATAACGCAACACTAGTTGCACCCCCGGAGGTGCTATCTCCGGCCGCCGGAGGCAGTAAATGAGTATTTTACAAAAGCCCTTCGGGGAAGCCTTGCGACTTAAGGGCGATTTCGGCTCCATCGGGAGCGACAAGGAATGCGCCTTTGCTAGGCTCGGTGATGTGGCCAATGATATCAATGCAACCCAATTTCACCACTGACTCCTGCATCTCCAAAGGCAGAGTGAACATCAACTCATGATCCTCGCCTCCATTGAGAGCCGCCACAACTTGGTCGGCATTTAGCTCTGCTGCCAGGGCTGAAGTCTGCTTTGCAATTGGAATTCGCTCTAGATATATGCGCGCACCGCATGATGAAGCCTTGCAGATCTGCAGAAGGTCGCTTGCCAAACCATCCGATAGGTCGATCATCGAGGTGGGTATGATCGACTCTTCGGCCAACGATTCGATGATATTCACACGTGCTTCGGGCTTCAGATAGCTTTGAAGCAGATATTCGTAGCCCTCGAATTGTGGCTGCGGATTATCGACTCCTTGCAACACTCGCTTCTCGCGTTCGAGCAGATGCAGACCCATGTATGCTGCCCCTAGGCTACCGGTGATGCATATTAGATCATTCACTCGGGCTCCACTGCGGTAAGCCACAGCATCCCTTCGAGCACGGCCAAGCGCCGAAATAGAGATAACAAGTCCGGTCATCGAGGCGCGAGTATCTCCACCAACCAAATCGACATTGTAATGGCCACAAGCCACACGGATACCCTCATAGAGATCGTCCAGCGCCTCGACGGGAAGTTTCGAGGAGACGCCAAGCGAGATTGTGATCTGCTCGGGGCGGCCATTCATCGCCAAGATATCGTTGATTCCTACCACTACGGCTTTATATCCAAGGTGCTTCAAAGGAAAATATGTCAAATCGAAATCGACCCCTTCGAGCAACATGTCGCTCGAGGTGAGGATAACCTCGCCATTACCTATATCTATTACAGCTGCGTCGTCGCCCACGCCCTTGATTGTCGATTCGCGCAAAGTTTTGAAATCGCCCGTAAGCCTGTCGATCAACTTAAATTGCCCTAGCTCAGATATTTCGGTCCGTCCCTTCTTCTCCATTTCTACAAAAATTTTAATTATTCAATGCACAAATTTACGAAAACGCTATGAGATTAGCAAAAAAAGATTTATTTTTGCACAAACTTAAATTTTTTAAAGAATGTTGAACATAGTACTTTTTGGCGCACCAGGTTGCGGCAAAGGAACACAAGCTGCGAAGCTTAAAGAGAAATATGGTGTAAACCACGTATCTACGGGTGATGTAATTCGCACAGAGATCAAAGGCGGAACAGAGCTCGGAAAGAGCATGACTGCATATATTGAGGCTGGAAAATTGGCTCCAGATCAAATCGTAATCGACATGATTGCCAACTACGTAGTTGAGCACAAAGAGGATAAGGGAAATATCTTTGACGGTTTCCCACGCACAACAGCTCAAGCCGAGGCCTTTGACAAGATCCTTGAAGAGAACAACGACTCGGTAGATATTATGATCTACATGGAGGTTCCCGAGGAGGAGCTAGTTAAGCGCATCCTACTTCGCGGCAAAGATTCAGGTCGTGCAGACGACGCTTCGGAGGATGTTATCCGCAATAGAATCTCGGTGTACAACGCCCAAACAGCAGTGGTTGCCGACTACTACTCAAAGCAAAATAAGTATACTGCAGTCAATGGCCTAGGCTCAATGGAGGAGGTTTTTGATCGCATTAGCGAGGTTGTCGACGCTGCTATCAAGGCTTAATATTATGCCTCCGGCGGGCGCAGATAGTGTTGCGCTATTGAGCTAATAACTTTACAGTTTTTATATTTTAGGAGTTAATATGTTGTTTGCAAATAAATTTGCACGACATATTAACTCCTATTTTTTTTAGCGTGAGTTTTGGATAAAAATTTCTTATCCAAAACTCACGCTAAAAAACACTGTAAATTAATTATATGTTATAGTTCGAGTAGCAGGTTTAGTCTTTGAGAAGCCGCCTAAGTACTCAATCCAATTGCCTTGGCTGTCGTACTTATACTCATAATTATCTGGTTTATCGTTCAATGAGCCATCCCTATTATAGACATTGATACAAGTTGGGTCACCATACTCATTGCGATTATACTTTACCCTCTTCCAGAATAGAGTCTTATATGGTAACTTGGTAAGATCTGGTGCGACATAGGGGTTATAGTTAGATAGATCCATTTTACTCACATCTATCTCTAATGTCTCACTTATAAACTCTTCGACTCGATTTTGATCATTATATATAAATTGCTCATAATATTTACGGCTATCGCGCTGGCGATATCTAATCGAGCTGACTGGATATCCCAATTCGTTGTAGGTGTAAATAGCTTCTTTTTGCATTCTGGCACGGGTTCTCTGCTCGGCAGTTGTGTTGACCTCTTTTGTTGATATGTGTTCAATATCGCCATTCCATTTATAGTAATAGGTATCGATCGAGAGCAGTGTTGTGCCGTCGCTATCATAATTATATTTACGCTTTAGGCGAAGCACTCGCACGACTGCATCAGGGCTCTCATGATACTCCGATATCCACCCCTTGCTATTGTAGACATTCATGTTTAGATTTTCGCCAATGATAACGCTCTGCACATCGCCATGCAGACCTTCGTGCTCTACATCGGTAATTATTCGAGCTCGACCAACCTCTCCTGTGGGGGTATAAAAAAGAGTCGATGAACTTGACTTTACAGATTGAGGCGTAGGCGCAGGTTCAGACTCGGTCGTAGCGACATCCACATTCGAACAGAAATCTTGCATAAATACCACATTTACGGCACTCTCGACTGGATACTTCACCAATCTAAAGCTGACTGTCGACGAGCGAATTTCCTGAGTATTGTTTGCTGCCACACTAACTCTCACAACCCTATCACCATATAAGGAGTCGGGCGACACGATCATCCAATCTGCACCACCATCCGTAGCATAGAGCTCCCATGGCATATCAACGCCCAACTTCACGTCAAACTCATAGTTGCCACCAGTACAAGGAATTGTATCTATGCTGGTAGGGATGACAATAAGCACGGCACCCTCCTGGATAATCTTAAATTCGTGTTTGATCTCATTGGCAGAATTTTCGTATCGTGTTTTAAGGGTTACTGTACCCTCGCGTTTTTCTACCGATAAATTGGGTGTAACCTCAAATGTAACCATCTCATTCTCGTGGCCCCACTTACTACTAACCTTAACCCAAATTGGAGCAGAAATATGCCAACGGGTATTTGATGTGACCATCTTTTCGAAGGTCACACCCTCGACTGGCACATAGTAATCATCGGTATTATCAAACTCTAAGAGTGGCACGACAGAGGGTTTAGTGGCTGCAGCTTGCTTAATTACCAGCACCTCGGTGTTGTCACCCTCGGTAACAGATATTACAACTCTACGAGATAGGGTGTATGGGTTGGCTGCAATACTCACCACCGCTGTGCCGTTACCATCGAGCGAAAACGTGCCATCTTCATTTTTCACACCATTTTTCTTCGACTTTGACGACAATGTTGCCCACGCTTGCGATGAGCTCACAACAGAATTTCCCTTTGTCGAGATTTTAATATCGACCGAGGTAGTTTGCGCAACAACGCTCTTAAAGGTTGATGGATTTATCTCTAAACCTTCGTAGGCTTGTGAGCCAGAGGTTCCGTTTTGGGTTATCACCACCACCGACGAGGTATTGCCCGACGAGATGACAACGGCACCTTTGCGTGCTAGGGCTGATGATGAGGGCTGCACCGAGAGGGTAAAATCACCATCTTGGCCACTCACTTCAATCCAGCTAGATACCGACTGCAGGCTCCACTCTAGCTGAGAATCTAGGCTCACCAAATAATTTCCGCCCGCCACATCGCACTCCACGCTACTTGGTGTTGGCACAATAATATTAGCCTGAGTTAGAGCCTCAATGATGACTGGCTCCTCGACAGACTCTTGGTTGCTGGCCGTAGCTGCCAAAGGTAATGTTAGCAGCAATAGTAATTTTGCATAGCTGCGCAATGGTGTTTTTGTCATATTTATTTTCGTTTGTTAGTTCTCTTTTTCTCTTTTTTTGCCTCACCGCTTAGTGCTCGGGTAACGTCGGGAGTCATATATGGGTGATTCTCTTCGATGAGGATGTGTCGCTTCATCAGGCGGCAAATATCGTTTAATATTGGGCGCTCATCGGGTGTAAAGATCGATATTGTACGCCCCGATCTTCCCACGCGACCACAACGACCACAACGGTGAATATATTGCTCGGGGTTTTGCGGCAATCCGAAATTGAATACGTGCGAGATAGTGTCGATATCTATGCCTCGCGCAATGACATCGGTGGCAACAATAACCGAAGTTTGGCCACTGCGAAAGCGATCTAAGATATGCTCTCTGGCCGCTTGCGAACGATCGCTATGCATCGCCTCGGCAACAATCGCGTTTTGCGCAAGAACCCCCACCAACCTATCGGCCATACTGCGCGAGCGGGTGAAGATAATCGAGTGCTGGGCCTTCTGTGTGCCAAGCAGATAGATAAGCAGATGATCCATCATTTCGCGCGAGACATAATAGCCCAAATGCTCGATGCTCGATGCTGCCATAGGCGCACCCTCAATGCGAAGACATTTGATCGATGGCGACAATTGATTGACTATCGCTTCGAGCTCCGAGGGCATTGTGGCCGAAAAGCAGAGTGTCTGTGCCAAAGTTTTTCTTAGTTTGGCGAGCCAAAGGATCGGCTCCTTGAATCCGAGGTCCAACATTTGGTCGACCTCATCGAGGACAAAATGATCGATCTCATCTACCCCACTGCCGCCCTGCTCAAGCAGATCGATAAGACGCCCGGGAGTGGCAACGATAATTTGAGGATTGCCATTCAGACTTTCTCGCTGCGGCTCATACTCCACCCCACCGACAATAACGCAGTGATCGACGCCCGCCACCGAGCAAATTGCGCGACACACGCCACCGATCTGCTGCGCCAATTCGCGCGTGGGAGCCAAGATCAAGGCTCGATGAGTGGGCTCCTTGTCGAGCAGTTGCACCAGCGGCAGAAGGTACGATAGGGTCTTTCCACTTCCCGTTTGGGATATTGCCACAATGCTCTGATGCGCAAAAACAGCAGGTAAAACTACCTGCTGAATGGGTAGAGGCTCGGCAATATTAAATTGCCAAAGCGCCTCAATAAATTTTATTTCAACACCTAATTGGCTAAAATTCATAGCGTTGATTTAGAACAATTTGCTAATAGCACTCACTGCCGTAGAGGCTGCCGACGACACAGTCTCTTCAACTGTAGTAGCTTCGGTTGTAAGCTCAGCTCCAATCTTGATACCATTATATTGCTCGGCCAAAGTGGCAAGCAACTGCACACTCTCATTTGACGAGTAAGACGAGATGGCTGAAACAATATTCAAGAGTTTATCGGCAGCAAAAAGCAACGACATTGAGTTGCCTGCAAGGGTTACATCAGCCGTTAGCGAACCTATAGTAATTGTATTGTAGACGCCATAATTTAGGGTTATCTGACCAGCATCTGCATCGATAGTGTATGTGCCGCCCAAATTCTTCTCACCCACATTAGATGTAAAAGTTAAATCCGAATTAAAGACAAAGGCAAAGGCCCCAACCTTGATTCCCACATTCTCACACGATGCATCTAATTTTGTCTCTAGCTGCGAGGTTAATACTGCTCCCGCAGCACTCGATATAATGTCGTCACCACTAAGTTCCACTGCTGTACCCAGATAATTCCACTCTCCGGTAACACTCGAAACCGAGAGTGTGGTTCCACCCGTTACCGCAGTAACTACATCAGAACTGGTAACCGACGAGATTAAACTACTAATAGTTTGCGCCTTAAGCGAAGTTGCACCAAACACCATTGCGACAGCTGCAACGAAAGATAACGTTTTATTCATGATTCTTAAATTTTAATAGTTAAGCGAACAAATATCAAGCAAATATAGGCCTTTTTGGTGAAATATACAAATTATAATATTAATATTTAGTACCTTTGTGGCATGAAGCAAATAAATAACGAAATTATAATTTCTGCACTACGCAATCTCAATATCGAGGAGCTAAACCCAATGCAACAGCAAACCCTCGAGGAGTTCGGCGCAAAGAGAGACATTGTGCTACTTTCACCAACCGGATCGGGAAAAACAATTGCATTCCTACTTCCGCTGTTGCTCGACTTGCGCAGTGACGACAAGACAATACAGGCACTAATCTTGGTCCCTTCGCGCGAATTGGCTCTTCAAATTGAGAGCGTATTCAAGAAGATGGGTAGCTCGGCGAAGTGCTGTTGCTGCTACGGTGGCCACCCAATTGCCCAGGAGAAGCGAAGCATTGCGGGTAATTCACCATCGGTAATCATTGGAACACCCGGACGCATTGGCGACCACATCGCTAAGGGCAATTTCGACGCCCACACGATCGAGACCCTCATTATCGATGAGTTCGACAAGTCGCTAGAGTTTGGATTCCACGACGAGATGATCGATATCATATCGCAACTTCGAGGGCTCAAAAAGAGGATGCTACTATCGGCTACAGACTCCAGCGATATATTGGAATTTACACCAAGCGAAGATAGCATCCGACTAAACTACCTGCCTGAGAATCAAGCTAAAGAGTCGCGACTATCGATCAAAAAAGTACTCTCGCCAGCCAAGGATAAAATCGAGACCCTCCACAGACTGCTCTGCTCGCTGGGTAGTAGTTCGAGCATCGTCTTTTGCAACCATCGCGAGGCTGTGGATCGCGTAAGAGACTTATTGACCTCCCAGGGATTTTACTGCGAGAGGTTCCACGGAGGAATGGAACAACCCGACCGAGAGCGTGCGCTCTACAAGTTCCGCAATGGCAGCTGCCACGTGTTGGTATCGACCGACCTTGCGGCACGTGGATTGGATATCCCCGAGGTGGAGCACATCATTCACTACCATATGCCCACGCAGGCCGATGCATATACCCATCGCAATGGTCGCACAGCTCGCTGGCAAGCTACGGGAACATCGTACATACTGCTAAGCCCCGAAGAGACGCTACCAAAATACATTGACAATCAAGAAGATATACTCCCCTTTGATCTACCAAGGCATACAGCACCATCCCCCCAACCAATATGGGAGACGCTCTACATTGGTCGCGGTCGCAAAGAGAAAATAAGCAAGATGGATGTTGCTGGATTCCTATACAAAAAAGGTGGACTCGAGCGTGGCGAGGTGGGCGACATCGACATCAAAGAGCACTACGGATTTGTTGCCGTAAAGCGCAGCCGCCTTCGCCCACTAATGAAAAACATTAAAGGCGAAAAGCTAAAAGGAGCCCGAATTTTAATTGAGGTGGCTAAGTAAAGCCTACTATTAACATGCTCTCTTACTACCTCCGGCGGGCGCAGATAGCACCTGCGCGGGTGCAACTTATGTTGCGCTATTGGGCTTAGAACTTTACAGTTCTAAGATTTTGAGATGTGATATGTTGCCACAAATAAATTTGCGCAACATATCACATCTCAAAATTTATTAAATGCCGCTGGCATTTAAACCCAATATCGAGGTCACCTCGCTTGTTTAAGCATTAACCATTAAGTTTCTACTCAGGGCAAACGCATGAAAAAATAACTCAACCCGCGCCTGCGAGCACCGCCAGAATTCCCCCTCCTACTGAGGAAGTGCCCACCTCTTTAGAGGTGGAATAGCGCTGACGAGGAGGGGGTTA
>JAWXTD010000056.1:0-9659 GCA_044433805.1 Rikenellaceae bacterium
CCTAAAAGGGTCTCTTAATGGTGGTGCCACCAAGAATCGAACTAGGGACACATGGATTTTCAGTCCATTGCTCTACCAACTGAGCTATGGCACCATTGTTTGTTAGTGTTTCTCTCAAATCGTGGTGCAAAGATAGAGAAAGTTTTTTAAGTTCCAAAAAATATGAACTCTTTTTTTAATCTTTTTTTCGTCGTTTTTGGCTGTCAATATCACTACTTGCTGGTTATTAGCTATGTAGCTTTGTCGATGGTTGAACAAAAAATATCTGATTTGGGCTCTGCTCCCTGCTGCTCGTATCTGCCCAGAGCTAATGGCGATCTTTAGAGAAGATGATAAGTGGTTAATTAATAATTTTTATTCAAAATTCGGATCTCGAGACTTATTATTGAACTATTCATATATTTAGTAGAATGGATATTAATATCTCATTACAAAATATAATATTTGCAATATTAAATATTTTTAATCACCGATGATGTTAAGTCAAGCAATATCAAAATTTCAGGCAATTTCACTCGAGCAGATGGATCAAGTAAAATTGATGAATCGAACCGATAGGAAATATTGGTTCTCGCGCGAACATCTTGCCGAAATTCTGGAGAGTGTGGCTCAAGATTATTATATATTAGAGGTGCAGGGTGAGCGCAATATGCCCTATGCGACCACCTATTACGACACCGCGTGTAACCAAATGTACTCAAACCACCATCGTGGTAAGCGAAACCGCTACAAAATCCGTCGTCGCAACTATGTCTCCTCACAGAGCAGTTTTCTGGAGGTGAAGTTCAAGAGCAACAAGGGGCGGACAATCAAAGTTCGCAGAAAATCTAATTACGACAACGCAGGCTTCGACGATAAAGATCGAGAGTTCATCGCCCAAAAGAGTCCCTACTCGTGCGACGATCTGGTAAAGGTTCTCGAGAATGGATTCAACCGTTTGATGTTGGTTAGCCGAGCGATGAACGAGCGTTGCACGATAGATAGCTCCTTACGCTTTAGAAGTGATGCAGGTGAGGTGCAACTAGACGATCTGGTTATAGTCGAGGTCAAAACCGATGGTCGCAGCCACAGTGCCATTATCGATGCCCTGAACCAAAAGCGATTACGCCCCTCGGGCTTCAGCAAATATTGCATGGGGCGAAGCTTGACCGATGATTCGCTCAAACAAAACAACTTTAAACATAAACATCGAGTAATCGAAAAGAGAATAAATAACCCAATAAATAGAGTAAGTATATGATGGAATGGATACAAGAGATTAGCTTTTTAGGGCTTAAATTGATTAAGATTGACGATTTCGGAGAGTTAATCTTTCGCTTTCTGCTCAATACAATAATGTTGCTTGCCATCGTGCGTTTCCCCTATCTGAAGCACAGCACACGTCGCAACTACACCTTTAGCTTCCTTGCGGTGGGAACAACCGTTTTCCTACTCTGCTTCCTGCTCAATAGTGTCAAGCTGGAGCTTGGTTTTGCCCTTGGACTCTTCGCGATATTTGGAATTATTCGCTATCGCACCGATGCGATTCCATTTAAGCAGATGACCTACCTATTCGTGGTAATCGGTCTCTCGGTGATGAACGCTCTGGCCAATAAGAAGGTTAGTTATGCCGAGATACTCTTCACAAACTTGGCAGTCATCGCAGGTTTGTGGATATTGGAGAAGTACCTTACGAGCAAAAACGAAGGGTGCATAAAGGTTGTCTATGAGAATATCTCCAATGTGCACGTTGATCGCTACGAGGAGCTACTGCAAGACCTCAAAACTCGCACCGGATTCGATATCAAACACTTTGAAATTCAGAAGATTGACTATCTGAAAGATACGGCCGTGATAATGATCTACTTCAATACCGACGATAATAATTTTACCATAGATAACATAGAATAAGCAATATGAACATTAAAAAATTAATCCTGCTCCCAGCAATGCTCTTTGCCCTCTGCAGCCCCGCCTTTGCCGATGGCATAGAGGGTGATCCCGAGGTGGTGTATAAGTATCAATTTGGCGCAGATTTTCAGGTCAAATTAATGAAAGGCCTTAAGTTAAATATCGAGCCAGAATTTAGATTCTGCGAGGGCTACGACAAATTTAACCTCAATGGCGGCTTGAGCTACAAAACATTTGGTTGCCTATATTTTGGCGCTGCATATCGCATTATCATCGACCGCGTTGAGAGCGAGAGTAGCAGCACTAACAATATGATGTATAGCGGATTTGGCGCAAACAACTACGACTCGGAGTATTACCACCGCTATGCCTTCGATGTGACATACAAAGAGAAATTTGGCCGCTTTACCCCTTCGTTCCGCCTGCAATATAGTAATTACACCGACGACGAGGTCGATGACAAGGAGTATTTGCGCTATCGAGCGAAGGTAGAATATGACATTAAAAAGTGCAAAATCACCCCCTTCGTTGCTGCCGAAGCATTCCAAGAGCTGGACGAAAATTTGTTGTATAAAATGCGTTATGTGACTGGTTTTGATCTGAAAACCGGCAAGCAATCATCACTGTCGTTTGCCTACAAATTTGAGTACTTTACACTGAAGTATAAAAACACAAATATCTTTAGCCTAGGTTATAAATATAAATTCTAAGAGATATGTCAAAACTTAATTTTTTTAAACTATTAATTATTGCTGCATTGGCAATAACTTCTTGTCGCAATGTGGATTATATATATGAGGATAACTACGATAATGACGATGATCCTTACGATGAGACGCAAGTCGATATAGAAGAGTATCCCGATTGGACGCAGGCCACACACAGCAATGCTGCCGAGCCAAATTACGATGTTGTCTTTGCCCAAGGAGAGGTGTTGAAGATGTATATTACCATCGGCTCTTCGGGGTGGAGCACAATGAAATCAGATTTGAGTAGCAACATTAACAAGGTGAATAACTCAAATTATGATTATACACCTACTTGGCAACCATGTACGGTGAATTTCAATGATACCGACTGGTATAAGGTTGGTATTCGATTCAAGGGAAACTCTAGCTTGAGTAGTGCCTATACATCGAGTATCATGAAGTTGTCGTTTAAATTGGACTTCGACCAGTACGAAGATGACTATCCAGCCCTTACAAACCAACGATTCCACGGATTTAAACAGCTCAACCTTGGCAATAACTACAAAGATAAATCGCTAATGCGCGAGAAGGTTGGTGCCGATCTATTTAGGGCTTTCGGCTTGGCTTCGGCTCAAACAGCCTTCTGTGAACTATATGTCGACATAGGCTCAGGATATGAATATTTTGGCCTCTACACCCTTGTCGAAGAGGTCGACGATACGGTCATCGACACTCAATTTAGCGACGGTTCAGGCAATCTATACAAGCCCGATGGCGATGCTGCGCAGTTCAATTCAGGATCGTACGACAAAAGCGAACTATACCTAAAAACCAACACATTGACTTGCGATTACAGCGATGTGTATGCGCTATACACAACCATTAACAGCTCCACGCGAACATCTAACAACGATGCATGGCGAGAGAGCTTGGAGAGTGTCTTCGATGTCGACACATTCCTCAAATGGATGGCAGCCAATGCGGTAATACAAAACTGGGATACCTACGGGCGAATGTCGCACAACTACTTCCTATATAACAATCCCGAAACCTCGCTACTCACATGGATCCCTTGGGACAACAACGAGGCGTTTCAATCAACATCTAGCAACTCTTCGGGAGGAATGAACAACAGCTCGATGAGCGCTATCGAGGTGAGTTCAATGGGGTCGGTGGGCACCTCATGGCCACTGATAAAGTATATCTATGCGGTGGACGACTATGCAGCCACCTACGAAGCATATCTCAAGGAGTTTGTCGACGAGGTCTTTGTGACAGCCGATATGCAGGCTCTTTACAGCGAATATTACACCCTGCTCAAAGATTCAGCAGAGGCAGAGCGAACAACCAAAACGAGTGGATACTACTACTCATTCTTCTCGAGCAACTCAGCCGCTTCGGACTTCTCGAGTGCAGTCTCGACCTTAAAATCGCACGCGCAATCGCGCACAACTACTGTAAATAGTTATGTAAATTAAAACGATTATGAAAAATATATTAACAACACTTGCGGCCTTGATGATCTGCTCGAGCAGCTTCGGTCAGATAATCTATAAAATCAACGCCACAGGACAAACTGTCACCTATAACGACAAGGGCGAAGTGGTCGAAAATATCAAACCGGGCGATGCTCTCTATGGTCAAGATGCCCACTACTTGAGTGGCGCGCCAATGGTCTTCATCGATAATGGCGATGGCACAGTGACCGATCTCAACACCGGCCTGATGTGGCAACAGAACCCACCTGCAGAGGGTACAACATGGCCACAAGCCAAGGAGTATTGCGAGAATTTGGAGCTGGGTGGCTACTCCGATTGGCGTATGCCAACCCTAAAGGAACTCTTCTCAATTAGCAATTTTGAGCAGGGATGGCCATATCTCGACACTGAGTTCTTCCAGCTCTCGAGTGATGCTGTAACCAAAGATGAGCAATATTGGGCCGACAATAAATATGTTGGAGAGACGGTCGAAGGACGCGACGATGCAGCCTTTGGCGTAAACCACGTAACGGGTCATATCAAGGCATACCCAGCTGGTTCAGCTATGGGCAATATGGGTCAAGGCCGCGGTGGCGACGATTCACAACGCCCTCAAATGCAGGGAGGGCAGAGAGGTCAAGGTGGCCAGCGTCCTCCAATGCCCCAGGGTGCTGACTCTCTGCAGCGTCCTCCAATGCCGCAAGGTGCAGATTCACTGCAACGTCCACCGATGCAAGCAAATAATCGCCAAGGTGGTGGTAGACCCGGTGGACAAGGTGCCCCTCAAGGTGCTCCCGGTGGTCAAAGTGGCCGACCTATGGGTAACCCAATGGCCAAGCAGGTGCGTGCAGTGCGTGGCGAGATCTACGGAGAAAACAACTTCGTCGACAATGGCGATGGCACAATATCTGACCTTGCAACAGGCCTAATGTGGGCAAAAGATGACAATGGCAAGGGTATCGAATGGACCGAAGCTTTGCCATATGCCGAAGGTGCAGAGCTGGCTGGTTACAACGATTGGAGATTGCCAAACGTCAAGGAGCTACAGAGCATAGTCGACTATTCGCGAGCGCCAAGCTCGAAGGGCGTTGAAGCGGCAATAGACCCAATCTTCAACTGCACACCATTTGTAAACGAGGCTGGCGACGACGATTATGGCTACTATTGGACTGGAACTTCGGCATGCTTCACCAAGGGGCGACCATTCTACTTTGCATGGTACGTAGCTTTTGGTCGTGCGGTAAATAACCAAGGTGCCGATTTCCACGGAGCTGGTGCGGTGCGGTTCGACTCAAAAGCCGACAATGGCACCCCTGTTGAGGGTGGCGAGGAGCGATATTATAATTTTGTGCGTTTTGTGCGTAAAATCGATCAAAATTAGATATCTTTGCAGATATGGTCAAAGAGAAGAAGATACATGCGATAGAGTTCACAGTGATAACATTGCTGTGGATTCTTGCATATACACTGCCACTGCTCTTTATGGATGACTATAACCAAAATTGGCACGCTTTACATGTTATGTGGGTGGAGTGCACAATTATCGGTTTTGTCTTCTTGGTCAATAGGCTGCTGCTAATGCCTCGTCTATTTTTCACGCAAAAATATGCCTATTACTGCATGGCGCTGTCAGCGCTATTCCTATTGCTTAGTATCTTCGTTCTCTATTTCGATGGTGTGAATGTGATTATTTCGCTCTTGGGCGAAGGCGATGTTGAAGTGCTAACATCATATAAGTCAATGTATCCGCACGATATGCCTCCGCGTGGGATGCGTCCACCAGCAATGGTTCCCGGCATCACCCCTCCGGTAGCGTCAATTATCCCTCCGAGCATCGGTGTGCTTATTGTGGCAGCGATAATTATTGGTTTGGATATGGGTATAATGATCGCTGCACGATGGGTTATTGCCGAGCAGAAACAGTCCGAGATAAATCGCGAAAGGATCATGACACAGCTGCAAAACTTGCAGAGTCAAGTGAGTCCTCACTTCTTTATGAATACGCTCAACAATATTCACGCACTAGTCGATATCGATTCACAGCGAGCCAAGCAGACGATCATAGAGCTTTCGAATTTGATGTCCTATTTGCTCTACGAATGTTCGAATAAAGAGGAGGTTGCATTGCGACGCGAATTGGATTTTATCGGCAACTACGTAAACCTTATGCGTCTGCGATTCTCCAGGCAGGTGAAGGTGTGTTTCTCGCACGACGAGGATATTCCGTCGGTGAATATTCCGCCACTCCTGTTTCTGAACTTCATCGAGAACTCATTCAAATATGGAGTCGATTACGAACAGGAGTCGGTAATAAACATCCGCTTCAACTTCAGCGATTCGGCAATCGAGATGATCACAACAAACAATAACTACTCAACAGAAGATAGAACCAAAGGTTTGGGCATAAGCAATAGCCGCAAGCGATTAGATCTGCTATACCAGGATCGCTACCAGTTAGAGATAAACAACGATAAGAAAATATATTCAGTAACCCTAAAGATACCAATGCCATGATTAGTTGCATAGTTATTGACGATGAGCCACTTGCGCTACTTCAAATAGAACAATACGTAAAAGATACCCCTCTCCTAGAGCTTAAAGGTTGCTTCGAATCGGCCACAAAAGCACTCGGCTTTCTGCACGAAAATAGTGTAGATCTGATCTTTGTCGATATCAACATGCCCCGAATTTCCGGTTTGGAGTTTGTCGAGGCGCTGCCATGCGAAGTTAAGGTGATATTCGTTACGGCCTATCGCGAGTTTGCGCTCGAGGGCTTTGCGCTCGATGCAGCCGATTATCTGCTCAAACCCCTCTCCTATGTCGCTTTTTTGAAGTCGGTCGAGAAGGTGCACAATCGCTACTTTAATCGAGCCGCACACGAGAGTGCCGATCGAGATTACACCTTCCTGCGCTCGTCGAACCGCACCGTGCGCGTGAACTTCTGCGAAATACAATATATCGAATCCAAGCGCGAATATTTAGATATCTGCCTTCGCTCGGGCGAAGTGGTCACCGTACACGGATCGATGGCCAGTATCCTCGAGAAGCTTCCCGAAGATCGTTTCGTGAAGGTTCACCGGTCGTTTATCGTCAACCTCGATGAGGTGAAGGTGCTCGAGCGCAACTCAATAGTATTTGGCAAGCAGTATATCCCAATCAATGAGCAGGCGCGCGAAATAGTCATGAAGTTCATAAACGACTCGGGTATGTAATCACAAAGTATATAAAGTAAAAGAGATCAAATCCTTATCGATTTGATCTCTTTCTAGTAGCGGGAGAAGGACTCGAACCTCCGACCTCCGGGTTATGAGCCCGACGAGCTGCCAACTGCTCTATCCCGCGATATATCGTTTTTTATAATGTCTCTTTTTTTGTAACACCCCCCCCTTGTCAGGCCCGCCTCGCGTGGCGTTGTTTCCTTTAGGGACTGCAAATATAGGGCAAAATATTATAAGCGCCAAATAAATTGGCAATTATTTTCAAATTATTTTCTCAGCGTCTGGTTATCTGCCTGAAAATAGCTACTTTTATAGCATGAAAAAAATCTCGATAATTATCGCTACATATAATAGGTGGGAGTCGCTGCTCATCACTCTGGGGTCGGTCGCAACGCAAGATCTGCCACCTGAGCAGTGGGAGTGCGTCGTTGTGAATAACAACTCAACCGACCGCACGCAGCAAGCTGCCGAGGAGTTCGCTGCAGCACATCCCCATCTCGACTTCAAGGTGCTTTTCGAGTCGCGTCAAGGTTTGTCGTGGGCTCGCAACTGTGGCATCGAGGGTAGCTGCGGTGAGATAGTAGCGATTATCGACGACGATGAGATAATAAACGAAGAGTTCGCATCTTCCTATCTCAAGCTCTTCGAGGATTACCCACAAGCTACATCTGCCGGCGGGGTGATCATTCCTCGCTATACCTCGGGGCGCCCCAAGTGGATGTCCCACTACACCGAACTGCCTATCGCCAACCCGCTCTTCTTAGGCTCCAATCCACGAGAATTTCCCAAGGGGAAGATCCCCGGAGGAGGCAATATGGCCATTCGTCGCACAGCACTTCAGCGCTATGGCACATTCGATGTCGAGCTGGGTCGCACCGCAGGCAAGCTCATCGGTGGCGAAGAGAGCGACCTCTTCGAGCGCTTGTCACGTGGTGGTGAGCAGTGCTGGTACTGTCCAACGGCCATCATGTGGCATATTATTCCACCCGAGAAACTAACCCTAGAGTACTTCGACAACCTCACATATAATATAGGTGTAAGCCAAAGATTGCGTGCCCAGATCAGCGGCCGCGGTTTCGCCGTAGCCGAAATAGCCAAATGGTGTGCCACGCTGCCACTAGCCTTGCTCTACCTCGTGCAGCTAAATGGCCCCAAAAGCTTGCGCCTATTACGCCTGCGATGGAACATTAGCCGAGGGCTGTTTGCTACTCAGAGGCCTGTAGAACAGTGATATAATCAAAATAGTTGCCCGCCTCGAGATATATCCTTAGCTCTCGCTGCTCGCCCGTCGTGTTCTCCTCGACATCGATCTTTAACTCCTGGGCGCTTAGCCGTGTTATCGTAAACCAGTCGTGAGCGAAGCCGATAATCTGATACTCGTTTGACCATGAGTTCACTGTCGGATCCCCAAAGGTAGCTGCAATATAGTTGCTCGGAGCGGGGTCGGGGATATACTCATCCTCGATGCTGTAGAGCATAAATATCTCATCGTCAATGCGGATATTCTCTAATATCCACCACCATGTGCCCTCGGTTGTGATGTGTGAACTCGAGGCTGTGGCGTCGAGCGTGAGCGTGCGAGTGGATAGTTTGATGATGTCATCCCAGTCGCCATCCTCTTGTGTGATAATCTGGTCGCATGAGCTCAAGCAGAGCGCCAGAAGCATAAATAATAACCTTTTCATTGCTGCTTTCTGTTTAGTTTCTGTATGTTAAATGCTTGAGTGGGCGAAATACTGCATGAGAATTGTTATTTTTTTTCTTATTGCGCGCATGCTTACTGCGCTCATGCCGCGCGGGCACCAAGCTAAGCTTGGATCCAAAAACTTGCGTTTTTGACTTTTTGTATTGCACTGATTTGCAGCGCTTAAAAGCGCTAACGATATAAAATAATAGATGAGATTGTTGAAAACTTGTTATCATAAAATCTCATCTATTATTTTATATCTATGTCAACCTACGGTTGCCATGAGCAAATCACCGAGGTTGAACCTCGATATTAGGTTTAAATGCCAAAGGCATTTAATAAATTTTAGATAGTATAAAGTTGCGCAAATTTATTTGTGGCAACTTTATACTATCTAAAATCTTAGAGATTTTTAATCTCTAAGCCCAATAGCGCAATACAAGTTGCACCCGTGGGGGTGCTATCCCCACCCGCCGGAGGCAGTAAGAGAGTATGTTTTTCATGCGTTTGTACTGCCATCAACACAGGGCAAACGCATGAAAAAATAACTCAACCCGCGCCTGCGAGCACCGCCAAAATTCCCCCTCCTACTGAGGAAGTGCCCACCTCTTTAGAGGTGGAATAGCGCTGACGAGGAGGGGGTTAGGGGGTGGTGGTCGTACATGAGACAAAAAAATAAAAGAATGATGATAGTCTT
>JAWXTD010000057.1:0-9652 GCA_044433805.1 Rikenellaceae bacterium
GAGGAACTCCAAGAATAGATCGTGTACCGATGCTGGCGGAACCTCTTCAGCCTCGACAACCTCAGCCTTGAATCTTTCGGGGTGGTGGTATCGCTCCATCGTTTCGAGCAACCACTCCTTGTCCGACTCCTCGGTGTAAGCCTTGTTGATTATATCTGTGATATTGGCAATGTGATTATTGAGTATTCGCTTATCCTCATCGCTCACCAACGCTACTCGATCTTTGTAGCCCTGCTTCTCTGGACTCCAATGATTGGGATTTATCGTTAGCTCACTCGCTGCTTTAATATCTTTCTTTCCATCACGTAGACGAAAGAATATCGTAGCTGAGGTATTTGTGTTCTTTTTGGCTGCTTGTCGTAAAAATGCTGTTAGCTTCATAAATTTGGACTTTAAGTTCGCTACAAAGGTAGTGAAATGTTCCCAAAATGTTCCCATACATCCCAAATTTATTTCAATATTTTCAAATGTTTCCAAATTGAAAATTTAGCTAACTGTCTAATATTCAATTTAATTAAAAGAATTTAAACGTTAATTGGATTCAAAATAATTTATTCAAATTTAATATTTCAAATGCGGCTATGGGTACGAAAAGAGCCTTGTAATCAGTTGATTATGAGGCTCTTTCGCATTTATGGCGAAATCTTACTGAAACATTACTGAAACAAATTCGATTTTCCGTAAAAATCGTAACTACTCACGCCCCTACACCCCAGCAACAGCGAGCAGAGCCGCAAGCGGATCCTGGCCACACTTGCGGGCTGTCTGCACGATGGATTGGAGAGTCGCATATTGCTGTGCGCCCTCGGTGGACTTGAATTGCCCACTCACCTTAAGTTTGGTTTTGACCGCTCGCAACGACCTCTCGCTTGCGTTGTTGTCCGATGGCACATCTTCGCGCACCAGAAACGTGAAAATATTATCTCGATGTTTCGACAACCCCGCCCTGAGTTTGTTGAAAATTTCTTGCCGCTTCTTGCTCCTCAGCGCAACCTCTCGATCTAATAGTTCATCAAACCTCTCCCGATATTCAGCCTTTAACTGCTCGCCGCAACCCTCCGCCTTGCGCCGATGAATCGACTCCCGAAGTAGCTCCAGCATCTCTTTCGCCCATTTGTGACCACCCGTCAACTCCTCTATATATATCGTATTGCGAAGCAGGTGTGCCAGACATATTTGATGATCCCGAGCTGCAACATTAAAATACAACGCCAAGCGATCGCTCACCAACGTAGACTCAGGAAATCCATCGGGAAAATGGTCATTCACAACCTTGCCTCCGTGGCTCTTATCAATCGCAAGATAGCTCGCCATATCGGTCTGAAACGTCCACATCCAATGGTTCTTGCCATCAATCTTCGCACCTGATTCATCCGCCTCAACGACCGATGATTGCTCTACCGTTTTGCGGATCATCTCATAGGGGAGTTGCGCCCTCTTGCGCATACGCTTCAAGATGTTCGAGATTGAACCTTGGCTCATCTTAACTCCAAAGAGAACCTCCATCAAGTGTGTCAATCTCGCAAATGGAACATTCTGCAAGGTGCTGAAATAAGCCACCGTAGCATCTATATTGTGCCCAAAGCAGACCGCGCCACTCACCTCTTTGGGGAACTCGCCCTTACCCCAATTCAAACGACGTCGCAACGCCTGCTCTATATCTAATCCTGCATCTCTCATTCCGAGTGTAAAGATACGAAATCTCAGCGACTTATGCAAATAATTCGATCAATATTAACTTGTAATTTGTGTTGTTTTGATGTGACTTATAGTGGAATTTGTGGGGCGTGAGTAGTTACCACAAGATAAATACTGGACCTCAGACTTTTCTTTTAGGTTGCCTTGTCAAAGAACCCAGCACGGTAGTGTTTGGGGCTTTGGTGGGTGTGCTTTTTGAAGTATTGCGATAGGAACGAGGCGTTGGGGAAGTTGAGGGTGTCGGCAATTGATGCAATTGAGATGTTCTTGTCCTGAAGTAGTCGCTTGATATAGATTATTGTGCGGTCGCTAATCCACTGTGAGGCGGTGCGATTTGAGACCCGTTTTACAACCTTTGAGAGGTGGCCTGGCGTGATTGACTGCATCTGAGCAAAGTGCTCGATGGTGCGAGTCATCGTTTCGTCGCAGTGGAGGTGTATGAGAAAGTTATTGAAGATCATATCGTCGCGTGAGCGCTCGTGTTCGACGTTTGGCTTGCTGTGGTGGTAGAGGGCTGCGATTTCGTAGATTATGATCTTTATGGCCGCCTGATCGATTTCGTCTCGTAGCGGGTGGTTGCTCTCGGCATTTGCCCGAAGAAACATATCACGTAACTTTAGTATTTTGCTCGCCTCGTCTGCGTGCAGTGAGATGCAAGGATTATTAGAGATTGTGGTTATATAAAAGCTCTTTTCGTCGATATCGGCATTGATAAGTACATCCAATCCTACGCCAAATATCACCCCGTCGAAGTCGGGACTACTGTGAATAGTATGCACATAGGAGTAGGGGAATGCAACGATAAGATCGCACGCCTTGATACTATACTGCTTGGAATCAACCACGATGTCGCTACTACCCGAGGTGCAGAGGAAAAAACCACCCGATTCGAGGTGGATAGGAATTCCTGTCCGAAGCTCGTCGAACTCCGAAGAGCGACCTGTGATATATTTCGTGCGTTGTGGCATGATGCAAATATAGATATATAAATTGAGCTACCAATCAATTGGCACCATAAAAACCTAAAATTGAACATTTTTAACCCAAAAGTAGACTTTTTATACATTGTAAAACTCCATACCTTTGCTCCCATAAATAAGCTACAATATTAAAATATATATTTATGAAATTTTTCAAAGGTTTAGTTTTACTCTTGGCGCTATCGTCAGTGTCATGTAAGAGTGTTGTAAAAGGCGGCAGTGCGCCACGAAAAGTAAAGTGTGAGAGCGTGGTAATGTCGAATGTGAATGTTGAAGTAGCAACCTTCACAGGTAAGGTCGTCGCAGCAACAGATGTCAATTTGGGATTTAGGGTTGCAGGTATTATCCACGAGGTGGGGCGTCCCGATGGTGCATTTGTGCGTGAGGGTGAGATTATTGCTCGCCTCGACAGCCGTGATTATGCTTTGCAGCTTGCCGCAACCCAGGCCGAGTACGATGCCGTGAAGGCTGAAGTCGATAGAGTCGTTGCGCTTTATGCCGATCAAAGTGTCTCTGCAAATGACTATGACAAAGCTACAAATGGCCTGCGAGCAATCACCGCTAAGTTGGAGGTGCACCAAAATGCACTCTCCGATACAGCCCTCAAAGCCCCGTTCGACGGCTATATTCAGCGAAGCTATTTTGGCCGAGGAGAGGCGGTGGCGGCGGGGACTCCCGTAGTAGCAATTATCTCATCGTCGGCACCCGAAATAACGATTGATATTCCAGCGGCGTATTACCTCAAAGAGAACAATTTTGAGAGCGCTTCGGCATCAATAGAGCTATATGGAGGTGTAGAATTTCCGCTTACACTCAAAGGAATTAGTCGCAAAGCAAATCTCAACCAACTCTATAAAGCGACATTTGTTGTAGGAAGTGTCGATGGCATCACACCTGCTGTGGGTGTGAGCGCAACGGTCTCTTTGCGCTACTCAAACAGCCAAGAGGATAGCGTTCAGATTCCATTCTCTGCCGTGGTGGAGCGCGATGGCACGAGCACTGTGTGGGTAGTCTCAGAGGGTAGAGTCTCGAGTCGCAAAGTTATTGTTAGCGAGATTTTTAGCAATGGTACGGCACGCATCAGCAGTGGTCTCGAGGCTGGTGAAGTTATAGTTACAGCAGGTATCAACTCGCTCAAAGAGGGTCAAGAGGTAACCAAACTTCCAGAGGTGGCAGCATCGAATATTGGAGGTGTAAAATAGAGAGGATAAAGAGATGAATATAGGTAAATGGGCATTGGCTAATAGTAAATTAGTCTACTATTTTATAGCGATATTGGTTGTGGGAGGATTGATGTCGTACTACAATATGAGCAAGTTGGAGGATCCTGCAATTAGCGTTCCTCAAGCTATGGTTGTCACCACCTTCCCTGGGGGCTCGCCCCACGATGTGGAGTTGCAGGTGACCGACCTTTTGGAGAAGGCTATCTTCTCGATGAATGGAGTTGACAAGATCGAAAGTCGCTCGTCGGCAGATCTTTCAATCATCACGGTGCATCTGCTAACCACCGTGCCCGATGATGAGATGGAACAATATTGGGACATTTTGCGTCGCAAGGTGGGTGATGTGCAGCGCAACCTACCCGCAGGGGTGTCGACCAGCGTTGTGATAGATAGCTATGGCGATGTTTTTGGAATGTTTTATGCGCTCACCTCGGATGGTTACTCCAACAAGGAGCTAAGCGAATATGCCGAACTTATCAAGCGTGAGGTGCTTACCGTAGATGGTATATCGAAAGTTGAGCTATATGGCGTTGCCTCGCCCGTGATTAACATCTCGATTTACGAAGATCGTATGGCAACTTTGGGCGTTTCGCCTGCCGAGGTGATTCAAACGCTCAAAGGGCAAAACCAAACAATATATTCGGGGAGCTTCGAGAGTGGTGATCAGCGCATTAGGGTGAGTGTCAACGATAGATACCGCACGGTGGGTGATATTACCGATGTGATTATCGCAGGCCACGAAGATGACCAAATGCGCTTGAGTGACATTGCTCAAATCGAGCAGGGCTACGCCGAGCCTATGCGCAACGCCCTATTCTACGACTCCGCACCCGCTATTGGAATCTCGATTTCGGCTCTCGAAGGAACCGACATCACCAAGGTTGGGGCTGAAGTCGAGAGACTCTTAGCGGAGTTACGCACCACACACCTGCCCATTGGAGTGGAGTGTAACAAAATCTTTTTTCAACCCGAGAGAGTCTCCGATGCAATCAATAACTTTCTTCTGAATCTCGCATGCTCGGTTGCAATTGTTATCGTTGTGTTGATGTTTGCAATGGGGCTTCGGAGTGGTATTTTGTTGGGCACTACGCTAATTGTCACAGTTTTGGGTTCGTTGATGTTTTTGTACGCCTTCGATGGTACACTGCAACGTGTGTCGCTTGCATCATTTATCTTAGCGATGGGAATGCTCGTAGACAATGCTATTGTGGTGGTAGATGGAATCTTGGTTGATATTAAAAAAGGTCAATTGAGAAATCGTGCGCTAACAAATATTGTAAAGAAAACAGCGATGCCACTTTTGGGGGCAACCCTTATAGCGATTTTGGCATTCTTCCCCATCGCACTTTCGCCCGATATGGCGGGAGTCTACGTGCGCGATCTATTTGTGGTGCTTGCCGTATCGCTTCTTTTGAGCTGGATCCTCTCGCTCACGATGGTGCCTCTTCAAGCAAAGGGGCTGCTGGTCGGCTCAAAGGTCAAAGAGGAGTCGAAAGCGACTCGTAAGATGCAGTCGGCACTTCGCAAATTGCTGACATGGACACTTCACAATCGCACTGTTTCGGTCTGCATAGCGCTGATTTTTGTAGCCCTAAGCGGATGGATTTACACTATTTTGCCACAAAGTTTCTTCCCAGATTTAAACTACAACCAGTTATATATCGAGTGCAAATTGCCCGAAAGTTACTCCTCTAAAGCTACTCAAAGCACGTTAGAATCAATCACCGACTACCTATTGGAGCAGGAGGCGATAACTCACGTCACCACCTCGGTAGGTGCTACTCCGAGCCGCTATAATTTGGTGCGAAGCATCGCTACACCTGCTCTCTCGTATGGTGATTTGATAGTCGAATTTGTCGACGAAAAGGCGCTCATCGAGGCTATACCATCTTTGCAGCAATACCTTACTGACAACTATCCAGAGGCCTATATTCGTGTCAAGCGCTACAATTTGATGTATAGCAAATTCCCAATCGAGGCGATGTTCAAAGGCTCAGACCCCGATGTGTTGCGTGATTTGACTCGCCAAGCGCAGGCTATCATGGAGCAAAATGAGGATATCACCCTAATCACTTCGGATTGGGAGCGCAAGGTACCGATGTTGGAGGTTGATTACACCCAACCCATTGCACGCTCCTTGGGGCTTAGTCGCCAAGATGTAGGGTTGTCGCTATTGGCTTCATTGGGCGGAATCCCCGTTGAGACTATCTACGAGGGCACCACAAGTCAGCAGATTGTTGTGAGGTGTGTCGACAGAGATGGCAGGCCAATCGAGGCGATAGAGACCGCCCCAATTTTCTCGATGATGCCATCGCTCTCCGCCCTTAATAGGCAGACCCTGCAAGGATTAATGACAGGAGCAATCTCCGAGTCCGACGTTATCTCCGAGGCTCTTGCCACAACCCCACTGAGCCAAAGCATAGAGGGTGTAAAGCTCAAATGGGAAGATCCCGTAGTTATTCGCCACAACGGAGAGCGTGCTATGCGAGCGCAGTGCAACACCTTGCCTGGTGTAGGTGCTGAGGATGCTCGCAAGCAAATCGCACGACAGATAGAAGCAATCGAGCTACCCGAGGGTTACTCACTTCAATGGGAGGGTGAGTACTCCGCCAAAAGCCAATCAATGAAGTACCTATTTGCCAACCTGCCGCTTGCCATAATACTTATGATTGGAATACTTATTATGCTCTTTAAGGATTACCGCAAGCCACTTATTATTCTCCTTTGCGTGCCACTGCTCTTTGTCGGAGCAGTGCTTGGGGTGCTTGTTTCGGGCAAAGCGTTTGGGTTTGTTGCGATATGTGGTATCTTGGGTCTTATTGGCATGATGATTAAAAATGGTGTGGTGCTCATGGACGAGATAAACCTCCAAATTAGTGAGGGTAAAAAGCCATTTGATGCCCTGCTCGATAGTTCTGCCATTCGTTTTAGACCAGTGATGATGGCCTCGCTCACGACGATTTTGGGTATGATTCCGCTGCTGCCCGACGATATGTTTGGCTCGCTCGCTGCAACAATTATGGGCGGATTGCTTATTGGAACGGTAATTACACTTGTATTTATCCCGATCCTCTACTCTGTTTTCTTTAAAATAAAAATACGATAATTCGCTATGAATAAGATATATAAATCACTGCTATTGCTTGCGCTTCCACTTAGTTCAGTGGCGCAACACCAAGCCCTAACTCAGGAGCAGTGCCGAGAGATGGCAATCGAAAATAGCTTTAATCTGAGGAGCTCACAAGAGAAGATTGCAGCATCGCAGGATATGCTAATGGCATACAAAGCCAACAACCTGCCCAATTTTTCGTTCGCTGGTAGCTACCTCTACTCGACAGCATCACTGAGCCAGACGATCACTGGCGGCTACCTGCCAACCTTTTCGCCTGATCTTACCACGGGCGAGATGATCCCCAATGTTGTGGGCTACGGAGAAGATGGCTCAGCAATATTCAGCTCGTATGCCTATATGCCCGATATGCTCTTCGATTTCGAGGTGGGCTCTTTCTACAACGTTGGACTCCAGGCTTCGCAGCCGATCTATATGGGAGGTAAGGTTTCGACGGCAACTAAATTAGCCAAGGTAGGCCTAGAGGCTGCACAAGCAGAAGATCGTCGCACTCGTGCCGATGTAATCCTCGCAGCAGACGAGGCGTTTTGTACATACCTCAAAGTGGGCGAGCTTCTCAATGCAGCTAACGCCTACCGCACTGTGATCGACGAGTGTTTCAGACAAGTCGAGAGCCTGCTGAAAAATGGTATGTGCACCAAAAATGATTTGATGAAGGTGCAGGTTAAGGTCAACGAGGCGGAGCTGCAACAGCTCAAGGCGAAGAATGGAGTGATCTTAGCGAGGATGAACCTCTGCTACGTTGTAGGCTTGCCAATTTCGACTCTCGATTTGGAGGTTGTAGACACGTTCGATATGCAACAGAGTATCGACACCTCTCTCGATGTTACCTCTCGACCAGAATTTGCGCTGCTCGAAAAGAGCGTAGAGGCAAAGGAGTTAGAGGCAAAGTTGGTGCAGAGTGACTTTAAACCCTCTGTCTCAGCAATTGCCTCATATAACTATGCCAATGGTCTAAATATCAATGGCAAGGCACTGCTGGGCTCATCGCCCTCGTTTACTGGCGGCGTGATGATTAATATTCCAATATTCCACTGGGGAGAGGGTCGTCGCCGTCTCTCGGCAGCACGTCGAGAAGTAGCCATCGCCGAGAATACCCAAGCCGACTTAGTGCAAAAGATGACCCTCGAATTGATGCAGTCGATCAACGCCTACAATGAGTCTCAAGCACAAGTTGCCCTAATGGAACGCACCGTAGAGCAAGCCGAGGAGAACCTGCGCCAAAGCGCAAAACAATACACCGCAGGAATGGAGACAATCTCCGACTACCTCGAAGCCCAAGCCCTATGGCAAAAAGCAATGAGCGATCTAGTCGAGGCAAAAGCGGACCAACGCCTAGTCTATGCTCGACTATGCCGCACTCGTGGCGCGGCGATGTAGGCGAATCTCTTAATTGTATAATCGCACAATCTTTGAAAGCAATAATTTCATGGCATATAGATTTTTTTGTATCTTTGCATCAAACTTAAATAATGTAGATAATGAAAGGTGAATATATTCCATTTGTGGAGGAGCTCATCGAGCTATGTATCAAAGAGGATATTGGCGATGGTGACCACACTTCGCTTTGTTGTATTCCTGCCACAGAGCAGGGTAAGATGCGCCTATTGTGTAAGCAGGAGGGTGTTTTGGCAGGAGTCGAAGTTGCGCAGATGGTTCTTAATCGTTTAGATGCGCAGATGAAATTCGAGAAGTTGCTCGACGATGGCGCTTCGGTTGTGCCGGGTGATGTTGCTTTCTACGTGTCGGGTCGTTTGCAATCTTTGTTGCAGGCCGAGCGAGTGTTGCTCAATATTATGCAGCGCATGAGTGGTGTTGCTACTCAAACGGCAATGTATGTCAAACAGCTCGAGGGTCTTCACACCCAGGTGCTCGATACTCGCAAAACCACTCCGGGAATGCGTGTTTTAGATAAGATGGCAGTGAAGATCGGCGGAGGTGAGAATCACCGCATGGGTCTTTTCGATATGATCCTTCTCAAGGATAACCATATTGATTTCGCTGGAGGTGTTCAAAAGGCGGTTCGTGGTGCCAAGGAGTATTTGGCAGCTAAGGGAAAGAATATTCCTATTGAGTGCGAGGTTCGCACGATGCAAGATATTGACGATGTGTTTGCCGCAGGTGGGGTAGATCGCATTATGTTCGATAACTTCTCGCCCGAACTTACAGCCGAGGCTGTGGCTAAGGTGGCTGGTCGTTGCCAAACCGAATCGAGTGGTGGAATCACCTTCGATACCCTTCGCACTTATGCCCAGAGTGGAGTCGACTTCATCTCGGTAGGCGCTTTGACCCACCAGATAAAGTCGCTCGATATGTCTCTAAAAGCTGTCGAATAGATCTCTTAAACGTTGCACCTCATCCTTTGGATGGGGTGTTACTTTCTCTAGGGGATAATCGATCCCCATTGACTCATATTTGGCACGTGCCATGTCGTGGTAGGGTAGTAGCTCCACCTTCTCCACTACGGAGTATTGTTTGAGGTATAGAGCCAGCTCCTTGAGCTTCTCCTCTTGGTCGGTATATCCGGGAACAATCACGTGTCGCACCCAACATTTAATCCCTTGTTGCTGCAGATAATCCAAAAAGCCAAGTACTTGATCGAGTCTTCCACCTCCGGCAAT
>JAWXTD010000058.1:0-9269 GCA_044433805.1 Rikenellaceae bacterium
AATACGATATATATAGAGGAGTTGACGGGTGGTCACAAATGGGCGAAAGAGATGCTGGAACTACTTCGGGAGTCGATTCATCGGCGCAAGGCGGAGGGTTGCAGCAAGGAGTTAAAGGCTGAATATCGGGAGAGGTTTGATGAACTATTAGATCGTGAGGTTGCGCTGAGGAGCAAGAAACTGCAAGAGATTTTCAACAAATTCAGGGCGGGGTTATCGAAACATCGGGATAATATTTTCACGTTTCTGGTGCGCGAAAATGTGCCATCGGACAACAACGCAAGCGAGAGGTCGTTGCGAGCGGTCAAAACCAAACTCAAGGTGAGCGGGCAATTCAAGTCCACTGAGGGCGCGCAACAATATGCGACGCTCCAATCCATCGTGCAGACAGCTCGAAAATGTGGCCAGGATCCGCTTGCGGCTCTGCTCGCTGTTGCTGGGGCGTAGGGGCGTGAGTAGTTACAAATAATTACATAAAACACACATTCAGATCTGCACCAAAGTGAAACTATATCCATTAGGCGATCGCAGCTTCTTGAATAGAAGCTTAAAAACACCACCCAATTAATTAACAAGCAATTAATTGGGTGGTGTATTATGGTTAATATTTTAGATATCTGATTAATATCCAGGGTTGTTGCTCCATCCTGTTAGTGCAATTTGTGTGGTCTCGATTGGGTATAGGTAGTGGTTATACTCCTTGAAGATCGAAGTTGCATATTCGGTTGGACGATACTCCTCGAGCTTCTGGCGACGTACAAGGTCGAACCAGCGTTTTGCTCCCTCGGCGAAGATTTCGTATCCTGTTTCGTTGAATACCGCTGTGTCGAATTCGCTTGAACTTGTAGTTGTTGTCCACTCACTTTGATCCATTCCAGCTCTAGATTGAACTGCTTGAATCGACGAAAGTGCAAGAGCATCGACAGAACCTGTTGCGAGATTCGACGCCTCGGCATACATCAACAACACCTCCGAGTAGCGATATAATGGAGTCAAGCCATTTGACTGAGCAGAAGCTCCGGGATTACCATTGTCGAAATCGTAATATTTGCTGATCGCAGGAAGCCCATATGCGCTATCCTCCCATTGAGTTATTACCCCATCGGCCGTTGGCCACTCGGTCATAAAGTTATGCTCTTTGCGAGCCCCTTCGGGATACTCTGCCATAAAGTCGGGACGTGCGTAGTAGTCTGCCCAACCAGCATTTGGATAGTAGTCGCTTGGGTAGAATGATTTTCCATATTGACTAGCCATGCTATTGGCAACAGAGTTGTGGATGGCAAACATATGCTCGTTGGCTTCTGTCTTTTTAGCCTCTAGCCATAGATCCTCGTAGGTGGCAGATAGCGACAAATCAGAATCCTCGATAACATCCTTAGCTTGCTCGGCAGCCAATGCGTAATACTCAGTACCTTTGTTGAGTGGCCAGCCTGCCATAGTCATATATATATCAGCCATTAGAGCCTTTGCTGCCCATACAGATGGTGTTGAGCTATCGCCTGAACGGCTTGTCTCGGGTAGTGACTCAACAGCCATAAGAGCATCGGGAACGATCGCTTTATTATAAATTGTCTCAACGGCAATACGGTCGTGGTCGGCATTAGAATCGGCAGGGTCGAGAATCAGTGGAGCATCACCAAATTCGCGCACCAGGTAGAAGTATGCCAATGCACGCATAAAGTAAGCCTCGCCCAAAACTGCCTTAAACTCAGCAACTTCGTCTGTGGTGTAGGCGCCACCTGTGGTGACGTTCTCTTCGCCCACCTCGGGGAGTGGCATTCCTGCAATCATGGTATTTGCCGCAGAGATTGTATTCCAACATCCTTTCCATGAGTTGTGTACATCCGAACCATTTGCGTCGACCGTTGGGTTAAGATCAGCGATGTATGTCAATGAGTTATTGGCTTTAAACGAAGTTTGCATTTGGTCCGATGCGGTATTGATACGCAACATTCTACAGCAGAATCCATAGTTAGCATACCAGAATGTTTTGTAGAGTCCGGTAGCAGACAACTTAGCGATTTCAATATTTTTTGCCGCCTCGTTATACTCCTCTTCGGTAACAAACGATTGTGGCAGTTGGTCTAGGTCAACACACGAGGTGATTGACATGGCAAAGAGAGCTATAATTAAGCTATATAATATATTTTTCATAAGTAGTTGATGTTTTTGATTAGAATGAGAAATTTAATCCAAAGATATAGTTGCGTGTGTTAGGATATTGACCCCAATCAACACCAGTGGTCATAGGGTCTGTAAGAGTCGACTCTGGGTCGATTCCGCTATAACCGGTGAGGGTAAATGGATTTTGGATTGATGTATATACTCTAATGTTGTTTACACCTAGCTTACTACAGAAATCCTGTGGTGCGTTGTAACCCAAGGTGATACTCTTAACCTTTACGAAATCACCCTTCTCAACCCATGTCGAAGTTGGCCCCTCGGTAGGATTAGTTACATATACAAAACCGGGAACAGAGGTATCTTGGTTATCCTCGGTCCAACGATCTAACCATGCGCTGTTTGGCGAGATAACATCTGCACTCATACCACCACCGATATCACCACCCAAAGAGACTTGAGCAGGAGTGTTATAGACATCAAATCCGTGGTAGCCCACGATAAATACCGACAAATCGAAATTCTTGTAGCGGAATGTATTGTTCCATCCCCAGTTGAATGTCGATTGACCCTCACCGATAATACCCTTATCATTCTCGTCGATAGAGCCGTCGTTATTTAAGTCGAGGATCTTCTCTTGTCCGGCAACAACTTTATAAATATCGGCGTAAGTTCCTGTGGTCTCGGCGCCATCGCTTCCGACAACAGTTACCATTTGTTGAACCTCGTCGGTTCCCCATACGCCATCGGCAGTGTAGCCCCAGAATGTACCAATCTGCTCACCTTCGATCATCATGAAGATTGTATTTGCATACTCTCCTGCTTGCACCTGTGTGCCATCGGTAGTTGGAATATCCGAGTAGATTGATTTACTGCTAGTAAGGGTAACATCGGTATGCCATTGGAAATCCCTCTTTACGATTGGATCTGCGCTAATCATAACCTCGATACCATTATTCTCGATCTCGCATGCATTCTTCAGAATCGAATCCCATCCTGTGTGAACTGGCTGCGCAACCTCCATCAAAACATCCTTCGAGATCTTTTTATATGCATCGACCGCGAATGTCAAACGGCCATTCAAGAAGCCCATATCAAGACCAAGGTTATATTGCTCGTTGCGCTCCCACTTTAGGTCGGTAGATGCAGGACGGCTAGTGGTGTAGGAGGTCGAACCATCGGCATTGATAACTGGCTCCATTTGAGAGTAGATACGATATGGCTCAATTGCTTGGTTACCTACCGATCCGTAACCTGCACGAAGTTTCATGCTGCTTACAGCATCCACATCGCGCAAGAAGCCCTCCTCTTTAATGTTCCATGCAACGGCTGCCGAAGGGAAGTAGTCCCACTTCTCGGCTAGTCTCGACGAACCATCGGCACGAGCCGAAACGGTAAACATATATTTGTTCATCAACACATAATTCACTCTCACCATTCCCGACATCAAAGTGCTGATAACACTCTCCGACGATGCCAATTGACTAGCTGAATCGGCCAAACTGTTGTATGCCAAACCGTCGAAGTATACACCATATGCCTGAGCTGTATAGTAGTAGCTATTGTCGTACGACTGCTCATATACGGCTGTTGCATTGATACGGTGGTTCTCGTTAAACTCCTTGGTGTAGTTCAAGATATTTGAATTCAACCAGTTCCATTTTGTATATGAAGTGACTGTTGCTCGAGTCTGACCATCTGTAAAGTAGTAATATGAGTCCTCGTTGTTGTAGGTCTTACTTAGTGAATTGTATTGACTTACACCTAGTTGCGAACGGAAGGTAAGACCATCGGCAATGTCGAAACTTACATATCCTTGGATATTGTTTCGCAACTTGCGAGCCTCGCTATCATTCTCATTAATATGACCCATTGGGTTGTAGTTTGATGATCCTCCAACTGCAAAAACATTGTTGTAGTTACCAAACTCGTCGGTTGGTTCGATAGTGTTTGGGTAATATTGTGCTGTGGTGAGCAATCCATTATAGCTGCTCATGCGAGGACCCGAAGCTGTTGTAAGGTTGCCCGAAACATCAATTCCTGCTTTCCACCACTCGCGAATCTTTGTATCCATCTTCAAGCGCCAGTTGATAGCATCATACCCTGAGCTTTTGATAATACCCTCCTTGTCGGCATAGCGCAATGATGCAAGGATTGAACTCTTCTTGCTGCGATCGGCAATCGAAAGCTCGTAGTTTTGCGATACGGCAGTTTGGAACATCTCATCGATATAACTAAAACCAGCCTCGCCACTCTTGAATGCTGCCAACTCCGCATCGCTATAGTATACCTGAGGCGTAAGGCCTGCACTTGTGTAGTACTCTTGGCCATACTCATTTGCCAAAACTGCGAACTCGTATGGAGAGAGCTGGTCGGGCATATTTGCCAACGTTTGAATATTAAGGAATGAGTTGAAGGTAACGGTAAGTTGTTCTTTCTCGGGAACTTTCGTTGTTACCAAGATAACTCCATTGGCACCTCTCGAACCGTAAACAGCTGTTGCAGAGGCATCTTTAAGCACCTCAATCGATTTGATATCGGCAGGATTTAGATCCTGAAGGCTGCTGCCAATAAAGCCATCTACAACCAACAAAGGCTCACTATCGGCCGTAACAGAATTCACGCCACGAATACGGATTGTGCTCGAGCTCGAAGGGTCACCACCGGCTACAACCGACACTCCGGCCATAGTACCTTGCAACGAACTTGCGATATCGGTCGTAGGGGTGTTTTTAAGGACATTGTCAGCCGAAACCGAAGCTACAGAGCCTGTTAAATCGCTCTTGCGTTGCACTCCATATCCCACAACGACAACATCATCGATCTCGGTGCTGCTACTCTCTAGGGTTACTGTGATTGATTTGTTGCTTGTTGCTGCCACCTCTGCAGTCTCATATCCGATGTATGAGATTATAAGCTTAGCATTGGGAATGCTCGACATAAGTGTAAACTGACCATCTACATTAGTGATTGTCGCGTCGTTTGTATTGTCTACCATAACGGTAGCTCCTACGATCGAAAGACCATCTTGATCCTTAACTACACCGCTATACTTAATGTTTTTAGCGGTTTGCGCCCCAGCGATTTGAGGCATCATCATGCAAAGAGCAAAAATCAAACTGATTCCCACTCTACACCATCTAATGGTGTTCATTGGTAATTTTAACTTCATAATTTTAATTTGGTTTAGGTGAACTTGAAACAAAATGTAAATGAATCAAGTTCTGATTTATTTATTTTTGGTTGTTGCGCTATAAAATACAATAAAAAAACCTGCTTAATTATCAACAGGCTCATTAGGCATTTATGCTTGGTTTACAACAAAGCTATAAAAATATTTTTTCGTAAACAAATATTTTGTGCATTTTATTTCAGCAATATTAAATTAATAAGCTTCTCGGGTTTGCTATTTACAAAATAATTTCCGAAATTTGTTGTAATTATTTTTTTAAACCAAACCAAATGAAAACCACAATTAAACTAATCCTTACGCTCTGCCTATCGCTATCGACCATTGCGATTTACGCAGCTATGCCAGAGGTGGAGCACCCAAGTATTATCTCCTTTGAGGGATGCACAGCCCCCTTCGAGATGATTTCTGATTCGCAGATATCGATCTCGACAGATCACTACAAACACAAAAATAGCTCCCTGAAATGGAGCTGGGACAAGAAGGGTGCTCAGATAAGAGTGAAGCAACCGATAGGATATATAGCCGAAAATCCAGACCCTGCCAACACCTCGGTCTCGACATTTGCATTCTGGGCATACGCAAAGAGCGCTATTGGGGGAGAGCTCAAATTTGAATTCTTTAAAGATGGAGAGCTCTGCTCGTGGTTCACGTGCAACAATAGCTTCAGCGGTTGGCGAGGCGGTTGGGTTGCCTTTGATCGCGATATGGAGGGGACTCCTTGTGAGGAGATGGACGAGATGGTAATCACAGCATCGGCCGAGCAGGGCGAAATCTACCTCGACCACATAATCCTCTCATCGTTCATAGATGTTAGATATCACACCGCAGGGTTTCAACTACCAAAGGTAAACCCAGATACAGATAGCCACTGGCTCATACTTCTAAAATCGTGGGCCAACCAGATCAACATCCCAATCCAGCAGAGCGTATCTACTGCCCAAGCCGAGCAGATGGCAACAATTGCCGATAGATTAAAGGAGTTGATGATGCAGGGAAAAGCGCCGCTGGATATAGATGGTGTTAGGGATGCATACCGCAGCTACTCGATCAGGGAGAACCACGATGGAACCATAAAGGGAAAAACGATCCACTTCACTCGCTATGCCGAGACCTACGATGGGCTAATACGTCCCAACAACATCAAGGCTATGTATGCCAAAAACAACCAGTTGTTGGAGGATTACAACGATTTGATGTTCAACGTCGCTGTGCTATACAACACGAGCAGCAACGAGGATGAGCGAGAGGAGCTATCGCACATATATATAATGATGGTTCGCCACATTTTGGATCAAGGATTTGCCGCAGGAAGTGAGCAGGGAACACTCCACCACCTAGGCTACAGCATGCGCAACTTCTACACAGCTCCGATATTGATGAAAGATCTATTGACCCAAGCAGGGCTCGACGAGCAGGTGCAGCAGGCAATGGAGTGGTTTGCAGGAACCGGAGAGGTGAAGCTCGCTCCAAAGAGCCCAGGCATGGATATCGACACATTCAACACGACGCTCATTGGTCGCTTTGCCAGCATAATAATGTTGCAAGATTCTCCATACAAGGTTGCCTACCTTCAATCGCTCTCAAGATGGCTCGATAACGGTTATAAAATCACCGAGGGGTTGGCAGCATGCTTCAAGAGCGATGGCACACTTCTGCACCACCGCAAGCACTATCCGGCATATGCCATTGGTGGTTTCGACGGTGGAGTGCAGGGAATATGGCTGCTCCACGGCACGCAGTTTGCAATTAGTCGCCAGAGCCACCAGATTATGAAAGATGCACTGATGCATATGCGTTTCTACTGCAATCTGCAATCATTCCCACTTACCCTCTCGGGACGCCACCCAGATGGCAAAGGCAAACTTATACCTATTCAATACTCAATATTAGCGTCGGCAGGATCGCCCGATGGCACTCAAGCAGTAGACAAAGAGCTCGTTGAGGCATATATGCGCCTTGTGCCAAGTGACAATAAGCTCAGCCAAAAATATGCCAAACAGGGATATAAGGCCGAAGAGCACCCTTCGGGCACAAAGTTCTATGCCTATAACTCGTCGCTCTCGCACAGGCGCGAGAATTGGCTCATCTCGGCCGTAGGTCATAGTCGCTATCTATGGGCTGCCGAACACTACGTAAATGCCAACTATTATGGTCGTTATCTCAGCCACGGATCGTTGATAATACTTGGCGGCCAGGAGGAAGAGCAGGTGACACAATTTGGCAGCGGATTCCGCCAAGAGGGGTGGGATTGGAGCCATATACCTGGCGCGACTGCTGCGGCAAGACCCACCGAGGAGCTCGAGGCGGTAATATTAAATGTCGACACATTCTCGGGCTTCGAGGAGATGCTCATGTCGGACCAAGCATTCGCCGGAGGCATCACGCACAAGGGCGAGAATGGCGCCTACGCCATGAAGCTGCACGAGCACGACAAGTATAACGGTTCGCTTAGAGCCAACAAATCATACTTCATGTTCGACAACAGAGTGGTTGCAATAGGCTCAGCGATCGAGAATAACCTCAAGGATCGCCCTGCTCACACCACCCTATTCCAAAGTTATACGGGCGATGGAGTTGGTGCCATGAGCTTCAATGGCCAAGCCGTAGAGGCGGAATCATTGCAAACGATAAATGGCAAGTCGGTAATTATCGATAACCACAACAATGCCTACCTCACCCCTAAAGGGGAGGTGACAATGAAGGTCGGCTTGCAGCACTCACTGCACGAGGAGCAACGCACACCCACGCAGAATGAGTTTGCTGTGGCATATATCAACCATGGCGATGTAGTATCGGATGGCAGCTACGAATATATGATCCTTGTCAATAGCGATAAGGATGAGGTAGAGCGAGCCTCTAAAAAGTTGCCATACAAAGTGATCGAGGCCTCTAGCAGAGCGCATATCGTCTACGACGCACCGACGCAGACCACCGGCTACGTGCTCTTCGAGGCGGGAGAGGTTAACGACAAGATCATCAAGAGCACATCAATACCATCTTTGATTATGGTATCGGCGCAAAAAGATGAATTGACGGTGAGTGCCGCCGACCCAGACCTTAGATTATACGAGGGCCCTAGCGACGAGAAATTTGACAACGACGGAAAACGCATCGAGCGCAGCATCTACTCGCGCGACTGGATCGACAACGCATCAATCCCTTCGACAATCAGCATCACACTCAAAGGAAAATGGAGCATTGCAGCGGGCGACAAAGAGTACTGCACAGCCAAAATAGAGGGCAAAAACACCACTCTATCATTCATCTGCCGCGAATCAAAAACCCGAGAAGTACGACTCTCAAAGGTTAAATAGTCAACCCTTAAAAGCCGCACAACACATTGATTCTAAGAGTTGACTATTGACATACTCGATCATTCGCTCCTCTTTGAATGTGAACCACGCTTGGCGGTAGTCGCTACAATCAATGATAGCCTTGAAATTTCTAAAGGGCTTGCCCTTCGAGAGAGTCCTGTATAGACTCTCTTGCAGGGCTGATCCTTCGGGGATAATCTCTTCGGTAAACTGCTCCATAAATCTAAATGACAAACCTGAGTGTGGTGGCTCAATCGTTGTTGAATTTTCCCAGCTATCTGTTTTCTCTGTTATCTCTTCTCGCAATGAGTCGTCATCGTCCCAAAAAGAGTCGTAAGAGTCTCCTAACAGAGTCTCATATTCACCTGTGTCGAGGTTTATGATGCATTTCATTCCACAATCCAAATCCTCTGCTATGCGCTTAATTGTATTTTGTGGTATCTTCATCTTTCGTTCAATTTTAGCTGCGTCTATTTATCTCTTGTTTCCCTCGCTCTAACATCTCCTCGTCAATAAAATCAAATTATTGGTGTCCGATAAAACAAGAATAGACATACCACACCCTAATCACCGCTATTTCTGGCGGTGATTTTTTGAAAACTCTAAAAAGTAAGCCCCCTATATTTAATTTGAGGAAAATA
>JAWXTD010000059.1:0-8286 GCA_044433805.1 Rikenellaceae bacterium
TCTCTAGCGATTTGGAATAATGTTTACTTTATTCCAAAGTGGTGGAGATTATACTCTTAGAGCTAAAAGCTCTAAGCCCAATAATCGCAAAAAAGTAATTTTTTTCATGCGTTTGCCCTAGAGTAATATATTGCGCAAATTCATTTGTGGCAATATATTACTCCCTAAAATCTAAAAACTTAAAAAGTTTTTAGCCCAATAGCGCAAAAAGCACGCACCCGTGGGGGTGCTATCCCCACCCGCCGGAGGCAGTAAGAGAGCTATAAAAAGCTAAATCTACGCGTTCAAATCAGTGTTATGCACTCCAAGCACCGCACGTCCCGAAGGGTCGTTCAAGTTTTGGAATGATGCGTCCCACGCCAATGCTGTAGGGGTGCTACAAGCTACCGATGGCACCGATGGCACACATTGTGCTGCGGTCTGCGAGGGGAAGTGCTCCTCGAAGATTGTGCGGTAGTAGTACTCCTCTTTGTTTTGTGGTGGGTTGATTGGGAAGCGCTCTGCAGCATTCTCCATCTCGCGATCCGACACAGCGTCGATAGCCACCTGCTTTAGGGTGTCGATCCAGCTATATCCCACACCGTCAGAGAATTGCTCTTTTTGGCGCCATGCAACCTCCTGGGGCAACATATCCTCGAATGCTTTACGCAATATCCACTTCTCCATGCGACCATCTTTGGCCATCTTCGCCTCGGGGTTGATGCGCATTGCCACATCCATAAACTCCTTGTCGAGGAATGGCACACGTCCCTCAACGCCCCACGCCGATAGCGCCTTGTTGGCACGCAGGCAGTCGTAGAGGTGCAATTTATCGATCTTGCGGATAGTCTCCTCGTGGAACTCCTTGGCGTTTGGTGCCTTGTGGAAATAGAGGTATCCACCGAAGATCTCGTCGGCACCTTCGCCCGATAGTACCATCTTGATACCCATCGACTTAATCACGCGCGAGAGCAGGTACATTGGGGTCGATGCGCGAACTGTCGTTACGTCGTACGTCTCCAAGAAGTAGATCACATCGCGAATTGCGTCCAAGCCCTCCTGCACGGTGTAGTGCACCTCGTGGTGAACCGTTCCGATATGGTCAGCAACCTTGCGTGCAGCGATCAAATCGGGAGCACCCTTCAAGCCCACGGCAAATGAGTGAAGTTGTGGCCACCAAGCCTCATCTTTGCTGTCGGACTCTACGCGATGTTGCGAGAACTCCTTAGCCACAGCCGAGATGATCGACGAATCCAAGCCTCCCGAAAGAAGAACTCCGTAAGGCACATCGGACATCAATTGACGCTTAACCGACGCTTTGAGCGCTGCACGCAGATCCTCGACGCTAGCCTGGTTCTCCTTAACTGCATCATACTCAAACCAATCGCGCTTGAAGTAGCGAACCATCTTGCCCTCTTTGCTCGACCAGTAGTGTCCGGGAAGGAATGGTTTGATAGTCGAGCATGTGCCCTCCAAGGCCTTGAGCTCCGATGATACGTAGAACTGCTCATCTTTGTCCCAGCCTATATACAATGGAATCACTCCGATAGGGTCGCGAGCGATTAAATACTCATTGTTTTCGATATCGTAGAGTGCAAAGGCGAAGATTCCGTTGATCTTTTCGAGCAATCCCAATCCCATTTTTTGGTATAGTGGAAGGATCACCTCGCAGTCTGAACCGGTTTGGAACTCATACTCTGCTGCAAGCTCCTCGCGGATCTCAGCATGGTTGTAAATCTCGCCATTCACGGCCAACACCAACTTACCATCGGTGCTGTAAAGAGGTTGTCCACCCGATTGAGGGTCGACAATCGACAATCTCTCGTGCGAGATGATTGCATTATCTGAACAAAATATTCCCGACCAATCTGGTCCGCGGTGTCTAATCAATTTTGACATCTTGAGCACCTTGGCACGCTGGTCTCCCATTGTCGCTTTAGCGTCGAATAATCCTACAAATCCACACATATTCTTAAAGTTTTAATTAATATCGGTATTTATAATAGTTGTAACGCAATATCGCAAAGTGTTATTACCCCATATATATCAAACAATTTAAATAGAGTGTTTGATATATTTAAATATAAAAAAGCAACACCACATGAGCGAAATAATCACTTTGGCAAAGTTATATTTTTTTTGCTAAAAAGAGCATAAATATGAAAAAAAATTAATTATTATCTAAGCATTTTTTCGATGCGTTGAGTCATCCTGCTAATAAACGTATCATATTTAAAATGAAAATTTACCCATAAAACTATACACTATAATTGGGTTTTCACCGTTTTTTTTATTAATTTTGCAGAGGAAAAACAAAAGAAATTAAAAATAATCATAATGAAACGAAAAAGTCTTTTTATGGGGCTACCACTAGTCGCCCTATCACTAATGCTCTTATCTTGTGGTGGGTCGCAAGCCCCAGCTGCGCGTGGTGAGAAAGAGTATAAAAAATTAATCATTGCTCAGAGCAACACTACGGTACAAAACAGATATACCGCAGCAATTCGTGGCGAGCAATATGTCGATATCCGTCCTCAAGTGACGGGTCAAATTACCCAAATTTTGATCAGCGAGGGTGCTTCGGTAAAAAAAGGACAGTCGCTTTTCATTATCGATCAGGTGCCATATAAAGCTGCCTTGGATGTTGCCGTGGCAAATGTGAAGAGCGCAAAGGCCACTGTGGCAACAGCGCAACTGAATGTCAATAGCAACCAAGAGTTGTTCGATGAGGGGGTAATCTCGCAAACCGAACTGCAGATTTCACGCAACACATTGGCATCGGCCCAAGCGGCATTGGCTCTGGCTCAAGCTCAAGAGACTTCGGCTAAAAGCGACCTTTCGTATACCGTAATCACGAGCCCGGTGGATGGCGTTGCAAGCATGATCCCCTATCGCGTGGGTGCTTTGGTGAACTCGTCGATTACCGATCCTTTGGTGAGCGTTTCGGATAACGACAATATGTATGCATACTTCTCGATGTCGGAGTCGCAGATCCTATCGATGACCCTCGAGAGTGGCTCTGTCGAGGCGCTTTTGGAGCAGATGGATGGAGTTGTGCTTACGCTCAACAATGGCTCAATATATAGCCACACGGGCTCGGTAGATGCCATTAGCGGTACGATCGATAGGAGCACCGGTTCGGTGACTCTTCGAGCTATTTTCGAGAATCCCGAAGGCGTTTTGCGCGATGGCGGAAATGGAAGCATCGTTGTGGAGAGTCAATTGGAAGATGCTATTGTGATCCCAAAAGTTGCAACCTTCGAGATCCAAGACAAGATCTTTGCATACAAGGTTGTCGATGGTAAAGCGGTATCGACCCAGATCACAGTTAATCCGCTCAACACAGGCCAAGAGTTTATCGTGGAGTCGGGCTTGATGATTGGCGATGTGATAATTGCCGAGGGTGCTGGATTGATCCGCGAGGGTACTGTTGTGGGCAAAGTTGAAGCTAATCAAACGGAGGAGTAGAAATTATGTTTGTCAAAAGATTTATAGATAGGCCAATCCTCTCGATGGTCATTTCGGTGACCATAATGATTGTCGGAATTATTGGCTACACCATGTTGCCCGTTGAGCAGTTTCCCGAGATTGCTCCTCCGACTATATCGGTGAGTGCATCCTATTCGGGAGCTAGCGCTTCGACGCTACAGAAGAGTGTGATCGTTCCGTTGGAGGAGGCGATCAACGGAGTTGAGAATATGCTCTATATGACCTCGTCGGCAAGTAGTAGCGGTTCGGCAAGTATCACCGTATATTTCCGTCAAGGAACCGATGGCGATATGGCGATGGTCAATGTTCAAAATAGGGTCGCTTCGGCCGAATCTTTGCTTCCAGCCGAGGTTACAAAGTCGGGTGTTACGGTTCGTCGTAGACAATCGAGCACCTTGAAGATGGTTGCCATGTATAGCCCCGATAATTCGTACGACGATATTTTCATTGCTAACTACATGAAAATCAATGTTGAACCTCGAATTGCTCGCGTAAAGGGAGTGGGTGAAATGAATGTCATGGGTCCCGACTATGCACTCCGCATCTGGTTGGACCCTCTGAAGATGGCGCAATACAACTTGATGCCCTCCGATGTCACATCGATGCTTTCAGAGCAAAATATCGAATCATCAACAGGTACCTTGGGCCTCAACTCGGACGACGCTTTCCAGATCGATTTGAGCTACAAGGGGCGTTTGGAGGATAACATCGATTACGAGAATTTAGTGCTTCAATCGCTCGAGGGTGGCGAGGTGTTATATTTGAAGGATGTTGCAACAATCGAACTTGCAGCGCGTGACTACAATATCATTGGTAATATCAATGGTCGCAGCGGTCGTATGTCGATGATTGCGCAGATGTCGGGCTCGAATGCCAACGAGATCACAATCGAAGTCGACAAGGAGCTAGACGAGATCCGTGCAGAGCTACCTAAAGGCTTGGAACTTATCGATGTTATGAACACCAAAGATTTCCTCGATGAGTCGTTCAAGAGTGTCTTCTGGACACTTATTCAGGCGATTCTGCTGGTGATTTTAGTTGTATATATCTTCCTTCAGAATTTCCGCAGTACGCTGATTCCTTCGGCTGCGATTATCGTTTCGCTCGTCGGAACATTTGCATTTATATATGCCATTGGATTTAGCCTTAACCTGCTCACTCTCTTTGCATTGGTGCTTGTGATTGGAACGGTGGTAGATGATGCCATTGTGGTGGTCGAGGCGGTGCAGACGCGTTTCGACAATGGTGAAAAATCTCCATACTTGGCTGCAATTGGAGCGATGAAGGAGGTGACCTCGGCACTTATCACCACCACGATTGTCTTTATGGCGGTGTTTATCCCAATCTGCTTTATGGGCGGAACAACGGGAACCTTCTACACCCAATTTGGATTGACGATGGCAGCCGCTGTAGCGATCTCGACTATCAATGCAATGACCTTGAGTCCAGCACTTTGTGCCCTTATTATGTCGCCCCACAAGGACGAAGAGACAGGCGAGAAGCTCAGCTTCTCGACACGCTTCCATATTGCCTTTAACAATAACTTCAATAAGTTGGTCGGTAGCTACCAGAAGAATGTGCTCTTCTTTTTGAAGCACAAGGTTTTGGCATCATCGCTAATTGTTGTAGCCTTTGCCGGTTTGATCTATATGATGGTGACAACTAAGTCGGCTCTTGTGCCAAACGAGGATATGGGAAGTATCTTTGTCAATGTTCAAACGCCTCCGGGATATACCCATAACGAGACGATGAAGAGCGTTCGCGAGATCGAAAAGCGATTGAGTACTATCGACGAAATCTATGCATACTCGATGATCGTAGGTCAAAATAGAATGGGTACCAGCGGTGGTAACGCAGGTATGTTCGTGCTTCGATTGAAAGATTGGAACCAGCGCAAAGAGGAGGGCCAAGATGTCAACTCGGTGGTCTCTAAGATCTATGCGCTCACTGCCGATATGACCTCGGCAACGATCATGGCGATGACCCCACCAATGATCACTGGATATGGAACCAGCAACGGTTTCGAGGTGCACGTTCAAGACCGCAAGGGTGGCGATATTTATGAATTGGAGAAGTATGCAAATGAGTTTATCGACAACCTCAGCCAGCGACCCGAGATCGCTCGAGTGCAGACCTCATTCAGTACATCATTCCCTCAATACCAAGTCGAGATCGATGCTGCGCAGTGTCTTCGCAATGGTGTTGCGCCAACCGATGTTCTAAGCACACTTTCGGGATATGTGGGAGGATCATACGCTTCGAACTTGAATAAATATTCGAAATTGTATCGCGTAATGATTCAAGCGCCAGCCGAGGATAGAATAGATCTTGCAGCCTTGGAAAATATGTATGTTCGCAATAGTAGTGGCGATATGACCCCTGTGAGTCAATACCTTAAGATCGAAAAGGTCTATGGAGCTCAAAGTTTGTCGCGCTTCAACCTCTTCCCTTCGATCTCGATCAATGGAGTTCCAGCAGCAGATTACAGCTCGGGTCAAGCGATCCAAGCTGTAAGAGAGGCTGCAGCCGAGACCTTGCCTATTGGTTATGGATATGAGTTTGGTTCGATGTCGCGCGAGGAGGCTAGCTCTACGGCCGACTCAACGATCTTGGTATTTATTATCTGCGTCATCTTTGTATACCTTATTTTGTGTGCCCTCTACGAGAGTATCTTTATTCCGCTTGCCGTGATCCTTTCGATTCCATTTGGATTGGCCGGCAGCTACCTCTTTGCAAATATGTTTGGCCTTACGAGCGACATCTACCTGCAGACGGGACTTATCATGCTTATCGGACTTTTGGCCAAGACCGCAATTCTTCTTACCGAATACGCCTCGGAGCGTCGTCGCATGGGAATGTCGATCGCGCAGGCGGCAATCACTGCGGCAAAGATGCGTCTTCGTCCAATCCTTATGACCTCGCTCACGCTCATCTTTGGTATGCTTCCGCTAATGTTCGCCTCGGGAGTTGGTGCCAATGGTAAAATATCGCTTGGAGTGGGTGTTGTAGGTGGAATGTTGATCGGTACCATATCTCTAATATTTATTGTGCCAGCGCTCTTTGTGATCTTCCAAAATCTTCAGGAGCAGGTGATGCCCGAGCGTGAACTGCCCGAAGTAGAGGAGTAAACAACCTAAAAGTTAGATGATTATGATTAAAATAAAAAATATTGTATTGCTCACCCTCGCCTCTTCGGCCTTGAGTGGATGTGGACTATACACCAAGTTTCAGCACACTCCCTCGAGCGAGATTGTCGATAACCTTTACACCTACACCGAGCCGAGCAGTGAGGATGAATCTCTAGCCGCTTTGAGCTGGCAAGAGCTATTCACCGACAGCCATTTGCAAACGCTTATCAACCAAGCTTTGGCATGCAACACCGACCTTAATGTGGCGCGTTTGAGCGTTGAACAGGCCGAAGTCGCACTGCGCACAGCTCGCCTATCGTACCTACCTTCGCTTGGCTTTGGTGCCGACGCAAGCAGCTCGAGCAGTGGAGTGAGCGGCTACTCACTGTCGCTAGCGGCAAGTTGGGAGATTGATATTTTTGGCAAAATTCGCAATGCAAAAGAGCAGCAACAAGCAGCACTACTTCAAAGCGAAGCTTATGAGCAACTCATTAAGACTGAGCTTATTGCAACGATTGCCAACAACTACTATTCGCTAATGTTGCTCGACGAGCAGCTGCGCATAAGTGCCCTTTCACTCGAGGCGTGGAGTGCAAATATTCGCTCGCTCGAGGCTCTTAACCGTGCCGGACGCGTCGACAAAACATCGATCCTGCAGGCAAAGGCCAACCAAGCTTCGCTCGAATCGAGCATCGTCACCCTCGAGCAGCAGTGCGCCGAGTTGGAGAATACGCTCTCGTCGCTGCTTGGCACCCCGGCGGTGACAATCGAGCGTGGTGCGTGGAGTGAGATTTCGCTAGATCGCGAAATTTCAATTGGCGTGCCTTTGGAGATGGTCGGTAATCGCCCCGATGTGCAGGTGGCCGAGTACGCTTTGGCGCAAGCTTACTATGCAACTTCTATCGCTAGGGCTTCGTTATATCCATCGCTCACGCTAGGTGGCTCGGCAGCGTATACATCTGAATTTGGGGCTGTTAGCAACCCCTCGGATGTGATCTTTACAGCAGTGGCATCGGTCGTGCAACCGATATTCTATCAGCGTAGCTTGCGCGGTGCCGCAGAGATATCCGAGTCGCAACAGCAGCAGGCACTTCTGCAATTCAACCAAGCGATACTCGATGCTGGAGCCGAGGTAAATTCAGCGCTAATAGGCTGGCAGAGTGCAATTAAGCGTAGCGATTACTACCAGCAGCAGATCGAACTTTTGGAGGATGCACTGCGCAGCAGCGAGCTGCTTATGAAGCATGGAAACATCAACTACTTAGAGGTTCTAACAGCGCAACAGTCATTGCTTTCGGCTCAATTGAGCTACTCGTCGAACCAGTACGAGCAGCTGCAGAGTGTGATTAGCTTGTATCGCTCTTTGGGAGGAAGATAGTTTTTTACTGCCTCTCTTACTGCTCTCTTACTGCCTCCGGCGGGTGGGGATAGCACCCCCGCGGGTGCGGACTTTGTTGCGTTATTGGGCTAAAAACTTTTTAAGTTTTTAGATTTTAGGAGTTAATATGTCATCTGCAAATAAATTTGCATGACCTATTAGCTCCTAAAATTTGTTAAATGCCTTTGGCATTTAAGTAGGGTAAAATAATTATTGGTGTGTTTTTAAGAGTGCTATTGGAGATGAGATTTTTTGCTATTGAATTGAAAATATAGTTATTCTATATTGAGATTTAATAGTAAAAAATATCAC
>JAWXTD010000060.1:0-8170 GCA_044433805.1 Rikenellaceae bacterium
CACCTGCCCAACGCTCTGTAACGTATGGCATAGCGACAGCTGAAACCTTTTCGGCAACTACCTCTTTTGCTTGTTTTTTGGTTGCTACGAACAACACACGGCGACCGCTTTTAGCGATATTTTTAATTGCCGCAGCTGCCTCATCAATCTTCAAAACGGTTTTGTGAAGGTCGATGATATGGATGCCATTCTTCTCCATAAAGATATATGGAGCCATTTTTGGGTTCCACTTACGCTTCAAGTGACCAAAATGTGCACCAGCCTCCAATAATGTATTAAAATCTGTACGTGACATTGTTTTTAATTCTTTAATTTTAATTCTCTTTTCTTCAATCCTTTAGGTAGTGGCCTTGCCAATCCCAAGGATTTTCCGCAATCCGGGCAACTTTCAGTAATACTGTAAAGTAGTCTGAGGAGTTTGAAACCCAAATTGTGCTTGCCAAAAATTCGGTCTGGTAAGGATTAACGCTTACTGAACTGGAACTTCGCACGAGCTCCGGGTTGACCCGGCTTCTTACGCTCAACCTCACGAGGGTCACGAGTTAGGAATCCGTTCTTCTTCAATGTTGGACGGAACTCCGCGTCGATCTCGCACAATGCGCGAGAGATACCCAAACGAGCTGCTTCGGCTTGACCTTTGATACCGCCACCATCAAGATTGATCATTACATCGTAGCTACCCTCGGTGCCAGTCACCATGAAGGGTTGCTTAACTTGATAGCGAAGAATCTCCAAAGGGAAATAAACCTCGAACTCTTTGTGGTTGATTGTAATCTTTCCAGAACCCGGCTTCACGAATACGCGAGCCACAGCAGCCTTACGGCGACCTACGGTGTTTACAACTTCCATAAATTTTTACTTAATCTCGTTTAACTTAATTTCCTTGGGGTTTTGACCAGCGTGAGGGTGCTCACTACCAGCGTAAACTCGCAAGTTTCTCATCATGGCTGAGCCTAGACGAGTTTTTGGCAACATGCCCTTAATAGCCTTTTCAACAACGAATGTAGGCTTGCGTGCTAAGAAATCAGCAGGTGTAGCGAAACGCTGTCCACCTGGATATCCAGTGTGACGAACATAGACCTTGTCGGTCATTTTTTTACCTGTAAGCTTCACTTTTTCAGCGTTGATGATGATGACATAGTCACCGCAATCAACGTGTGGAGTGTAGCTAGGCTTGTTCTTTCCGCGCAAGATTTTTGCAACTTGCGATGAAAGACGTCCTAATACCTCGTCGGTTGCGTCGATAATAACCCACTCTTTGGTTACTGTCGCCTCATTTGCCGAGATAGTCTTGTAGCTTAATGAATCCACTTTTTTACGTTTATTATTAATACTTGTAATCCAACTCCCGCACTTCACGGGTGCGCAAAGGTACGAATAAATTTAACATTAAACAAACATCTCAAGAAAATATTTTGTTTAAATAGTCACATTGCCACATTTTAGCTCCCTTTTTATTATCTTTGCCGCATGAAGAAAATCAACGAAATAGTCTCCCTGCTTGCCGATTCACTCTGCGACTTTGGCCAAAGCGAATCATCGCGCATGGTGATTGCTAAGGCTATCGAGGCAAATGATTGGTTTACAGAGCAGGATATCGCCAGCGCAGTGGGAGCAATCTACGAAGAGATGCTCGAGGCGCAGAAATTCGAAAGGTGGCTCGGCACATATCCCACCTTGCCACTTGCCGAGTCCCGACGCGTTGCGATAATCATGGCTGGCAACATTCCGCTTGTCGGCTTCTTCGATTTGTTGTGCACATTGGCCGCAGGTCACCAAGCTTGGGTGAAGCCCTCGAGCAAGGATCGGGTGTTGATGGAGTACATTATTTCGCTCCTTGTGCAGATCGAGCCATCTATACCTATATATATATACGACGATTTGCAAGAATACGATGCGGTGATCGCAACGGGAGGTCATGCGGCTGGCAAATATTTCCAAACACGCTTTGGTGACATCAAACACCTGCATCGAGGTTCTCGTCACTCTATTGCGGTACTTGCGGGCAATGAGAGCCAAGAGCAGATGCAACTTTTGGCCGAAGATATATACTCATATTCGGGCTTAGGTTGCCGAAATGTGGCGATGATAATAGCTCCACGAGGTGCAAAAATTGAGATTCCGCCCTACCCCACCACCCAAAAATATCGCAATAGCTACCTTCAAAATAGAGCTCTGGCAGCTATTAGCGGCGCTCGGGTAGAGGATAACGGCTCATTGATAATGTTACCCTGCGCAGAGTTCACGCAATCGCTAAGCACTCTTTCGGTGTGGCGATACGATACGCTGCAAGAGGTTGAAGAGTGGATCGAGCGACATGAAGGTGAGCTGCAATGTATTGTGTCACAAATAATTAAACACCCCCAACAAGTCGACTTTGGGCAGGCGCAACACCCAACCCTTTACGACTATGCCGATGGTGTCAACACAATGAAATTTCTTGAATTTAAAGATTAAGACCATGATACAAAAATTTTCTCGCTTGGTGATGTTCTCGCACACGATCTTCGCAATGCCATTTGCTCTAATTGGTTTTGCTTTAGCCATCACCACCACCCAGGCACAATTCAGCTATATGCTCCTAGCGCAAGTTGTTCTCTGCATGATCTTCGCACGCAACACCGCAATGGGCTTTAATCGTTGGGCCGACCGAGATATTGATGCAAAAAACGAGCGCACGGCCAAACGCGAGATCCCCGCAGGGAGCATTTCACCTCGCACGGCACTGATTTTTGTGGTGATTAATGCGGCGCTCTTTGTGGCAACCACCTGCTCGATCAACTCCCTCACGGCATATCTTTCGCCCGTTGCGCTCTTTGTGGTGATCTTCTACAGCTACTGCAAGCGCTTCACAGCAGCCGCGCATTTGGTTCTTGGATTGGGGCTTGCGATAGCTCCTGTCGGAGCTTATATTGCTGTTACTGGGGAGTTTGCGACGTCGGTATGCCTGCTTTCTGCCGTTGTTTTGACATGGTGTTCGGGCTTCGATATTATCTATGCGCTACAAGATGCTCAGTTCGATCGAGAGGAGGGCTTGCACTCAATTCCTTCGAAATTCTCGGCTAAAGGAGCGCTAGCTATCAGCACGACACTTCACATATTTTCGGCTGCGTTATTGATTCTTTTTACTAGCTATCTACCTCATAGCGCGTGGATTACAGCAGGTGTTGCAATATTTATTGCCATTCTCACAGCCGAACATTTTCTGGTTACACCCACCCGACAACGCAACATCGGCATCGCATTTGGAACACTCAACGGCATTGCGAGCCTAACGCTGGCGGCATTTACCATAATTGGACTTATTTTATCCTAATAAATAAGGATTGCGCGCGACGGTGCAAATCATTACCTTTGTGCCGATGAAAAAAATCGCACTTACATTAGCTCTTACACTCCTCACTACAGCACTACTGGCTACTGAGGAGCCACAAATCGACACCCTAGTGGTGGTTGATCAAGTAAGTGTAAGCACCATAAAGCAGGGACTAAACCTATATAAACAACCAATTGCCGCAACGATTCTTTCAAATCAAGAGATTGAAAGAAAGGGAATTACAGAGATTAAGGATATAAGCCAGATTGTTCCCAATATGCACATTCCCGACTACGGATCGCGAACAACATCGTCGATATACGTACGAGGTCTAGGCGCCAGAATCGACCAACCGGTCATAGGGCTTAACATCGACAACGTTCCTCTATTAAACAAAAATGGCTTCGATTCAGAGGTGGCCGATATCGAACGAGTGGAGGTTCTGCGAGGGCCACAGTCGACCCTTTATGGACGCAATACGATGGGCGGAGTGATGAACATCTACACCCTATCACCCTTTAATTATCAAGGAGTTAAGATCGGAGCGGAGTACAGCAGCGGCAATACATACAAGCTGCGAGCATCACTCTATAGTAAGCACTCCGAACAACTAGCCTCGGCACTTACGCTAAGCTACTCATCGAGCGACGGATTCTTCGAAAATAGCTACACCACAGAGCTTTGCGATTGGGAGCGCAACGCTGGAGCACGCCTAAAATTATCGTACCGCGGCAGTAGCAACCTCAGAGTTGAGAACACCACCTCGGCAAGCATCCTAGAGCAGGGTGGCTACCCCTATATGCTTATCGATAGCGATGAGGTGAACTACAATCAACCATCTTCATACGACCGAATTACGGCCAGCAACGGAACCACAATAAAATATCAAGGTGAGGGGTTTTCACTCGCCTCGATCACGAGCTATCAATATCTCAACGACGATATGTTTCTAGACAACGACTTCACCGAGTATGACTATTTCACTCTGCGTCAAGCAATTAAAGAGCACTCTATGACCGAAGACATCGTCTACCGCTCCGAAAAAGATTCCCCCTACAACTTCCTTTTTGGCGCCTTCGGATTCTACAAGCACCAATATATGGAGGCTCCGGTGACTTTTAAGGAGTATGGGATTGACAATCTTATCCTCGAATACGTCAACACATATATGCCATACTATTGTCAATGGGATAGCGACGAATTTATCCTTAACAGCGACTTCTCGAATATTGCATTTGGCGGTGCACTCTACCATGAATCAAGATACGAACTCGATAGATGGAGCTTCACGGCAGGGGTGAGAATAGACTACGAAAAGGCATCGTTAAATTATCACAACTACACCGACACTAGTTGCACGATATACCAAAGCGAGGGAGGCGAATTAATAACACCGAAATCTATCTCTATTGACCAAGATGATAGACACTCAATAAACTTTAGCGAGCTACTTCCCAAAGCATGCGCAACCTACAGATTAGGAAGATACAACCAGTCGACACTATACGCGTCAATATCAAGAGGTTACAAGGCTGGCGGATATAACACCCAAATGTTCTCCGACATCCTTCAGCAGAAAGTGATGAACGAATTTGGGGTATCACTTGGATCGTCATACGACACCGAAGATATAATTAGCTACCAGCCTGAATATAGTTGGAACTACGAGATTGGCAGCCACATAGAGAGCCCTTCTCGAAGTATAGTTGCTTCTATCGCACTCTTCTACATCGATTGCCGAAACCAGCAGCTTACGGTATTTCCCGAAGGCCAAACAACGGGTAGAATGATGACAAATGCAGGTCGTTCACGCAGTTTTGGAGCCGAGGCATCGTTATATGCCAGAGTGTGCGATAGGATAAACACAAATTTTTCATACGGCTACACAAATGCTAAATTTATAGAGTATGTCAGCGGAAACGACAATTACGCTGGCAACTACGTTCCTTACGCTCCACAACATACAATCTTCACTGAGGTAAGTTACGACCAACCAACGGGCCTATCGTGGCTCGAGAAGATTGGTTTCGATATCAACGCCTCGGGGGTAGGTAAAATATATTGGAATGAGGAGAATACTCAAACGCAACCTTTATATGCATTACTTGGAGCCGCTTTGCGACTAGAAAACAGAGACTACAGATTAACATTATGGGCAAAAAATATACTAAACCAAAATTATAACACGTTCTATTTCATGTCTATGGAGAGAGAATTTGTACAGAGAGGCAGACCTCGCACAATTGGAGCAACATTAACTATTAATATATAAAAAACAAAAAAATGAAAAAATTACTTTCAATGCTACTAATAGTAGCAGCAGCACTCACAACATCGTGTGATCAAATTGAAGATGCTCTCGAGACCCTACTAGGCACTGGTGATGAGGTTTCGTACAGTGGTGATCTTAACGTATCTGTATCGGGCATAACTGCATACAGCGACGAAGATGTAGAGTTTACTATTGCGCAAAATGACGGCAGTATTGACCTTACTATGAAAGAGGTTAAGTTCTCTGAGAGCATGCCAGTTACCCTCACGATCAAAACTTCAGATGTCCCCGCTGCTGATGGATCTTTTTCTATAAGCACAATCACTCCAACGGTAGGAGGAGTAGAGATGGATAGCTACGAGATTACAAATATGTCGGGCACATACGATACTGACGGTTTAACTGTTAGCTTCGAGTGCTATGGATGTGATGTAACATATAGCGGAACTGCAGAGTAAATATCAAATTTACAGATCATAGGAGCCTGAGCAGCGAAATGCTATTCAGGCTCCTATTTTTATGCCTTATCGTAAATATCACGCAAGCGATTTGTCATCAGATATTGGAAGGCTCCTCGCATCACCACAAAGAGCACAAAGGCTAGCCACAGGGCATCGTTACCCATAAAGGGGTGGAGTGCGAAGTAGATCACAAAGAAGCCTATTGCGGCCAAAATCATAGAGTTACGCATAACATGCGTTAGCGTTGCACCAACCATAACTCCATCGAAGAGGAATGGCAAAGCGCAGGTAATAGGCACCGCAATGATCCAACCAATATAGCGTCCGGCCAGTTCGACAACCGCAGCACCACTCTCACCCTCACTCACAAAGAGCCCTAATATCCATCGCCAGCCTACAAGGTAGAAGGCAACGAAAATCAGCGCAATTATCAACGACCAAACGATGCAGAGATTCACACACCGCTTGAGCGAGACCCTATCGCCAGCACCAACAAAACGCCCAGTGAGCGCCTCGGCAGCGTATGCAAAACCATCGCTCATATATGAAAACAGCGTAAAAAGCTCCATGAGCAGCGTATTGACAGCCAAAATATTTTTATCACCCATTCGAGCCGAAGATGCCGTAAAAAATGAATAGACACACACATTGCAGAACGAGCGAATAATAATATCGCGATTTACGCCAAAGAACTCCTTGAGCGGAATCCACGCATAAACACCATGTAAACCCTTAAACAACAATTGTTTACCATATCGAATAAAGAGCAACAATACAGCCAAAACCACACCCGACCATTGTGCCACGACCGATGCGTAGGCAATTCCCAAGATCCCCATTCCTCGCTCCATAGCCATATAATAACTAAGCAAGATATGGAGCAGATTGACAAAAATCGCCACCACCATCGGAATAATTGCATTCTGCATTCCGGTGAACCACCCATGAAATGCAAATAGCACAACGCAAGCTGGCACAGCCCAAATTCGAGCTTCGACATACTCCAGTGCAATATCATTTCCATTCATAAGCCTCACTGCGCCAGTGGTTAGCGGCACACGCAGCAAGATCACCAACACCCCCAGGGCAACGGCAATAGATAGAGAACGCAAGAGCATGCGTGTGGTCTCGTGAAAATCACCTCGGCCATAAGCCTGCGCAGTGAGACCACTTGTGCCCATCCTCACAAAGGCGCTATTCCAATATATAAAGTTGAAGATCGAAGCTCCGATTGCAAGCTCACCAATCATCACTGCCGAATCACTGCCGATATGTCCGGCAATTGCTGTGCTAATTATTCCCATCAGCGGAACTGTGACGTTCGAGATGATATTTGGAAAGGCTATACGTAAAATTTCTCTATTCATGATTTCCATTTTCTGGCTACAAATATAATATAAAGTATCTAATTTACGCAAACTAAGGTCATTTCTTATTGCCAGAAGGTGGTAGATCAAAAAAAATGAACTACCTTTGTGGCGTTAACATAATACAAATTAAGAATCTATGAGAGATTTCAAGAACGACTCAGACAAAGTCTTATCGCGCTTCGGCCGCGACAAGAGAGAGGAGAAAACAACCACTCAACGTACTGAGCGACGTCCACGTTTGCAGCGAGATGCTGCTGATTCGGACACACGAGCACCACGACGTGCATCATACAATCCGAACTTCACGGATGAGAACCGCCCAAAGAGCAGCCAAAGTGGCGAGCGTAAGAGCTTTGGCGATCGCAAACCATACGGTGAGCGTAAACAATTTGGTGAGCGTAAAGAGTTTGGAGACAGAAAACCATACGCAGAGCGTCGCGAACAAAGCGACCGCAAACCATTTGGCGAGCGCAAGGAGTATGGCGAGCGTAAAGAGTTTGGAGACAGAAAACCATTCGGCGAGCGTAAACAATATGGCGAGCGCAAGGAGTTTGGCGAAAGAAAACCATACGCAGAGCGTCGCGAACAAAGCGAGCGCAAACCATTCGGCGAGCGCAAGGAGTATGGCGACAGAAAACCATTCGGTGAGCGCAAACAATATGGTGAGCGCAAAGAGTTCGGCGATAGAAAACCATATGGTGATCGTCGCCAAAAACCTTCAGGAGCGCGTCGCTGGGAGGATCGCGCAGAG
>JAWXTD010000061.1:0-8151 GCA_044433805.1 Rikenellaceae bacterium
GCGCCTGCGAGCACCGCCAGAATTCCCCCTCCTACTGAGGAAGTGCCCACCTCTTTAGAGGTGGAATAGCGCTGACGAGGAGGGGGTTAGGGGGTGGTGGTCGTACATGAGACAAAAAAAATAAAAGAATGATGATAGTCTTATTTCTACTCAACCTCTGCTACTCGATATTGGGTTCAAGCACCTGAAAGGTGTTTGAAAAAGTATAATCTCCACCACTTTGGAATAATGTTTACTTTATTCCAAAGTGGTGGAGATTATACTCTTAGAGCTAAAAGCTCTAAGCCCAATAATCGCAAAAAAGTAATTTTTTTCATGCGTTTGCCCTGCGTTAACACCAAACTTTCTTGAGGTATCAATTAACCATTAATCATTGACCATTAATCATTTAAACGTGTTGGCGTGCAACCTCGATATTGGGTTTAAATGCCAAAGGCATTTAACAAATTTTGCTATGTAATATCTTGCGCAAATTTATTTGTGGCAAGATATTACATAGCAAAATCTAAAAACTGCAAAGTTTTTAGCCCAATAGCGCAAGAGAGTACGCACCCGCGGGGGTGCTATCCCCGCCCGCCGGAGGCAGTAAGAAAAAAATACAAACTCCTGCCATCCAGCCACTTACAATTTAATAGCATTTTTTTCTTGACATCGCTTCTGCGAGATATTATATTTGCACCATCTATAGCTGCAAATAGAGAAGCTCGCAGAATTTCAAATCAAGATTAAAGAAAAATGAAAATAAATTATGAATCCGACTTCAAGCTCTACGAGCAAAATGAGGTCGAGGATAGCGCAACGCCCTTCAGGTTCAGGTATAAGACCTCGGGCATATCGAGCTACGTCGCGCAGTTCGACGGCACGGATTACACCAATTGCCGAAGGTTGGACGATGGCTCGCTGCTGGTGATTTTCGATGACCACAAGTTGCCTTGCGGGGTGCTGCAGGTGCGTCGCGAATACTTCCTCACGGACGAAGATTTCGCCGATGGCGTATGCAATAGGGTCACGCAACAGACGCTAGATGTGAGACTTACCGATGGTGAGAGCGACGACGACAGCACCACGGTCGAGGTGTATCCCACATATCAAAAGGGCGACACATTCACCTTCGAGGATCTCACCGAAGAGCAGATTGCACAACTCACACCCGTCAAAGGAGTCGACTACTTCACGCAGGAGGATATCGAGTCGATGAGCGAGATTTTCCTCACAAAGGGCGATGTCGAGCTCGATAATCTACTGGCCTACGGCATTGAGTTCAACATAAGGATATCGACCAACAACTGCTCCCGCATTGGCAATTTGAGCCTGCACCGCTCACTGCCTATTCAGTCGCATATGCGAGGATGTTTGCTCGACGACGATGGCCAAGTGGTTGAATATCTGCCCGAAGATACGTGGGTGGGCTCCACTCGCGATGGCTCTCTGGGGCAGGTGATGGTCGAGGTTCCTGAGCACTACATAAAATTTGTCTCGGACGGCTACACACGACAGGTGTGGATATCTGAGTTTGCGCTAGCGGGCTACACGAAGGTCCCCAAGATGTACATTGGCGCATACGAGGCATCGATAAATCGCACCTCCACCACCCTAGCATCGGTTGTAAACACCACAGAGGAGTATAGAGGGTGCAATAACACATCGACTTACGACAACACCTACCGCTCGCAATTAGGGCGTGCCGTAAGCAACATGGCATCGTACTACATGAGGGCATATACGCGCAAGCGCAAAAGCAGCACAACAGAGTGGAACTGCTATAGCTATCATGCGCACAGGGCGATATACTGGCTTTTCACCGTCGAGTATGCAACCCTGAATAGTCAAGAGGCGATAAACACCGCACTGACAACTGAGGGGTATAGGCAGGGAGGCCTAGGCAATGGCGCAACAACTCTAGCCGAGGCAAATTGGTACTACTTCAATGAGTTTTCACCATTTATACCCTGTGGCCACACCGACAGCCTTGGCAACTCGTCGGGTGAGGTCGTTTATACAGTCTACGATGAGACCAACAACTTCGTAATTTCTACATATGCCAACCGCTATCGAGGTATCGAGAATCCATTTGGGCACATTCAAAAATGGATCGATGGAGTAGTAATAGATATTAGGTCAGATAGTTACAGTGGCCTGTATGCCGGAGAGTCGCGTGTTTTCATCGCCGAAGATTATGCCTCTTTCACAGCCATCCTATCGCTAAATGATAATGGATATAGCAATTATTACCATGCTGGCAACTTGTCGCGCGATGTGAGCAGCTTCATTAGAGAGATCGCATTGGGCGATAATGGCGATATTTTCGCTACATCGTGCTCGGGTAGCTCGTCGACATATTACTGCGATATCCTTTTTTCACAAAATACTGTGTCGCAGATATCTGGCGTGTCGATCGGAGGAACATCCAAAGATGGGGAGTATGCCGGTCTCACAGCTATGAACACAATATATGCCCCCTCATACGGCCAAAATAATACCGGCACACGAATCTGTTTCCACCCTAACGAATAACAAAGATGAAAAGAGTAATATACGACAACAAGCCCTCGGCAATCGAAGCTGTAGGCAACGGATCATATCTATATAGATGGCAGATCGAGCAGATCGTCTCGGAAGAGTTCACACACTGGAGCTGCTACCAGGTGATCATCAGCAACACCCCAACGCAAGAGTCAATCACCGAGAAGGTGATCGAGGCCATATGGGGAGGTGGCGTAGAACAGAAGCTCATCAACGACTACCAGGCATCGCTCCTGGGGGTGATCGACCAGAGCTACACGGAGCCATATATGGAGTTCCTCGCAGAGCGCAAGGCGCTGAAAGAGACAATCGCAGAAGACGTCGAGAGATGGAAGAGCGCACTGTAGCCAGCGGCATTTTGGCCTCGGCGCTCGGCTCGATCTACGCATTTGCTCAACCGCTCGGATGGTTATTTCTGCTGGGCATGGTGCTTATTGTGGCCGATTTGCGTTTTGGGCTCAGAGCATCGCGAGTGCGTGGCGAACCTATTCGAGCGAGCCGAGCCATTCGTCGCACAATCAACAAGGCGGTAGATTACACATGTTGGGTGCTCTTGGCCGGCAGCCTTGGGGCAACCTTCGGAGAGTCGATCGGGGTGAAGATATTGCCTGTGCTGGTGATGATTGTGATCTATGGCGTTGAGACAAACTCCTGCTTTTCGAACTACTTCGAGGCTAAGGGCACTAATATTAAGGTCGATATTTTTAAGTGGCTTTCGCGAAAGAGCGACATTATCGACATCGAAAAAAAGAGCGACGACGATGAGAAGGGCACTTAGATTTAGCCAGGCTGCTTTAGTGATGATGATATTCGCCTCGTGCTCTGCTTCTCGGCATCTGGCAGCATCGCAGAGCGATTCGATTCGCATCGAGGTTGTCGAGCGTCGAGTGACTATTCACGACACGGTGCAGATCGAGATTCCCCAGATCGAGGAGCGCGTGGTGGTGCGGCAGGATAGCAGCACCCTAAGCAACTACCTTGCCCACTCCACCGCGATCATTCAACCCGACGGAGCACTATTCCACTCACTGCAGACCAATGCACAAAAAATCACGCACCCCACATCTAAGGATGTTGTGGTGCGTGATTCAATAATCTTCCGCGAGCGAATAGTGCGGCAAGTAGTCGAGGTGCCACGAGAACTCACACGATGGCAACAGTTGCAAATATGGGGCTTTTGGTGCTTAGTGGCCGCCGTTGCTATATTCTTGAGGATAAGCTAATTGCAGCTGTTGACACCTAGGGCCGAGGCATGCAAAAAAACTTGCTTACTGCGCTCATGCCGCGCGGTAGAAAAACAGAAAAACTAGCGAACCGCCGCATCTGGACTCTGGCTAAGAGTTCTATAGATATACCCGCGGTATGCGACGATCACATTCTGCCCCTCTTGGTTTGTGCCCAGCAGGCGCACATCGTAGAAGCTGCCCGATTTTCGGATTATCACTGTGCCGGACTCGATGCTGGCGAAATCCTCCTCTCCCTCTGCTGCTGAGTAGTTTACGTATGGCGAGTAGCTCACCGCATAGCCGTCGCTCGCAATATCGAAGGATTGTGCCTCGAGCGTCGAACTCTCCTCGTTGTTGGGGATTGTGAGCCGCACCACAGCCCCTTGACCCTTGAACTCGGCATCGGCATTGACATAGGCGCTGTAGCCCATCAGGTAGATATCTTGCTGAGTATCAACGGTGAACAGCACCATCCGGTAGAGGTATGATGGGGAGCCGTAGTCGATAACCACCGAGCCCTCGCCACTTGTCGAAACATAAATACCATCATTGTTATTGCTGCACGACGAAAATAGAAAAGCACTGGCCACAAGCAGCTTAAGCGAAAAAAATAGTCTCATATCTATAGGTTTAAAAGTGAATACGCACTTTAAACCATTGCAATTATGATGCAAAAATAGTTACTCATCGCACTCATGCTGCGCTTTTACGATGCAAATCCCCGAAGCCAAGCTATATACCTGAGTTCCTATGTTTCACGTGTTAAACATAGGAACTCAAGTTACCCCTTAATCAACGCCCACAAGGGTGCCCGAAAGGTTGAACTCTAGCTCGATTGAGTTCTCCAATCTCACCTCGTAGCCGTCGGTATCTTTTTCGATCTCGAACACCTTTTGGTCCTCATAGTATGTGGCTACATACTCGGCAATCTTCGTGGGGAGGATCGAGGTGGGTACTCCTGTGATGTTGGACTCGATGCTCTCCCAGCTGCCGCTCTTCTCAAATTGGATCACTGTGCCGTCGAAGAATGTCACCGAGTACTCCTTGTCGAAGAGCTCCTTGTCGTAGACAACAAGCATGATCTGCTCCTTGTCGAAGTGTGTGGTGATGGTGGTTTGTGCTGCCGAGGGAAGTGCGCTAAAGTCGATGACGCTCTCGGTCTCCTTGTCACATGATGTGAATGCTAGCGTAGTGGCAATTGTTGCCATAAGTGCAATAAATAATCTTTTCATAATTGGTATTTTTTAATTGTCTATCTTGATCAGCTCTCCCTTGGTGTTGAATTTCAGCTCCATGCCGTTATCTAGCTCGAGCTCCACATGGCGCTTGTCGCGTTCTATCTGCATGATTCGGCTCTTGGGGAATTTCTGGCTTACATATTTGGCGATCTTTGTGGGGACAACCGCCATCGGAACGTGGCTATTGCGCTTGCATTCGATCTCTGTCCAGTTGCCCTTTTGGTCGAATTCGATCTTCACACCACTGGTGAGGATCACCTTGTAGTCGGCATCGAACATCCCCCGCTCGGCTGTGGCAATCGAGATCTTGTCTCCCACATAGTGTGTCGATATAAACCTTTGAGCCTCCTTGGGCAGTGACCCCTTATCAATAACTCTCTCTTCGGCCAAAAGCGAAGTGATTGTGCAAAGCGTTGCAAAGAGTGTAAACAATAACTTTTTCATAATATTCTCTTTTAATTGGTTTAAAATTATAGTACAAAGGTAGAGCCCAATTCTGAAGAGAAACTGAAGAATTGGGAAAAATGCGAAAAAAAGTTGCTCATCGCGCTCATGCCGCGCGGGCACCAAGCTAAGCTTGGATCCAAAAACTTCGTTTTTGACTTTGTATTGCGGTGATTTATTGATCGCTTCGCTCTTACGATATATATAAATTATTGCTCTTTTGAAAATGAATTTTCAACGATCAACACTTTATATATATCTATGACAACTTGCAGTTGTCATCAATAAATCATCGAGGACAAAGCTTAATTGTATAATGGTTAATTTTTGCTGACGCGTTAACTCCAAACTTTTTAAGGAATCAATTAACCATTTAAACATGTTGGCATGCAACCTCGATATTGGGTTTAAATGCCTTCAGGCATTTAATAAATTTTAAGTGATAAGAGATTGTGCAAATTTATTTGCGGCAGACTATTGAATATCAAAATCTAAAAACTGCAAGTTTTTAGCCCAATAGCGCAAGAAGTAGCTGCACCCGCGGGGGTGCTATCCCCGCCCGCCCACGGGCAGTAAGAAAGGTAAGAAAAAAATCAGAAATCAACGTAGAATTTATGCATGTTATCACCATAAGTGTAGCCCACACTAAAGCCATATAATTTACAGATAGAGAGCACTATAGGCAGTCCCAAGCCATATGAGCCGCCTTTTGAGCGGCCTCGATAGAATCGGCTAAATATCTTCTCTTGCTCGAGTGGTGCGGACTCTGCGGAGTTGGATATGGAGAGCTGCGAGCGGTCGATATTGATTATGATCTCACCGCCATCCACATTGTGGGAGTAGCTGTTTTTGAGTAGGTTTACGATCATCGTTGAGCACAGTTGCTCGTTTGCCTGAATGGTGCAGTTGGCTCGCTGTGAGAGTGTTACGCGAATATTACGCTGCTCATATAGCTCCACTAGCATCTCGATATTTTTGAGCACCAGAGCATTGATATCGACAGGGCCATTCTCGAAGCCGCCATTCTCAATTCGCGAGAGCATCAGCAGTGAGCGGTTCAACTTCGAGAGGCGATTGAGGGTAGCCAGACACTCCCCCACATCCTCCATCTGCTGCTCACTAAGCCCACTTTGGCATAGCAGCTCCAGCCTATTTTGACATATGGCGATGGGTGTTTGCAGCTCGTGCGAGGCGTTGCCGATAAATTCTTGCTGCTGCTCGAAGGCTAGCTTGCCGCGCTTGGCGAAGGTCTCTATTGCCGATGTCAACTCCTTGATCTCGCGGATGTTACTCTGCTGCACCGAGGGCAGCTCGCAGCTCTGCAGGTCGCTATTTTGGAGCCACGACATGAACCTATCTAGTGGCCTGAGCCCACCTCTAATTGCTATGATATTAATCAGAAGAGTGGTGAGCAGCAGCAGCACAAAGAGGATGGCCAGAGATCGCCAAATGGCATCGATCAGGTCGCTATTGTCGATTGTCGGGGTGAGCACTGTCACCTCGAAGTGGTTGCCCTGCGCATCGCAAAATAGCTGTCGCAGGAGTCGTGCAGGCTCATCCTCGCGCTTGTATTTCACATATATTGACTCGTTGGAGAAGCCCTGCTGCGCACCTGCTATGGCCACACTATCGGGGCTCACCGGGCGTAGCGAGTAGCTATTGTTCGAGCCATTGTCGGTTGTGGGGATTGGCTCTCCGGCGAGGAAATTTTGGATTATCATGGCCGCGTAATCCTCCAAAACATCGTCGGTCTCGTCGTTCACCTCATCGACAATGATCGAGAAAAACAGCACAGCCCACACAGCAATCACCACCGAGAGCCAGAGCGAGACACGCAATATTATATGGTTTATAAATCGCATAATACCAATCAATTAAGCTTATACCCAAATCCATAAATGGCCTTAATCTCGATCTGCGAATTTGCTGCGGCGAGCTTGCGACGAAGATTCTTCATGTGGGTATATATAAAGTCGTAGTTGTCTGCTTGGTCGATATAGTCGCCCCACACAGCCTCGGCCAGACTCTGCTTGCTAATCACATGGCCTTGGCGCATTGCAAAGTGAAGCAGGATATCGTACTCCTTGCGGCTTAAGTCGAGCAGCTTATCATCGACGGCAACCTGCGATTTATCGAGCCAAAGCACCATATTGCCAATGGTGATTACGTTGGCTCCGCTGTTGCCATTGCGACGTATGATGCTCGCCACACGTGCGGTGAGTTCCGAGAGGTGAAAGGGTTTTGCCAAGTAGTCGTCGGCACCCATATTGAGCCCTGCCACTTTGTCGTCGATCGAATCTTTGGCCGAGATTATTATCACACCGCTCATCTTACCCATCGCCTTGAGCTCTCGCAGAATATCGAGCCCACTGCCCCCGGGCAGCATAATATCGAGCATTATGCAGTCGTACTCAAATAGCCCAATCTTGGTGCGGGCCTGCTCAAAGGTGTGGGCAAGCTCGACCGTATAGCCTTCGGCCTGCAATGCTCGATCTATGGTCTGGGCAAGTGCTAGCTCGTCCTCAATAAGTAACAACTTCATTTGTGATGGTTTTCAAGGTAAGGTGGCAAAATAAAAAAAACGACAACCCAAATTTTGAGTTGTCGTTAGTGCGGATGAAGGGACTCGAACCCCCACGCCTCTCAGCACTAGATCCTAAGTCTAGCGTGGCTACCAATTACACCACATCCGCTTAGCTGAACTAATTGTGAGTGCAAAG
>JAWXTD010000062.1:0-8048 GCA_044433805.1 Rikenellaceae bacterium
ATAGACGCAATAATATGGACACAATATTTGATTTGCTTATAAATAGAATGGTTAGAAATGAGCCTATTCGGCTATATAAGCACATTTAACAAGTGCGCTCTATGCGCCTAATCCTATAAATTTAAATCATGGAGATAAATAGTAGAAATATTACGGAGCTGGGGACGGCCTCTGTTCGTAGGTTGTTGCTGCAGTATGCTTTGCCGGCCATTATTGCGATGACCGCCTCGTCGTTATACAATATGGTCGACAGCATTTTCATTGGTCAAGGTGTTGGTGCTCTGGCTATTTCGGGCTTGGCTCTGACCTTTCCGCTTATGAACCTTGCGGCAGCTTTTGGTGCTTTGGTTGGCATGGGAGGCTCGACTCTGATCTCGTTGCGCTTTGGTCAGAGGGACTATGCCACGGCGCAAAATGTGCTGGGGAATGTGGTGATGTTGAACCTGATTATTGGAATCTCATTTGGCGTGGTCAGCTTGACATTCCTCGACCCTATCCTCTACTTCTTCGGGGCCAGTGAGCATACTATTGGCTATGCTCGCGACTATTTGGAGATCATCCTGGCGGGCAATGTTATCTCGCATATGTTTCTGGGGCTCAATGCCTTGCTGCGTTCTTCGGGCCACCCTAAGCGCGCTATGGCAGCTATGATCAACACCGTGTTGATCAATGCCGTGCTCGACCCACTATTCATATATGGCTTCGGCTGGGGAATCCGCGGAGCCGCTATCGCAACAATCTTGGCGCAGGCCATCTCGCTTTGCTGGCAGCTCTATCTCTTCTCGAACAGGGGCGAGGTGCTGCACTTCAAGCGAGGGATCTATCGCCTGCGCGCAAAGATCATCAAGGATATCTTCTCGATTGGCATGTCGCCCTTCTTTATGAACTGCGCCGCATGTCTGGTTATAATCCTGATTAACAGGGGTTTGAAGGAGTATGGAGGCGATTTGAATGTGGGAGCTTATGGCATTGTCAACCGCATAATCTTCATCTTTGTGATGATCGTCATGGGTATCAACCAGGGCATGCAACCTATTGCTGGCTACAACTATGGAGCTCGCGAGTTTGGCCGTGTGAAGGAGGTCTTGAGGCTAACGATCATCGGCGCAACGATAGTCACCACCGCGGGATTTGTCGTGGGGCTCTTCCTGCCACAATATGTCGTTCGGGCCTTCACCAAGGATCAGGAGCTGATCGCTTTGGCCGTCACAGGTATGCGGATTGCCGTTATTGTCTTCCCGATTGTTGGAATGCAGATGGTGACCTCGAACTTCTTCCAGAGTATCGGCATGGCACGCAAGGCGATCTTCCTATCGCTCTCGCGTCAATTGATATTTCTGCTGCCCTGTCTGCTTCTGCTGCCCATAATTTTTACGCGCTACACCTCGTTTGATGGTAGCTGGGGCGTGTGGTGCAGCATGCCTATCTCCGACTTCTTGGCTTCGTGTGTGGCCTTCTTTATGCTGCGGAGTCAGCTGCGCGAGTTTGGTAAATCGGAAAGTATAAAATCTTAACAATCAGAGCTATGGATAGAAAAATTATCATCAACCTTGGTCGCCAGCTAGGTAGCGGCGGAAGAGTAATTGGCCAGCGTGTAGCCCACGAGTTGGGAGTAGATTTTTACGATAAGAAGCTGCTACAGGTGGCATCAAAGCAGAGTGGAATAAGCGACGAGATCTTCGCCAAGGCCGATGAGCGTTGCCGCCGCAAGGGTCTGTCGACCTTTGTGAGCTACCTGCGTAATCCCTTCGCGGGGGGCGAGGCTACGGCAAATAATGTGCTGAGCCATGAATCGCTATTTGCTATTCAAAGTGCTGCGATTCAGGATATTGCGCAACGAGGATCGGCGCTTTTTGTGGGTCGCTGTGCCGACTACATCCTGCGCGAGGAGCCCTGCTGCATAAATATATTTATTACGGCCGACAATGCCGACCGCATTGCCCGCATAGTCGAGAATTATAATGTGAGCCCCAGCCAGGCGCAGCGCATGATCGAGCAGTGCGATGAGTCGCGCGCCGACTATTACAACTTCTTTACAACCCGAAAATGGGGCTCCGCGCAGACCTACGACCTCTGTGTCAACTCCTCGAAGCTGGGCGAGGATAAAACTGTGGAGCTTATTGTGGACTTTGTGCGACGGGCTTTTTCTTAGGTTTTTTACTGCCTCCGGCGGGCGGGGATGGCACCCCCGCGGGTGCAGCTACTTTTTGTTATTACACTTCGGGCATTGAGTTTGCAACTCAATGATTTTAAAGATGATATTTATCTTTTTCAAGCGAGCTTGACAAGATAAATATCATCTTTAAAATTTTTCAATTCTTTGAATTGAACCCTTGTGAGGTGAACGTTTCTTAGGTTTCTAATGTGTCAAATTGTTAAGCCTATTTTTTGATATGTGTAAATTATTGAAACAGAGTTTCTTGATTAACCATTTATCATTAACCATTATTTTATATCGGCATGTAACCTCGATATTGGGTTTAAATGCCTTTAGGCATTTAATAAATTTTAGAGAGTAATATATTGCGCAAATTTATTTGTGGCAATATATTACTCTCTAAAATCTAAAAACTTAAAAAGTTTTTAGCCCAATAGCGCAAGAAGCACGCACCCGTGGGGGTGCTATCCCCACCCGCCGGAGGCAGTAAGAGAGCTGACCGGAGGCAGTAAGAAATCCGAAAAAAGCAAAAGCAAAGTACATTTTCATGCATTCCCCCTAATATTTATTCATTTCTGCTAGTTTAAGTGAAATATTTTTTATATCTTTGAACTCTAAATGCGTTAAGCAAAGATTATAATATTAAATACAGATATGAAGAAAGTAGATGTAATTCTTGGTTTGCAGTGGGGTGATGAGGGAAAAGGCAAGGTTGTCGACGTCCTAACGCCATCTTACGGTGTTGTAGCTCGTTTTCAGGGAGGTCCAAATGCTGGTCACACCTTGGAGTTCAATGGCGAAAAGTATATCCTTCGTTCGATTCCATCGGGAATTTTCCAAGGAGGCAAGAGAAATATCATCGGTAATGGCGTTGTGTTAGACCCAATTTTGTTCCGCGAGGAGGCCGAAGCGTTGGCAAAGAGTGGTCACGATTTGACTACGCGTCTCTCAATTTCGAAAAAGGCACACTTTATCATGCCAACCCACAGGGTGTTGGATGCAGCCTACGAGGCAGCTAAGGGCAGTGCCAAGATCGGTACAACCGGTAAGGGAATTGGCCCAACATATACCGATAAGATCAGCCGCAATGGCGTTCGTGTAGGCGATATCTTCTTGGATTTTGCATCTATCTACGTAGCAGCTAAGGCTCGCCACGTAGCTACGCTCGAGGCTTTGGGCTACCAATACGACATCACAGAGTTGGAGAAGGAGTGGTTCGAGGCTATCGAGTACCTCAAGAAGTTCGACATCATCGACTCGGAGCAGACCATCAACGACCTGCTTATGAGCGACCAGGCGATCTTGGCCGAGGGTGCTCAGGGAACACTTTTGGATGTCGACTTTGGTTCGTACCCCTTCGTAACATCTTCGAACACAGTGTGTGCTGGTGCCTGCACTGGCTTGGGAGTAGCTCCAAACCGCATTGGTGAGGTCTTTGGAATCTTCAAGGCTTACTGCACGCGTGTGGGTAGTGGCCCCTTCCCAACGGAGTTGTTCGACCAGGATGGCAAGACTATGCGCGATGTAGGCAGGGAGTATGGCGCAGTGACTGGCCGCGAGCGACGTTGCGGATGGCTAGATATGGTAGCCTTGAAATATGCAATTATGGTCGATGGCGCAACGCAGCTCATTATGATGAAGTCCGACGTGTTGAACGACTTCGATACAATCAAGGTGGCTGTAGCATACGAGATTGATGGCGAGAGGGTAGAACACTTCCCCTACACCGTTGAGTGCGAAATCAAGCCTATCTACCGCGAGTTCAAGGGTTGGAAATGCGACATTTGCAATGTGAAGAACTACGAAGATTTCCCAGTAGAGTTTAAGGAGTATGTCGATTTCATCGAGGCAGAGACCCGGGTGCCAATTAAGGTAATCTCGGTGGGTCCCGATCGCGAAGAGACTATCATCCGATAATAATATTTAACTCCCCAAATCTATCGCTCGAGTGCGTTAGGTTTGGGGAGCTTTCGTTTTCAAAATCCTAAAATTAACCAGTAATGAAAAAAGAGTTGAAAATTATTGTGCTGGCCAAACAGGTGCCCGATACCCGCAATGTGGGTAAGGATGCCATGACAGCCGAGGGTACGGTAAACCGTTCTGCTCTGCCAGCAATCTTTAACCCCGAGGACCTTAATGCTCTCGAGGCTGCACTCACCCTTAAGGATGCAGTCGAGGGTTCTACGGTTCACATTTTAACGATGGGGCCTTATCGTGCGGCAGAGATTATTCGTGAATCAATGTTCCGCGGTGCCGATGGTGGATACCTGCTTACCGACCGTAAGTTTGCCGGATCGGACACCTTGGCAACATCATACGCCTTGTCGTGTGCACTAAAAAAGATCGAGCCCGATGTGATCTTCGCAGGTCGTCAGGCGATCGATGGCGATACGGCGCAGGTGGGACCACAAGTTGCCGAGAAGATGGGCTTGCCCCAAATCACATACATCGAGAGCATCGAGCAGGTTAAAGAGTCATCGCTAGTGGTTAAGCGCCGCTTGGAGAATGGAATAGAGATTGTGGAGGCTCCACTGCCTGCGGTATTCACCGTAAATGGCTCATTTGCAGATTGTAGACCACAAAACGCACGTCGTGTGATGAAGTACAAATATGCGATGATCCCAACGGAGATCGCAGCAGACCCCGACTCTTTGGCCGCAAAGATGGCCTCAGATCGTGACTACTTGAAGATCTTCGAGTGGAGTGCTGCTGATGTCGATCCCGATGAGGTGCAGTTGGGTCTTTCAGGCTCGCCTACCAAGGTTAAGAAGATCGAAAATGTGGTCTTCCAAGCTAAGGAGTCGAAGGTGCTCGATGGTAGCGACACGCAGATCAATGAACTTATGGTTGAACTCATTTCGAGCCACACACTCGGATAATCTAAACTCGCGAAATTATGAATAACGTATTTGTATATATAGAAATTGAGCAGGGTAAAATTGCCGATGTGAGCCTTGAGTTGCTTACCAAAGGCCGTGAACTTGCTTCGGAGTTGGGCGTGAAGCTCGAGGCTGTGGTGATATCCGAGGGTCTCGCTGGTGTCGAGGCGCAGCTCGCTCCATTTGGTGTGGATACAGTTTGGGTGGCCGACGACGCTATCTTTGCTCCCTATCGCACCCTTCCACACACTTCGGTTTTGGTGGGATTGTTCAAAGCCGAGCAGCCACAAATTGCACTTTTTGGTGCAACGGCTATCGGTCGTGACCTTGGTCCACGTGTCTCTTCGGCACTCTATAGCGGTCTTACGGCCGACTGTACCGAGCTAGTTATTGGCGACCACACCGATGCAAAGAACAAAAAGGAGTATAAAAATTTATTGTACCAAATCCGCCCAGCCTTTGGTGGAAATATCATCGCAACGATCATCAACCCCGAAAATCGCCCACAAATGGCAACAGTCCGCGAGGGTGTGATGCGCAAGGAGCACGCTGCTGTTGCTGGTGCTGCCCAGGTTAAAGTGATCGACTTTAAGGGTATGGTTAGCCCTGCGGATATGGCCGTTACGATCATCGATCGTAAAATCGAGGAGAGCAAAATCGATATCAAAGGTGCTGGCGTAATTGTAGCTGGTGGCTATGGAATGGGCTCTAAGGAGAATTTCGCATTGGTTCATCAATTGGCCGAGGTGCTTGGTGGTGAGGTTGGTGCAAGCCGTGCTGCAGTCGATGCGGGCTTCACCGAGCATGCGCGTCAGGTTGGTCAAACGGGAGTCACTGTTCGCCCAAAATTGTATGTGGCTTGCGGAATCTCGGGTCAAATTCAGCATACAGCGGGTATGGATCAATCGGCAATGGTGATCTCGATCAACAACGACCCGGAGGCTCCAATCAACAAACTTGCAGATTATGCAATTACGGGAGATGTCAACGAGATTATCCCCAAGATGATTAAGTACTATAAACAAAACTCGAAGTAATGGCAAATTTCTTTTTAGATAATAAGGACTTACAGTTCCAATTTGAGCACCCTTTGATGCGCAAAATCGTGGAGCTAAAGGAGCGTGGCTTCGCAGAGAAGGATCTCTACGACTACGCACCACAAAATTTTGAGGATGCAATGGACTCATTGCGCCGCACGTTGACTATCGCCGGTGAGGTGTGTGGCGAGGTTATCGCTCCCAATGCAGAAAGTGTTGACCAAGAGGGGCCTAAGGTTGTCGACGACCATGTTGTTTACGCTCGCGGAACTGCCGAAAACTTGGAGGCAGTCATCAAAGCAGGCCTTAGCGGATTGACTCTTCCTCGCAAATACGATGGTCTCAATGCGCCACTCGTTGCATTCGTTATGGCCAATGAGATGGTTTCGCGTGCCGATGCCGGTTTCGAGAATATTTGGGGACTTCAGGATTGTGCCGAGACGCTCAACGAATTTGCTTCGGACCAGATCAAGGAGCATTTCTTGCCTTGGGTATCTGCCGGAGCTACTTGTGCGATGGATCTTACCGAGCCCGATGCCGGTTCCGACCTTGGTGCGGTGATGTTGAAAGCTACCTACGACGAGGCTTCGGATCGCTGGTTGCTCAATGGCGTGAAGCGATTTATCACCAATGGCGATGGCCACGTTTCGTTGGTCTTGGCTCGTACGGAGGAGGGAACCGCGGATGCTCGAGGCCTCTCGATGTTGGTGCACGACAGACGCGATGGCGGAGTGAAGGTACGCAGAATCGAGAACAAAATGGGTATCAAAGGTTCGCCAACTTGCGAATTGGTCTTCACAAATGCCCCTGCGCGTTTGGTTGGCGATCGCAAGATGGGACTTATTAAATATGTGATGTCGCTCATGAATGCTGCTCGCTTGGGTATTGGTGCTCAATCGGTTGGTCTTTGCGAGGCGGCTTATCGCGAAGCGCTGAAGTATGCTCACGAGCGTGCGCAGTTCGGAAAATCGATCATCGAGTTTGCAGCAGTGAGCGAGATGTTGTCGAATATGAAGGCTAAGGCGCAAGGTGCTCGCGCACTTCTTTACGAGACAACTCGCTTCGTGGAGATCTACAAGCAGTATGGTCACATCTCGCATGAGCGCAAATTGGAGAGTGAGGAGCGTGCCGAGATGAAATTCTATAACCGCTTGGCCGATGGATTTACTCCGCTTGTGAAACTTTTCGCTTCGGAGTATGCCAACCAACTCGCTTACGACTCGGTGCAGATCCACGGAGGTTCGGGTTATATGAAGGATTACGCTTGTGAGCGCCACTATCGCGATGCTCGTATCATGAATATCTATGAGGGAACCTCGCAACTACAAGTTGTGGCGGCAATTAACGCGGTGACCAAGGGAACCTACATCGAGCAGATTGATGCATATCTATCACAAGAGTATGCAGAATCTGTTGCGCCAGTTATCGAAAAGGTGAAAATCATGAAGTCGAAATTCGAGGCGATGATCGAAAAAGTGTCATCCGTCGAGAAAGAGAAGGCTGGATTCAAAGATTTTCATGCACGTCGCCTAGTCGAATCGGCTGGCCACATCATCATCACTATACTTCTGTCTGCTCAAGCAAAGGCTTGTGAGGAGTATGCTCAAACGGCAAAAATCTACTCAAAAATGGCAGCGGCCAAACTCGAAGAGGCATACCTATATATAATGGACTCTTCCCAGGAGGATGTTGACCTATTTACGCAGATAAAATCTGAGTGCTAGAGATCGCCTGAAAATTGTAAAAGGGGATGTTTCGCTACACGATTGTGTAGGGGAACATCCTCTTCTCTTTTTGGGTGAAAATAATTTGCTATCCTAAAGTGCTAGGGAGTAGCACTATACCCTGTGCGTTGTTAAATTCTTTTAAAAATACTTCACAAAACATTTGGCAGAACGAAATAAAGGGCATATATTTGCACCCGCAACAAGGGAAAACGGCGTTGCAAGGTTCTTTGGTAGAAATTATTTTTTA
>JAWXTD010000063.1:0-7569 GCA_044433805.1 Rikenellaceae bacterium
GTGTTATATATCTTATCAAGCAAAGCTTGAATGAGATATATAACACCTTTAAAATCATTGAGTTGAAAACTCAATGCCCGCAGTGCAATACTACTTCCGAAACTTAAGTATATTACTCCCTAAAATATAAAAACTGCAAGTTTTTAGCCCAATAGCGCAAGAAGTACGCACCCGCGCAGGTGCTATCTGCGCCCGCCGGAGGCACTAAGAAGGCTGGCCGGAGGCAGTCCTCAACAGAAGAAATTAAATACTCCCTCCAAACATAGCCTCCACCTTCTCGACAACATCTTCCACCTCGGGGGTGAGTGAGAATGTGTGTGTTGGTTTGAGCATCCACAATTTCTTTTCGCCTTGGCGCAGCTCCTCGCCACCGCCTGTTATATTTAGCATTACTGTTGCATCCTTGGCGATTTTTCCGTCGGCCACAGCCTTGATTAGGGTTGCTGTTGCCACGGCCGATGCGGAGTAGATGTCGACTCCTTCGGTGCGTTGGAAGAGCGCTTTAGCCTTGCGTGCCTGGGCATTTGTCGCCACCATTATCTCGCCACCAGTTGCCTTGAGGGCGTCGTACAATCCACCAATAATCCCATAGGGGGGCTTGCGGTTTGATAGCACTTTGGCGTCGATGATCTCGACATCGCGGCGTGCGTTATATTCGTCGTATGGCAACATCTCGCGCGAATCGACTCTCCATGCGTCGTACATCGGCACGAAGGGAGCGTTCTGCGATACGATGAGCTTCATGGTGGTGGAACCGTATGATCCATCGGCAATTAGGCGCTGATTGGCCTCCCATGCTGCGATGGCTCCGGTGCCACTTCCTACGGCCTGGAAGTAGTAGTCGGGAATGCGGCCAATGGTGGTCACAGCCGACAGAACGGTGCAGGCCATACCATCGCGGCGTGCGATATTCTTGGCACCTCCCTCGGCATAGAACTTGCTCGATCTCAGCGCTAGGTTGCTCAGGTGGATGGCATCGAAGTAGTCGCCACCCTTCTCGCATGCGATCAATTTCACGCAGTCGTTGAGCTCCTCGGTGAACCACAATGCACTGAGGTTATCGGTAGGGACCGACAAGAGCAGCGGAATATTATTCTCTGAGCAGACCTTGGCAAAGGCGCGAGCGGTATTTCCGGCAGATGCCACCACAAGCACCCTCTTCTGCTCGGGGTCGATACGTCCGCAGACGCTATAGGCCTCGGTCTCCTTGAACGAACAGGTGGTCATATTGGCACCAATCGCAGGGTAGTAGCCATTGAAGGTGATGTAGAGATTCTCCAAGCCCAACTCCGCGGCAAGCCCCTTGCTCTTGTAGGTCACAGGGGCCGAAGAGCCTTTGAGCGTGCGAGCGATAGGCAGCCAATCGGCAAATTTATAGAGCCCCGCTTCGGCAGGACCCACCTCCAACGTACTCTTGGCATATTTGGCGCGAATGAGCGAGGGTTGCCCACACTCGGCATCGTCCATCACCCAGCCACTATCTTCGAACTGGCGCGAGGTAGCTACGCACTCCAACGTATACTCTGTTGCTTTGAAATCTTCCATTATTTTAGTTTTGAATTTAAGACAATCTATTTTTGTAATCCTCGTAGCCAAATTCGCGGAGCACCTCCACAGTGCCATCCACTCGTGCAATGGCAATCGAGGGGTGTGCCACACCGTTAAACATCGTGGTCTTGACCATGGTGTAGTGGATCATATCCTCGAAGATGATCTTATCGCCCACCTTTGGTGCCGCATCGAAGGCCCAAGAACCGCAGTAGTCGCCAGCCAAGCAGCTGCAACCACCCATGCGCCACGTCTCATCACCCTCCTTGGGGTCGCGAGCGCCAAGAATCGAAGGTTTATAGGGCATCTCCAAGCAGTCGGGCATATGGCAAGCGAACGACACATCGAGCATCGCTGTGCGCACCCCGCCATTCTCGACAACATCCTCCACGGTAGATAGCAAAACCCCTGTGCGCCAAAGGAATGCGCTACCCGGCTCGAGGATCAGTCGCAGGTGAGGGTGTCTGGACTTGAACTCCCTAAGGATCTCTATAAGCTCCTCGACGTTGTAATCCGCATGAGTCATCAGGTGCCCTCCGCCCATATTGAGCCACTTGATCTGGTCGATAAGGTGGCCATAATGCTTCTCGAACGACTCTAGCGCTAGGCGCAGGTGCCCAGCTTCCGACTCGCACAGAACATGAAAATGAAGACCCTCAATACCCGCAGGAAGCTCCTCGAGCTCCTCGGGGGTGATGCCCAAGCGCGAACCTGCCACGCAGGGGTTATACAAATCGGTCTCGACAGGCGAGTAGCGCGGGTTGACCCTCAGCCCGCACGAGATGCCATTGAGCAGGGCCCTCTGCGAGAAACGGTGGTACTGACCAAGCGAATTGAAGGTGATGTGGCTGCTCAGCGAGATCACCTCGTCGATATTCTCATCGGTATAGATCGGTGCATAGGTGTGTGCCGCAGAGCCAAACTCCTCGAAAACCAGCCTCGCCTCGGCAACAGAACTGGCCGTAGCACCATCAGAATGAGCCGCCAGCAGAGGGAAGATCCTCCACATAGCCCCAGCCTTCAGAGCCACGATAATCTCGACGCCCGACTGCTGCCTAACGTAGTCAATCTTAGCGAGATTCTCGAGCAGCAACGACTCGTCGAGTATGTAACACGGAGATTTAACCCCCTTAAAGTTTATCATAATTTTGCACTTGCACCAATTTTAACGAACAAAAATAATAAAACCATTTTTAGATATGCTAAAAATGGTCAAATATAGGTATTTATACTTAGTTGGTTGTTGCCTTCTTACATTTCTTACTGCCTTCTTACTGCCTTCTTACTGCCTTCTTACTGCCTCCGGCGGGCGCAGATAGCACCTGCGCGGGTGCAACTTGTATTGCGCTATTGGGCTAAAAACTTGTAGTTTTTAGATTTTGCACTGTAATATCTTGCCACAAATAAATTTGCGCAAGATATTACAGTGTAAAATTTATTAAATGCCTTTGGCATTTAAACCCAATATCGAGGTTACTCTCTCACGTAATTTCCAACAGGTTTGAACCTCGGTGATTTGCTCATGGCAACCGGAGGTTGACATAGATATATAATAATATAAAATGAGCGTTGATAATTCATTTTCAAAAGATCATTTTATATTATTATATATCGTAAAAGCGCAGCGAAGAGCAAATCATCGCAGAAGTACGCACCCGCGGGGGTGCCATCCCCGCCCGCCGGAGGCAGTAAGCAACGTAAGAAAAAAACAGTGTTAATAACCCCAAAAAAATGGTTAATAACTCGGCAAAAAAGGTTAATAAGTAGTATAAAAAATGTTGATAAGGGTTGATATAATTGGTTAATAAATATTAATAACTTTTGAAAGAAAAGTCTTGACAAAGCGTAATTTTTGTATAAGCAGGATTAGAAGTCAAAAGTCAAGAAAAAGTTATTAAAAGTTATTATCAGAGTTAATGTAGTGGTTTTAACAGTTGTTGTTAATTAAAAATAGATGTTGAAATGTTGATAAATGTTGTAAACAATTGTTAACTTTGCACAATGAAACGGCATAATATGCTTGTAAAGAGTTAATTTATAGTAGTAAAGATATTAATAAAAGCTAAGTTAAGTTGTTGATAATAAAAACCTATCTAGGGTTATCAACACTATCAACAGCTATTATATTTATTATTATAATTATATATAATTAAATAAAAAAGAAAAAATAAAGAGCTATGAACTCAATGACAACAGAGGAGAAAATTAAAAAAATCGAGGAGTTGAAAGCGCAGAGGGGGGCGGTGATTTTGTCGCACTACTACACCACGGAGGATGTTCAGCGGGTGGCCGATTTTTTGGGTGACTCGTTGGCGCTCTCCATCAAGGCTCAAAGTGTCAAGGAGGATGTGATTCTCTTTGCCGGAGTTCACTTCATGGCCGAGACGGCCAAGGTGCTCTCTCCCCAGAAGGTTGTGCTCATTCCTCGCACCGATGCTCTCTGCTCGCTGGCTGACTCGTGCCGTGCTGAGGATCTTGCAGCTCTCAAGGCGCAGCACCCCGACCATATGGTTGTCTCGTATGTCAACACCACTGTAGGGGTCAAGGCGCTAACCGATATCTGTTGCACCTCGTCGAATGCCCTGCAGGTTGTGGAGTCTATCCCCGCCTCGAGACCAATCATCTTTGCTCCCGACAGAAACCTAGGCTCATATATCCAGAAGCTCACCGGGCGTGAGAATATGATACTCTGGGATGGTGCTTGCCATGTGCACGAAGAGTTCTCGCTCGAGGCGATCCTCTCCCTCAAGAGTGAGTTCCCCGAGGCGAAGGTTGTTGTGCATCCGGAGTGTAGACCCTATATTGTCGCTATAGCCGATTTTGTGGGCTCTACGGCTGCGATCTTGGACTATTGTGGGGATGAGTGTCATTCACAGTTTATAGTGGTCACAGAGGCCGGAATATTAACCGAGATGAAACGCCGATACCCCACCAAGGAGTTTATCGCAGCACCCCCCTTAGATTCAACATGCGGATGTAACAACTGCAACTATATGAAGATGATCTCGCTGGATAATATCATCTCAACACTCGAGAATATGTCACCCGAAATCCACTTAGACGACGATGTGCGCCAAGCTGCCCAGAGGTCGATCGTTAATATGATTGGGGTGAAATAGTGGTTTTCTGCCTTGGGGTTACGCACTTGCGGGGGTGCTATCCTCGCCCGCCCGAGGCAGTAAGAGAGGCAGAAAGAAACCTCGACAAATAATCCAAAGTAGCAGGTCCCTCGCAAAAGAGCAGGTCGACAATCGAGAGGTTTGGGGCAAAGGGATGGCGGTCGGCAAATACCTGAATGTAGGGTGGCATCGCGCTGTGAAGGTCATTTTTTGATTTTGGGCGCAGGTCTAGATCTTGCGTGTGACTATCTACGTATGTATCAGATAGTTTCAGCTCTGCGGGGAGCCCCAGCAGCCTAAGTATTTCCTTAGTTATAGCTAAGGAAAAGTCGACTAGTCGCTCATACTTCTGCATAAAGATTGGCTCGAGCGAGTCGGCATAGTAGTCGAAGAATGGCGAGGATTTATATGCCGACACTATGGCCATCCAGTGCTGGTGCTGCCAGCGCTTGGAGTAGTCGATCTCGATATTTTTCATGGGTGTGCGCGGACGATTTGCTCGGGCGATATTCACCGTGAGTGCCATTATGCCGTTGGCGGTCATTATATATGCGCGGTTGCGGTTTGAGCGCTTTATGTAGTGCTCACCAAGATCTATAACGTAGTCACCCTTAACGATATAGGCGAAGTGCTCGATCGAGGGAAGGTATGTAGAAGGCAAAATTATCATAACTCAATCCAATCTCCATTACTTTTGATGTAATCCACTAGTCGGTCGAGCGCCTCGCACTCGGGGATATTGCGCTCGATCACCTCACGACCACGATAGAGGGTGATGCGTCCAGCACCTGCTCCTACATATCCGTAGTCGGCATCAGCCATCTCGCCTGGTCCATTCACTATGCATCCCATCACTCCGATTTTCAGGTGCTTAAGGTGCGATGTGCGGCTCTTGATCTCCTCCAAACGGCTCTCGATATCGAATAGCGTGCGGCCGCAACTTGGGCATGCGATGTACTCGGTTTGCGACTGTCGCACGCGCGAAGATTGCAGGATCATCAGCTCGATTTTTTCAATGGCCTGAGGGTCGTGTTGCGGGGCATCGATCCAAATTCCATCGGCTAGTCCATCGAGCAGAAGCAGACCCAAATCGGCAGCCGCTTTGATGGCTAGGCGGGTGATATCGGCATCGTTGTAACGACGCTTAACGATCACTGGCTCAGTGGAATTGAGGTTCAAAATCGCTGCTCGTAGTTCAGAAGTTGGGTTGGCCGAAGTGGCCTCGATTATGGTGAACTCGTCGGTCAACTCCGAGTGGGTTATGGGCAGTGAAATATTGCTGCGACGCTTATAAACATAGGGGCTGTAGCCCTCGGGGTGTTCTACGTGGAACACTCCCTGACGACTCTCGAAGTGCCGTGTAATAAGCTCTGCCACAGGTATTTCGCGCTCGGGAGCTTCGGTGAGCGATACGCGAATCGTGTCGCCAATACCATCGGCCAACAACGCACCAATTCCCACGGCACTCTTGATGCGAGCCTCCAATCCGCTACCCGCCTCGGTCACCCCTAGGTGAATCGGGTAGCTCATTGACTGACGATCCATCTGCTCGCAAAGCAGCCTGTAGGCCTGAACCATCACACGCGTATTGCTCGACTTGAGTGAAACGACCACCTGATCGAACCCCTCGCTGCGGCAAATTTCCAAGAACTCCATTGCTGAGTGGACCATCCCCTCGGGGGTGTCGCCCCACTTGTCGAACTGTCGCTGCGAGAGCGATCCGTGGTTGACACCAATGCGCAGCGCTACCCCACGATGGCGACATAAGGCGATGAGCGACTGCAAGTTGCCACCCTCCAAAGAGTAGTTTCCCGGGTTAATTCGCACCTTGTCGACATAGCGCGCAGCGATGGCTGCAATGGTGGGTGTGAAGTGGATGTCGGCAACGATCGCAGCCTTCGAGCCGCAGCTCTTGAGTTGGGCCATAATAGCCTCGAGATTTTCCGCCTCGGGACGCCCTTGGGCCGTTAGGCGGACGATTTGGCCTCCCGCCTTTTCGATTGTAACCACCTGATCTACTGACCCTTGCGTGTCGCGCGTCGATGTGTTTGTCATCGACTGCACAGCGATCGGATGCTCCGAACCGATCGCCACAGAGCCGAATGTAACCGAGTGCGACAGGCGACGACTATATTTTTCTAAATCCATAATTTATAGTTCTAAAATTCAATTATGCAAACTTACGCAAAAAAACTAAAAAAATATTGGTATTTATTGTTATCTTTGCATTTTGGATTACTATTTTTTGAAATGAAGTTTACTTTACAACATAAAGCGCCCCAAAGCAAGGCTCGCGCAGGAGAGTTCACCACCGACCATGGAGTGGTGCAAACCCCTATTTTTATGCCCGTCGGCACGGCTGCTGCGATGAAGGGGATTTTCCACCGCGATGTGGAGCAAGAGGCTAAGGCTCAGATAATTCTGGCCAACACCTACCACCTCTATATGCGCCCAGGTATGGATATTATCGAGAAGGCCGGAGGCGTGCATCGCTTCTCGTCGTGGGACAAACCGATGCTCACCGACAGCGGTGGTTTTCAGGTTTTTTCGCTTGCCGGATGTCGCAAAATTAAGGAGGAGGGTTGCCACTTCCAATCGCACATCGATGGTTCGCGCCACCTATTTACCCCCGAAAGTGTGATCGACACCGAGCGAATAATTGGTGCCGACATTATGATGGCCTTCGATGAGTGCCCTGCAGGGGATGCTCCACGTGATTATGCGGCAAAATCGTTGGCGCTAACCGAGCGATGGTTGGATCGTTGCTTTGAGCAGTACGCCAAAACGCAGCCCAAGTATGGCCACTACCAATCGTTATTCCCTATCGTTCAGGGTTGTAGCTATCCCGACCTAAGGGCCAAAGCTGCCGAGAGTGTGCAGCAATACGATGCCGATGGTTACG
>JAWXTD010000064.1:0-7227 GCA_044433805.1 Rikenellaceae bacterium
ACCCCCTCCTCGTCAGCGCTATTCCACCTCTAAAGAGGTGGGCACTTCCTCAGTAGGAGGGGGAATTCTGGCGGTGCTCGCAGGCGCGGGTTGAGTTATTTTTTCATGCGTTTGCCCTGTAAAATATGCACCACTAAGAGCAAAAACGATACTCTTTGGACCCAAACTTAGCGGGGCGATTATGCCACGTAAGCGTGATGAGCAAGTTTTTTCATGTGTTTGCTCAATAAACATATCGCAAAAATTTGGATTTTTGATTTTTCATCTCTATCTTTGTCATAGTTAAAAGGGGTTCTAGCCAGTGTGAAGGGTTGGGATTCTTTATTTTTATTGCTTATCGCAACGACAAAAAGTTATACAAAGTTATGGCAAACGACATTATCTACCTCACGGCAGAGGGGTACAAGAAACTCAAAGATGAACTCGACTATATGCGCTCGGTGGAGCGTCCAGAGAGCTCGGCAGCAATCGCTGAGGCTCGCGACAAAGGCGACCTCTCGGAGAATGCTGAGTACGATGCTGCGCGTGAAGCTCAAGGATTATTGGAGCTTCGCATAGCTAAGGCTGAAGCTGTTTTGAGCAGTGCTAGAATTATCGACGAGACAAAGATCGACACCAGCAAAGTGCAGATACTCAGCAAGGTAACCCTGCTAAACTTGAACAACAAGAAGCAAGTTACATACACCATAGTATCCGAAAACGAAGCCAACCTTCGCGAAGGAAAACTAGCAATCGGAACTCCAATCGCCAAAGCTATACTAGGCAAAAAGAAGGGCGACACAGTCGAGGTAGTGGTGCCCGCCGGAACCCTAGGATTCGAAATTATCGACATCTCGATTTAAAACTCAGAGACCATATAATTATCACTAGAGCTCAACTTTTCGGTTGGGCTCTAGTTGTTTATTACTGCCTCCGGCGGGCGGGGATAGCACCGTGAGCGGGTGCGTATTATGTTGCGCTATTGGGCTAAAAACTTTGCAGTTGTTAGATTTTAGGAGTTAATATGTTATCTGCAAATAAATTTGCATAACATATTAACTCCTAAAATTTATTAAATGCCTTTGGCATTTAAACCCAATATCGAGGTTACACTCCCAGCAACTACTCCTTAAAAATATTGAATCGGCTGAGCACCTTTGACTTTCTGCCGAGCATATAGAACTCCATCGACAGCAGCAGCATCGCTAGGGCTATGAGCCACTGGAATAGCTCGTTATACTCCTCGAATTTTGTTGTCGAGAGCTCGCCTTTCTCCAGCTCATTTATTGTGCGGATGACCTCCTCCAGGCCGATATCTTGGTTGCTTGCCTTGACATATCCTCCCTGGCTTATTGTTGCAATTTGCTCGAGCATCTCCTCGTTGAGTTTGCTGACAACAAGGTTGCCCTCCTCGTCTTTGACATACTCACCGTTGATTGAAATTGGGGCTCCTTCGGGGGTTCCGATACCTATTGTGAATATCTTAACTCCCTGGGTTAGTGCTCGTTGAGCCGATGCTATGGCATTATCCTCGTGGCTCTCACCATCGGTGATTAGTATCACAACCTTACTAGCCTGGCTCTGGTCGGAGAAGGATAGCAGCGCTAAGTCGAGTGCCGTTGCGATCGATGTTCCCTGCTCGGTGACCATGTTTGGCGAGAGGCGATTTACAAATGCCGAGGCCATCTTAAAGTCCGATGTTATAGGCAGTTGCACCGCGGCATTACCCGCAAAGGCGATAAGTCCGGCGCGGTCCTGATCCATACCTTCGAAGAGTCTGTTGATTGCATATTTTGTGCGATCTAGGCGGTTGGGGCTAAAATCTTCGGCCAGCATCGAGTTCGACACGTCGACCACGAACATCATCTCGACACCTTGCGACTTCTCCTCGCGCAGCTTCGAACCCAACTGCGGACGTGCCGCGGCCAAAATCAACGCACCCAGAGCCATTAGCAACAGCAGCCCTTTGAAACGTGGGCGCCAGCGCGATGCCTCGGGTGTGAGTAGCGCCATAATTTCGGGATTAGCGAAGCGTGCCATCAGGCGTCGAGCACGCATATTCACCACTGCAAAGAGCACCAAAAGCGCAGGCAGCAGCAGCAATAAATATAGTAAATGTGGGTTTGCAAAACGAAACATTACGGTAATCTTTTAAGGAATAATGAACTCAGGAGCGTCTCTAGGAGCAGCACACCAATGGCCATAAGCAGCCAATATAGGAATTTTTCGTGGTATGTTGTGTAGTCGGTGATCTCGACTGTGCTGCGCTCTAACTTATTGATTTGATCGTAGATAGCCTCCAATTTTTCCATATTTGTTGCGCGGTAATACTCACCACCGGTGCCTTGAGCAATCTGCGTTAGGGTATCCTCGTCGATCTCGACGGGCATCTGCACATAGTCGACAATATTTCCATACATATCCACGCGCGGATATGGCGCCGTTCCCATCGACCCCACACCAATTGTATATACCTTCACGCCCATCTCTTGGGCGATTGTGGCAGCGGTCAAGGGGGCGATTTCGCCTCGGTTGTTCACGCCGTCGGTCAGCAGGATGATCACTTTACTCTTCGAATCGCTCTCGCGAAGGCGATTGAGTGCTGTGGCCAATCCATTTCCGATTGCGGTTCCATCTTCGATCACTCCACTGCGAATGCGCGAGAGAAGCGTTTGAAGCGTAGCTTTGTCGGTGGTTAGTGGCGACTGGGTAAATGCCTCACCAGCAAAGACTACAAGGCCAATGCGATCGCCCACACGCTCCTTGATAAAGGTGTTTGCAACCTCCTTTGCCGCTGTGATACGGTCGGGTTGGAAGTCGCGTGCAAGCATCGAGCCTGAAATATCAATCGCCATTACGATATCGATTCCCTCGGTCGAGATATTTTGGTGCTCCTCGATATCTTGTGGGCGCGCAAGCGAAAGTGTAAGCAGCGCAAAGGCAAACATGCGCAGCACAAAAGGCAGATGGCGCAGGTAGTAACGCATTGTGCGCGGCACCCCACGAAGGGTGGCTGTGGTCGAAACGGTGATCGTGGCTCCTCCCTGCATCGTGCGATAGATGTAGTATGCCACCATAGGAATGAGCAGCAACAACAGCCACAAAAAGTGGGGAGATGCGAAGTGCATATAACTATTCATAAATAACATTTTTTCAATTTAAATCAGCTTTTTGGCTTAATAGTCAAAGCTTTACGCTCTTGCGAACATATACTATATTACCAATTCTTGCGACCTCTAACCATCACCGCTTTGCCCTCCTTCTCGTCGAGCTTCTCTTGGGTTTTATCCTCTTGGGCTTGAATTGCATCTAGCATCTGTTGCTGCTCCTGAGGCGAAATTTTGCCTTCGGAGGGTTGTGGCTGCTGCTCTTGCTCATCGTTGCCCTGATCTTGGTTTTGGTTATCTTGATCTTGGTCGCCATCTTGCTGATCTTGATCTTGGTCGCCTTGATCTTGATTCTCATCCTCGTCTTGGTTCTCGTCTTGGTTCTCATCGTCGCCACCGCCACCACCTTCATCCTCTTGATCTTCAAGGAGTTTCTTGGTGTAGGCGTAGTTGTATTTGGCCTCCTGATCAGTTGAATTTATGCGTATCGACGACTTGTAACTCTCGAGCGCCTCCTTATACTTTTGCTGCATAAATTGGCTGTTGCCCAAGTTGTAGAAGAGATCGGCACGGTCGGCATCCGATGATAAATTCTCGACATCGACAGCCGTATACAACTCCTCAGCCTCGGCAAATTGCTTATCTTTGTAGAGCGCATTGGCGTAGTTATATTGCGTCTCGAAGATGTCGGGAGAGACGGCATAGGCCTTGTCGTAGCTATCGATTGCGCTTTTATACTCATTTTTGTTGAAAGCCTTGTTTCCCTTACGAATAAGTCCACGCTCGGGCAACTCCTGCGCCGATAGCGTGAGAGTGAGCAAGGTGACAACAACTGTTAATAAATATTTCATAATAAGAATTTTTATTTTGCACCACCGTTGACATCGAAAAGCTCCTGCTCGGCATTTGGATCAAGCTCCTCTTGAATTTTGGTCTCCTCCACAAAGTAGTAGGCTCGCAAGTAGTGCGCCTCGTTCTCCTCGCCCTCGGGTGTAGCCTTGGCGAACTTCACAAGGTCGGCATCGCGAAGCAGGGCCGTAAGATCCATGCCACTCTTCTTGGGCATATCGACACTCCTCATAGCCACAATAATCTCCTCGGAGGTCATCTCCATAGCTGCTACATCATATCTGCGCACGATGTAGTGACGCAAAATATCGGTGAGCGACGAGTAGTACTCCTTGAACTTCTCATTTTGCCACATCTTTTGATTGTGTAGCGCCTCGAGCGCCTTAATCGCCTCGATATGAGCAGGTAGCGGCGGAGTGGGCTTAAAGAGATCGCTCAATTTTTTACCCCTAGCATCGAGCACGCGGATCAAAATATAGAGCAGGATCGCTAATACCACCAGCGCGATAATTGCCCATTTTGTGTAGCCCTTTATCTCGTCAAACTTAAATGGCATCGTGCGTTGAGCCTTCAGATCGAAGATCGATTGCGAGGTGGAATCGATGATAAATGTGTTGACCACAAATCTCAGCGAATCGGTTGTGCGAAGTGTATCGGTGATATTTTTATCCATGTAGAGCGCCTCGGCAAGGCCAAGGTTCAATTCACCATCCTCAAAAGAGATCATCGTAAAACGCTTGCGCAGAGTCAGTTGGCGCCCATCTTGAGCCAAGGTGTCGACTGGCAGAGATTCGATAACCTCCACGAGGCTATCCTCGGCAAACGACAATTCGGGGAAGGCAACCACTTGAGCCATATCGCGCTCCACAATAATCGAATAGGTGAATCTATCGCCAATGCCAATGCTGTCGGGTTCCACGCGAGACTCGATTGTGGGGGCTGCAGCCCAGGCTCGTCCCACAACCATCACCGCACAGAGAGCCAGCAGTAGGGATGTAACTTTTATAACTTTCATCGTTGCTTAAATAGTTTTATAAGTTCAACTACGTAATCGCTTTGAGTAGAGATGGTTGCGGTGTCGATACGATTGTGACTCAAGGAGTTAACAATCGTATCACTCATAGCTTCCCACTGTCGTGCATAGTGGTCGCGCACAGCTCTCGACGAGGTATCGACCCACACTTTCTCTCCACTTTCGGCATCTTTCAACTCCACGATTCCGACGTTTGGCAGTTCCGCCTCGCGAGGATCGTAGACTCTGATTCCCACCAAATCGTGCTTCGCGCGAGCGATCTTCAGCGCGTCGTTAAGCGGCTTGTGATCGCTTGTGGGCGAGAGGAAATCCGAGAGGATAAATGTTGTGCAGCGCTTCTTGTTGACATTCGAGAGGAACCTTACAGCCTCGGATAGCGCGGTGCCATTAGAGGTTGGCTTAAAGCTTATTAACTCGCGGATAATCATCAAGATATGGCTCTTTCCCTTCTTTGCAGGGATGAACTTTTCGATCTTATCCGAGAAGAGGATACACCCCACCTTGTCGCTATTTTGTGCCGCCGAGAATGCCAATACCGCAGCGATTTCGGTGATCACATTCTTCTTCAAACGCTCCTGACTTCCGAACATTCGCGAGCCACTCACGTCGACCATCAACATCATCGTGAGCTCACGCTCCTCCTCGTATACCTTAATATATGGCTTTTCGGAGCGGGCTGTAACATTCCAGTCAATGTCGCGCACGTCATCGCCAGCACGATACTCCCTCACCTCGGAAAAGGACATACCTCGACCGCGAAAAGCAGTGTGATACTTTCCGGCAAAGATCTCGTTGGAGAGTCCACGCGTCTTGATTTCGATTTTGCGGACCCTACGCAGGATGTCTGTTTCAGCCTCAATGATTGCCATTATGGTACAATTACGTTGTTAAGAATCTCGGTGATAATATCTTCCGAAGTGATATTTTCGGCCTCCGCCTCGTAGCTAAGGCCAATACGGTGGCGCAAAACATCGTGACATACTGCACGCACATCCTCGGGGATAACATATCCGCGACGGTTGATAAATGCATATGCTCGAGCCGCTTTAGCAAGCGAAATACTTGCACGTGGCGAGCCACCATACGAAATTAAGCTCTTGAGGTTCTCGAGGTTATACTCGGCAGGTTCGCGTGTGGCGAAGATAATGTCGACGATATATTTCTCGATCTTCTCGTCCATATATACATCCTCGACAACCTTGCGCGCTTTGACAATATCATCGGGCGAGATAACTTTATTGACCTCGGGGAAGCCCGCGCCATTTAAGTTCATGCGCATAATATCGCGCTCCTCCTGCTTTTTGGGGTATGTGATACGCGCCTTGAGCATAAAACGGTCGACCTGCGCCTCGGGAAGCGGATAGGTACCCTCCTGCTCCAATGGGTTTTGTGTCGCTAGCACCAAGAAGGGCTTGGGCAGTTGATATGTTTGGTCACCCAAAGTCACCTGACGCTCCTGCATAGCCTCCAAAAGTGCCGATTGCACCTTCGCCGGAGAGCGGTTGATCTCGTCGGCCAAGACGAAGTTCGCAAAGACTGGTCCCTTTTTAACCACAAACTCCTCGCTCTTCTGCGAGTAGATCAAGGTACCGATAAGGTCGGCAGGAAGCAAGTCGGGGGTAAATTGAATACGCGAAAAATCGGCATCAACAGCCTTAGCCAAGGTGGTGATAGCCAAAGTTTTAGCCAATCCTGGAACTCCCTCAAGCAGGATGTGACCACTCGAAAGAAGACCAATCAACAACGTGTCGACCAAGTGCCCCTGACCAACAATCACTTTACTCATCTCACCACGAAGGGTGTCTACAAAGAGACTTTCACGCTCGATACGCTCGTTAAGTTCCTTAATGTTAATTACTTCACTCATTGAATTACTATTTTATATGTTTTTAGTTTCTACCGATTAAAACGTTTGTTCTACAAAAATATTATTTTTTTGGTGAAAAAACAACATATTACTTGATTTGATGGGGTAATTTTCTCTTTTGCTGGTTTTATTACTGCCTTCTTACTACCTTATTATGCCTCCTGCGGGCGGGGATGGCTTGGAATTAACGCGTCAGCAAAATTAATCATTTATCATTATACAATTAGGTTTGGCCTGCTTCCTTTTTGCGAATTTGCTCATTAAAAATATTTTATTTAAGTAGGGTAAAATAATTATTGGTGTGTTTTTAAGAGTGCTATTGGAGATGAGATTTTTTGCTATTGAATTGAAAATATAGTTATTCTATATTGAGATTTAATAGTAAAAAATAT
>JAWXTD010000065.1:0-7100 GCA_044433805.1 Rikenellaceae bacterium
CTACTTCGGGAGTCGATTCATCGGCGCAAGGTGGAGGGTTGCAGCAAGGAGTTAAAGGCTGAATATCGGGAGAGGTTTGATGAACTATTAGATCGAGAGGTTGCGCTGAGGAGCAAGAAACTGCAAGAGATTTTCAACAAATTCAGGGCGGGGTTATCGAAACATCGAGATAATATTTTCACGTTTCTGGTGCGTGAAGATGTGCCGTCGGACAACAATGCAAGTGAGAGGTCGTTGCGAGCGGTCAAAACCAAACTCAAAGTGAGTGGGCAATTCAAGTCCACCGAGGGCGCACAACAATATGCAACACTCCAATCCATCGTGCAGACAGCCCGCAAATGTGGTCAAGACCCGCTTGCGGCTCTGCTCGCTGTTGCTGGGGTGTAGGGGCGTGAGTAGTTACCAATTTTGAATCTGTTTCATATTGCATACTTTTTGTGTGGTTAATCAAACGTATGCATAGTTTCTCAGCTCTCTAAACAGAGTTTTGCCAGATACTCATCACAAGAATAGCCGAGAGCTGCGCATACAACTCCTGACCGTTTACTTGTGATTATTATATAAAATCCTGGCAAATTTTGTCTTATAAACAGTTTTGAGAACATTATTTCTCCTATGTTCGTATACCAAAATTCATAAATTAAGGTATTACTACAACTTTTTGTAATATTATTTTCAAATAATATTTTAACACCGAGTATATATTATTGATTGATAGCTATTTATGTGGCAGGTGTACTTTGCTGAGAAGTTACATTACATCGCAATTAAAGAACCGCCGTATGCCGAACGGAACGTACGGTGGTGTGGGAGGTCGGAGTGGGAAATAATCCCACTCCTCCTACTCGATAAATCACCCTTCAGTTGCACGCCATTTGCACGTTTTTTCTCCCCCTCTAAATCTCTTTTTACGGTACTCTACTTGAACTGAATGTTGAGGGCGAACTCGTTTACAAAGATGGTGCGGCTCTCATCGAACTTCTTGCCATCGATTATGACATTCTCGAAGGTGACATTCTCGACGAGATGCTGCTCGTCGTAGCCGATAACCTCTACACTTGCGTGGTCTTTGATAATGTATGGATTCCAATCTGTTGCATCCTGGAAACCTTTGATTGTTGGATCAATAGGTGCTGAAGTGGTTGTGATATCGCGGAAGACAACATTCCTGATGTGACCTCTCTCCTCGGTTTTTGACCAACGAGTGCTACCAATCCACACCGAAATCAAGCGACGACCCTCCTCGACACGGATATTTTGGAATGTGACATCGCTGATGACAGCCGAGTCGCAGTGGTAGACACGCAAGGCGGTCGCACGACCTACATCGTGGATCACATCGCAATCCTCAAAGAGAACATTCGTCACATTCTCATGCACCTCTGCACCAATGCTCAACGAATGAGCCAGCTCATTCCACAATACACACTTGCGAACATGGATGTTATAAACCTCGCCCAAGCCGCCAAATGATTTGACCACAACAAGATCGTCGAAAGTTCTTAAGAATGAGTTCTCGACCACCACATCGCGGCTGTTCGAGATGTCGATACCATCGGCATTACCTCTCCAACCTGTGAGTTTGATGTTGTCGACATGCACATTGTCTGAACACTTGATAGGGAGCGTCCAGCTGCTAGAGTCGAAGAAGCAGATACCCTCGATAGATACATTTTCCGAATCATGCACCAAGAGCAGATTGCGTCGTCTTGCACGAGGTATAGCCCCTCCGTCGATGATGCCACGTCCTCGAACGGTGACATTCTTACCCTTTACAAGGATCGATGGCATAACCATATCCCTATCGCCTAGGTGAATCATCTGATCCTCCTGCTCCATTGTGCAACGGATATACGCACCTGGTGCAATATATAGAGTTTGATTATCTTCGACCACCACCGATGTGATATCATGAAGGCCAGCTCCGAAGTAGATTACATTCTCATCATCGGGATCGGGAACGTCGGTCTCGAATGGGTTTGCCGAGATATGAAGCGACTCATGCCAGTTGCCATTTATTTCGACAGTTAGGTGCATCGGCCCATCGATCGAAAAGAGCACCTTGTTGTCGACCACCTCGAATGGAATGTTGTAAGATGTTGGCAAGATCTTCACACTCTCGATAATCTCGTCGGATGCAACCGATACGGCGACCTTGTCATTGACATCAAAGAGAGCCATAGATGCCACGCCCGATTTTCTATTTGGCACCAAGCGAGGGACTGGAATAGAGTCGGGTATAATGACTTTATATAGAGGCACATTGCACCCCTCGACCTCTAGAGTGTAGGCTTTCGACAGTTCAATGCCCTGTGGAGCATCATAGATCCTAAATCGGTTACTATTATCTTGCACACAAGATGTCAACACAAAACAGCACACTAGTGCCACAATAGCGGAAAGTCTCTTCATTGTTTAGGTTTAAGGTTTTTGATTAGTTCTTGCTACAAATATAGTTATATTTTTATAAATATCCTGTTTGGCAAAATGGATATAGGGCAAATGCATGAAAAAAACTTGCTCATCGCGCTCATGCCGCGCTTATCGCCAAGCTGAGCTTGGATCCAAAAATTATCGTTTTGACTTTTCCTGCACACTGATTGCAGTAACTTAAAAAGCGCGTAAGTGGCTGACTCCACCTACGCGCTTTTTTCTTTTTTTAAGCAAGACTACATCATGCCGCCCATTCCGCCACCTGGCATTGGGGGCATTGCTGGCTCAGTGCTCTTTTGATCTACCAAAACACACTCTGTTGTGAGGAACATCGAGGCGATCGATGCGGCATTCTCTAAGGCTACGCGCGATACCTTCGTTGGGTCGATGATACCAGCTGCGAGCATATCCTCGTAGCGGTCGTCGCGAGCGTTATACCCTTGAGCACCTTCGCTCTCGCGAACCTTGTTTACAACTACAGAGCCCTCGCCACCAGCGTTGAATACGATCTGGCGAAGTGGCTCCTCGATTGCGCGCTTCACGATGTGGATACCCGTTGTTTGATCCTCGTTGTCGCCCTTGAGACCCTCGAGAGCCGATGTTGCACGAATATATGCCACACCACCGCCCGGAACAATTCCCTCCTCGACAGCTGCACGTGTTGCGGCCAAAGCGTCGTCCACACGATCCTTCTTCTCCTTCATCTCAACCTCGGTTGCAGCACCTACGTATAATACCGCCACACCTCCGGCAAGTTTTGCCAAGCGCTCCGATAGTTTCTCCTTGTCGTAGTCCGAAGTCGAAACCTCGATACCAGCCTTGATCTGCGCCACACGCTCATCGATTAGCGACTTCTCGCCAATGCCATCGACAATCGTTGTCGACTCCTTATTCAAGGTAACCTTCTCGGCAGCACCCAAGAGAGTGATGTTGGCATCCTCGATCTTCATGCCCTTATCGGTCGAAATTACTGTTGCTCCGGTGAGCACTGCGATATCCTCTAACATCTCCTTGCGACGATCGCCAAAGCCCGGAGCCTTGCATGCAGCCACCTTCAATGCACCACGCAACTTGTTGACTACCAATGCTGATAGTGCCTCTCCGTCGACATCCTCGGCGATGATAAGTAGTGGTCGACCGCTCTGTGCCACAGGCTCCAAAACGCCCATCAGCTCCTTCATTGTCGAGATCTTCTTGTCGGTGATAAGGATGTATGGCTTCTCCAATTGCGCCTCCATCTTCTCGGTGTCGGTGATGAAGTACGACGAGATGTAACCGCGGTCGAACTGCATTCCCTCAACAACATCCACATAGGTCTCGGTGCCCTTAGCCTCCTCAACGGTTATCACACCCTCCTTGTTGACCTTGGCCATAGCCTCGGCAATCAATTTTCCGATTGCCTCGTCGTTGTTTGCCGAGATTGTTGCAACCTGCTCAATCTTAGCGTAGTCGTTGCCAACCTCCTGACTCTGAGCGCGAAGCGAATCCACAACAGTGACTACCGCCTTGTCGATTCCGCGCTTAAGATCCATAGGGTTTGCACCGGCAGTGACATTCTTGATACCCACGCCAATGATCGCCTGGGCCAAAACTGTTGCGGTGGTGGTACCATCACCAGCATCGTCGTTGGTCTTCGAGGCTACCTCCTTGACCATCTGTGCACCCATGTTTGCAAATGAATCCTCCAACTCGATCTCCTTTGCTACGGTCACACCATCCTTGGTGATTTGTGGTGCTCCGAACTTCTTGTCGATAATTACGTTGCGACCCTTAGGGCCAAGCGTTACCTTCACAGCGTTGCTCAATGCGTCAACGCCAACCTTGAGGAGCTCACGCGCCTCTACATTATATTTAATCTCTTTTGCCATTGTTTCGATTATTAGATAATTGCTAAAATATCACTCTGCTTCATGATGAGGTAGTCCTCGCCCTCGATGTTGATCTCTTGGCCAGCATATTTGCCATACAACACCTCATCGCCTACGCTAACCTCCATAGTCACTTCGCTAGTGCCCGGGCCTGCCGCTACAACTTTGCCCGAAAGTGGCTTCTCCTTTGCTGTATCAGGGATAAATAGACCCCCTGCAGTCTTCTCCTCAACCGAATTTGGGAGGATCAATACTCGATCTGATAATGGTTTTACATTCATTGTTTTACTTTTTATATATTATTTTCAATCTACTATGCTAAATTTACATCTGCAAAATTTGGGACAAATATAGAAATTTTAGTTGATTTTTGAAATTTTATTTGGAGATTAAAATTTAATCACATATATTTGCACTCCGAAACCTGATAATGGTTTCGTACATGGTGGAAGTAGCTCAGTTGGTTAGAGCGTCGGATTGTGGTTCCGAAGGTCGAGGGTTCGATCCCCTTTTTCCACCCACGAGTGCAAGTTTTCGCTTGCACTTTTTTTATATCTTTACGCAACCTAAAACAAAAAGATAATGAAAACTAGACTTCTCCTTTTGGCATTAATTTTTGCCTCGCACGCGCTATTTGCTCAAAGCAAGAGCGACGATTGGGCTGAGTATTACCGCTATAGCGATGCTAACGCGGAGCTTACAACACGCCCCGATGTGGTATTTATGGGCAACTCAATCACCGATGGATGGGCCAAAAAGCGTCCAGAATTCTTCGCCAACAACAACTTCGTGGGGCGCGGAATCAGCGGCCAGACCACTGCCGAGATGCTATCACGATTCCAGAGCGACGTGGTGAACCTAGCCCCTAAGGCGGTAGTAATTTTGGCTGGCACCAACGATGTGGCTCAAAATAATGGGCCTATCTCGCTGCAGCATGCCGCCGAGAATATCTTCTCGATGTGCGACATCGCCCGCTACAATGGCATCACACCCATTATCTGCTCTGTTGTCCCCTGCGCAAGGTTCAAGTGGAGACCCGAGGTTATGCCGGCGCAGCTGATCATCGAGCTCAACGAAATCCTCAAGGCCTACGCCAAGAAAAATAAGATTACATATATCGATTACCACTCCGTTTTAGCTAACGCTGAGGGAGGCCTAAACCCCGAATTGAGCTACGACGGCTGCCACCCAACGCTCTATGGATATTTTATGATGGAGGATATAGTTTGCCGCGCACTCGAGAAGGGACTAAAACTCAAGAGGCCTCTATATAATTATCCGCAGGCGCCTGAGAAGTAGTTTTTATTTCTTACTGCCCGTGGGCGGGCGGGGATAGCACCGGAGGCAGTAAGAAATCGTTTTTTCATAAATTTTGCACCCAGTTTAGCCCGTTATATTCTATTTTTGTGTATATTTGCCCACAAGTAGAGCATCAATTTTCTATTTCCATGGCGTGGTCTGCTGTCAGAATTCTGTTGTATAATATATATTGAATGTTATGAACGAAAATATTAGAGAGATCGCTCAGAGGCTCGTAGGGTTGCGCGATGTTTTAGATCTCGAAACTACTGAAGTAGCACAGGTGTGTGGCATTACCCGTGAGCAATATGAGCTCTACGAATCGGGCACTGTCGACATCCCCGTAGGTATGCTCTACAGCATTAGCAAAAATTATGGCATCGAGATGAGCGCCTTGATGTTTGGCCAGGAGCCACACATGGAGTCCTACTTTTTAACTCGCAAGGGCACCGGAGCAGCGGTAAAGCGCAGCAAGGCCTATAAATATCAATCGTTGGCCGCAGGCTTTGCCAACCGCACAGCAAGTCCCTTTTTGGTAAAGGTGAGCCCTAACGATAGCGACCAGGTCTCGCAAAACGCTCACGAAGGACAAGAGTTCAGCATGCTGCTCGAGGGTAGGATGTTGTTCAAGATAGATGATAAGGAGCTAATCTTGGAGGAGGGCGACAGCATCTATTTCGACTCTACACGTCCACATGGCTTCAAGGCTCTCGATGGTAAGACCATTAAATTCTTAACAATAATCATTTAACGTGCAGCGGATAAACGAACTTCTATGATTGAAAAATATTTAAAACAGACCTCGTTTGCCTCACAAGAGGATTTCATGGCAAACTTCAAGGTCGAGGTGCCCGAGAATTTCAACTTCGCCTACGACGTGGTCGATGGTTGGGCCCAGACTCATCCCGATAAAAAAGCGCTCTGTTGGACAAACGACAAGGGCGAACATATAGATTTTACATTTGCCGACATCAAGCGCGAGAGCGACAAGGCAGCCTCATGGTTCCAATCCTTGGGCATTGGCAGGGGTGATATGGTTATGTTGATACTCAAGCGTCGCTACGAATTCTGGTTCTCGATAATCGCACTGCACAAAATTGGCGCTGTATGTATCCCCGCCACGCACCTGCTCACCGAGAAGGATATAATATTCCGCTGCAATGCTGCCGACATTAAGATGGTGGTAACCGTTGGTGACAAGGTAGTTACCTCGCACGTCGACAATGCCATTGCCGAGTGTCCAACGCTTCGCCACAGGGTAACACTTGGCGACCAGACACCTGAAGGGTGGTTGAATTACAACGCGGGTGTGAGCGCCGCCAAGCCATTTATAGCGCCTCTAAACCCCAACTGCAACAGCGACATCTCACTACTCTACTTCACTTCGGGAACCACGGGCAACCCCAAGATGGTGGCGCACGACTTCACATATCCCCTAGCTCACATCATCACAGCCTCATATTGGCACAACCTCACCGCCGAGAGTCTTCACCTGACAGC
>JAWXTD010000066.1:0-7093 GCA_044433805.1 Rikenellaceae bacterium
TAAATGTTGTTCTTGCCATATTTTTATTTCTTGTTTTTGACGGTGCAAAGTTACTAAGAGGGAGTGGATAATGAATTATACAGTTCAGCGCAGAATGGCGCAAAAGGCTGTAATGAAGTCCTTTAAGGTGGTAATCGCTACCAAAACTGCTACCAAATTAGGGGTGTAATAATAATGGTAGCGATTTATGGTTATAAATGCCCCATTTTGCCCCATTATTATGAGTAGTAAGATTTTGTAGATTAAATAGTTAGATTCTAAATCGCTACCAAAAAGCTACCAAAGAAAGTGGTAGCGATTTAGACCGTTTTAGATGCTGTATTCTGCCGATTTGGGAGATATAGGGATATAAAAAAAGCACCGTAAACGTGTAGTTTACAGTGCTTTGCGTTGTTTTACCGCTACGCTTGGCGGAGAGAGAGGGATTCGAACCCCCGGAGCCTTGCAGCTCAACGGTTTTCAAGACCGCCGCATTCGACCACTCTGCCATCTCTCCGGGCACAAAAGTACAACAAAATTAATATCTACCAAAACTTTTTGCAATTATTTTTTACTTTTTTTGCTGCTTGGTGGGTAAATGTCGATGGATCAGTATTTTAATAATTGATATTTTTTTGTTCTTTTTTTTGCCTGCTTTCTCGTTTTTTCTTTGTGTTGGGCAATTCTACCTTTTTGTTGCTATATCGGCAGTGTGGATTTGTTGAAAAATTACCACAGATATACCTGAAATTACCACTAAAATTGCTAAAAATTACCCTTATAACAGTTAAAATGTCTGGTCGGGGTATGGTGAGCGAGTGCCGCTAGCCTTAATTATTGGCATGTTGGAGCCCTCCGAGCGTAGTTTGTCGCTTAGTATCTTTGCTAATTTTGCCGCTGTGGCGTCGTGCTCGGCGCTTGTACCGATTAGATCGGTGGTCTCCGAGATGTCGGTAGCGACGTTGTAGAGCTCGTTGCGCTGCGTCTCGTAGCGGTGGATGAGCTTCATATCGCCTAGGCGAATTGCGCTGCATGCCTCGCCGCAGTCGGGAGTTCGCTCGCCCCAGTTGTTTGGGTAGTGCCAAAATAGCGGGCGATCCTCGTTGATGCTTTGACCCTTGAGTGCCGCAACAAAACTCTTCGAGTCGAGCTCTTGGACTGTCTGTCCCTCGGCACCGGCTAACTCCAAAATTGTTGGAAAGAAATCTTCGATTGCGATCGATGAGGTGTTTTTGGTGCCTGCTGCAGTCATGCCGGGAACATATGCAATCATAGGCTCGCGCACGCCACCCTCGTAGAGAGAGCCCTTGCCGGCACGCAGTGGGGTGTTCTTATTCTCGCCTCCAAATGTCGCTTTGCGCACTCCAACGGTGTAGCCGCCATTGTCCGACATAAAGAGGATGATGGTGTTGTCGGCAATTTTGCGCTCATCGAGATAATCCATAATATCGCCCAGGCTCTTATCCATTCCCTCGACAATCGAGGCGTAGCGTGCCTCCTGCTCCTCGAGCCCCATATCCTTATACTTCTGGTAGAAGCGCTTGTCGGCATCAAAGGGGCAGTGAACCGCATAGTGCGACATATATAGGAAAAATGGCTTACCACTCTCCAGAGCCTCGTCCATCAGTTTCTCAGACTCCAAGGTCAACGCCTCGGTTAGGAAGGTGTCGGTGTGGTGATACTCCTCGAGGTTTGGCACTCCATAGAGTGGACCGCTAGGCAGGTCATTGCCATACGATAGCTCGCCAAGGTAGCTGCCTTGCGAACCTGCCGCATGTCCACCAACATTGCGATCGAAGCCAACATTCACAGGGTTCTCGCTAGGGGTGTCGATAGCCCCAAAATGCCCCTTGCCCACAAATAGGGTCGTGTAGCCATTTTGTCGAAGGATCTGGGGGAACGAAGTTGCATGGTATGCATTCTCGACCGAGCCGTCGAGCGTAAATCCATTTACGTTCCACTGCTCGTACTCCAAGATCTCGTTTGGTTGGTCGGTGCTCTTATCTTTGTGGAATGTCCAGTTTGTCACCTTGTGGCGCGTTGGGTTGACTCCTGTCATTAGACTTACTCGCGAGGGAGAGCTAATCGAGCTTGCGTAGGCCGAGGTGAATTGCACTCCCTTTTCTGCCAAGCGCTCCATGTTGGGGGTCTCGAATATTCGGTTCCACATTGTTGTGTCACAGTGAAAGGGAAGCGATGTATCTTGCCAACCCATATCGTCGACCAAAAAGAGGATGATGTTTGGTTGCTCCGCTTTAGGTTCGCTACATGCAACAAGCGATGCTGCAGCACAAATTGAAGTCAATGTTCTTCTCATAATTATTTAAGTGATGTTTTTACAATGGCAAAAATAACTATTTAAACTCTCAACATAGTTGTATTATTATCTATATTTTTATACATATTTACACATGCAGCTTCACTAAAAATATATTAGTCTACACAAAATAGACAAAACAACAATTATATCTCATATCTTAAAGCTACCTTTGTTCTCAAGAAAAACAATAACAAATATATAAAACAACCTATGAGAAAAAAAGCATTTATTACCCTTGCGATTTTGTGCACAATCTTGATAAGTGCAACAGCAGCACCCAACCCAAAACCATTTGTGATTCCCGAACTGCGGGAGTGGAGTGGCAGCGAAGGTGCTTTTGTGATCGACAAGAAGAGCCAAATCACAATCACCTCGACCCAAGAGGGCATCCGCGAAGCTGCCGAGGCTCTAGCCATCGATTACAACAAGATGTTTGACCAAAAAATAGCCATCAAAAATGGAAAACCAAAGGCGGGCAGCATCATATTTAATATCGTGAGCGATGAGTCGCTAGGCGATGAAGGCTACACAATCGAGATTGGCGATATGATTACTGTCGCCGCACAAACCCCACAAGGGTTATATTGGGCAACTCGTTCGCTGTTGCAGATTGCCGACGATGGGGTCGATGGAGAGCTCCCTCGGGGTTCGATCAAGGATTATCCCGATTATGGCACACGTGGGTTTTTGATCGACTGCGCACGCAAATTTATCCCCCTCCACTTCCTTGAGAACTATATCGACATCTTGGCATACTACAAGATGAATCTTCTTCATATCCACCTCAACGACAATGGCCTCAAGAAATTCTTCCACGAAGATTGGTGGCAAACATACTCGGCGTTCCGTTTGGAGAGCGACACATTTCCGGGTCTTACGGCTCAAGATGGACACTACACCAAGCAGGAGTTTATCGATCTTCAGAAATTGGCCGAGTCGAAACATATTGTCATCATCCCCGAGATCGACGTTCCAGCCCACTCATTGGCCTTTGTGCACTACAAGCCCGAATTGGAGAGCCAGTATGCAACCAACTATTTGGATCTGTTCAACGAGAAGACCTACGAATTTGTCGATGCCCTCTTCAAGGAGTACCTCGAGGGTGATGAGCCAGTTTTCCGTGGCAAGAAGGTACATATCGGAACCGACGAATATAAGGTTTCCGAGGAGCAAAAGGTGCGCGAAAAGTTCCGCTATTTTGCCGATCGCTATATTAAATATGTAGAGTCGTTTGGGAAGGAGGCTTGCCTATGGGGCTCACTGACACATATGCATGGTGAAACTCCGGTTAAAGCATCCGAAGATATCACAATGTTTATCTGGAACAATCCCTACGGAAACCCAACCCAGATGATCGACGCAGGCTATAAAATCATCAATATCCCCGAGTCGAACTACATTGTGCCAACAGCGCCATACTACAGCGACTACCTCAAAATCGAGAAGATCTACAATGAGTGGACACCAGCGGTTGTTGCCGACGTAACCTTCGAGGAGCAGCACCCCTCAATTTTGGGTGGTATGTTTGCAATTTGGAACGACCGCACAGGCTCGGGAGTCTCGCTAAAAGATATCCACGACCGCACAATGCCTGCCGCGCAGATCATCTCGGCAAAATGTTGGTCGGGCGCAAACACAACGGTTCCCTTCGAGGAGTTCGATGCCAAACGCAAAAATGTTGTTGAGGCTCCGGGAGTCAACTACGCAGGTCGCATCGGTGAGCCCAACTCGCTAGTCTATGAGCAGAAGGTGGTTAAGCCCAACTCGACAACCCCCTTCGAGGAGATCGGATATGGATATACCATCTCGTTCGATCTGGATGGTCGAGCAGAGCAAAAGGGAGCGACACTCTTTGAGTCGGACTTCGCGAAATTTTATCTTGCCGACCCAATTAATGGAATGATTGGTTTTTCGCGCGATGGATACCTCTACAACTTCAAGGTCTCGACCTATAACAAGAAGAGTGTCAACATTATGATTCAGGGCGACAACATCGCAACATCGATCTATGTCGATGGCGAGTTGGTGCAAAAGTTGGATGTTGTGATGCGATATTTCCCAAATCCTGATGAAAAGATGAAATTTATTAGTACCTTAGCTTTCCCATTAGCGCGAAGCGGCGAGTTCGAGAGCTCGGTGACCAACCTAAAGGTGTATAATTATATGAAGAACTAACCAAAACCAAAGATGTTAAAAAAGATTCTTACAGTAGCAATTCTCGCAGTAGCGACCTCACTCTCGGCACAAAGCCTCGAAGAGTGGAAAGACCCTGCGATCAATCAAGTAAATCGCAGTGCGATGCGCACATCGTACTTTGCGCACAGCTCGCACGATGAGGCTCTGAACTCCAAAATGGAGTCCTCGTCAAAATATCAGAGCCTAAACGGATTTTGGAAATTCCACTTCGTGCGCAACTCTGCAGCACTCGACACATCGTTAACTTCACTCGAGTGCAACGACAATGGCTGGGACGAAATAATTGTTCCCGGAGCTTGGGAGCTAAACGGTTATGGCGATCCACTCTATATCAACGAGGGATTCCCTTGGCGCCGACAATCCGACGTTGAGCCGCCACATGTGCCTGTTGAGGGTAACCATGTGGGTACTTATCGCCGCACAATAAACATCTCGAGCGATTGGGATGGCAGCGATATTATTGCGCACTTTGGCTCTGTTGCCTCGTGCTTCTACCTATGGGTGAATGGCCAGTTTGTGGGCTATAGCGAGGATAGCAAGCTTAGCGCGGAGTTCGACATCACGCCATTTGTTAAGAGTGGCGAGAACCTTATCTCACTGCAGGTTCTTCGCTGGTGCGATGGAACTTATCTCGAAGATCAAGACTTCTTCCGCTACTCGGGAATCATGCGCGATAGCTACCTTTATGCTCGCAGCAAGAACCGTATCGAGGATATTGTTATCACCTCGACGCTCGATGATAGCTTCAAAAAGGGCCTTCTCAACGTCGCTATTCAGGGCAAGGGCGAGATCGCAGATCACACAATCACATACCAACTCTTCGAACTTAGCGCTCCGGACAACAACGGCGGAGTGAAGATTGGCAAGAGCATCTTCCAAAGCTCGGTGGCAGCTTCACAGCAGCAATTCAACTACTCACTGCCTAAGGTTAAGGCGTGGAGTGCCGAGGTGCCCAACCTATATTTGCTTACCGCAACCCTGAAAGATGCAAGCGGCAATCAAGTGGAGTCGATCTCTCAAAAGGTGGGATTCCGCTCGGTTGATGTCATGGGTGCACAACTTAGAGTGAATGGCAAACCAATCCTCATCAAGGGTGCCAACCGCCACGAGATCGACCCTGTGACGGGTGGATATGTGTCGCGCGAGCGTATGATCCAAGATATTCAAATTATGAAAGAGCTGAATATCAACAGTGTGCGCACGTGCCACTATCCAAATGCCGCGATGTGGTATGAGTTGTGCGACATGTATGGAATATATGTGGTTGCCGAGGCAAATGTCGAATCGCACGGACTATTCTTCGAGGAGAAGACTCTGGCCAAAGATCCAAGCTACAAACTATCTCACTTGGAGCGCAACGAGCGCAATGTTCAAGCAAATCGCAACCACACCTCGATCATCATCTGGTCGCTAGGAAACGAGGCGGGAATGGGCGAAAATTTCCTTAACTGCTACAACTGGATCAAGGCCAACGACAAGAGCCGTTTGGTGCAATACGAGATGGCTGCAGGTGGCGAGGGTACCGACATAACATGCCCAATGTATGCCGATTACGCTAGAGCCGAGGAGTATGTCTCATCGAACCCAGCCAAGCCATTTATACAGTGCGAGTATGCTCACGCGATGGGTAACTCGATGGGTGGATTCAAGGAGTATTGGGATCTAATTCGCAAATATCCATCCTACCAAGGAGGCTTCATTTGGGACTTTGTCGACCAATCGCCACACTTCACAACGGCCGCTGGCATAGATGTATTTGGATATGCTGGCGACTTCAACGCTTACGACTGTAATCGCGATAAGAACTTCTGTAACAACGGTTTGATCAACCCCGATCGTGAGTTGAATCCTCATGCCGACGAGGTTCGTTACATCCAACAATCAATCTGGAGCGAGATGATCGATGCCACAACGGGCAAAATCTCGATCTACAACGAGTACACATTCCGCAACCTCGAGAACTTCAAATTGGAGTGGTCACTGCTCGAGGATGGTGCAAAAGTGAAATCGGGCGAAGTATTGAACCTTAACATTGCCGCAGGACAGAGCCGCACCATCGATCTTGGATACTCTCTTCAGGGCATCGACACATCCAAAGAGGTGCTGTTGAACATCGACTACAAATTGAAAAATGCTGAGCCACTCTTGCCAGCCGCAACACGTCTAGCCAAAGCGCAATTGGAGGTTAAACCATACGACGGTTACCACTATGCTACATGCTTCGTGCGTGCTGATCAGCAAGCATATACAACTCTGCCTACTATCGACGAGAAGAACTACTACAAGCTCATTATCGAGGGCTACGACTTCCACGTAGATTTCGACAAGAGCAACGGTTACATGGTCAACTACACCATCGGCAACCACTCGATCATCAATGCTGGTGGTGCCCTCAAGCCTAACTTCTGGCGTGCGGTGACCGACAACGATTTTGGTGCTCGCTCGCACCTGAACTTTGGTGTGTGGCGCGACATTACACCTCGCCTAAAGAGCCTTGAGCACAACTTCGAGGGGGAGATCCTTGTGGTGGATGCTCAATATGAGCTGCGCGAGGTAGAGTCGACACTATCGATAAAGTATGCTATCGACAAGTTCGGA
>JAWXTD010000067.1:0-6827 GCA_044433805.1 Rikenellaceae bacterium
TAAGCGCTGCAAATCAGTGCACGAGCAAAGTCAAAAACGAAGTTTTTGGATCCAAGCTAAGCTTGGTGCCTGCGCGGCATGAGCGCGATGAGCAAGTTTTTTTCATGCGTTTGCCCTGGAGCATTTTCTCGAGGTAAACACATGAAAATTACTCTCTTACTGCGCGTGGGCGGGGATAGCACCTGCGCGGATGCATAATTTATGACAGGTTTGAACCTCGGCGTAAGGGCAGTAAGCAAGTTTCACCACCCAACACAACGCACAAAAAAATTAGGAGATAGTAAATTCAACAGAATTTATTATCTCCTAAAGTTTCGGAGCTCTTGAGCCCCTGCCTTAATCAAGCAAAAGATACTGCTACCTTTATACCCGACTATTTAAAATAGCGGTTATATAGACCTTGGAATCCTGCTCCGTGGCGAGCCTCGTCCTTAGCCATCTCGTGAACTGTATCGTGCACTGCATCAAGGTTTTGCTCCTTAGCCATGCGAGCCAAACGCATCTTATCCTCGCAAGCACCGCTCTCGGCGTTCATGCGCTTCATTAAGTTAGTTTTGGTATCCCAAACTACCTCGCCCAAAAGCTCTGCGAATTTCGAAGCGTGCTCAGCCTCCTCGATTGCGTAACGCTTGAATGCCTCTGCGATCTCGGGATATCCCTCGCGGTCTGCCTGACGGCTCATTGCCAAATATTGACCAACCTCAGAACACTCGCCCGAGAAGTGTGCGTTAAGTCCCTCCATAAGCTCAGCACTTGCGCCTGCTGCATCGCCCAATTTGTGCTCTGTAACGAATACAAGTGGTGCATCCTCAGCTTGCTCTACTACCTCAACAAAAAACTCTGATCCTTTTTTACATAGTGGGCACTGTGCTGGTGCCTCTGCTCCTTCGTGAATGTGACCGCATACGGTACAACGCCATGTCTTTGCCATAATCTTAATCTGTTTAAAATTTGTACTATTATTTTTTATTTGTCTGTTTCTATGATGCAAAGGTATTAACTATTTTCTTATAATCCTAACAAAAACCATTGTCTTTTCTTATAGCCAAATAGGCCTCAATTATAGTTAATGTAAAACAGTTGTGGGCTTTGCACGATAGTTGCACACCAAATGTACAATAAATTTCTAAATTAACGAACTATGGAGATAAAAAAAAGTTCTACTGGGTTTAAACTCAGCGTAATGACACTGGCCATAATGAACGTTACGGCAGTGGTGAGCCTGCGAGGATTGGCCTCCGAGGCGGTCTACGGACTCTCGTCGGCCTTCTATTATCTTTTTGCGGCAATCGTATTTTTGATCCCCACAGCGCTTGTTGCCGCCGAGCTTGCCGCGATGTTCTCCGACAAGCAGGGAGGCGTCTTCCGCTGGGTGGGCGAAGCATTTGGGGCTCGCACAGGGTTTCTGGCAATATGGCTGCAGTGGATCGAGTCGACTATTTGGTACCCCACAGTGCTCACCTTCGGTGCTGTGTCGATAGCCTTCATCGGTGTTGACCAGAGTAGCGACGCTGTGCTGGCCTCCAACAAAATTTTCACCCTCTGCGTGGTTCTGGCAATCTACTGGGTAGCAACCCTAATCGCCCTCAAAGGGCTTGGCTGGGTGGGAAAGATCAGCAAGTGGGGCGGAATGATCGGCACAATAATCCCCGCAGCACTCCTTATAATAATGGGCATAGCATACCTCTCCACGGGAGGCCACAACAACCTCGACCTCACCCAAAGCTTCGTGCCCGACCTCTCTAAGCTAAATAATATCGTTTTGGCAAGCAGCATCTTCCTATTTTATGCCGGAATGGAGATGATGGGAATACATGTGATGGATGTCGAAAACCCCTCGCGCAACTACCCCAAGGCGATCATAATGGGCTCGCTCATCACCGTTCTAATCTTCATTCTGGGCACCTTCGCCCTAGGCGTGATAATCCCTGCCGACAAGATCAACCTCACCCAATCGCTGCTCATTGGTGTGGATCGATACCTAGCCTACTTCCACCTCTCGTGGGTATCGCCCCTCTTTGCCGTATGTCTCATGTTTGGCGTGCTGGCCGGAGTGTTGACATGGGTGGCAGGACCCTCAAAGGGAATCTTCGCCGTGGGAAAAGCGGGCTACCTCCCTCCATTCTTCCAGCGCACAAATAAGATCGGCGTGCAGCGCAATATCCTGCTCATACAAGGGGCCATAGTGACCCTGCTGAGCCTGCTATTTGTTGTGATGCCATCGGTGCAGTCGTTCTACCAGATACTCTCGCAACTCACCGTGCTCCTATATCTTATAATGTATATGCTGATGTTTGCCGCAGCCATAGTCCTTCGCTACAAGATGCGCGACACACCTCGCCCCTTCCGCCTAGGACGTGGAAATGGACTCATGTGGCTGCTCGGGCTCCTAGGATTCTTGGGCTCCCTGCTCGCATTCGTCCTTAGCTTCATCCCCCCAAGCCAGATATCCACCGGCAGCAACAGCGTATGGTTCGCCGTGCTAATCGTAGGCTGCATAGTAGTCGTCGTCATTCCATTCATAATCTACGCCATGCGAAAACCATCCTGGCGCAGCGACGACAAAAACGACCACTTCGCACCTTTTCATTTTGAGGAGGGTGCTTAATTTTTACTTCTTACTGCGCTTTCTTACTGCGCTTTCTTACTGCGCTTTCTTACTGCCTCCGGCGGGCGGGGATAGCACCCCCGCGGGTGCGTACTTTATTGCGTGATTGGGCTTAGAGCTATGGCTCTAAGATTTTAGAAATTAATGAGTTGCCACAAATAAATTTGCGCAACTCATCAACTTCTAAAATTTATTAAATGCCTAAAGGCATTTAAACCCAATCTCGAGTTACAACCCTCAAGGAGCCCAGATCTAATTCGATTTGGGTCAAACACCAAAGGTGTTTGTTAAATTTTAAGAGTTAGCAGCTTGAACAAATTTATTTGATTCAAGCTGCTGAATCTTAAAATCTTAGAACTGATAAGTTCTAAGCCCAAAGCGCAACACTAACTGCACCCGCGGGGGTGCTATCCCCGCCCGCCGGAGGCAGTAAGAAACTATAAACAGATTAAAACAAAAAACCATGCAAAGAATAATTACATACCAAGAGGTAGAAGATGTTGTAAGGCGTGCTTACGACAAGTGCAAGATGAATAATGAAGGTGCCAATGCCGACTACATTCCTTATCTGAAGGGGGTGCCCTCGGATCTATTTGGCATCTCGGTCTGCATGACCAATGGTCATTTGATTGAGGTGGGTGATACCTCGTATCGCTTTGGCATTGAGTCACTTTCGAAGGTCTTCACGGCACTGCTGGCCATGGAGCAGTGGGGTGCCGACAAGCTCCTGGAGCTCATTGGAGCGGATGCCACGGGGCTACCCTTCAATTCGATTATGGCGATCCTGCTCGAGTCGGAGCACCCCTCGACGCCACTTGTTAATGCTGGGGCCATTGCCGCCTGCTCCCTGGTCAGACCACAGGGCGATGCCAAGGGTAAGTGGGAGGCAATCAAGGGCTTCATCGAGGCGATGGTGGGCTCAAAGGTGGAATTGGAGTCGGAGCTATATGACTCGGAGAGTCAGACGAATTTCAACAACCACTCCATCGCGTGGCTGCTGCGCAACTACGATAGGATCTACGACGAACCGGATATGTCGCTGGATCTCTACACACGTCAATGCTCGCTGGGCATCACCGCGCAGCAGCTCGCTGTGGCTGCCGCAACTATCGCATATTCAGGGAGTAACCCGATCTCGGGGGAGCAGATATTCAAGCCCAACCTCTCGCAGAACATCATCTCACTGATGGCCACAGTGGGCTTCTACCAGACCACAGGCGACTGGATGTACCGCACGGGATTGCCTGCAAAATCGGGCGTCGGGGGTGGCGTGATGGGCGTGGTGCCGGGAGTGATGGGCATCGCCGCATTCGCCCCACCACTCGATGAGGCCGGCAACTCCATCAAGGCGCAACGCGCTCTGGCTCAGATCGCGGGCGAGCTCAATGTAAACATCTTCTCGGCCGATAGAACCACTGTCGCTACGGCGGATGAGGTCTTTGCGGGGCTTTATTGATTTTTCTGTTTGCTCTCTGTTTGCTCTCTTATGCCTCCGGCCTGCCTTCTTACTGCTTCCGGCCTGCCTTCTTACTGCCTGTGGCGGGCGCAGATAGCACCTGCGCGGGTGCATACTTTTGCGCTTTGGGCTTAGAACTTATCAGTTCTAAGATTTTAAGATTCAGCAGTTTGAATCAAATAAATTTGTTCAAACTACTAACTCTTAAAATTTAACAAACACCTTTGGTGTTTGACCCAAATCGAATTAGATCTGGACTCCTTGAAGGCTGTAACTCGAGATTGGGTTTAAATGCCTTCAGGCATTTAACAAATTTTAGGAGTTAATATGTCGTCAGCAAATAAATTTGCACGACATATTAACTCCTAAAATCTAAAAACTGCAAAGTTTTTAGCCCAATCTCGCAACATTAACTGCACCCGCGCAGGTGCTATCCCCGCCCGCCCACAGGCAGTAAGCAACAAAAAAATCTAGTCGCGAATAACCTTAATCGAGCTATCGGTGCCAAAGGCGATAATTGACGAGGGGCGGCGGGTGGGCTTTCCTTCGAATCGTGGATGTACCACGTAGTCTACCCCTTCGACAATTTGGCGATCTATTTCATTGAAGCGTGCTGGGGTTGCCTCGCCCGACAGGTTGGCTGATGTTGAGACGATTGGGCGTCCGAATTTGAATAGTAGACGCTCGCAGAACTCATGCTGGGGGATCCTCACGCCGAGTGTTTTCTCGTCGGGGATGAGGTTTGCAGCTAGGCCTGCAGCTCCGGGAAGTATCGCCGTCAGGGGCTTCTCGCTCATCTCCATCACCTCGAAGGCGATGCCGGGAGCGCCATTTACGTATCGCACAACCATGTTGGCGTTGTTGCAGAGCACGAGCATCGATCTCTTCTCTTCGCTACCCTTCAGGGCGTAAATCTTGGCTACAGCCTCGGGGTTTGTGGCGTCGCAGCCAATGCCCCAGACCGTGTCGGTGGGGTATACGATTATGCCACCAGAGCGGAGCACAGCTATTACTTCAGCTATTGTTTGGTCGAGTGATGCCATCTATTGTTGTGTATGATTTTTAGCTTTGCGAAGCTTCTCGAGCCTTATGGCCCAATTATTTTTAAGTTTTTGAACTCTCTCACGCCATCTCTGCTTGAGCTCATCCTTGCCCATTCTCAGCTGCTCCCATTGGGTATAACGCTCATATTTCTCGGGGTATATGTCGTCCATGGTGATTAGGATTCCGGTCTCCTCGACCTCGCCAAAGTCGGTATTTAGGAATGTGTCGAAGGTCTTCATTGTTGGTGAGAGCGACATGTAGGCGTTGAAGAGCGGGGGTATAGTCTCGCCCAATTCGCGCACCGACTGCATCAGGATCTTGTAGTTCTCCTCGTAGCTTTCGCCGGTGAACACCTCGGCGTAACGTTGATCGCTCACGCCCGTGGGAATCACCTTCTTGGCAGATATAAGCGACTCATCATCAGGGAAGTAGCGGCGGAAGAAGGAGAGGATAAGGTTGCGTGCCTCGACGTTGAAAGTTGTATACATGGTGATCTTTCCGAAGAAATATCGGCTCTGCGGACTAAAGACAATCAGCGCACCCAGACCATCCCAGAGGTTGTCTAGGGCATAGATTCCCTTGCGATTGCGGCGCGGTTGATATTTGCACTGCACAAATGAGCGACCTAGCTCAATGGTGTAAGGGAGGTAGTCGCTGCGGAATTTATCGGAAAAATCGAAGTAGTGCTCCGTGGAGAGGTGCTCGGGGTGTCTCCCTTGGCAGATTATGAAGCGGTAGCCACCCACAATCTCCTGCTCGGCACTATCCCACACAATAAGCTGGAGGTAGCCATTCTCAGCCAAATCGGCCTGATCGATATCTACTTCATTGCCGGTGCCACCACCAGCCTCGCGGAAGGACTCCTCACGAAGTCGACCCACCTCGTTCATCAGCGCAGGACACTCAGCTGCCGAGAAGATATATATATCATTATCAGCCTTGTTAGTCTTGCGAACTAAACGCTCCGCGGTGAGCTCCGAAAGTAGCAATTCTCTTGCTACAGGTTCAATTATAGGAACTGTCATTAACGTTTGTAAATCTGTATTTATTACAAATATAAGAATTTTTTTTTAATTCGTGCATTTTCCTTAAAATTATTCGGGGCAACGGTGGGAAAAAACTTTGATTTTATCGGTTTATTTATCTCTCTTACTGCCTCCGGCGGGCGGTGCTATCCCCGCCCGCCGGAGGCATCCTCAAGCAGTCCTCAAGATTCCCAAGCAAAAAAACTATACAACCATCTCGCGCAGCATAACGATTTCGTCGGCCCAGCGGTCGGTGTCGGGGGTCTCGAGCACTAGGGGGATCTCGTCGAAACGTTTGTCTGCCATCAGGTATTCAAAGCAGCGGATGCCGATGTGCCCATCTCCCAGTGGGGCGTGGCGGTCGACGCGGCTGCCTAGGGGTTTGAGTGCATCGTTTAAGTGCATGCCCTTGAGGTAGTTAAAACCTACAACCTGGTCGAATTCGGCGAAGGTGGCATCGAGGGCTGCGGTGGTTGTTAGGTCGTATCCTGCGGCAAATGCGTGGCATGTATCCAGACATACTCCCACGCGGCTTTTGTCTTTGACCCCCTCGATTATGCGAGCCAGATGATAGAAGCTGAAGCCGAGGTTCGAGCCTTGGCCGGCGGTATTTTCGATCACTGCAGTGACCCCTGTGGTGGCATCGAGAGCTATGTTAATCGACTCTGCCACACGGTCTAAAGACTTATCATCG
>JAWXTD010000068.1:0-6739 GCA_044433805.1 Rikenellaceae bacterium
CATTGTCTACGCCTACGAGGATAATGTTACGGGGCGCTGTGTGGCTACCTCAAAGCTCAAAGGGTTTATCTCTAACGAGGTGCTGACCATCGACACTCGTCAGGAGGTTAATATCTTGGGTGCCTCGGAGTCGGAGATCGGCTACCGCGTTATTATCAACGATCGCCACTGGGGTATGATATATCGCAATCAGATCTTCAAAAGCGTCAAGGTGGGCGATAGAATGAGGGCATTTGTGCGTCGCATCACCGAAGATAATCGCGTCGATCTAACCCTTCAACAGCAAGGATATAAGGAGGTTAAGAACTCTGCCGAGACTCTTCTTGAGCTACTCGAGCAGCATGGTGGAGAGCTTCCGATTAACGACGATAGCGCTCCAGAGAAAGTTACTGAATTTACACAGATGAGCAAGAAACTCTTCAAGCGCTCGCTAGGTGTACTTCTAAAACGTGGCGAGGTGGAGTCGTTCGATGGTGGAATCCGCGTAATTAAAAAGTAATGAGCAAGTTGGCTACAGCCGAAAGGGTCAGCGCAGAGCTCTCGGACAACTTCGTTTTTCAACGCTCGCGTTTGGCTTATCACTACGCAAGCGAGCGAATATCGGGTCGCGTTTTGGAGATCGGAACTGGCTCGGGCTATGGTGTACAGATCATTGCCCCTTATGCCGAGCGCTTCACAACGATTGATAAACATACCCCTTCTGAGGAGGTGCTAAGTGCTGAAAATGTGGAGTTTATATCCGCTACTGTGCCACCCCTTCCTTTTGACGACAACTCATTCGATTGCGTGATTTCGTTCCAAGTGATCGAGCATATCAAGGATGATAAGAGATTTGTTGCCGAGGTGATGAGGGTTTTGCGCAAAGGTGGACTCTTTATCGTCTCGACACCCAATATCAAAATGTCGCTAACGCGCAATCCATGGCATGTACGCGAATATACAAAAGAGGAGTTTCGGGCGCTGCTAAGTGCTGATTTCTCGAACGTTGAAGCGCTGGGAGTTGTTGGTAATCAGGTGATTATGGATTATTATGAGAAGAACCGTCGAGGGGTTGAGCGCATAACACGCTTTGATCTGCTGAACTTCCAATATCGATTGCCTCGTTGGATGCTGCAAATACCATACGATATTCTTAATCGACTCAATCGCCGCAAATTACTCAAAGAAAATAACTCGCTCACCTCATCAATCAAGATGAGCGACTACAACGTTGAGCCCGTTTGTGATGAGTCGTTCGACCTTTTCTATATTGCTACTAAGTAGGGTGGTGTTTTCTACAACTTTCTTACTGCCCTAGCAGCGGGCGGCCGCCAAGCGAACTTGGATCCAAAAACTTCGTTTTTGACTTTTTGTTTATTGCGATGATTTGCTCTTCGCTGCGCTCTTGACGATATATAATAATAGGTGTGATTTTATGAAAGCAAGCTTTATAAAATCACACCTATTATTATGTATCTATATCAACCTACGGTTGCCATGAGCAAATCCCCGAGGTTAAGTTTTTAAGGTTATAAATTAACCATTAACCAATATTTTGTATTGACTTGCAACCTCGATATTGGGTTTAAATGCCAAAGGCATTTAATAAATTTTAGGTTGTATAAAGTTGTGCAAATTTATTTGCGACAACTTTATACAACCTAAAATCTAAAAACTTAAAGAGTTTTTAGCCCAATAACGCAAGAGAAGCATGCACTCGCGGGGGTGCTATCCCCGCCCGCCGGAGGCAGTAAGAGAGCATATCCCCTCCCCAGATAGCTAGAACCCTATTTCAACATAGCCATAACCTCGTCGAATACAGTTTGGCCATTGTATCCAAATTTCTCATCGAGAATCTTGAATGGCGCCGAGTATCCGAAGTGGTCGAGACCATGGATTTTACCATTCTCACCAACTAGACCCATTAGGTTAACAGGCAGTCCCGAGGTCATACCATAGCGAGCAGTGCCAACTGGCAACACGCTCTGTTGGTACGATAGAGGCTGATCGCGGAATAGTCCCTCACTTGGAACGCTCACCACGCGCACTGCAACACCCTCTTTGGATAGCAACTCTGCACCATCAACAAGTGTAGCTACCTCCGAACCGCTGGCCAATAGAACCACCTCTGGATTTGGGTTGTCAACAACGATATATGCACCCTTCGATAGCTGGCCAGCTTCCTCCCTGCGGCTAGCTCCTAGGGCAGGTAGATCTTTAATATTTTGACGTGAAAGGATCAAACCAACTGGGCGACGCTCCTGCAGAGCCTGTTTCCATGCGGCAGTGGTCTCGGCAGCATCGGCTGGTCGGAGAACTACCATCGAACGCTCGCCATGGTGGTTGTGTAGGTGCTCCATAAGGCGGATTTGTGCCTCTTGCTCAATTGGTTGGTGCGTTGGGCCATCCTCACCTACGCGGAATGAATCGTGTGTCCATATGTAGATCACATGAAGGCGCATAAGTGCCGAAAGGCGAACTGCAGGCTTCATATAATCCGAGAATACGAAGAATGTTCCGCAAGCAGGGATCACTCCGCCGTGAAGCGCCATACCATTCATAACGCAAGCCATTGTAAGCTCCGATACTCCGGCATTGAAGAATTTACCCGAGAAATCCCCTTTAGTAAATGCCTTGGTCTTTTTGAGGAATCCATCGGTCTTGTCCGAGTTGCTTAGGTCGGCCGATGCCACGATCATGTTGTCGACGTTCTCTGCGTAGTGTCCTAGAACTGTAGCCGAAGCTGCACGTGTTGCGATGTTTGAACCCATTGCAATTGAGTTGTAGTCGATCTCTGGAGTTTTGCCGCTAAGGAACGAATCGAGCTTTTGTGCTGCTGCCGCATTCTCTGCGCGCCAAGCAGCTTCGACAGCCTTTTGCTCTTGAGCCCATGCTGCTAGCTCCACTTTGCGTGCTGCATAAATCTCAGCACTCTCGGCAAAAATCTCGAATGGATTCTCGGCATTACCACCTAGGTTTGCGGCAGTTGCAGCGAACGAAGCACCAGCATCCGAAAGAGGTTGACCGTGAGTCGAAACCATATCCTCGAAGCTCGAGCCATCCTCCTTGCGAGCGCCCTTGCCCATGATTGTCTTACCGATGATAAGCGTAGGTTTTTGAGTCTCGGCATTTGCCGCTGTGAGTGCTGCGCGCAACTCATCGACATTGTGACCATCAACGGTGATCACACTCCATCCCCAAGCTAAATATTTTTGCTCTACATCTTCGCTATCTACCTCGTCAACTTTGGTCGATAGTTGGATGTTGTTAGAGTCGTAATACATGATGAAGTTGCTAAGGCCTAAGTGGCCAGCAACGCGACCTACGCCCTGCGAAATCTCCTCCTGAACAGCTCCATCCGAGATATAAGCATATGTCTTGTGAGCCATCCACTCGCCAAAGCGAGCAACCATAAATCGCTCAGCAATAGCAGCTCCAAGTGCCATTGCATGGCCTTGACCTAGTGGTCCCGATGTATTCTCAACTCCGCGCATAATGTCTACTTCGGGGTGTCCCGGAGTGATGCTCTCCCACTGGCGAAGCGACTTGAGATCCTCGAGAGAGTAGTTGCCACTCATTGCCAATACCGAGTATAGCATTGGTGACATATGGCCTGGATCGAGGAACATACGATCGCGATATGGATAATCCATCTTTGCGGGGTCATAGCGCAAGAACTCGGCGTACAAGACGTTGATAAAATCTGCTCCGCCCATAGCGCCTCCCGGGTGTCCAGACTTCGAACGCTCTACCATCGCTGCTGCCAAAAGGCGAATATTATCGGCTGCACGATTCATTTTTTGATTTGCAAACATAGGTTTTTATTTAAGTTTTTAATTGTATTTAGCTTACTTGTTTTAGGCTTAGACTCCTCTGCGAATCAACTTTTTCATGGGCATAGGGCAATGTCACACTGAATTCGGTGAGCTCTAACGATGGAATGTCGAACATAATGTCGGTCATTATCGTCTCGCAAATCGAACGTAGTCCGCGAGCACCTAGCTTATACTCCACAGCCTTGTCGACAATATAATCGAGCACATCATCATCGAAACTCAACTCTACACCATCCATCTCGAAGAGGTGTTTGTACTGGCGAATAATTGCATTCTCGGGCTCGGTAAGTATCATGCGCAGTGTAGCTTTGTCCAGTGGCTGCATATATGTTAGCACCGGAAGTCGGCCAATAAGTTCGGGAATCAAACCAAATGACTTGACATCTTGGTGGGTGACATATTGCATCAGGTTGTTGCGATCTACATTGTCGCTGCTCTTTTGGCCATATCCAATTGCTCGGGTGTTGAGACGTTGCGATATTTTGCGCTCGATACCGTCGAAGGCTCCACCGCAGATAAATAGGATATTTTTTGTGTTGACCTGAACAAATTTTTGATCTGGATGTTTACGTCCTCCTTGAGGTGGTACGTTCACCACAGCTCCCTCCAAGATCTTCAACATTGCCTGCTGCACACCTTCGCCCGATACATCGCGCGTGATGCTTGGGTTGTCGCTCTTGCGGGCAATTTTGTCGATCTCGTCGATGAAAACTATTCCCTTCTCGGCAAGCTCGACATTGTAGTCTGCAGCCTGAAGAAGTCGCGAAAGGATTCCCTCGACATCCTCACCAACATATCCCGCCTCGGTAAGGACCGTAGCGTCGACAATGGTGAAAGGAACCTTCAAGAGCTTAGCAATAGTGCTAGCAATCAATGTTTTACCTGTTCCCGTTGGGCCAATCAGAAGGATGTTCGATTTGTCGATCTCGATGGTGTTATCCTCCTTGCCAAAGTATGCCGTCAGGCGTTTGTAGTGGTTGTATACCGCAACTGCCATATAGCGTTTTGCGTCGTCCTGTCCAACTACGTACCTATCTAGGAACTCCTTGATCTCTCGAGGTTTATGAGTTTGCGAGAATGAAAAATCTTCGCTGTTTTTTGTCTGCTTAACATCTGCCACGATCTCGTTTTCAAGAAGGATGTTATATCCGTTCTCGATACATTTACCACAGATATTCACGCCACCTTCGCCCGCAAATAGTATTTGAGCCTCGGTGCGTGGAGTGCCGCAAAATGCGCAGCGATCGGTGTTGCTGGGGCCGCCCCCTTTACTTTTTTGAGCCATCTTCTATCTTTTTGCCAAAACCATGTCGATTAGACCATACTTCTTTGCCTCCTCCGAGCTCATCCAGTAGTCGCGATCGGCATCCTTCTCGAACTTCTTGATGGGCGTTCCCGAGTGGTGCGACATGATTTTGTATAACTCCTCGCGCGTTTTGACAATCTCGCGAGCGGTGATCTCGATATCCGAAGCTTGCCCCTGAGCACCACCTAGCGGCTGGTGAATCATAATGCGTGAGTGGGGTAGTGCCGAACGTTTGCCCGCCGCTCCAGCACATAGCAACACAGCACCCATTGATGCGGCTAGACCTGTGCATATTGTCGCCACCTCGGGGCGTATGAGCTGCATTGTGTCGTAGATTCCAAGACCTGCGCTAACCGATCCTCCGGGAGAATTAAGGTAGATTTGAATATCCTGCTCCGGGTCGGTAGACTCTAAGAATAGCAGCTGCGCCTGGATAATATTGGCTGCATCGTCGTAGATTGGAGCCCCAAGGAAGATGATGCGATCCATCATCAAACGTGAAAAGACATCCATCGACACAGCGTTCATTTTGCGCTCCTCGATAATCGTTGGCGACACATATCCCGAAGCTACCGATTGGAAATTGTGCAACTTAAGCGAACTAATGCCGCAGTGACCTTTGGCGTATTTCTCAAATTCTGACATAATCAAATGTGTTTTTATTAAATGTATTTCAACTCTTAGGTCATACTTTGTGCCATAGAATTAAAAACTCTGCAAGTTTCCGCTTGCAGAGTTCAAAGTTATCAATTTTTTTTGAGATTCTAAAATTTATGTGGCTAAATATACACTTACTATATGGTGAATGTATAATTTTCTTTTATGTATGCTTAAGACTGCCTCCGGCGGGCGCAGTTAGTTTTGCGCTATTGGGCTTAAAACTTTACAGTTTTAAGATTTTAGTGTGCAATATGTTGTCACAAATAAATTTGCGCAACCTATTACTCACTAAAATTTGTTACCAATATCGAGGTTCACATCACTGATTTGCTCATGGCAACCGAAGGTTGACATAGATAAAAAATAATAGATGTGAATGTTGAAAGCTAGCTTTCATAAAATCACATCTATTATTTTTTATCGTAAGAGCGAAGCGATGAGCAAATTAGTGCAATGCAAAAGTCAAAAACGAAAGTTTTTGGATCCAAGCTAGCTTGGTGCCCGCGCGGCATAAGCGCAGTAGTATAGCGTTTTTTGCGCGTTTGCCCTAAGTTAAATACACTTACTCTCGGTAATTTGTAGCCTCTTATTGGATCGCTTTAACTAGCTCGCCGTACTCTTCGGTCGATACCTCTTTTGTGTTGATTGTCATTTTCTCTTTGAAAGAGTTGATAACGATTTTGTCGTAAAGAGACTCGAAGATGCGCTTGCCTTGCTCCTTGTCAGATAGAATTTGTTGAGCGTAGTTAGTCAACATATCCTCTGGTGCAGAAGGCATTCCGTATTGAGCGAACTGCATTTGAGCTACAGCCTTAGCCTCTTCGAGAGCAGCCTCTTGAGTCACCTCTAGCTTCTCTGCTGCGATCACCTTGCTGCGGATGAAGTTCCAAGTGTAGATCTCTAGGAATTGGTCGAAATCCTTCTCGATCTCCTCCATTGAGAATTTACCCTCGTTGAT
>JAWXTD010000069.1:0-6459 GCA_044433805.1 Rikenellaceae bacterium
GTACACATCGAGTTCAAATTGGGGTCGATGCTGATCTTCTTGATACCAGGAATCACAAATGGATTCTTGATATTGTCGGTGCTCGTTTGGTTGTTGTACTGCTTGATTGCCGAAAGGTCAGCATTGGTTGTTGTCGACTCACCACCCTTTGGCACTGCATAGTACAGACGAGTCTGATGGCCATAGTGCTTTTCGATGATAGGACGCAAAACTGGAATATATTTACCCTCTAATTGGTAGACATAGTTTCGGTTGGGAACACCTAAACGTAGGATGCTTCCATCAAATTCCAATGGCACGATTGGCTTAAACCACTTCACAAACTCCTCCTCGGTGGTCTGTGATTGTATGAGGCTAAGACACTCCTGCCATACTTTTGTGTATGTCTGTGTTTGTTGTAACATTTCGTAGGGTAATTATATCTTTCGACACTGCAAAGGTGAGCAAAAAAAAATAAAAAAAACCCTCATCTGCCCTTTTTTTTTCTGTTTTTTTTTGTATAGGTTCTAGGGGTGTGTAAAATCGCTATTTTTTATTGCGCGATTATTAGCATTTTACATTTATTATTCCTATCTTTGCCTATAGGCATTTTACGCATGCAAAGATAAATTAATAATTTCAAATATAAAATAGAAAATGACAACAGATCTCAACCAAATGGTATTGGCCAAAGCACAAGCATGGCTAGATGGCGCTTATGATGAGCAGACTAAAGCTCAAGTTAAAGAGCTGATAGACAACAACATGGGCGAACTCATCGAGAGTTTCTACAAAGATCTAGAATTCGGAACGGGAGGACTTCGTGGAATCATGGGCGTAGGTTCTAACCGCATGAATATTTACACTGTAGGCGCTGCTACTCAGGGTCTTGCGACCTATCTAAAGCGCAATTTCGAGGGTGAAAAAATTCGCGTTGCAGTGGCTCACGATAGCCGCAATAATTCGCGCCTTTTTGCCGAGCATACAGCCAATATTTTCGCCTCAAATGGCTTCGAAGTTTACCTATTTGACGCGCTTCGTCCAACCCCTGAATTGAGCTTCGCAATTCGCGAATTAAAGTGCCATTCGGGAGTGGTTGTAACAGCTTCGCACAACCCAAAGGAGTACAACGGATATAAGGCATATTGGAACGATGGATCGCAAGTTACTTCACCTCACGACGTTAACATTATCGAGGAGGTAAACAAAATCACCGACATCGCAATGATCAAAACCGGAGAGAACCTCGACAAGATAATTATCCTCGGCGAGGAGTTCGACAAGATCTACTTGGATCGCGTGCTTTCACTATCACTCTCACCCGAGGCTATCGAGCGCCACAAGGATATGAAGATCGTCTACACCCCAATTCACGGCTCGGGAGTGAAGCTAGTTCCAGACTCGCTGCGCAACTACGGATTCACAAACGTTACAATGGTCGAGCAGCAAGCTATTGTCGATGGAAACTTCCCAACGGTAGACTCTCCAAACCCCGAGGAGCGCAAAACGATGGCCATGGCAATCGAAACAGCTGCTCGCGAAGGTGCTGACTTAATTCTTGCGACCGACCCCGACGCCGACCGTATCGGTGTGGCGCTACGCAACAAAAAGGGCGAGTATGTATTGTTAAATGGTAACCAGACTCTAGCCCTAATTCTTAGCTACCAGCTAACCCGTTGGGCAGAACTTGGCAAGCTCGATGGCAATCAATATGTGGTGAAGACCATCGTTACATCGCAAATGGCAAACGCTGTGGCTGACCACTTTAAGGTGAAGTGCTACGACTGTCTCACAGGATTCAAGTATATCGCAAAGATCATCCGCGACAACGAGGGCATCGCTACATATATAGGTGGTGGCGAGGAGAGCTTCGGATATTTGGCTGGCGACTTCGTACGCGACAAAGATGCAGTATCGGCCTGCTCACTAGCTGCTGAGGCTGCTGCATGGGCAATGGACACAATGGGCGTGACACTATTCGAGTGGCTACAGGAGCTATATGTGAAGTATGGATTCTTCCTCGAAGGCCTAGTGTCGGTAGTGCGCAAGGGTAAATCAGGTGCCGAAGAGATCCAAAAGATGATGGTCGACTTCCGCGCAAATCCTCCAAAGTCACTGCTTGGATCGCCAATTGTGAAGATCAACGACTTCAAGACACTCGAGACAACAATGGTCGAGAGTGGCGAGGTGATCAAGATCGACCAGGATTCATCGAACGTGCTTCAATGGTTCACAGCCGACGGCACAGCAATATCTGTACGCCCCTCGGGAACAGAGCCCAAGATCAAGTTCTACTTTGGCGTGAAGGCTCCATTGGCATCTGTCGAGGAGTACGACAAGGTATACGCAGATCTAAACGGCAAGATCGAGGCTATCAAGGCGGAGCTGAAGCTGGTTTAGGCCTTCGGTGCGCTTACCAGTTGCTTTCGGCGCGTTTCTAACTGCCCTAACGCCGGGCGGGCGCCAAGCTAAGCTTGGATCCAAAAACTATTGTTTTTGACTTTTTATTGCGCTGATTTCTTGATCGCTGCGCTCTTACGATATATAAAATGTGCTGAGCTTTTGAAAGTAAACTTTCAAAAGCTCAGCACATTTTATATATCTACGACAACCTTCAGTTGTCGTCAAGAAATCTTCGAGGACAAGACCTTATAACAGACATACAACCTCGAAGTGCTATGTTATAAAATCCCAACACTCCGAGGTTACACGTCTGGGACACCACATTAAAGTTATGAAGGGTTTGTCCTCGGTGATTTCTTGAGCGCAGCGATCAAGAAATCATCGCAATACAATACGCACCCGCGGGGGTGCTATCCCCGCCCGCCGGAGGCAGTAAGCAACATAAGAAAGCCCACAGAAAAAACTCAATCCACACGCACATAACGTCGTTCGACAACTGCCCAATCAACCACATCCCAAATCTTCGAGACATGCTCGGCACGACGATTTTGGCAATCAAGGTAGTATGCATGCTCCCAGAGATCGAAGGTGAGCAGAGGAATCAATCCATCGCGCAGGGGATTTTCGGCGTTGCTGCGGGGAATTATGTGCAGCTCATCCATGCTATCTTTTGCTAGCCACAACCACCCGGAGCCAAAGAGCGATGCAGCTTGCCGTTCGAACTCCTCGCGGAATTGGGCAAATGTCTCGAAGCTATGCTCTATGGCTTGCAACAGGGCTCCGGTGGGGGCAGCTTGTGGGTTTGGCGATAGGGTCTGGAAATAGAATATATGGTTCCATACTTGGGCACCATTATTAAATAGGGCTCCACTTGCCGTGAAGATAAGATCCTCGAGCGATGCCTTTTGGAAATCACTATCCGCGATCAAGCCATTGAGATTATCGAGGTACCCTTGCAGGTGTTTCCCGTAGTGCAGTTCCATAGTTTGGCGGCTGATTGTTGGCTCCAGCGCATCTGGGGCGTAGTCGAGCTCTGGAATTGTAAATTTAGCTTTCATAAAAGTATTAATTTAACGCATTGAAATAGACTATTTCTTACAAAAAACATACCCCTATAAGTCAATAATTAGAAAACTATAAGAATAATTTATACTGCTATTGTTATTTTATTAACAAAAAGTTGTCAAAAAATTTCAAAAATGAGGTTATTTGTATTATCTTTGCCGCTGAAAGCGAGAGAGAAGTGACAAGGTGCTCGCTAAACAATAAAGGCTATTTAATTAAAATAATTAAAAATATGGATTTTTACAGCGAAAACTGGGATCAGTTTAAAGGTGCTGAATGGAAGCACGAAGTAAATGTACGCAACTTCATTCAAGCAAACTACACTCCTTACACAGGAGACGACAAATTCTTGGAGAGCTCAACCGAGCGCACTCAAAAGGTATGGAACAAGCTCACTGAGATGTTCAAAGTAGAGCGTGAGAAGGGAGTATACGACACCGAGACAAAAATCCCATCGGGTATCGACGCATATGGCGCAGGATACATCGACAAGGAGAACGAGGTTATTGTAGGTCTTCAAACAGATGCTCCACTCAAGCGCGGTATCTACCCACGTGGTGGATGGCGTATGGTTGAGAACGCACTTAAAGCTTACGGCTACCAGATGGATCCAATGACAAAGGAGATCTTCACTCGCTACCGCAAGACTCACAACGAGGGTGTATTCTCGGCATATACCGACGAGATGGTTGCAGCACGTAAGTCGGCTATTATCACTGGTCTGCCAGATGCTTATGGTCGTGGTCGTATCATCGGTGACTACCGTCGTGTGGCTCTTTACGGAACCGACATCTTGATTGCCGACAAAAAACGTCAACTTTTGCGTCTTGACATCCAAGAGATCACAGTTGAGATCATCCAACAACGCGAGGAGATCAGCGAGCAAATCTCGGCACTTAAGAGCTTCGTTAAGATGTGTGCAGCATATGGTTTCGATGTAACTAAACCAGCTAAGGATGCTCGCGAGGCTGTTCAATTTGTATACCTTTCATATCTTGCTGCAACCAAAGATCAAGATGGTGCTGCAATGTCAATCGGTCGTACATCGACATTCCTTGATATCTTCATCGAGAAAGATTTGGCAGAGGGCAAACTAACTGAGCAAGAGGCTCAAGAGTTGATCGACCAATTCATCATCAAGCTTCGTATCATCCGTTTCCTACGTACTCCAGAGTACAACGATCTATTCTCGGGAGACCCAGTTTGGGTTACAGAGAGCTTGGGTGGTCAAGGTGTTGACGGTCGTACGCTTGTTACTCGTACATCATTCCGCTACCTTCACACTCTATATAACTTAGGTGCAGCTCCAGAGCCAAACCTCACAGTGCTTTGGTCGGCAGCGATGCCACAGCCATGGAAAGATTTCTGTGCTAAGGTATCTATCGATACTTCGTCTATCCAATATGAGAACGACGACTTGATGCGTCCAGATTATGGCGATGATTACGGTATTGCATGTTGCGTATCGCCAATGAAGATCGGTAAGCAGATGCAGCTCTTTGGTGCTCGCGCTAACCTCGCTAAGTGTCTTTTGTACGCTATCAATGGTGGTCGCGACGAGAAGAGCGGTGTTCAAGTAGGACCTGCATTCGCACCAGTTACTGGCGACTATTTGGAGTACGACGATGTCGTAGCTAAGTTCTCGGCAATGATGCGTTGGTTGGCTAAGGTATACGTTAACGCACTTAAGATCATCCACTACATGCACGATAAGTACTCTTACGAGGCTTACGAGATGGCACTTCACGATTTGGACGTTGAGCGTATCCGCGCTACGGGTATCGCAGGTCTTTCAATCGTAACCGATTCATTGGTTGCAATTCGCGACACTAAGGTTCGTATCATTCGCGACGAGCGTGGCTTGGCAGTAGATTTCGAGCGTGAGGGCGACTACGTACCATTTGGTAACAACTGCGACGAGACCGACAAGATTGCCGTATCACTTACCGAGGAGTTCATGGATTACTTGCGTCAGCACGAGACATACCGCAACGCGAAACCAACTCAATCGATTTTGACTATCACATCGAACGTGGTTTATGGTAAGAAGACAGGTTCTACACCATGTGGACGCAAAGCAGGTACTCCATTTGCACCAGGTGCTAACCCAATGAACGGCCGCGACACTAAGGGCGCTTTGGCATCATTGGCTTCAGTAGCGAAGCTTCCATTCCACCACGCACACGATGGTATTTCGTACACTTTCGCAATTGCACCAGATGCACTTGGTCGCGACGAGCAAGATCGTGTTGCCAACTTGGTTAACATGATGGACGGATACTTCACACCAAACGGAGGACAACACCTTAACGTTAACGTATTCAACCGCGAGTTGCTTATCGACGCAATGGAGCACCCAGAGAACTACCCACAGCTTACTATCCGTGTATCGGGCTACGCCGTTAACTTCGTGCGTTTGACTCGTGAGCAGCAGTTGGATGTAATCTCACGTACGGTTAGCGATCGTATCTAATACATATCCCAAATGAAGATTCACTCATTTGAGAGTTTCGGCACAGTGGACGGCCCGGGCATACGCTTTGTAGTGTTTGCGCAGGGTTGTCCACTGCGCTGTTTATATTGCCATAATCCCGACACGTGGCTTATGGCAGATGCCCCAATGGAAAAATCGCCCAAAGAGATCTTGGACGAAGTTAGCAAATACCGCAATTTTATAAAGAGCGGTGGCGTGACAATATCCGGAGGAGAACCCTTGATGCAGGCCGAAGATGTTGCGGAGTTTTTCGCACTTTGCCGCCGCGAGGGGATACACACAGCGCTCGACACATCGGGCGTAATATTGAATGATGCTGCAAAAAAGGCACTGGAGGTGACCGACTTGGTGTTGCTCGATATAAAGTCGTTCGACAAGGATCAATTCCCAAAGATTGCCGGAGGTGGAAGACTCGATCAAGTACTTGGCTTTTTGGATTATCTGCAGCAACAAGGGATTAAATGTTGGGTGCGACACGTGATTGTTCCCGGATATACCGACCAAGAGGAGAAGACGGA
>JAWXTD010000070.1:0-6451 GCA_044433805.1 Rikenellaceae bacterium
GAGCTTCTCGAATATGGCAACTATGATACGTCAAATGTTGATGTATTACATTGACCTATATAAATACCTAGAAGATCCCGAGAAATCGTGGCTCTCAATCAACGCCCAGAGGGCAAAATCACCTCCTGAACCCACATTATTTTCCTTAAATTAAATATAGGGGGCTTACTTTTTAGAGTTTTCAAAAAATCACCGCCAGAAATAGCGGTGATTAGGGTGTGGTATGTCTATTCTTGTTTTATCGGACACCAATAATATCCAATATGTCATTAGCGGCAATGATAGTATGATTGCTCGAATTAGTAGCGATATGGCTCTGCTCGACTCTCGTATGCAGTATGACAAGGATGGTGGCAAGCTCAATCCAATCACTCTATTTGGTGTAGAGGGGAGTGATCCAAAGAAGATTGGGGCGAAGCTCGCAGAGATAAATGATCGTGCTCGCACAAAAGGTGCTGAGTTAGATATTGGTACGCTGTATGGTTTTAGGGTGGTTGTTAGAACAGAATCATCGGATAAGGATTTGTTCGAACCGACGAACGCAGCGAGAGCAGAGGCAAATATATTTGGCTCTGCCGAGCAAGGAGGAGGAAGGCGAAGCCATATGACGCACAACAAATTTATGGTGATTAGCGAGAATGGTATCAAGTACAACTACAACAATGGTAACATCGCAGCCGACCCACTCTTAGCCGCTACCAACTTTCTCAGTGCATTAGAGAAGATGTCGTCTCTGCTCGAACGTTACCAAAAGGATAACGAGATACAACGTGCTGATATTCCAATTCTACAAGAGGTACTCAGTAGTACGTGGCGCAAGGAGGATGAGCTAAAAGAACTAAAAGGCGAACTCGCAACGTTGGATCGCAAGATTCAATTATCACTAAAACCTATTGAGCAAGGCGATGAAGATGCTTTGAAAGTGTCACAGCGTGAGCCGCAGCCCGAGTCTCAGAATAATGCTGTTGCTCCTCACCTATAGCGAATGTTGCGCGCATGAAATCCTCCTCCGACACTTTATCTTTTACTGTTGCTAGTGTTTCGAGCGATGCACCACGAAGTGATGGCTGACCAAGTGCCGCAGCTACTCTCTCGCAACTCTCTCGACGCTTGTTGTAGGGTGAGTCAACTAGCTCGTGCTTAACCTTAGAGTTAACTAGAACCAATTTATAACCCTTAGCGTCAAAAGGAAAATACTCGAACTCCATTGAGCGACAATCAAGACGCATCAAGTGGTTTTTCTTTCCGAAGATTGAGGCAAATTGATCCATAATTCCGCACTTCACACCAATGTAGTTGTGCTCAGTTGATTGACCAATGCGAGCCAGTTCAAATTTGTCGATCGAGTTGTCATTATATAGGTCGTTAATTGCAAAGGCAAAAACCGACTCCAAAGCAGCCGACGACGAAAGGCCAGCACCAGCAGGAACAGAACCTGAGAAAGCTGTGTCGAAACCCTCGACCTTGCCACCACGCTTAACTACCTCGCAGCAAACGCCATAGATGTAGCGAAGCCAACCCTCAGATGGTAGCTCACCACCTAGAGTGAACTCAGCGTAAGAGTCAAAATCGACTGCATAGGCACGAACAGTGTCGGTGCCATTAGGTTTGATCTCAGCTACGATTCCTTGCTCGATTGCGCCAGGGAATACGAAGCCTTCGTTGTAGTCGGTGTGCTCACCAATTAGGTTGATACGGCCAGATGAGGCGTACTGTGTGCCCTGCCCCTCAAATTTTGAGGCGAAAGCTGCTTTTACTTTTGCTTGCATTATAAATTAGTTTTATGGTTTTTTAAATGTTGCGAATATGGCGCTCCCAGGCCCACGCTGAGGCCAAGGTGTCGTCGAGGTTGCGTGTGGCACGCCACCCCAAAACGTTGTTTGCACGAGCAGGGTCTGCCCAGATTGCCGTGATGTCACCCGCTCTGCGAGGTGCGATCTTATAGTTTAATTTTAGGGAGTTAACAGCCTCAAAGCGACGGATAAGCTCCAAAACTGAAACGCCGTTGCCAGTGCCGATATTGAACACCTCGTAATCCTCCTCTTGTCCCTTTTCGATTAGTCGCTTAACAGCCACCACGTGCGCCTTCGCCAAGTCCACCACGTCGATATAGTCGCGGATGCACGAGCCGTCGGGGGTTGGGTAGTCGTCACCAAATACCGAGAGACACTCGCGGAGCCCCGCTGCGGTTTGGGTGATGTAAGGAATGAGGTTCTGAGGAACTCCCTGTGGCAGCTCACCAATGAGAGCCGAAGGGTGGGCACCAATGGGGTTGAAGTAGCGAAGGGCGATACCGCGCAGATTCTCGTAGGTGCGGGTCGAGTCGCGCAAGATATCCTCGCTCATGCTCTTGGTGTTGCCATAGGGCGAAGTGGCCTCCTTGCGAGGTGTCGCCTCGGTTACGGGCTGAGCGTCGGGTTCTCCGTAGACTGTGCATGACGATGAGAAGATGATATTCTCACTACCATTCTCTCGCATAAGGACGATAAGGTTCATCAGCGAGGTGAGGTTATTTTGGTAATACTCCAAAGGCTTCTGCACCGATTCACCCACTGCCTTAGAGGCAGCAAAGTGGATTGCTGAGTTAAACTCATACGTCTCAAAAACCTTGGCAAAGGCCGCCTTGTCGCAACAATCTACCTCGATGAATGGCACATCTACCCCCGTGATCTTGCGAACAGCCTCAACAGCCTCAATAGTCGAGTTCGACAAATTATCGACAATAACCACCTCAAACCCAGCCTCGATAAGCTCCACAGCTGTGTGTGAGCCAATGTAGCCAGCACCACCAGCTACCAATACACACTCTTTTCTCATTTCTATATGTTATTTTAGTTTTTCTTCAAGCGTTAACGCCTTTACACACTGTTACAGGTAGATTGCTTTCATGGTTTACGCTATTTGGTTAGACCAAAGCTAAAGCTAAAGCTACGGCTGCCGGCCTTCATCTCGTAGTGAGGTAAAATATTAGAGAGGGTACCCGCTAATGCCGCCTGCCCCTGGTCGATGTTAACTGTGTAGTAGCCTGTCGGCGTTAGCTCATATGCATGTCTTGATTGCTCGAGATCCTCGCCCTCAAATGGCCATACCGAGAAGTTAAGCACGGGCTCGCCCTCGATTTTCAGCGTAGCTTTTTTGTCGCTGCGACTCATCTTGATCAACTCCACATCGCTACGATTTCCATTCTCCTGAGGCTGCACATAGCTGTAGAAGATATCGGATGTTGGCATAGTGTACTCCCCGACTTTGGCTGCGCGCTTGCGGTCGATGTAGTTCTCGAATGGGCCACGGCCGTAGAATGTTGTTAGCTCGTAGCTCATTGGAATACCCATCTGCATACCGAAACGCACCATGTCGCGAGCCGAAGGAGCTGCATCGAGATCTATCGTTGTGGCAACCACACCATCGCTATAAATGGTGTAGCTAACTGCGAGTGTCGAGCCCGAGATAGGCTTGTAGCTCACCTTGATCTCCACACTCTTCTGATCCTCACTCGCTACGGAGTCGATTGACTCCACCTCGAGCGATAAGGCGAACTGCTTCCAGAATGTGCGGTTCTTACCCATGTAACCCGACGATGCACCACGCACGTCGTTGTCGATCGCAGGGCGGGTTAAGTTTGGCATCAATGGAGCACTAAGTAGCTCTGCGCCAGCACTCTTATAGGAGGTCATGTGTCCACTCCCTTTCGACACAACGACCTCTAAAGTTTTGGTCGAAGCGATAAAATCTACATCGTTGTCAACTACAGAAATCAACTCCTTAGAAGTCGATACGTATGGCTTATCCTGCGACTTCTTGCCCTTGAGGAGCATCTTTTCGAAAGCCACCTCAAAACCCTTGTCGCACCAGAATTTATCCTCTTTCTCGTGTAATGATACTCGCACCCAATAATCGGCTGCCTCGTCATATTTTATTGCTTTGAGAGGTATAGTCACAGTGTCGCTGTCGCCCGCAGCGATATTTAGCGATGGAAGAGTGCCACTCTGTATAATCTTGCCGTTTTGACAAAGCTCCCAACGAGCCTCATACTGCGAGAGCGAAGTGTGCGATAGGCGACTCATAATCGACACCTTGCATGGCTCGGCGCTAAGCAGAGTGATCTCGACTGGTTGGAAAACATATTTAGCCTCCCAAGCGTGAGGATTAGGGGTGCGATCCGAAGCAAAGACTCCATTGATACAGAAGTTCGCATCGTTAGGCTTGTCACCAAAATCACCTCCAAAGGCGTAATACTCTTCGCCCTTGTCGTTTGTGGTGAGAAGTCCTTGGTCGATCATATCCCAAATGTAACCTCCGATAAGATCTTTGCGAGAGCGGATCTCATCCCAATAATCACCCAATCCACCCATCGAGTTACCCATAGCGTGCATATATTCGCACATGATAATTGGACGATTGATATATGGACTCTCCGATTGTGCTACAATTTGGCTTAATTCGGGATACATGCGGCTGATAACGTCGACAAATGCTGGATCGTCGGGGTTGGCGTAGACCTCAGACTTATTCAAACCTTGTCCTCCCTCCACGTAGTGTGGGTGGGTAGGATCGCCCTGAGCTCCTTCGTAGTGCACAAAGCGGCTAGTGTCGAAATCGTGAATCCACCCTGCTGCGGCAGCAAAGATTGGCCCTGTGCCCGACTCATTACCTAGCGACCATGAGATGATCGAAGGGTGGTTCTTGTCACGAATAACCATGCGAGTAATACGTGCAAGCATTGCACCAGCCCATGAAGGGGTGTTTGCTAATGCTCCTCCCAAGTGGTGAGTTTCGATATTTGCTTCGTCCATCACGTAGAGACCATACTTGTCGCAAAGCTCGTAGAAATATGGATCGTTAGGGTAGTGCGATGTGCGAACAGCATTGAAGTTAAACTGCTTGAGGAGCTTGATATCTGCCTCGATCTCCTCGCGCGTTAGAGCCTTGCCATTAGTGGCGCTATGGTCGTGGCGGTTAACGCCCATGATCTCGACCAATTTGCCATTAATGAGCAATGCATTATCCTTATAGAACTCCACTGTACGGAAACCAACCTTTTGGCTACGTGACTCAACAACTTCGCCCGCAGGATTTTTCACCGACAAGACCAATGTATAGAGGTATGGAGCCTCAGCCGACCACTTGTGTGGCGCTACAACATCGGACTGCATGTGTGCAAACTTCACGACATCGCGCTGTGGCCAACGCTCTAAATAGATTTTTTTAACATCCGACAAAAGCTCCTCTGCAAACATAGGCTGCTGCTCAGCGTCGTACAACTGCGCTGCGATCTGCCATCCATCGAGGTTCTTCACCTCGTCCTCCATCCAAATAGAGGGGCGGATCTCGATTGATCCATTCTTATATGTATGGTCTAACTTTGCACGAATAGCGATGTCGTTGATCGAGATTTTGGGCTGTGCCAAGAGCATCACTTCGCGATGCATACCGCTCAAGCGCCACATATCTTGGTCTTCGAGATAGCTGCCGTCGCTCCACTTAAACACTTGAACTGCAACACGATTTAATCCCTCTTTGAGATATTCAGTAATATCAAATTCAGCAGCCAAACAACTATCCTGACTATAACCCACCTTCTGGCCATTGACCCAAACATAGAATGCCGAAGCTACGCCACCGAAGTGAAGCACAACCGATTGGTCAGCCCAAGCGGCAGGTAGCTCAAAGTCGCGATAGTAGCTACCGACAGGATTGTCGCGATAGATTACTGGAGGCACAGGAGGTTGAGGGCCTCGCCAATCGAATTTTGCATTAAGATTATCTTCAGGGGTAAATGGATAGATGATATTTGAATAGATCGGCTGGCCATACCCCTTCATCTCCCACGACGAGGGAACAGCGATTGGAGCCCAATTTTGGTCGCCCTCGAAGTCTGTCGCCCAAAATTCCATGGGGCGATCGTCGGTTCGCTCCACGAAGTTGAAGTTCCAATCACCATTAAGCGAGAGCATTTTTGATGCGTCACGCTCGAAGTTCATAGCGCTTTGAACGTCGGGATAAGAGTATGATGCCACGCGAGCTGGCAATTTGTTATTCTCATAAACAAACTCATTCTCCCAATCATTTTGGGAGAATAGAGTTTGTGAAAATAGAGAAATCGCGGCTATTAGGAAAAATGTCTGTTTCATAGTTTATTGTCTGATATTTTAGTCTATATGGTTCAGGTCGGTTGTCTTACCAATATCCGAGCGTAGGTTGCTGCAACATAAGCATCACTCTGCGCGAAGCCCATAAGCGAGCCTGCCGAAAGTAGTAGAGTTGCTAATAAAGCTTTTTTATAGATCGTGTTAATTTAACTCTGTTTAAATTTTACAATGCAAAATATTTTAGCTTATCCTCGTCGACCTCGATGCCCAAGCCGTAGCCTGTTGGCACGTCAATATATCCATCGACAGCTTTAAATGGATTAACCGTAAGCTCTTCTCTAATACGATTTGAGCTGCGATCA
>JAWXTD010000071.1:0-6445 GCA_044433805.1 Rikenellaceae bacterium
TGTAGCAGCTGAGGTGTAGCAGACAAAGCAGGGTGCATTTTCGATAGCTTTAATCACAGAATGAGCCTTTATACCGCCTTTTTTCTTGCCATGCTTAGGATTTCTGCCTACACCCTTTAAGATGCTGGAAAATAGCGAGATAGTCGTAGAGTCCATTATATAAAGCCGTTTCTCCCACGGTTTGGCGGTTCGGCTGTCCGATAAAACACCTCGATAACGTTCATAGATCGATTTATAGATAGAGGCGAAAAAACTGCTCTTACGACGATTGTTAGCGTCGGCAATAGTGCTACGCTTTATCATATAGTCTATGCCTAGATGTTGGAGTTTATTAGCTTCGCTGAGCATCCCGACAACAAGTTCACGCAGTGAATCATAGCGTTGAAGCACTGCAAAAAGCAAAGCCACGAAATGTGTGTAGCCATCGAGGCGCTTGATATAGCGGTCGTGGTTGCCATTACGGCTGATTTTGACGATTTTTGCCTTGTCTACTAACTTTAATATCTGAGAATAGAGCGGCTGTCCGATAAAATTTGTATATTTGTCCATAGCTATTTTTGAGGTGTAGTGATCCAAAATTAGCTAAAAAGGGTTGATTCTCCAAATCGGAGATCAACCCTTGATTTTTATAGGACTGAAAAATGTTTATCGGACACTAATATATATTTATATACATTAAGTCACTAGTGTCCACTAAAAAAAGGACACATTAAAATGACTCGTCCTAAAAAACGTTTACAGAAATTGCTCTGGAATTGGAGTGTTTTTTAGGACGAGTCAATAGATCTCTCCGACCTATTGACCACAAAAGTGTATTGAGTGAGAATTTTAATTCTCTCTATTCTCTAAGAAGTAGCTTTGTGCCTTCATCAAATTCTTCGACTGCAACACGATAGTCTTTGTCTCGTTGAGGATGTTTAGGTACAACATGCTTGAGCGCGATGAATTGCCCGCGGCGTTAGCCTTGATGCGACGCAGTTGCTTTTTTGTTGCATCTGCAATTTTGTCTGAAAGCTCCGAACGAAGGTTCATCAAGTTGTCGAGATCCGAGAAATCTTTGGTCTCGAGCATCGTTCTCATCGATGTGAATACCTTCTCAACATCGTCGTTAATGCTCATAAGGTCGAATATTTGCTCCTTGGTAAGTCCCGAGTGATTGTTGTCGATGTGGGTGAATGAAGGCTTGGTGATATAGACAAGTGCCTTGGTTACCTCGCTCACATAATCCACAACTTGAACATAGAAGTGACCTGAGTTGATGTTGTTATCTTGAAGGTGGTTCAGCGTCTCGAGAATGTTATGCTTACGCTCGCTTGCCTTGTCGCTTAGGCGTTGAGCCTCGGTATTCATCTCCTTGAGCACCTTTCGGTTCTCTTTGAAGAGTGCCACAAGATTTCGGTTATAGATCTTATTGATACGCTTGATTGTCTCGAATACCTCCTCGGTGCAACGATACAAGATCTCCTCGCCCTTTGCCGCAGCAATAAGGTCCATCTTTGTATCCAAATCCTCAACTTCCTTCTTCTTGCTTGGGAAGAAATTGCTGCGAATTGCAAGGAATAGACATAGGCCAACCACAAGGATCATTACGGTCCAACCGCCATCCCAAAGGTGAGTACCCCAGATAAGTGCCGAAGCTGTTGAGAAGGCAATTGTAAAACCAACGATAGCCGTTAGGAACCAACCCATAATTACGGTCATAACACCTGTGATGCGATACACAGCGCTCTCGCGACCCCACGCCTTGTCGGCAAGCGACGAACCCATAGCAACCATGAATACAACGTATGTGGTCGATAGTGGAAGCTTCATTGAGGTTGCAATCGAGATCAAAATTGCCGCTGCAGTAAGGTTTACCGTAGCACGGATAAGGTCGTAGGTTGCATCGCCACGCTCTTCAACAGGTAGCTGCTCGAACTGTTTATCGATAGCTTTTTGGATCTTCTTAGGAACAATTCGAATATAAAAATTATTAATTCCTAATGCTGCACGAACCAATCCTCGAGAGAGTTCCGAAGAGCTAAACTTCTCGGTACCCTCGTTTTGATTCGACAGCGAAAGCTCGGTTTTCGATACATTCATCGCCTTCTTTGAGAAGAACAGGGTGAGCACCATGATTATTCCCGAAAGCACCAACATCCAAGTATTTGCCTTTGGAGTAGCCGCCTTTGACGCAGGAGCAGTTACAGCTACACCAGCAGAGGTTGATGCAGGGGCAGCTTTAGCCTTTGAACTCTGCGGCTGAAGCGCCTCCATCTTAAGGTTCATATAATCGTCGCTCTGCTGAGCGATTTGATATGATTCGTAACCTGCAACTGGCACACCAATAAAGTTCACAAGGTCGTTACCAGCAAAGGCAAGCGCTAGCGAGAATGTTCCGGCCAAGATCGTAGTTTTAAGGATTTTAACATTAAACATTTGTAGCAGGAACAAAACAAATGAACATCCAGCCCAGATCATAAGCAGCGCCTTGAAGGTGTCGTTTTCGATAAATGAGGTAACTTCAACAGGAATCAACCCGCTACTTTTCAAGCCCTTGAACACAACGAAATAGACCATACCGGTGAACGAAATACCACACCACAAGGCTCCAAATTTCGAGAAGATTTTCTTATAGCGGAACGAAAAGATCAAACGCGAGATATACATAAACAGCAAACCAAAGATAAACGAAAGCGCCACAGAGAGCAGAATCGCCGATATAATTTCGAATGCCTTACCAGTATTGATAAATGAAGCTAAACTAGACAACGCAAACTCGCTATCCACAGCAATACGGTGAATCGAGATACCCACAGCGGCACCCAACAGACCAAATACCATAGAGACAGTAGTCGAAGTCGGTAAGCCCAAACTGTTAAATATATCGAGAAGAATGATATCACCAACGATCATACCCAAGAAGAGCATCATGATTTCAGGGTAGGTAAACATTCCAGGGTGGAACACTCCACTCTTTGCAATCTCCATCATTCCCGATGAAGTTATCGTACCGATAAGAATACCAATTGCGGCAACACCAAGTATCACCTTTAGTGGTGCAATTTTTGAACCGATAGCCGAATTTAGAAAGTTTACGGCATCGTTCGCTACACCAACAATAATGTCAAAAATCGCTAAAACAGCTAACGTAATGACAACAAATGTAAAGATAGGACTCATAATTTATTTAGTCTAGTTTTTCGTCTGCAAAGGAACAACAGTTATATTAAAATTGTGTTAACAAATTGTTACTGGGGTATTAATGTTACAAATAATTCACACAAAGATAGTATTATTTTACACAAAAACAAACTTTACCAATGCGATTGCATAGCATTTTCTACGTATCGTATCTGGCTAACCTCCCCCATGGTCATCTCGACTGCAATAAGGTCGAATTGATGCTCCCCACGAAAAGCATTAAATGCCAAATAGACTGATGCTGCGCGCCTTAGAGAGTCGAACTTCTTTTGTGTGATTGCATCTTCGGGCCTGCTCCACCCGCCACTATCGCGACTTTTGACCTCCACAAAATGGATCACTCCCCACCTCTGGGCAATGATATCAATCTCGTAGCGACCATGGCGCCAATTCCTTTCACAAATCAAAAATCCATTTGCCCTTAAGTAGGATATTGCCGCCTTTTCGCCCAACGCGCCAATTTGAGAGGTTAAGCCCATTGCTAGCTAAGTATTTTTTGAATTGAGTTTGCCTTTGTGATCATCTCGCGCAGTTGCTCCTCGTCATTCTGCTCGATGGCTTTACGCATCAATTGAAGCTGATGGATATGCTCACGCAGTACATCAAGCACATTATATTTATTGCGCAAAAGCACCGGAATCCAAGTCGAGTGCGAACTCTTTGCTAGTCGTACGGTCGACTCGAAACCGGTTGCTGCCATATCGAAAATTCTCTGCTCCTCGCGCTCTTTTTCCAAGACGGTCAGAGCCAAGGCGAATGAGGTGATATGCGAGATATGCGAGATATATGCTGCGTGCAGATCGTGCTCCTCGCTATTCATCTCGATGATGTTCATGCCCAATTTTTCGAATATCGTGCGAACGGTAGCTACCGCATCATCGGCACTCAATTGAGCATCGCACAACACCGCAGTCTTCGAGACAAAAGCCCCCTTTTGAGCCGCCTGGGGGCCACTAAACTCAGTTCCCCACATCGGGTGAGCCGCAACAAAACGACCACGTGCAGAGTGCATCATAACCATCTCGCAGATCTCACCTTTGATCGACCCCACATCCATCAACACTTGATTATCCTTGATCTTATTGAGAATCTTCACCGCTATCGATGGTGTTGCACAAACGGGCGTTGCAAGGATAATTACATCGGCCATCTCTAAACCCTCCTCGAGAGTTACAATGCGATCAACCAACCCCATCTTCAAAGCTGTTGCCTCGTTTTTTTCCAAGGAGTCAGAGCCCACAACCATTGTGCTAACTCCCCTATCGCGAAGAGCCAGGGCCAAAGAGCCTCCGATTAGTCCTATACCTATAATATATACAACCATTTTTTACTCTATTTTAGCAAAAACGAAATATCGTCTCCGGCATTAACCTCTACAATTTGCTCTCCATACTTAAAAATACGCATTTGCTTTGGGCCTATAAGCTCCAATTTTCCATCGGCATACTCCAACATACAACCTTCGCGAAGACCCGCTACATACATATCTTTATTGGCAGCGATATACTCCAAGATACGTTGCTCGCGAGTTTCGCCAGCGTGCCCCTCGGGATTTGCATCAAGGTAGTGTGGGTTGATTTGAAATGGAATAAGCCCCATTAGTTTGAACGACGCAGGCTCCACAATTGGCATGTCGTTGGTTGTGCAGAGCGTTGGGCAGGTGACATTACTTCCGGCCGACCATCCAACATATTTTGCACCCTGCTTCACGCGAGCGGCAATTGCATCGACTAGCCCCTGCTCCTGCATCGCTTTTGTCAGAGCAAATGTATTTCCACCTCCAACACATATTGCTTGGGCCGAAGCGATAGTCGCAACGGGGTCAGAGCATGTGTGAATTGAGCGAACGTTGACTCCGATCTCGCTGAATCGCTCCTGCACTTTGGCCTCATATTCGTCGTAGGAAAAGGTTACGGCAGCGAAGGGAATAAAAATCACCTCACGCGCACCATCTAAGAACTTTCCGATCTTTTCGATAGGATATTTTAGGTATTGTTCGCCAGCATTGGTCGAATTTGAAATTAGCAGAAGATTCATAATTGTCTGTTTTATAATTACTTAGTTAAGTTTGTTAAAAAAAAGTTGATAAAAAAGTAGTTCAATGAGTCAAAAGTAATAAAAAAGTGTTAAATTTGTCAGCGATTATGTAAGAAATATTTAATCAAATACAATATTTAACAATTATTAACTAAAAATTTAAAGTTATGTCAGAAGTACAATCAAAGGTTATCGAGATCATCGTTGACAAATTGGGCGTTAAAGAGTCTGAAGTAGTAGCAGAAGCTGGTTTCACTAGCCACCTAGGAGCTGATTCACTTGACACAGTTGAGTTGATCATGGAGTTCGAAAAAGCATTCGACATTCAAATTCCAGATGAGGACGCTGAGAAGATCGCTACAGTAGGTGATGCTTTCTCTTATATCGAGGCTCACATCCAGTAATTTAGATATTTATTTTAGCAAGTTTTACATTTAGGTTTTAACATATTATGATAGAAAGAAGAGTTGTTGTGACGGGTATTGGAACTATTAACCCGCTTGGACACAATATTGAAGAGTATTTTTCAAATTTGGAAAAGGGTGTTAGTGGATGTGCCCCAATTACTCGCTTTAATGCAGAAAAGTTCAAAACTAGATTTGCTTGCGAAATCAAAGATTACGACTGGACTCCATTTTTTGACCGCAAGGAGGTGCGTAAATACGATGCCTACACTCAATATGCGCTTATCGCAGCTACTCAAGCAGTTGACGACGCTGGTTTCGATATGGAAACTATCGATAAGGAGCAAGTTGGTGTAATTTGGAGCTCAGGTATTGGAGGTCTTAAGACCTTCTTTGATGAATGTGTTGGCTATGCGGAGGGTGGCAACACCCCCCGCTTTAGCCCATTCTTCATCCCCCGTATGATTTCGGATATTGCTGCTGGCTATATCTCTATCAAATACGGATTTATGGGTCCTAACTACTGTACAGTTTCGGCTTGTGCATCGTCTAACCATGGTATGATCCACGCTCTAGATGCTATCCGCTATGGAAAAGCTGACGTTGTGGTTACTGGTGGATCGGAGGCTCCAGTAAATGAGCCATCGATAGGTGGATTCAACTCAATGCAGGCTCTTTCAACTCGCAATGATGATTGCGCTACAGCCTCACGTCCGTTCGACGTAAACCGCGATGGTTTCGTTGTTGGTGAGGGTGCAGGTGCGCTTATCTTCGAGGAGTATGAGCACGCAAAAGCTCGCGGTGCGAAGATCTACTGCGAG
>JAWXTD010000072.1:0-5857 GCA_044433805.1 Rikenellaceae bacterium
ATGCTCCAAAACTCCGACGCCTCGGTCTCGGCAGTACCGGTCATACCACCCAATTTATGGTACATGCGGAAGTAGTTTTGAAGGGTCACCGTAGCAAAAGTTTGCGTTGCCGCCTCGACCACAACACGCTCCTTAGCCTCGATAGCTTGGTGCAGGCCATCTGAGTAGCGACGACCATCCATAATACGGCCAGTCTGCTCGTCGACGATCTTCACCTTGTTGTCCATCACCACATATTCGGTATCCTTCTCGAACATCGAGTAGGCCTTCAAGAGTTGGTTTACGGTGTGCACACGCTCCGATTTTACGGCATACTCCTTAATTAGGTTATCCTTTTTCTCGATGCGCTCCTCGTCGGTTAGTGTAGCCTTCTCCAATTCGGCAATCTCCGAGCCGATATCAGGCAATACGAAGAAACCATCCTCCTTGAAGAATTTAGACAACATCTCGTGTCCTTTGTCGGTGAGCTCCACGGAGTTAGACTTCTCGTCGATGACAAAGAATAGCTCGTCGGTGATCTCGTGCATACGACGGTTATTATCCTGCATATAGACATTCTCGGTCTTTTGCATCTGCGCCTTGATTCCAGTTTCCGATAGGAATTTGATAAGTGGCTTAGATTTAGGAAGTGCCTTGTGCGCGCGATATAGAGAGACTCCACCCTCATCACTCTTGCCCTCAGCAAGCAATTTGCGAGACTCGGCAAGGAGCGAAGTGGCTAAATTTTTCTGAAGATTGTAGATCTGGTCAATGGCTGGGCGATACTGCTCAAACATTTGATCCTCACCCTTTGGCACCGGACCCGATATAATAAGTGGTGTACGAGCGTCGTCAATCAATACCGAATCGACCTCATCGACAATTGCGAAGTGGTGCTTGCGTTGCACAAGATCCTTTGGCGAAGATGCCATATTGTCGCGAAGGTAGTCAAAGCCATATTCGTTGTTCGTTCCAAAGGTGATGTCGGCCATATATGCCTTGCGACGAGCCTCAGAATTTGGCTTGTAGCGGTCGATGCAATCTACCGAAAGACCATGAAATTGATATATTGGCCCCATCCACTCCGAGTCACGTTTCGAGAGGTAATCATTGACCGTAACTAAGTGTACTCCCTTGGCAGCCAATGCATTAAGGAATACCGGAAGTGTAGCTACAAGGGTCTTTCCCTCTCCGGTAGCCATCTCTGCGATCTTACCTTTGTGGAGCACAACGCCACCAAAAAGCTGCACATCGTAGTGAATCATCTCCCACTTAGTGTCGTTGCCACCAACCAGCCAATGAGTATTGAAAATGGCCTTATCACCATCGATTGCCACAAAATCATGGCTCGCAGCTAGGTCGCGGTCAAACTCGTTTGCACTCACCTCGATAGTCTGGTTTTGGGTAAATCGACGAGCCGTATCCTTCATAATGGCAAATGCCTCGGGAAGGATCTCATCGAGCTTCTGCTCAATCTTTTGATCAATATTTTTTCTAATTTGCTCAATCTCTTTAGATATCGTCTCCTTTTGAGATAGCGAAATTTCCGCCTCTTCGAGTTGCGATTTTAGCTCAACAATGCGAGCCTCGTCCGATGCGATAAAATCAGCGATAGCCTTGCGAAGTGCTGCACTGCGCTCACGCAACTCGTCGTTGCTAAGTTTTTCAATAGTAGGGTAGATCGCCTTGATCTTCTCTACGTATGGTTCGATCTCTTTGCGATCCTTGTCGGCTTTTGAGCCAAAAATTAGTTTAATTAAACCTGCTACAATATCCATATATAATTATTCTTTTTTTCTGTGATTTATCCCACAAAGATACAAATATTATTCTATTTACAACTACCTAGAGAGGGTTTATTTAAATAAATATAAAATATTTTTGCTTAGAAATTATATATATTCAAATTAATTTTCCTACCTTTGCACTCCGCTAAGTAAGTTAGCGGAAGTGTGGAAAGATTTGACTGATTGCAAACCACAATAAAAAAGAGCTAAAACAGCCCTCTGAAAAGAGCTACAGCCCCTATTTATTGCCTCTCGGTCATAAAATTTCCTAGCTATTTTAACGTTTAATAATTAAAAACAATTATAACTATGGGATTTTTATTTACATCTGAGTCTGTCTCTGAGGGGCACCCAGATAAGGTTTCGGACCAGATTTCCGATGCAATTCTCGACGAATTTCTTCGTCATGATAAACACTCAAAGGTAGCTTGCGAGACCCTCTGCACAACGGGACTTGTTGTTGTGTCGGGCGAGGTGCGATCAAGCGCATACGTCGATGTTCAATCTATCACGCGCCGAGTGATCAACAAAATTGGATATAACAAAAGCGAGTACCAATTCGATGGCAATTCGTGCGGAATTCTTTCGGCAATCCACGAGCAGTCGTCCGATATCAACCAAGGTGTAGTTAGAGCCGATGAGGCCGAACAAGGTGCTGGCGACCAGGGAATTATGTTTGGTTATGCAACCAACGAGACCCTCGAGTTGATGCCTGCAACCCTTACTCTTTCGCACGTCATCCTCAAAGAGTTGGCCGATATCCGTCGCCAAGGCGAGGTGATGACTTACCTGCGTCCCGACTCAAAGAGCCAGGTGACAATGGAGTATAGCGACGAGAGTAAGCCCGAGCGTGTTCACACAATTGTGGTCTCGACGCAGCACGACGAGTTTGTCCTACCCTCTGAGGCGCTTAGCGAGAAGGAGGCAGAGGTGCAGATGCAGGAGAAAATTCGCGAGGATGTTCGCGAAATTTTGATACCTCGCGTGAAGGCGCGCTTGGAGCGTGCTGGCGATAAATTGGCAGCGCTCATTGGCGAAGATTATATTCTTCACGTCAACCCAACGGGCAAGTTCGTGATCGGAGGCCCTCATGGCGATACCGGCCTTACGGGTCGCAAGATCATTGTCGATACCTACGGCGGTCGCGGAGCTCATGGTGGTGGCGCCTTCTCGGGTAAAGACTCCTCAAAGGTCGATAGATCAGCTGCTTATGCTGCTCGACATATCGCTAAAAACATGGTTGCAGCGGGAGTTGCCGACCAGGTGATGGTTCAATTGAGCTATGCAATCGGAATCGCGCAGCCTCTATCTATATACGTAAGCACCTATGGCGGCAACAACCTATCGATCAGCGAGGGCGAAATTGCCCAGAAGATTGGCAAACTCTTCGACCTGCGCCCCGCAGCAATTGTAAAGCGCTATGGACTTAACAACCCTATCTTCGAGCCAACAGCATCATATGGCCACTTTGGCAATCGTCCTTATACTAAGAGCGTTACACTCTTTGAGGATGGTAATGAGGTTGAGCGCGAAATCGAGTTCTTCTCTTGGGAGCGCCTCGATGCTGTCGATGCAATCAAGGCTGAATTTGGATTGTAGAGTTGAGGTGATTTTATATAATTAGCTCTCTTACTGCCTCCGGCGGGCGGGGATAGCACCCCCGCGGGTGCGTGCTCTTTGCGCTATTGGGCTAAAAACTTTGCAGTTTTTAGATTTTAGGCTGCATAAAGTTGCCACAAATGAATTTGCGCAACTTTATGCAGCCTAAAATTTATTAAATGCCTGAAGGCATTTAAACCCAATATCGAGGTTCACCTCGCTGATTTGCTCATGGCAACCGTAGGTTGACATAGATATAAAATAATAGATGAGATTGTTGAAAACTTGTTTTCATAAAATCTCATCTATTATTTTATATCGTTAGCGCTTTTAAGCGCTGCAAATCAGTGCACGACAAAAGTCAAAAACGATAGTTTTTGGATCCAAGCTAGCTTGGTGCCGCGCGGCATGAGCGCGATGAGCAAGTTAACTATAAAACCCCCTGACTGCGGAAGCTATAAAATGCTGAAGTTGAGATTATTATGTGGTCAATGAGTGATATATCGAAGAGTGCTGCGGCGCTCTTCACTTTCTTGGTAAGCTCTATATCTTCAAGGCTTGGTTCAACAGCTCCCGAGGGGTGATTGTGAACCATGATCATCTGTGTGGATAGCAGTTCCAGGGCTCGTTTGATAATAATTCGATGGTCGACAACTGTCGCCATTATGCCCCCTTGGCTAACGCGAAAGCGCTCAACAACCCTATTTGAGGCTGATAGGAATAGAATCCAGCACTCCTCATACTTCATCGAATCGAAGTATGACCGGAAGATATCTACAACGTCATTGCTTGATGTAATCACCTGATAGTCAGAGCTTGAAGCTGCTGTGCGTCGGCCCCACTCTGCCGCCACCTTTAGTTGTGTGGCGCACTTGAGACCAATTCCTTCGACCATGCGAAGTCGCGAAATATCCTCCTTTGCAATCGAGGCAAGAGAAGAGTTGTAGTGCTTGAGAAGCTCTGAGGCTTGTGATTCAGCTTGATTTGTGCCTCCAAGTAAGAGCGTAAGAATCTCGGAGTCAGAGAGTGACTCAACACCACGAACCGAGATTTTTTCTTGAAGGGTAAGCATAATTTTTACTGTTCTGCAGCACTTATTTTGTCGACTATCTCGAGAATGTTGTCCCCCGCCTCGTCGCTAACTCCCTGAGAAACAGAGAATGCCGCACGCTGCTCAGCCTCTTTTTTCGACTCCCCAACTCCGTGGCCAACTTCTACTCCACCGACAATTACCTTTGAGTAGAATAGTGGGCGTAGTGATGTTGAATCCTTATCGGTGCGAGTGCGGAACTCTATTGCAAGATGCTCCTTTTGCGACCACTCAATCAGCCTACTCTTGTAATCTGTTTCGGAGTTGAGCAGTTTGTCGATGTTAAGGTGCTTGTAGTATATATTATTGATTAGCAGTCGATTAGTGAACTCATATCCCATATCGAGATATATGGCACCCATCAGAGCTTCGAACGCATCGCCAAAGATATGCTTTTGCGAGAAGCTGCCGCTAGCCTTGCTAATTATATGGTGGTCGAGTCCAATTGCTTTTGAGAGTTTATTAAGCGATTGGCGCGAGACAATTTTGGAACGTAGCTGAGTCAGAAACCCCTCATTTTCAAGCGGGTACTGAATATAGAGATAGTCTGATGTGACAGCCTCGATGATCGCATCACCCAAATATTCTAACCTTTCGTTATTTATTTGCGAGCCATCATCCAGCGTCAAAGAAGCTGACTTGTGAATCAAAGCCAGCTTATAAAGATCGATATTGTGTGGGGCGAACCCAAACATATCGTCAAAAATTTTGTAATACGCCTTGTCGGACCCGAATCGGCACTTAATTGCACGACGAATGTAGTTAAACACGGCCTTCTAAGGTGTTAGATCTTACGGAAAATAATAGTTGCATTGTGTCCGCCAAAGCCGAACGTGTTGCTCAATGCACAATTTACCTCACGTTTTTGAGCTACATCTAAAGTCAAGTTGAGCTTTGGATCGATCTCAGGATCAAGGTCCTTGCAGTTGATCGAAGGAGGAATAGTTCCATTTTGGATTGCGAAAAGGCAAGCCAAAGCCTCGACAGCTCCTGTTGCTCCGAGCAAGTGTCCAGTCATAGACTTTGTCGAAGAGATGTTAAGTTTGTATGCGTGAGGGCCAAACACACCTTGCACAGCCTTCAATTCGGCCTTGTCGCCAAGTGGGGTAGATGTTCCGTGTACGTTGATGTAGTCGATATCTTCGGGTGCAATGCCTGCATCCTTGATCGCGTCGCGCATAGATTTCATTGCACCTAATCCCTCTGGGTGTGGTGCTGTAAAGTGGTGAGCATCAGCCGAACAGCCGCCACCGATAACCTCGCAGTAGATCTTCGCACCGCGAGCTTTTGCGTGCTCATACTCCTCGAAGATAAGCGCACCTGCACCCTCACCAACAACGAAACCATCGCGGTTTACGTCGAACGGACGTGAGGCTGTCGTACAATCGTCATTGCGAGTTGA
>JAWXTD010000073.1:0-5790 GCA_044433805.1 Rikenellaceae bacterium
TCGCACGTGTCTGCCTGTGCCCTATGGTGTGGATAGGGTCGATGTAATCTCGGCTCAAGATATGTATGATGCGGCTGTAGAGGCATTTGCTGTGGCCGATGGCGCTGTGATGTGTGCTGCTGTAGCCGATTATACCCCCTCGGATGTCTCACCAATTAAGATCAAAAAGGGCGATACCGACCTCTCGATTCCGCTCAAACGAACTCGCGATATCGCAGCCGAATTGGGCGCTGTGAAGGGCGATAAGATACTCGTTGGCTTCGCCTTGGAGACCAACGACGAGCAGGAGAATGCTCAAAGAAAATTGGAGCGTAAGAACTTCGATTTTGTGGTGCTCAACTCCCTTCGCGATAGTGGCGCAGGCTTTGGAGTGGACACCAACAAGGTTACCTTTGTGGGTCGCACATATCGTCAAGAGCTGCCTCTGATGCCAAAATCGGAGGTTGCCGAGAGCATAATTGATAAAATTGAGGAGCTATGTTGTGCCGAATAACCATAGAGAATTATGCGCTCATTGACCATCTCGAGATGGAAATCGATGAGCATTTGAATATCATCACCGGTGAAACAGGTGCCGGAAAATCAATCTTACTGGGTGCTCTAGGGCTGCTTTTGGGCAATAAGAACGATGGCGCAGCCATTAAGGATAATACCAAAAGTTGTATAATCGAAGCGCAATTTTTAATCGACGACCTTGGTCTCGAGCCGCTTTTCGAGGAGTATGAGTGGGAGTGGGATAGTGAGTTAATGGTGCGCAGGGTGATATCTCCATCGGGCAAAAGCCGTGCCTTTGTCAACGATATGCCTGTGCAGCTCGTAGAGCTCAAGGAGCTTGGGTCTCATCTGATCGATATTCACTCACAACACCAAAATCAACTACTCTCGGACGAAGATTTTCGCGTTCGCGCCCTCGATCTTTTGGCGGGTAACGATGATCTATTGTTGAGATATAGAGCGAAATTTGAGTCGCTGCAGTCGCTTCGTCGAAGCTTGTCGCAGGCTCAGGGGTCGATCGAATCGGCTCGTCGTCAAGAGGAGTGGCTGACATATCAAGTCGAAGAGCTCACCGCAGCAGCACTAAAATCGGGCGAGGATAAAGAGGCCGAAGCAGAGCTTGCAATCCTAGAGAATGTTGATCGAATCGGCCAGGCGCTTTCGCAATTTGGCCAAAGGATGGACGATGAGAATTTCGGAGTGCTATTGGCATTGAAATCATCGCAAAGCGAGTTTGCATCGCTTGCCGAATCGTATGCTCCCGCTGCTGAGTATGCAGAGCGTTTGACAGCAATTTTGGCAGAACTAAAAGATATGAATAGCTCGATTATTGCTGAGAATGAGCGAGTTGAGTCAGATCCGCAAAAACTTCAGCGCCTGAGCGATAGGCTCAATACAATCTATTCGTTGAGTCAAAAGCATAGAGCCAAAGATCTCGACGAACTTATATCGATCCGCGACGATTACTCCTCGCAGCTGCTCTCGATTGTGCAGAGCGACGAGAATATCGAAAAGCTAAAGGGAGAGATCGATGCCGAGGAGTCGGCAACAAAACTCTTGGCCGAAAAACTACACAAGGCTCGCGCAGCAGTGGCGCCAAAATTCGAGCAGGAGATCGTCTCAACACTTCAAAAGTTGGGCATGGAGAGTGTTGTTTTCAGTGCTGCCGTGAGCTCCACGCCATCGCTTTCGATGATGGGCGGCGATAGGGTTGACTTCCTATTCTCGGCCAATCGTGGAGTTGCTCCGCAAGCTGTCGAGCGTATAGCTTCGGGTGGTGAGATTTCGCGCGTAATGCTCTCGCTTAAGGCGCTTTTGGCTAGACGAATGAAGCTTCCGACAATAATTTTTGATGAGATCGACACGGGCGTTTCGGGCCGTATTGCCGACGCTATGGGCGATATTATCACCTCGTTGTCGACCTCGATTCAAGTAATCGACATCACTCACTTGCCGCAAGTTGCCTCGAAGGGCGACACCCATTTTGTTGTCTATAAGCGCGATGGCAGAACCAATATCAGAAAGCTCAGCGGCGAGGAACGTGTTGAGCAGATCGCAACGATGCTCTCGGGTAGCGAGATTACCCAAGCTGCAGCCGAGCAAGCAAAGATACTTTTGAGAAAATCATAAACCAATATAAACATGTATAAGGAGTTAGAACAGATTGTAGAGCAGGCGTGGGAAAACCGCGACTTGTTGAAAGAGGAGGGAGTAAAGGAGACAATTAAAAAAGTTGTCGATCTAGTTGATAAAGGTGAGCTTCGCACAGCTCAACCAGTTGATATTGAGAATAGTAAATGGCAGGTTAACGAGTGGGTGAAGAAGGCAATTATCATGTATTTCCCAATCCAAACAATGCGCACAATGCACTCTGGCGAGTTGGAGTTCTACGATAAGATGGAGCTCAAACGTGGCTACGAGCAGTTGGGCGTCAGAGTAGTGCCTCACGCTGTAGCTCGCTATGGCGCTTATATCGCTTCGGGAGCAATCCTAATGCCTTCGTATGTGAATATTGGTGCTCATGTTGGCTCGGGAACTATGGTCGACACTTGGGCTACGGTTGGTTCGTGTGCTCAAATTGGTAGCAATGTTCATCTTAGTGGTGGCGTTGGTATCGGTGGTGTGTTGGAGCCAGTTCAAGCCTCGCCCGTTATCATCGAGGACAACTGCTTTATTGGCTCGCGCGCAATTATTGTCGAGGGTGCACAGGTGTGTCGTGAATCTGTAATTGGTTCAAACACAGTGATTACCGGTTCGACTCATATTATCGATGTGACAGGCCCTGAGCCAGTTGAGTATCGCGGTTACGTGCCAGCTCGTTCGGTGGTTATCCCAGGAACCTATAACCGAAAATATCCAGCTGGCGAGTATGGAGTGCCATGTGCATTGATCATTGGCCACCGCAAGGAGTCGACCGACAAGAAGGTATCGTTGAACGACGCTTTGCGCGATTATAATATTAGCTAACGTGGTTTACCGTTTTGACTCTTTGGGTTCCACAAATGATGAGGCTCAAGATCAAAAATATTCTCATGGCGATATCGTAGTGGCCGAAAGGCAGAGCGCTGGACGTGGTCAAAGGGGGAATAAGTGGCTAAGTGGCCAGGGGCTGAACTTGACGCTTAGCGTTGTTGTTGAGCCCGAGGACATTGAGGCTAGAAGTCAATTTTTAGTGCTTCAAGCCTCTGCCTTAGCTATTTGCGATGTGCTCGAATTGTGTGGCCTTGCTCCCAAAATTAAGTGGACCAACGATATATATATAGGTGATGAGAAAATTGTTGGCATCTTAATTGAAAATAAGCTTAGCGGCTCAATGCTCAAGCGCTCGGTTGTAGGTATCGGTTTAAATGTTAATCAACTGCAATTCGACCCGTCGCTGCCCAATCCCACTTCGATGGCGCTTGCTTTGGGTAGGGAGTTTGATCGAGATGAGGTGATTGGTGCCTTAGAGCGAGCAATGTGTAGGCGGTTTGATGAGTTATCTTCGTTGAGTCAAAGGCGTATTGCCGACGATTATCACGAGCATATTTACCGCTTGGGCGAGGCTTATGACTTTAGGCTTCCTTCGGGGGATGTTCAGCGGGGCAAGATTTGCGGAGTGCGACCAACCGGTGAGTTGATTATCGATTGGCTCGATGGCGCTAGAGGCGAATACCTCTTTGGCGGCATCGATTTTATTATTGAAAAGAGAAAAAGATAAAAAATAATCGTTATTACTTTTGTTGTTAAAAAAATAACACTTATCTTTGCATAGCAATTTAACAGAAATTATTTTATAAATAAACAGACTAATTAGATATGAATATTCCAGCTAATTTAAAGTACTCGTCAGATCACGAGTGGTGTAGTGTCGAGGGAGATGTAGCAACAATTGGTATCACCGATTTTGCACAGAGTCAATTGGGTGATATTGTCTTTGTTGATGTGCCAACGCTTGGCGAGGTTATTGCAGCAGGCGAGTTGTTTGGTACAATCGAGGCAGTGAAAACTGTAAGCGATGCCTTTAGTCCAGTAGGTGGCGAGGTTATCGAGTTTAACGATGAGGTTGATGCAGATCCATCGATAGTTAATAAGGATGCTTATGGCGCTGGATGGTTGGTGAAGATCAAAATGAGCGATCTCTCGCAGCTAGATTCATTGCTATCATCAGAGCAATATGCCGAGCTTGTCGGATAATTTCGAAATTTTAATCATTTAATTATACAAAAATTACTATGTCAAAAGTAACAGTAGTAGGTGCAGGTGCAGTAGGTGCAACTTGTGCAAACGTAATGGCAGCTCGTGAGGTTGCAAGCGAAATCATATTGATCGATATCAAAGAGGGCCTTTCAGAGGGTAAAATGCTCGATATGTTGCAAGCTTCTGCAACAATGGGTTTCAATACAAAGATGATTGGTGTAACTAACGACTATGCAGCTACAGCTGGTTCAGACGTTGTTGTTATCACATCAGGTATTCCACGCAAGCCAGGTATGACTCGCGAGGATTTGATCGGAACCAACGCAAACATCATGAAGTCAGTTATCGAGAACGTTGCTAAGTTCTCTCCTGAGGCTATCATCGTTGTTGTTGCAAACCCAATGGATACCTTAACCTACATGGCTCTTAAGTCTACAAGCATTCCTAAGAACCGTATTATCGGTATGGGTGGTGCTCTTGATTCATCTCGTTTCCGCACTTATCTATCTCTAGCTTCTGGTGTGCCATTGGCTGATATCGAGGGTATGGTTATCGGTGGTCACGGCGACACAACAATGATTCCACTTACAGCGAAGGCTTCAATCAAGGGTGTTCCAGCCTCAGCATTCCTTTCAGACGAGGAACTTGCAGATGTTTCAGCAAAGACTATGGTTGGTGGTGCAACTCTAACTAAGCTTATCGGCACTTCTGCTTGGTATGCTCCAGGTGCAGCTTCATCATCGGTTGTTGAGACTATCCTTAAGGATCAAAAGCGTATCATCCCATGTTCATGCTACCTTGAGGGTGAGTATGGTCAAGAGGATATCTGTATCGGTGTTCCTGCAGTAATCGGTCGCAACGGTATCGAGAAAATTATCGAGATCGAGTTGAACGATGCAGAGAAGGCAGCTTTCGCAGCTTCAGCAGACGCAGTTCGCGCTACAAACAACGTGCTTTACGAGATCAAGGCTCTATAATTAATATACTCCTTGAGGCTTTGATAGCTACTCAATTGATGGTCATCTCACAACTGAGATGGCCATTTTTTTTGTAAATTGCACAAAATTTAAAATATCATCTCGAGTTGTTCGTCTAAGATAATAGGCAATGTTGCCGATTATTAAATTTGAAAAGATGAATTTTGTAGATAAAATTAAGGTGAAATTTAAGAAGCCTAAAAAGGTCGAGACCTTAGAAATTATTGACAGTAAATGTGTTGGCTGTGGTATGTGCGTTAAGATGTGTAAAAGAGAGGTGTTTGGTATCTCTGATACCCAGGCTTTCGTGGCAAATTTTGAGGCGTGCGTAGGATGTGGAAAATGTGTGAACAAAATGTGTAATTATGATGCGATTAAACTCGTATTGGCTTAAAAAATAGGATTATGAGACGTGGATTTTTTAGATTTGTTGTTGTTTTGATTATGCTGTCGGTGGTGGGCGTTGCTGTGATGTTGCTTTGGAATGTTATCGTTGTGCCTGTTATTGGTTGGGGTGCATTGACTTATCTGCAATCGTTGGGGCTCCTTGTGCTTTGCCGGCTCCTTTTTGGAGGTTGGGGCTCTATGAAACAGAGAGTTAAAGCTACTGTGGGGCGTCGTGCGGATGTCGATATATAAC
>JAWXTD010000074.1:0-5778 GCA_044433805.1 Rikenellaceae bacterium
AATTATTGGTGTGTTTTTAAGAGTGCTATTGGAGATGAGATTTTTTGCTATTGAATTGAAAATATAGTTATTCTATATTGAGATTTAATAGTAAAAAATATCACTTCAAGAGTGCCGTTCGGATGCCACCATCACGCGTGTCATCGACGAGCAGTGGCGACCCTACGACCAGATCGGAATCTTCGTCATCGACGAGCAGGGCGACCAATTAGAGCAGAGCAACATGCGCTACAAAACCGCCTCGTTGGGCACTAAGGCAACCTTCGTGGCTGCGGACGAATCGATCTACTACGACAAAGATGGCTCGCAAATTGGCTTTGTCGCCTACTCCCCCTATAGCTCATCACTAAGTGGCGAGAGCTATGCGAGCGAAAACCTCCAAGGCGCAACAATCACGATCAGTGGCGTAGCCCCCACAGGCACCTATAATATAATAAGCGACGAATTGAGCGTAGGTGCCCAAAGCGACAAAGAGATCACCTGCCGCACAATCAGCAGTGGAGAGTCATACGAGGCAATCCTCATCCCCGATTCAGGCATCGAGCTCTCGGCACAAATAATAATCGGCGACAGCTGCATTGGCGGTATCATTGGCGGTTCGTTCCTCACCAGCAGTTTCGACGTAATAGATTGTCACAATTCGGGCACAATCACCGCCGACAACTACCAAGCTGGCGGCATCGCAGGAGATACCTACGGAGGCGTATCCTGCTGCTCAAATAGCGGCAAGATCACTAGCTCAAATAGCGGCACCGGTGGAATCGTTGGCTGTTTATATGAGTATAATGTCTCTGTAAATAGCTCATATAACACCGGAGAGGTCGTTGGAGTCTACTCCGTGGGAGGTATTGTTGGCGCAAGTTCACATAGTACATACAACTGTTACAATAGAGGCAATGTCTCTGGATATAATTGCGTTGGTGGCATAACTGGCTATTGGTATTATAATTTTTATGGAGATCATATATTAGCCAATAGCTACAACACAGGTGTGATAAATGGACTTGTCTCCACAGGCGAAATATTGGGATTGGAGGGCAGAGAGGACTTCCTCGACATCTACTGCGCATACTATTTCGACACAATCGAGAGTGCCCAAACATATGGCGAGCCGATGAGCGAGGATTATATGAAAACATCCGCGTTCGTAGATCTCATTAACGATGGTCAAACAGTGTGGGTCATCGACGATGCCGACAATCCAATTAACGACGGATTCCCTATTCTTGATTGGCAATTAACTCAAAGGTAAGAATTATGAAGAAGATACTATATATAATATGTGTAGCAGCTATGATTTTTAGCTCCTGCACCAAAGATAATGACGATCTCAACAGCACAATGAGCAGCACCAAGGCGTCGTTTGGCAATGCTGTAATCACACGTGTCGATGGCGAGCAGTGGGAGTCAGCCGACCAAATCGGCATCTATATGATCGATGGTGAGGGTGCAATCGACACCTATAGCAATGTCCCCTATAGCACATCCTCGTCGGGCGACGTGGCATCGTTCTCGCCCTCTTCGTCGCAGGTTATCTACTACAAAAATAGCAGTGAGAGTGTCGCATTTTGGGCATATTCACCCTACGACGATGAATTGATAAACAACACTGCGGTGGTCGATATCTCGAAGAACCAATCGCAACCCGGACTCATAGATCTGTTGTGGGCTCAAACCGAGGCGGTATACTCCAAGAGCAATGCGAGTGTTGCCTGCCAGAGTCTGCCACAATATACACCGACGAGCAGATGAAGCAGAGCAGCTTTGTCGACGAGCTCAACGCAGGCCAAAGCTCCGCGGTGTGGAAGGCCGACGATGCAGCGATTCCAATTAATGGTGGCTACCCAATTTTGGTTTGGCAGTAGGTAGGTTGAGACAACGGTAGACTGATCTTATTAACCTGAGTTTTCCTTATCCAAAAACTCAGGTTAATAGGGGTGGTAACGCTCGATACTCGCCTATCGTGAAGATGGTTACATGGCAACAACAGAGGCTATTCAAAATCACAAAGTGATCAAGAATAGCCCCAAAAAACCGAGCATCGGTTTCACATAGGAAACTCAAAACCTAAATTATTTCAATCCACACGTTTAAGGTACGTGACACCTATATCTTTTCGATCAGCTTTACCCCTTTGGGTAGCGCCTCTCGGTTTATCGTTACACAGTAATCTCGGAAGTTGCGAGCTACGTTCATCGACTCTTTTGGCGCAACCTCCACAAGGTCGAATAGTCTGCTTGCAGGAGCGTTGCCAAGCTTGCTGTAATGCTTGAAGATTATGAGTTTGCGCACAGCCATCTGACCACGCAAAGAGGATCTATCATCCTCAAACATATTTTCCAGACCCTGCCAAAAGAGCTCTAAATCAGCTTCCGTAAAGTTGCTTTGTGCGGCTAAATTTGCTGAGATATAACCATAGCCAACGTAGAGAGCGTAGGGTACTGAGTATTTTCGCCCCATTGTGCGGTTCTCGCCCTTCTGTTTTTCGGACTCCTTTTCTGTGGCGACAGCTTGGCGGACGATGCAGTTGTCTACTGGGATTATTGGCTCAACACTTCTTGCGAATGTCATCTGCACAGGGCCTCTCACTGCTCCTGCGTTCTTGCCACTTGTCATGAGTGCTCCGAATGTGCGTATATCCCAATACTGTGCGCACATCCACTCTCGCGCTTGGTGAACTTTGTCGTAGCCCTCGACCTCCTCCATTTCGGGCTGCTCGTAGGCCTCGTCGATTAGCTTGTTCAATACGGCTCGCTCCTTGACATATATTCGTTTGCCTGGCGCATCTTCACACACCATCTGAACGTAGTTGCGCACCTTGCGCTTTAGGCATACGTCGGTTACTATTCCCTCGCCCGTTTGTGGGTCTGTACGTGGAGCGTTGTCGTTGTCGGGATCTCCGTTTGGGTTGCCATCCTTAACATCGAAGATCACAACAAATTCATATCTGTTCTTAATTATCTCGCTCATCTTCTATCTCTTTTTTAGTGTAAAATGATTGATTTTGATGCTGGTAGCCGAGTGCAAATCGTCCTTGGTCTTCGAGCGATAGGCGCATTGGCACACCATCAACAGAAATCTTATCAGTAACTTCTGACAGTAAGTTCTTAAGATATACCTGAGTTCCTTGTCGTGGTATTCTTCTAAAGTAGTTGACCGAAAGGGAAAAGACTCTGTTGTAAAGCGCAGCAGGGGTCACTGACATTGCTGCATAGGTCTGATCCTTGATTGTATAACTGATTCCAGGCTGCGAGGCGGTCTGCGCACGCTCCACGATGGCGAGCATACGCCCCAAGAGGTAGCCTGTATTTGTGTACTCGGTGTTTAGTGCCATATCATTTATATTTAGGTATTTGCGTAGTAATTCTATGTGTGTTGGGTGGAAGCCCTTATATTTAAGTAGTAGGTTCAAAGTCTGCGCAGGGAGTGGCTTGTCGGTAATGAATGCCTCCACAAAATCGACTATGAATTGTGACGATAGGCGTTTGATATCACCATAAGAGGCGAGTATCATCAGCTGCGATAGTAGCTCTTTGTCTGACAGTTTCGAGGTATCGCAATCTCGAAGATGTAGCCTCACCGATACCCTCGCAGCATTAGGTGCTAAAACGATTATCTCATTGTCGAAGTAGAGAAATGTTACATCGCCAATCACCTTGTTACCTACACCATTGAGCTGCCTAAGGGCAGTGATTGCCGAAGCATAGCCTTCGGCTACGTCGGTCGTGATCGATGCATTTTCACCCGCCTTTAAACCATACGATTCATAGCCTAAATTTCGGCCATATGATACTAACTTTGCCCCAGTGCCAGCTGCTCCGTTGATGTAGATTTTGGGGTGAGTGAGGGCTACAGCTCGGCTGAGGGGTTTTATTAGTTCGGTTTGCTGGGCTGCTGTTCTCGGCTCACCTGCTAAGCGAAAAGTTAGGTTGTGACCATTTTTCGAGGCTATTTTGCACCAAAGAGGGTGCGACTCTAATTGCTCAACTCCTCGATAATAGAAGTTGCGAACAGCTCTAAAACTGGGTGCATCTGGGAATTTCTGAGAAATTTCTGAGACCATCGCACGGAATGGCTCGGCGGTGATGTAGCCCAACGAGTCCCACATATAGTTGGGAGTGTTGCAAGCATCTCTGCCGGCACGCTGACGCGAGCGCACGACCTGCATCAACCCCTCTCGCTCCTCGATGTCGATTAAAACACCATCATCAGAGATCACCACCACAAAGTGTATGCGCTTGAGCTCCATCCCAGCAGGGGGATAGAGTGGGTTGCCTTTGGCGACCTCCGCAAGGTAGTGGTTATGTAGCGACTCGATTATCATAGTGTTATTACTCCATTAATCATTTTTGCGTCGAAAAATATCGGTTTGCGGTTCTTGAAATCCATATCGTAGAGCATTGTTCCTAAATCTTTTGTTTCGGCTATTGGTGGTTGCAGCTCCTCGTTATCTTCGATGAGTCTCCAATCACACGCAAATTCTCGGCAACCCAAGTATGGTTGGGTGAAGCATTGTCCTTTGATGGCTCGGCGGCGGAACATTGCGTTGTGCTTATCTTGCTTGCCATCGTAAGCTATAAGCTCTGCCGTAATTCTATATTTAACATCACGAAGCACTACCGAGCTGCGGAGCTGCCTACACCTATCGGCAACTATCTCGCTCTTGGCAGTATGCGCCACCGCAGCAGTCTCGCACCGCTTGAAATGGACAAAAGAGATAGGGCTGAGCACCGCTATCTCTTTAATTCTCCATTGCATCTGAGGTCGCCAATAAACGGCCTCAAATATCGCCCTGCAAGCCGAGGGGGTTATCACCTCATAGCTCATCCGCTCGACTTTGAATTCGGGACGAGTGAAGCATGCCCACTCGCCACAGATCTCTAATTGTGCTATCATCGGTTATTACTGCCAAGAGAATATTGGGAAGTAGCTGTTGATACCCGTATAATCTTGCGCCCACCGGTAGGTGCTGCTTCCAGCATGAGAATTATTCAATGTTGATACAAGACTACCGTATGTCATTTCAGCCTGACTACGTGATGTGCTTAATGAAGTATAAGAAGTATTGCTAGCACTATCACTTAGGTAATAGGCTCCTGTTATACTTACATAAGTCGAATAAGTCGAATAAGTATAGCTGACAATAGGATCGCAAATAGTACCAGAAGATGTTGTAACAGTTCCTATATTATATAAACTTGCTACAGTTGCATAAGTGTAAAGAGTTCCATTAGAATTTGATGAATAATCTATAGATCCGATTATGCCTCCAGCATAATTGGGTGCAGAAATAGTTCCTGTATTGTAAACTCCATAAATATAACTCCTAGTATCAGAAGATATTGTACTAATACCGCTGTTCTGCACAGGGTCTGATGAAGACATATGACCAATTATACCACCAGCGTTGCTTCCCGTTGCTGTGATTGTACCTGTGTTATAACAATTCTCAATACGAGCATATTGTGAATAACAATATCCTACCAAACCACCAACACCACGGTTTGATGTGGTAGTGTTAGTATATGGATTAAGATATGTTAGATACGTTCCAACTCCATCGACGGGTCCTTTATTTACACAGTTATACATTTCAGTACCCTCGTACATATAACCAATAACACCGCCGATAGTACGACCACCATAAGTGTGGCCAGATGCTGGATGTACATAACCTTCATTGACACAATTGGTCAGCGTGCAATCATACGTAATACCAGCGACACCACCCACCTCAAAGAAAGTTGAACTGACTTCTCCATAATTGGTGCAATTGCT
>JAWXTD010000075.1:0-5550 GCA_044433805.1 Rikenellaceae bacterium
GACATGGCTCACACAGCAGGTCTAATCGCGGCTGGTGTATTGGAAAACCCAACACCATACGCACACATCGTCACTTCGACCACACACAAAACATTGCGTGGACCTCGTGGTGGTATCATCATCATGGGTAAAGATTTCGAGAACCCTTGGGGACTTACAACACCTAAAGGCGTTGTGAAGATGATGTCGCAGATCCTTAACGCTTCGATATTCCCAGGAATCCAGGGCGGTCCACTAGAACACGTTATCGCAGCTAAGGCTGTAGCATTTGGCGAGGCTCTCCAACCCGAATATCGCCAATATCAACAACAAGTTCAAAAAAATGCTGCGGCAATGGCCGAAGCCCTCATCGCGAAAGGATACAAGATCGTATCGGAGGGTACCGACAACCACCTTATGCTTGTCGACCTACGTACTAAATTCCCAGAACTCACAGGTAAGGCAGCCGAAAAAGCATTGGTTGCAGCCGACATCACAACCAATAAGAATATGGTTCCTTTTGATTCGCGCTCTCCATTCCAAACCTCGGGCTTGCGCTTTGGTACTCCCGCAATCACAACACGTGGTGTGAAAGAGGACAAAATGGCATACATCGTCGAACTTATCGACCGCGTTCTTAGCAACCCCGAAAGCGAAGAGAACATTGCAGCGGTTCGCGCAGATGTTAACGCAATGATGAGTGTCTACGAGCTTTTTGCTTGGTAGACGAACTCACAAACTTATAAATAAAAAGGGTGACTGACAAGATTATTTCTTGAAAGTCACCCTCTCATATTTTGAAGAAGTTGGATAATGAGGTTAGTTTTGGGGCTTTGTGAGCATTTTTAACCGCAGCGTACTTGAAGGTACGTGAGGATTAAAAAGCGGAGGAAAGTGCCGAAAATGACCTTATTAGTCAGCTTCTTATTTTCGCACGTTTACTTCTTATCAACAATAGATGCTACAGTCATATCGCCCGTAACATTCACCGCCGTGCGCAACATATCCAAAGGCCGATCGATACCAAGAATTAGAGCAAGTCCCTCGCTTGGGATACCTACCGACGAGAGAACCATAATCAGCATCACCACGCTACCACTTGGAATGCCTGGCGTGCCAATCGACGATATAGTGGTCACTCCGATGATAGTGAGGAGCTCGACAAATGAAAGGTCTATCCCCATTACCTGAGCAATAAAAATCGCGGCAACAGCTTGGTAGCAGCTCGTGCCATCCATATTTATCGTCACCCCTACTGGAAGCACAAACGAAGATACGGTATCCGAAAGGCCCAACGCCCGCTGGCTCTGCTCCATCGTAAGGGGGAGGGTTGCTGCGCTAGAGCTTGTCGAAAAACCTAATATTTGCACTGGAGCAGCAGCCCTGAGAAACTTACCGACTCCAATTTTGGTGAAAAATTTGATAAGAAGTGGGTAGAACAAAAACATCAAAACCAAAAGTGACCCCGCAACAGTAAGGGCGTAGAGCCCCAAGGCGGCAAAGATCGAGAAATCGCCTGCTGTATCAACGGCAAGCGAGGCCATAAGTGCAAAGACACCGAAGGGTGCAAAGAGCATTATGTAATCTATGATCAACATCGTGATACGATTAAGCGCATCAACGAGATTGAGCACAGGGCGCATCTCACTCAGCCCTATAGCCAAAATTGCGATTCCAACAATAAGTGCGATAAATATCACTTGTAGCATTTTACCGTTGCTTGCAAATGCTCCAACGATATTATCTGGCACTATATCTGTCAAAAAGTTTAGTGGCGACTCCTCGGCCACGGCATCGGCAGAGATGCTCCTCTGATCGACCTCACCCTGATACAACTCTCGCAACTCAGCAGCCTTTTCCGAAGGAAATATAGCCCCAGGCTTGACGAACATTGCCGCCGAGACGCCTATCGAGACAGCGACTATAGTAGTAGCTACATAGATAAGGATGGTTTTCACTCCCAAACTCGACAAATTCCGAATCTCGCCCAACCCCGTAACGCCCTTAATAAGCGAAAAGAGAACAAGGGGTACGGCGACCATCTTCAAAAGTTTGATAAATATTGTTCCAACTGGAGAGACATAATCACCAATAAATTGACCAGCGCCAACCTGCACGCCAATTAAGCCTGCAACAATTCCGAGCGCCATGCCCAGAAGTATCTTTATATAGAGAGGTGTATTTTTCATATTGTCAAGTTTATTCAAAGAGTGTACCGAATGCAAAGATACAAAAAAGGAGTGCGATCAGCAAATCTCTCGAAGATTGCTAATCGCACTCGCTATAATTTCTTTAGATCTCGGCTTAGTTCAAGAATGCTAGGAAGATACCAGCAGCAACTGCCGAACCTACAACACCCGCAACATTTGGTCCCATTGCGTGCATCAAAAGGAAGTTGCTTGGATCGGCTCTTTGACCCTCGGTTTGTGCAACGCGAGCAGCCATTGGGACAGCCGAAACACCAGCTGAACCGATAAGAGGGTTCATCTTATTCTCTTCCGAGCTAAACAAGTTGATGAGTTTAGCAAACATGATACCGCCCGCAGTACCCACGCAGAAAGCGAGGATACCAAGAACCATGATACCAAGTGTGCGGAAGTTGATAAATGCCTCTGCTGTGGCAGTAGCTCCTACGGTCAAACCAAGGAAGATAACGACGATATTCATCAACTCGTTCTGTACAGTTTTGCTCAAACGATCAACAACGCCTGATTCTTTCATAAGGTTACCAAACATCAAACAGCCAATAAGTGGTGCTGCGCTAGGCAAAAGAAGTGAAATGATCACAGCGATAAGGATTGGGAAGAGGATCTTCTCAACCTTCGACACTGGGCGAAGTTGACGCATTTTGATCTTGCGTTCGCTCTCCGAGGTCAACGCACGCATAATAGGTGGCTGAATTACTGGCACAAGTGCCATGTATGAGTAAGCAGCAACAGCGATTGGTCCAAGAAGCTCGGGAGCCAAAATCGAAGCCAAAAGGATCGATGTTGGACCATCGGCACCACCAATGATACCAATTGCACCAGCCTCGTGTGGAGCAAAACCAAGGGCGTAAGCACCGATGAAGGTCAAAAAGATTCCTACTTGAGCAGCTGCACCCAAGACAAAACTCTTAGGATTAGCGATAAGCGGACCGAAGTCGGTCATTGCACCTACACCGATGAAGATAAGACATGGGTAGATACCAAGCTTAACACCTAGGTAGAGGTAGTCCAAGATACCTGCATCATCGACAAAGGTGTCCCAGTGAACGTGGCCACCCTCGAAAAGTGAAGCGTGATACATCTCAGCACCAGGCAGGTTAGTGAGTAGCATACCAAAAGCAATGGTAAGCAGCAATAAAGGTTCGAACTTGTGGCGAATAGCGAGGTACAACAAGAATACAGCGACGCATATCATTGCGATATTGCCTACGCCAGCATACTCGATCATAGCTGCTATGCCTGTGGAGTTTGCAAAGTTTGCAAGGCTCTCCATTACAAAGTTAGATTCTGAGGCTAGTAAATTAAACATGGCTATTCAATCACAAGTAAAATTTGTCCTTCCATTACTGTTGCACCTTTAAGCACAGAGATCTCTTTGACTACACCCGATGCGTCGGCATCGATATTGTTCTCCATCTTCATTGCTTCGAGGATCATTAAAGTATCACCTTGCGACACTTTGCTGCCAACCGTAACTTTAATGTCGACAACAGTTCCAGGTAGTGGGCTGCGAACAGCGCTTCCAGCTCCAGTGTGTGCCGCAGCAACAGGAGTTGACTCTACCAAACTTGGGGTTACGCTAGTAGCGTTTTGTTTTGAACGAGCAACCTGTGGTTTAACCGTAGGTGTAATGATGCTCATTCCTTCGATCTCAACGTCGTAGGTTACGCCATTGAGAACGACCTTAGCCATCTTTGACTCTTCGTTCAAATCGTTGATCTGAACGCTGTATTTATGTCCGTTGATTTTTAGTGAATAATCTTTCATTGTTTTGTCTATTTGCAGGTGGGTTGTTGAGTTAATCCGTGAATTTTAGCACTCCATGGCGAGTATGCACGCTTGATGCTCATGATGGTAAGTACGGCAGACTCGCGGTCGTGACGCTCACCTAAGTGCATACGCAATGCAGTAGAGATTGCTGCAATCTCCTCTCCCGATAGTTGTGGTTGAAGGTCTACTTTAACAGCTGGCGACTTAGCTACTGCAACTGAGATCTTTCCAAAGACCTTCATCACAACAACCAATGCCAAAAGCATACATAGCACCAACATGAAGCCAATTAAGGCTATCCACAGGATCTCCGACCATCCCCATGTTGAATTTAATAACATTATCATAGCGGTAGTCTTTACAATGGAATATTAGAGTGTTTCTTCGGTGGGTTTTGCAAACGCTTAGAAGCAAGCGACTGCAAAGCACGAATAACACGGAAACGAGTGTTACGTGGTTCGATAACATCGTCGATATAACCGTAACGAGCTGCGTTGTAAGGGTTCGAGAATTTGTCGTTGTACTCTTGCTCCTTCTCAGCAACGAACTTAGCGCGCTCCTCAGCATCTTCGAATGCAGACAAAGCTTTTGCTTGAAGAACCTCAACGGCACCACTAGCACCCATAACTGCGATCTCAGCAGTTGGCCAAGCGTAGTTTATATCGCCACGGATGTGCTTAGACGACATCACGATGTATGCACCACCGTAAGCCTTACGAAGAGTTACCGTAACTTTAGGAACTGTAGCCTCGCAATAAGCAAATAGCAACTTAGCACCGTGAGTGATCACGCCACCATACTCTTGCGATGTGCCAGGAAGGAATCCAGGAACGTCGACCAAAGTAACGATAGGAATGTTGAAAGCGTCGCAGAAACGAACAAAACGAGCTGCTTTGCGCGATGCATTGCTATCGAGCACACCAGCCATAAATTTAGGTTGGTTAGCGATGATACCCACACTCTGACCGTTGAAACGAGCAAAACATGTGATGATATTCTTCGCAAAGCCCGATGCTGATTCCAAGAATTCGCCGTTGTCGACAATAGAGCTAATTACATCGGTCATATCATAAGGCTTGTTGGGGTTGTCAGGAACGATCTCGTTGAGTGAATCCTCTAGGCGAGTGATCTTGTCGTTACAAACCTGCAAAGGAGCCTCCTCCATGTTGTTTTGTGGGATGTACGAAAGTAAGTCGCGGATAAGAGCGATACCATCCTCTTCGGTCTCGACAGCAAATTGAGAAACTCCCGATTTGGTTGTGTGCATAAATGCACCACCCAATTGCTCTTGAGTTACATCTTCGCCAGTTACGGTCTTAACAACTTTTGGACCTGTGAGGAACATGTTCGAAGTTTGGCTCTTCATGATAATGAAGTCGGTTAGTGCAGGTGAATATACCGCACCACCAGCACATGGGCCAAAGATTGCAGAGATCTGAGGAATAACACCCGACGACATTACGTTGCGTTGGAAGATGTTAGCGTAACCCGCTAGTGCGTTGATACCCTCTTGGATACGAGCACCACCCGAATCGTTGATACCGATACATGGCGCGCCATTGCGAAGTGCCATATCTTGAACCTTACAGATCTT
>JAWXTD010000076.1:0-5189 GCA_044433805.1 Rikenellaceae bacterium
TGAGATTTTTTTGCTATTGAATCGAAAATATAGTTATTCTATATTGAGATTTGATAGTGAAAAATATCGCTCCAAGAGTGCTTTTAAAAATATGGCAATAATTGTTTTACACTACTTAATGGTTTGGGATAGCTTTTTTTTTGCTAGATCAGCGTTTCTCGCATAAATTGAAAATAATTTTATATTTTTGTAAAACCTCTCTCTTTTTTTTGAAAATTAGAGATCACAAGCAACCGACCTAAAGTAGATTACAGAACCTAAAAAAGTAACAACGATGAATACCCTTAAGAGATTTCTCTGCGCAATCCTCTGCCTTGCGCCAGCCACTTCATGGGCACAAATTAGCAACGATGATCTAATTGCTCAGACTCAGTGGATCAACGCTGAATCCATTGAGCTAGCCATTGCTGATATGGTCGCAAAGCATGGTGTCGATGCCTCTGTATTCGAGGATGAGCTCTCGGAGCTTAAAGAATTATTAGACAGCGGATTTAAGGGGTTAGAGGATGGCGATACGCAGGCTATAACAGATGCCACTCTTGCCTTAGAACTATACCGCTCGATAATGATGAAGAACCCTTTGATTAAGGATGCTCAGATCTATGTCAGCCGATTTAACTTAGGCGAAAATTCTCGAAAGGCGATGACCCCTGCACTCGGCACTCAAAAGAATAATTGGAGTAACCAGCAATCGAACGACTATTTTGGTTACGATGCCGATATCGTCAAATTAAGCGAGCTTGATGATCAGGTCACCGCTCAAACCATATACAAGACAAAGGAGGAGGCTGTGATTGCCGATCTGCACCTACACTGGTCTGGCGAAAAACTATCGTTCACCTCGGTTATGCCCGATGGAAGGCTCAATATGTTTGAGGTGGCGACATCAGGAGAAGAGGATGCTACACCGCTGATCAATACCTCTGAGCCAGATTTGGAGTTTTACGATGGTATCTATCTGCCCGATGGTCGATTGTTAGCGATTTCGAATATCGGCTACCAAGCTGTGCCTTGTGTGCATGGTGACGATCCAGTAGGCAACACGGTGCTTTATGACCCCGAAACCAAGTCGCTCAGGCGCTTGACCTTCGACCAAGATGCAAACTGGAATCCAGTGGTTCGCGATGACGGTGTGGTGATGTATACTCGTTGGGAGTATACCGATTTGACCCACTATTTTTCGCGTATGGTGATGACAATGAACCCCGATGGTACGATGCAAAAGGCGATATATGGAAGCGGTGAGATTTTCCCTAATAGCACCTTCGACCTGCAACCTATTCCTGGTAGCCCTTCGGCATTTGTTGCGACAATTTCGGGACACCATGGCGTTGCTCGCTCGGGACGTATTGTGATTATTGATCCCGCTAAGGGTAACGGAGCTCAGGGAATGGTGCAAGAGCTACCCTTCCGCAATCGCGAGATTATCCCTTTAGTCAAGGATCGTCTGGTCGATGGCGTGTGGCCACAATTTATTAAGCCAATGCCGATCAATGATTCATATTTCTTGGTGATCGCCAAGTTAACCAAGACATCTCTATGGGGAATCTACCTTGTCGATGTGTTCGATAATTTGGTCTGCATATATCAAAACGAGGGTGAAGGATTTATGAGCCCAATCCTCGATAAAAAGAGCGAGCCGAAACCTGTAATTCTCGATCGCGTGGATTTAGAAGATAAGGAGGCAACGGTCTTTATCCAAGATATCTACGAGGGTAAGGGTCTGCGCGGAGTACCCAAAGGGGTGGTTAAAACCCTCAGACTTCACGCCTACGACTACGCCTACAATAAATCATCTTCCAACCACGAAGTTTTGGGAATCCAGAGCGGTTGGGATATCAAACGAGAGTTGGGCGTTGTACCTGTCGAGGAGGATGGATCGGCGATATTTAAAGTCCCTGCGAATACTCCAATCTCGATCCAGCCTATGGACGAGAATGGTCGCGCAGTGCAATGGATGAGAAGTTGGTTTACAGCTATGCCTGGCGAGATTGTCTCATGCGTAGGATGTCACGAAGATCAAAACACAATCGCGATCCCAAAACGCGTTATCGCATCGCAGGCAGCACCTCACGCAATCACAACCCCAGAGGGTGGAGTACGTCCATTTACATTCGATTTGGAGGTGCAACCAGTGCTAGATAGAGCCTGTGTGGAGTGTCACAACGAAAATAACAAGATCGACCTGCGTGCAGGACGATACACCGATCGAGGATTCAAGAGCGAGGATACGCCTCAGTCGGTGACATTCTTCTATCGACACGGAGTGCCATCGTACTCGGAGTCATACTTAGCCTTGCAACCATACGTCCGCCGACAAGGTCCCGAGGCTGATATGGCCGTTCTACAACCTTATGAGTATCATGCAAGTACAAGCGATTTGATCCGCATGTTGGAGGTTGGCCACCACGATGTTACCCTCACCCCTTGGGAGTGGAGCAGATTGACACAATGGATAGATTATAATGCGCCAGAAAAGGGAGTATACCCAATGGTCAACGAGTATAAAGGTGTCGAGCAGTGTCAACGTCGCACGGAGCTTTACAACAAATATGCAGGTGGCGCAGGAGTAGATTGGAAGCAAGAGTTGGAGGATTACGCGAAATACCTTTCGACAAGAGCCACAGAAGTTCCTCCCACAAAAGAGAAGGCAAAGAGCAAAAAGGCCAAGGAGATCAAGGTTCACGAATTCCCATTCTCCCCAAAAAGCGATGAGGTTAAACGTCGCAGCGTGGAGCTTTCCGAGGGCGTTGTAATCAACTTTGTCTGGATTCCCGAGGGTAAATTTGTGATGGGACATAACAAGGGTCTCGCGGATCATCAACCCGCACATAAAGCCTCGGTTGATAAAGGGTTCTGGATGGCCGAAACCGAGATCACCAATGAGCAATATGCGGTGTTAACCCCCGAGCACGATAGTCGCTATGTGGATCAAATGTGGAAAGATCACACCACAAATGGAATCCCCGCCAATGAGCCACAGCAACCAGTAATCCGGGTTAGCTACAACGACATCCAGGAGTTCTGCAAAAAGTTCGAAGATAAGACAGGTGTTTCGGTGACAATCCCAACCGAGACACAATGGGAATGGGCCTGCAGAGCGGGTAGCGACAAGCCATTCTGGTTTGGTGAATTGGATAGCGACTATGGGGAGTATGAGAATCTTGCGGACTCTACAATTTGGGTACTTGCGCGCATGAAATCCGACAGCCCCTATTTCGAGACATATAACTACCTACCAAAGGATGCAGCAGTTATAGACAATGCTACGATCCAAACCGATTCGAAGAGCTACGCAGCCAACCCATATGGATTATACTCGATGCACGGAAATGTCGCAGAGTGGAGCCGCTCACCATACACCGACTACGCAACGGGCAAAAATATCGGCGAGGAGGAAAAATATGTAGTTCGCGGAGGTTCATACTTCGATCGCGCGAAATACTCAACGGCCTACTCTCGCAGAGCATACTACCCTTGGCAGAGGCTCTTCAACGTCGGCTTCCGCTTGATAATCGAGGAGTAGAGAGGGTGCCAATGGTGTGACCATTGGAGATTTAGCTATCTGACATATAAGTCTTATCCTCTACTTCAATCGGTTGTAGTGACAGACTAGAAGTTCGCCATTGTTATCACGCAGATGCATTCCGCCACCTTGGCAATATTGCCACATTGAGCAGCTTGCGCACTCGCCTTTTTTCGTCCACTCTCGATTGCGGAACTTCTCGAAACCAGTAGTCCACACCTCCCAGAAATTATCTGTGTAGATGTTGCCTTGCGCATACTCCGAACGGATAGATGTGCAGCCCGATATTGCGCCATCAATACGGATTGAGGCGGTGCTGACGCCTGCCGAGCAGTTGTAGAATGAGCGTCGGACATCTCCTTCGAACGACCCTAAGAAGCCTTCGCAAGCGTAGCTTACATCCATATTACCCTCCTTTCGAGTGCGTTTGATAAACTCCAAAAGTTTGCGAAAATCGGTATCGTTGAGCCGCATTGTCATATCGTTGGCAGCTCGACCCACGGGGAAAATCGTAAATAGTCGCCAATGGAGAATCCCCTCCGAGATAAGAAAATCTCGAAACTCCTCGAGTCGAGGAATAAGCGCAGGAGTAACACAGGTGACAATATCGTAAGCCACCGTTGGTTCGCGAGAGATCAAGCGAGCAGCACGCAGAGCATTCTTGAAGCTCTGGCTATTGCCTCGCACATAATTATGCTCCTCTTCGAAGCCATCGAAACTAACCGTGATTGAGCGGAGTCCAGCTCGTTGGAGCGAGAGAAAACGCTCCTGTGTAAGCGCCATACCATTAGTGACAATCCCCCAAGGGTAGCCACGCTGATAGAGCGAAGCACCAATTATTTCAAGATCATCGCGCAACAACACCTCGCCACCCGAAAGAATTATCATCACCTTGTTGGGGTCGACATTGGGGGTGATTTGAGAATCTAGAACCCTGAAAAACTCCTCTGCAGGCATATCTTTTTTCTCTGCCTCATGTTTGCAGTCGCTACCGCAGTGGCGACATTTTAGGTTGCAGCGTAGTGTGCACTCCCAAAAGAGCGTGCGCAATTTATGCTCGACGACTCTGTCACGCTGCAGTGACGAGAAAAGTTTGAGTGCGATCTTCTTGCGCAAGTTTGGTTGGCGATTCATAACTATTATTTTTCCTCCTCTTCGAGTGTAACTGTGCCTAAATCAAATAGATCTCTTCCGTCACTCTCTTCGGCCTCTGTCCACTTGACATCAATCTGTTTTGACGTAAACTCACCACCATTCTCCTCGCCATCAATGTCGGTAAAGGTGACAGAGTGTGAACCATCGGCATAGCTTGAAAAATCTGTTTTAAAAGCACCCTCTGAGTCAGTTGATACAACATCCTCGGCAGAGCTAATCTTCACCTCGATACCCTTAATCGGATTACCCTCGGCATCGGTCACCTCGCCCATAAAGCGATAGTCGACAAGAGGCGTACCATACATGTCAAGTTCGGTATATAGTTCGCCACCATCATCAGAGCAGCCACCAAAACCCAATAAGGTCAACGCAGATAGAAATAGTTTGTTTTTCATACGTAAATTAAATCATTGTAAACAGCTATATTTCAGCTATTTTGTTAATATTCTTTGTGTTTGACAAATTAAGAGGTAGCCCTTGCCTTGCGAGCAATTGCACAGATGGTTAT
>JAWXTD010000077.1:0-5166 GCA_044433805.1 Rikenellaceae bacterium
AGCATCGAGGTCAAAACCTTTGTGCTCTATTGTTGTGTCCATATCTTAAGCGATTAATTAATTAACTATAAAAACAAAAAATGAAGAAAAATTATGAAACACCTCAAATCGAGGTAATTGAAATTGAATTGGAGGGCATCCTCTGTGCGAGCCTAGGAGGAGGCGACAGTAGCAGCTCAAACTCGGTAAATATTTTGGGTTTTGGAGATGAAGATGCTTGGTAGTGAGAAGATGATTATGAGAAAGCTATTTAGAAATTTTGCGCTCGTGGCAGTAGCTGCTGTGGGCGTTGTGGCGTGCTCCGAAGCAGAAATCGATGAGCTCGGCGAAAATCTTGAGCCTGTGGAGGCTACTACAGTTCTTTTTGCCGCTACCCCAAGTGGTGAGGCGACAACTAAGGTCGAGTTCACAGATAATAACGAGGATGACGACACCGAGACAACTGGTATCGATCTAAAGTGGGAGCTGGACGACGCATTTACCCTCTACGATGCCGATGGCGCAAAGGTTGGTGAATTTATCTGTACCGATGCTGAGAGCGGCAAATTTGAGGCAGAGGGAGTTACCCTAACTGAGGGTGACGAGTACACGGCAAAGTATAACGAGGATGCAACTACCGCAAGTCAAGATGGCGACAAGATCAACAATCTAGATGCAGCGTGTCAAATGGAGGCTACTTTTAAGTATAGCACTGAGGGCACTTCGATCACCTTTGAGCACAAGATGGCTATTATGACCTTTAAGTTCGAGAGTGCTGAGCGCCCTGCAAAGTTGGTGTTCGATAATGGTGACGAGGCAAGCTACACAGTTACTTACACCGAGCTGGAGCCAAACGAGAGCAATATCTACACCTCGCACATTATGATTGAGCCATGCGAGGCTGTGAGTCGCACTTTAACCTTTAGCCTCTACGCAACCGCCGATGCAACTGATGCTTACGATATCCGCAGCGTACCTACCTCAAAGGCCTACGTCGCAGGTACTCGCTACACTGCTACAACCTCGAGCCTTGACCAAATAATTTGGCTTGGTAGCGGAACTGAGGAGGAGCCATATATGATATCTAACGAGGCAGATCTTGTGGCGCTATCCACTAGCGTAAACAACTACAATATACACAAAGATAACTACTTCAAGCTGACAAACGATATTGAGCTCACCTCCTCTTTCTCGTCGATTGGTTGCTCTAATGGCCAGTACTTCAGTGGTGTGTTCGATGGCTGTGGATTCAAGATCTCAGGACTCAATATAGAATCAGAAGATAGTTATCAAGGGCTTTTTGGTTACACCTATGATGCTATAATTCGTAATCTTTCTGTAGATGGCAAGGTCACTGGAGCATATTCTGTTGGAGGAATTATTGGTAATGCTAATGGTACTCATATTGTTAACTGCCATAGCTCGATAGAGGTTATAGGAACGTCGAGATATGTTGGCGGTGTTGTTGGTAGTGCTAGCAATACTAATGATAACTATTGTTATATTATTGGTTGTTATTTTGATGGCTCTGTGACGACAGACTACATCACTGGATTTTGTGGTGGTGTGGTAGGATGCTTAAATGTTGGTTCTGCCGCATATGGTTGCTATAGTACTATTGCCATAATGGGTAATAATTGCGGTAGTGTGTTCGGTTTTGTAGAAAGCACATCTCTTGGCTATTCTGGTTGTTACTTTAATGGGGATTTGGATACTAAGGATAATTTTGCTGCATCTTTAACAACTGCTGAGATGAAGGATGGTACTTTGGCGAAGCTCTTAAATAATGGATTGTTGAATTATAGCGGCGATGTATGGGCATTTAAGATGAGTGAAGAGAGTGAATATCCAGTTATAGATTTTAATGGATCTATACCAACCTACTCGGAGCCATACTGGAGTGGTACAGGTGCAGAGGGTGATCCATATGTAATCGAGACAGCCGATCAGTTGCGTGCGCTCTCGTCACGAGTTGTTTCGGATGGCGTAAGCTACATGGGAGTCTACTTTAAGTTAGGTGAGGATATCGACCTTGGTGGTATAGACTCTGATGGGGCGACAGTTGCCGCAAATAAATTTACATCTATAGGTAATTCGTCTACTAGTTTCTGCGGTTCGTTTGATGGTGATAACCACAAGATTGAGGGGTTGTATATAAGTTCGAGCTATGGGCAAGGTTTATTCGGATATGTTGATAGTGGCTTCTCGTTGAGTAATCTTTCGGTGTATGGCTCTGTGAGTTGTTCTTCCAATAGTGGTGGTATCGTTGGACTTACAGATAATTCTGCTGTAACAATTACAAATTGCCATAACTATGTAGATGTATCATCATCGTCAACTTCTGTTGGTGGTATCTTGGGGTTTGATACTAGCGGTAGTACAATCTCTGGGTGTACAAATAGTGGTAATATAGTTAGTTCCACATCATATAGCAGTGCCTATATAGGTGGTATTATGGGGCGTACCGCTAGTGCCTCTATATCTAATTGCCATAACTATGGTGACGTTACAGTGAGTAACGGAGGAGGACGCATTGCAGGTATCTTGGGTTACGCTGTTTATGCGGCATCTGTCACCTCTTGTAGCAATAGTGGTAATATCGATGGTGGTTCTAGCTCCTCTTACTCTTCCTATATTGGTGGAATCTTGGGTTATGGTTATTATATTGCTTGTAGTGACTGCTACAATACAGGAAGTGTCAAAGGCTATCAGTATGTAGCTGGTATTGCAGGAATGTGTTCAACATCGACTAATTGCTATAATATTGGTTCTGTCTCTGGTGATTCTACTAAACTTTATGGCGTGGCTTATGGTATCTCGTCGTTCTCAAATTGCTACTATCTCAGTGGCACAACCTCCGATTCAAAGGCGACAGAAAAATCAGAGGCAGAGATGACTGGCGGAACATTCTCCGAAACGCTTGGCAGTGCTTACAAAGAGGATTATTCGGGAGATGCGAGCATCAACAACGGCTACCCAATCCTAATTTGGCAGTAGGGTTTCTCAATGCATAATTAAACGTCACTCTCTTTTTGGGGGTGACGTTTTTGTGGAATATGAATGGCCGCTTAGATCTCTTGGTTGAGTAGTGATATAGCAGTGGCGGTGGCACGACCGATGATCTGGGAGCGTTCCGAGCCGCAGTGTACCATCACCGCAAAGGTGCGCTTGGGAGTTGCTACACCAAACCAAACTGTGCCTATGGGCTTTTGCTCCGTACCTCCTGTAGGGCCTGCGATGCCTGTTGTGGCGATAGCATAGTCGGCATTAGCAATTCTTTTAACTCCCTCGGCCATCTCGATTGCAACTTGCTCGCTGACAGCTCCAAATGCCTCAAGTGTAGAGTGTTTAACGCCCAGGATATTCTCCTTCGACGCGTTACTATAGCTAACAACTCCACATTGAAAATATGCGGATGCCCCTGCCATCGCGGTGAACTTCGAAGCAACCTCGCCTCCCGTGCAACTCTCTGCCACGGCCAATGTAAGGGCCTGATGCGTAAGTTTCTCATGAACAATTTGTTCGATCGAGGCTGACTCATAGCCAACGATATATTGGGGAATCAATGTCTCGAGTGTTTCGAATGCTTGGTTTATCTCCTCTCGCACGTCGCTGCTTTCGATTTCGTAGGCTGACAAGCGCAGCCTTACGCGTCCAAAGCTAGGCAAGTATGCAAGCTTGATATATTCGGGCAGTGCATCTTCCCACGCCTCGATAGTCTCGGCTAGGATCGATTCAGCCAAACCCGAGGTGATAATGGTTCGATGGATGTTCTCGCGAAGGGTAAAGTGCGCTTTGAGTCGAGGTGCAACCTGGTTAATCATAAGCTGCTTCATCTCGAAGGGAACGCCGGGCAGCGAAATAAGTATGTGCCCATCTCTCTCGAACCACATGCCTGGAGCTGTGCCATGCACATTAAATATAGTTGTGCAAATTTCTGGTACCATGGCCTGACTTGCATTAAGTGCATTATATTCGATGCCGCGCTTGCGAGTTATCTCCTTGACATGCTCAGCAACCTCGGGGTTGTGAACCAACTGCGAGTCGAAGATCGAAGCCAGGGTGTGTTTGGTGATATCATCCTTAGTGGGGCCAAGGCCGCCAGTGACAATAACAAGCTCGTTATTGGACATTGCCGTCTCTATAGTGTTTTTTATTTGGGTGGCATTGTCGCCAATCGAGATCTTGTCGCTAATTCTGAAACCTATGTCGCTAAGTGCTTTGGCAATATATGCCGAGTTTGTATCGACAATTTGACCAATTAGGATCTCGTCGCCAATTGTTATAATAGAAGCATTCATCTGTTATTGTATTTCTTGCTTTTCCTCCTCTTCGCTCTTCTTAATTAGGGCTTGGCACATTTTTTTTGTAATGCTAGGACCTTCGAAGATAAATCCAGAGTAGATCTGCACCAATGAGGCGCCTGCATCTAACATATCTTGCATATCTTGGGCTGTCATAATTCCGCCGACACCAATTATTGGGTAAGCCCCCTCGGTGCGATCGTGGATATGTTTCACCACTTCGAGAGCCCGCTGTCGTAGAGGTGCTCCACTAAGGCGACCAGGGCCAATCTTTGAAAGCGACTCTTCGGATGTTTGCAACTGCTCGCGCGAGCGAGTGCCAGCAACCGCGACAATGCCATCGAGAGGAGTTGCGATCAAGACATTAATGATCACATCGAGAATCTCTCGACTGATATCGGGCGAGATCTTAACCATGATGGGGCGATATTCGCTTTGGCCACGTCGAAATTCGAAAAGCGGCGAAAGAAGTGCTGTAAGATCCTCCTCGGAGTAGCTCTTTGTCTCTAGTGCGATATTGTCAGCTGCGATATTTACTGTGAAGTAGTCGGAGTATTGATAAAGAGTGCGAAACGATTTTAAAAAATCTACGGAGGCCTGCTTGGGGTTCGTGTTTGCCCCTACGCCAATATTACAACCAACAACGATATCTGTATGTTTTTTGCGAAGATTCTCGATCGCATATTGCCATCCTCGATTTGCGTGGCCAATGCGGTTGATTATAGCTTGATCCTTACCAAGTCTAAATACGTGTGGCCGAGGATTGCCCTCTTGTGGCTCTGGTGTGATTGTTCCTACCTCGACAAAACCAAAACCCAAAGCCCCAATCTCGTTGATGACCTCACCATTGCAGTCGAAGCCCGCAGCGAGCCCAACGGGGTTG
>JAWXTD010000078.1:0-5064 GCA_044433805.1 Rikenellaceae bacterium
ATAACTTTGTCATCTTTCAAGTGGCGAAGAATCTTACACTTAACTGAGGCGCCTTCTACTACAGGTGCACCTACTTTAACCTGACCGTCGTTGTCTGTGAGCAGGACTTTGTCGAAACTAATTGACGAATTTTCTTCGCCAGCGAGACGGTGAACATAAAGTTTACGACCTTTTTCAGCTTTAAATTGCTGACCTGCAATTTCTACTATAACGTACATTAAATAATTTTAGTTATGTAATTATGCATAAATTTGCCTGCAAATGTAGCAATAAAAATCCGAACCACAAACATTTATAATAAATATTTGCAAAAAAAATGCTTTGGCACAATTTTAACTACACTCTCTCTGCGCCCTTAAACCATAAAATGTGCGCATTATAACCTATGACACACCTACTTTTAGTATCAAACGACCCCCTGCGAGCCAAAGTAATATCGATGGCCCTGCAGGCAGACCAAGTTGATGTGCAGTGCATCGACACCTCGGAGTGCATTATAAACCACTGCCAAGCGCACCACACCGACCTTGTAATCTTCCTCACTCTATCGCCATATTTCTCGTCGATGAATATCATCGAGCAGCTAAAGCGCCAGCTCGATTATATGCCTCGAGTCTATGCAATCTCGCACTCTCACTCGCAAGCCACAATTCTCTCGCTGTTGGAGTGCGGCGTAGATCAATATATGACCTTCCCGCTAAATCTTTACCGCCTGCGCGACAAGGTTTATTCTTTAATTGCCCAGTAATAAGATGGTTACACTTATAATCATAGCCTTCTCCGCAGCCACCGCAGCCCTGCTCCTTGGTGAGCGTCAACATCGCAACCTTGCACAAACGCAGCACCACTACCTCAAGATGCTCCTGCTGGGCGATCTTCACAGTGAGCGCTATATCGAGGAGCTATCGCTGCTGGCCGGAGCACGCACAAAGATGGTTGCAGCGCAAGTCGTAGCCGAGCTTTCACCTATAATATATAGGCTGGATGCTCAATATATCGATGGAATAACGCGGGAATTACACCTGAGCGATTTTTTGATCGAAAAGAGTCGACACGCCCGCGGGGCAAAGCAGATCTACCTCCTCTCGATGCTCTCAAAGATTCCCCTCGAGCACTTCGACCTCGAGCTTCTCGAGCCATATACCCACTCCAAAGATCGACTAATCAGACTCTTTGCGCTTCTGGCGACAATCAATGCCGATCGTAAAAATATCTTGCGACACATCGCCTCGTACCCCTTCTGCCTCAACCCCTTCGAGCTCTCGCAGCTGCTTGCGATGCTGCGTCAAGGTGCGCTCACGGTGGCCTACCAACCGATGTTGGCCTTCGATAGTGTGAATGTGAAGATGGTGGGAATTGCCGTGGTGAGGCACTTTGGCATTGATGAGGCCGAGGGTGAACTGCGTAAAATTATTGATCTGAGCGACCACAAGGAGCTGCGCCGACAAGCGCTGTATGCCCTAGCCTCGATGCGACTTTTGCTCTGCACGCCCACTATTGCGCAATTTGTTAAGGGCTTTTCGAACCTCGAGCATCAACGATTTTTGCGATACTTGGCCTGCGAAGGTTATGCGCAGGGGGTGATCGACTTCTTTGCTTGGCAGAGCGAAGCGCAATATCTTCAATCATTTATCAACTCCCACAAAGTTAAGATCGAATGTTTATAACCATCGTTTTATCTCTTCTCATTATCGCAATTATTCTGATCTCAATGCGTGCTAGGCGCAGTGCGGAGCTGCGTGCGATGCTCCGCTTTGACCACGATCTAGCACCTGAGCTACGTATAAGTGTTGTGGTGACACGTGCTCGAAGTGTTAGCCATGTGGCCTCGATGTTGCGCTCGGAATCCACCGCCTATCAGGTTGTTGTGGTCGACGACTTCTCCGCGAAGCCAAATCTGCTGCGCCAGATAACGCAATATTTCGGCCTCTTCAAGGCTAGCTACACCCCCAGTGGAGAGCTGCCACCAATGGCTATCCGCTCGCTGCTGCGATCCCACCGACTGCTCTTCTCGAAGATCGTGGTGGTCGATAGCCCCGCAAGCACCCTCTACACTCCCTATCAAGTGGGTGCTGCGGTGAGTAGCTACAACTATAACCTGCAGATCCGCTCCTCGCGCCGGCTCCGACCAACGGCCATCGAAAATCTACTCTTCGAGCTGTCAACCCGCTCCGAGGAGGCTATCGAAGAGATAAGCTCGGCCATAGGCGAGAAGGTGAGACTGCTCGCGCGCGAAGCAGCCCTTCCAAGCGGCACTCCCCCAATTCATCGCGCGCGACGAAAACGTGTGCGGATTTTGTATCGGCTGCTGCAGTAGTTTTTTGTTGTGGGGTCTGCTTTCTTATGCCTCCGGGGGTGCTATCCCCGCCCGCCGAGGCAGTAAGTGAGTCTATTTTCATGCGTTTGCCCTTGGTGCCCGCGCGGCATAAGCGCAGTAAGCAAGTTTTTTATACATTATTAAATTGTGGCATACCGAAAAAATAGTTAATTTTGCATCTATGAAGAGTATGCTATTAAAAATAATCAATTCGCCGCGACTAATGATCCTGCTGCTTGTGATCTATGCGCTGGCGCTTGCTGCGGCGACTTTTATCGAAAAATATCATGGTACTGCCATCTCGCAGAGCTGCGTATATCACTCGCTGTGGTTTATCTCGCTGCAGCTGTTGATGGTGGTCAATGGCGTGGCTATCATGAAGTCGAGAGGCCTTTTTTCTCGAAAGAGCATCGGGTCGTTGCTGCTCCACTTGAGCTTTGTTGTGATCTTGGCCGGAGCCCTTACAACTCACCTCTTTGGGCGTGAGGGGTATATGCATATCCGTGAGGCAGAGAGCGTTAGCTCGTATGTCGACAGCGCGACCAATCAAAGTGTAGATCTCGATTTCAGCGTGCGCTTAGACAATTTTGTGATCAGCCGCTATGCGGGGTCAAACTCGCCCAGCTCCTTTCAGAGCTATATCACTATCACCAAGGCTGGTCGGGTGCAGCAGGGTGTTGTGCAGACGAATAAAATTGTCAATGTCGATGGTTATAGGCTCTTTCAAACTTCGTTCGATAAGGATGAAGGGGGCACGCTGCTCACTGTGAACTACGATTTTCCGGGGATGCAGATTACATATTTGGGCTATGCGATGCTGCTTCTGGGCATCCTCTTGCTCCTCTTTCAGCCCCGTTCGCGCTTCAGGATGCTGCTCAAGAGGCTTGGGAAAGCAGGTTGCCTTGCGGCTGTAATGCTCTGGCCTGCAGCCACCCTGTCGGCCCAAAATAGCGTTGGCGCGCAGCAGGCTCAGGAGTTTGGGCGGCTGATGGTTCAAAATAATAAGGGGCGCTTGGAGCCGATGAACACCTGGTCCTCGAAGATTGTGCGCAAGATTTATGGCGAGCAATCCTACAAGGGCTTCACCTCGGACCAGCTCCTGCTAAACCTCTTCTTGCTGCCCTTTGAGTGGGCTGAGCAGGATATTATCGAGGTTAAAAATAGGGATATTCGCGCGATTCTTGGCTGCCAAGAATACACCCACTACAACAATATGTTCGACAAGGATGGCCTCTATAGGCTTCAGGAGGAGTTGGATGCGGCCTACGAGGTGGCTCCCTCTTCGCGCTCGAAGTTGCAAAAGGACCTTATAAGCTTGGACGAGGTGGTCAATGTAATCTACCAAATTCAGGATGGTGGCATGATGCCGATCTTCCCTCACCCCACGCAGAGCAGTGATGCATGGATCTCGCCCAATGACCCACTCGAGGGGATAGAGGGGCAAGATTCGCTCTTCCTCTCGAAGATCACCCTGTGGTATGCCGAGGAGCTCTACGCGGGTATCGAAACGGGCGACTACACCGAGTCGTCGCGCGTGCTGGCAATGATAAGCAAATATCAACGTGCAAAGAGCGATCAGCCTATCGATCAGCAACTTATCGATGCCGAGTTGCGCTACAATCGCCTGAGTATCTTCTCTGGGATCATCCGCTTCTATATGATTTTTGGGGCTCTGCTGCTGCTTGTTCAACTTGTGGCGATATTTCGAGGTGAGGGCCGTGTGGTGAAGATCTTATCGTGGATTCTGCTTGCCGCGATCGCCCTCATCTTCGCCCTTCATAGCTATGGCATTGCGCTGCGGTGGCAAATTGCAGGGCATGGACCGTGGAGCAACTCCTACGAAACGATGATCTTTGTGGCGTGGTCCGCGGCGCTCATTGGGCTTGTGTTCGCTCGCAGGGCTGCTAAGGTCACAGCTTTGGCGACACTGCTCTGTGGGGTGCTGCTCTTTGTCTCGTCGCTCAACTGGATGAATCCTGAAATCAGCCCCTTGGTGCCTGTGTTGCAGTCTTATTGGCTGATGTTGCACGTGGCTGTGATAATGCTCAGCTACGGTTTTCTGTTTGTGAGCATGCTTACCGGCCTTGCTAATATAGTGATATATTCGCTGCTGACGGGGCGGAATTCCTGCAAGCTACTCCCTGCCATTGAGCGCACTACGATCATTGGCGAGCTCTCAATGATCCTTGGGGTGTCTCTCTTGGCCATTGGAATCTTCCTGGGTGCTGTGTGGGCAAATGTCTCGTGGGGGCGCTACTGGGGTTGGGACCCAAAGGAGACTTGGGCTCTGATTACACTGATCGTCTATGTGGGTATTTTGCATATGCGATTTATACCTCGACTTGATAATCCGTGGCTATTTAATGTTAAATCCTCGTGGGCAATACTCTCTGTATTAATGACTTACTTTGGTGTTAACCACTATCTTAGCGGCATGCATTCGTATGGAAATACCGACGGAAGCCTGCTCTGGTGGCCTCTGATCGTTGGCCTGTTGATATTGATTGTCCTTACTGCGACTAGCTATTTGGGGTATCGAGTTGGTAAAGGGCTTCTTACTGCCTCCGGCGGGCGGGGATAGCACCTGCGCGGGTGCATACTTCTTGCGCTATTGGGCTAAAAACTTTTTAAACCCAATATCGAGGTTCACCTCACTGATTTGCTCATGGCAACCGCAGGTTGACATAGATATAAAATAATAGATGAGATAGTTGAAAGTTTACTTTCAAAAGATCTCATCTATTATT
>JAWXTD010000079.1:0-4142 GCA_044433805.1 Rikenellaceae bacterium
CAGATGGCAACGGTGGCGTGTTGGAGGAGTTCTCAGGAAAGCTTCTTGTTCAACAAGAGCCAGATGCTTCGTCGTTCCCTAATGGTGGTATCCGTAGTACTTTCGAGGCTCGCGGTTACTCGGCTTGGGATCCAACATCTCCTGCATTTATTGTAGGTACAACTCTTTGTATCCCAACAGTTTTCATCTCGTACACAGGTGAGGCACTTGACTATAAAACACCACTTCTTCGCGCTTTGAACGCTGTCGATAAGGCTGCAGTTGATGTATGTCGCTACTTCGATAAGAGTGTGACTAAGGTCTTCTCGTTCCTTGGTTGGGAGCAAGAGTACTTCTTGGTTGATGAGTCACTTTGGGCTGCACGTCCAGACCTTATGCTTACTGGTCGTACACTTATGGGTCACGACTCAGCAAAGAACCAACAGCTTGAGGATCACTACTTTGGAGCTATTCCAGAGCGCGTAATGGCCTTCATGAAAGATTTGGAGTATGAGTGTTTGAAGTTGGGTATTCCAGTTAAGACTCGTCACAACGAGGTGGCTCCAAACCAGTTTGAGCTTGCTCCAGTATACGAGACAGTGAACATCGCTAATGACCACAACCAATTGCTTCTTACAGTGATGGATATCGTATCGCGTCGTCACAACTTCCGCGTACTTTTCCACGAAAAACCATTCAAGGGAATCAATGGTTCGGGTAAGCACAACAACTGGTCACTTGGTACAAACACAGGAGTAGGTCTATTTGGACCAGGAAAAACTGCTAGCGAGAATTTGCAATTTATCACATTTGTAGTCAACGCAATACACGCATTGCATACTCACAATGGCTTGTTCAAAGCGTCGATCATGAGTGCAACAAATGCTCACCGCTTGGGTGCTAACGAGGCACCTCCAGCAATCATCTCTACCTTCTTGGGTTCTCAAATCTCTGAGGTTCTCGACAAGATGGAGGCTAGCGTTGATAACGACGATATCCGCCTAGATGCAAAAAGCGTATTCCGCATGAGCGGTATCTCGCACATCCCAACACTATTTATCGACAACACCGATCGTAACCGTACATCGCCATTCGCATTTACTGGTAACCGTTTCGAGTTCCGTGCGGTAGGTTCTTCTGATAACTGTGCCGATGCAATGATCATCCTTAACACAGCTATGGCTGAAGGATTGGTTAAATTCAAGGCTCGCGTAGATGCTAAGATCGAAGCAGGCAAGAAGAAGGATAAGGCTATCTATGAGGTGCTTAAGGAGATGATCACAGAGTGTAAAGCAATCCGCTTCAACGGAAATGGTTATTCCGACGAGTGGAAGGCTGAGGCTGCTGTACGTGGCCTAGATTGCGAAACATCGACTCCACTTATCCTCGATCGCTACCTCGATGAGGCTGCAATCGCAATGTTCGAGAAGACTGGCGTACTTTCTAAGAAAGAGGTCGAGGCTCGTACAGAGATCAAGTGGGAGACATACACCAAGAAGATCCAAATCGAGGGTCGCGTATTGGGTGACCTTGCAATCAACCACATCGTGCCTATCGCATCGAAATATGAGTCTGCACTTCTCGACAAAGTATATCGCATGGCACAGATCCCTGGGCTTGATGCTTCGGCAGATATCGAGCTAATCAAGAAGATCCAAGGACACACTGCAGCTATTCAATCCCTTACAACTGAGATGGTTGAGGCTCGTAAGGCTGCCAACAAGATCGAGTGCGAGAGAGAGAAAGCTATCGCTTACCACGACACTGTAGCTGCGAAATTCGACGAGATTCGTTATCACATCGATCGCCTAGAGATGGTTGTTGACAACCAAATCTGGCCTCTTCCAAAATATCGCGAGCTTCTGTTCATTCGATAATTAAGGTATAGAAATAATTGATTAAGGTAGATGGGTGATCAGCAACTCTGTGATGCAGAGTGTTGGTCACCTTATCTTTTTTTGCGCTCATGCCGCGCGGCACCAAGCTGAGCTTGGATCCAAAAACTTTGTTTTTGACCTTTCTTGCGATGATTTGCTCTTCGCTGCGCTCGCACGATACATATTAAAGTATTGCTCTTTTTGAAAATGAATTTTCAACGATCAATAATTTAATATGTATCTATGTCAACCTGCGGTTGCCATGAGCAAATCATCGAGATGGAAAAGTTTCGGAAAATTGGTTAGCATGTAACCTCGATATTGGGTTTAAATGCCCTGGGGCATTTAATAAATTTTAGGATGCATAAGGTTGCGCAAATTTATTTGTGGCAACTTTATGCGGCCTAAAATCTAAAAACTGCAAAGTTTTTAGCCCAATAGCGCAACACTAGTCGCACCCGTGGGGGTGCTATCCCCACCCGCCGGAGACAGTAAGAAAGCTAATCAAAGGAAGTAAGAAACGCAGAAAGAGAGTCTATTTCCCACTGCCGCCCAGATAAAAACGGAATATTTTTTTATATTTCAAGAAAATGTTATACCTTTGTATTTACGTATAAACGAATTATCAATTTAAAAGATCAATAGAATGGCTACTACAGCTGATATTAAGAATGGTTTGTGCATCGAGCTCGATAAGAAAACCTACCAAATCGTAGAGTTTCAACACGTAAAACCGGGTAAAGGCCCAGCTTTCGTTCGCACAAAGTTGAAAAATTTGGAGAATGGTCGCGTTGTTGACAACACCTTCTCTGCAGGATCAAAGATCGAGATCGTGCGCGTTGAGCGTCGTCCATATCAATTCACCTATGAGGATGATTTGGGTGCTCACTTCATGCACACCGAGACTTTCGAGGAGATCAATATCGACAAAGATCTAATCACTAACTACGACCTTATGGCCGATGGTCAAATCGTCGAGGTAATGTTCCACACCGAGAAGGAGCAGGTGCTATCGGCAGAGCTTCCTCCAATCGTTGACATGGAGGTAACATACACTGAGCCAGGTGTTAAGGGCGATACAGCTTCGACAAACTCGCTGAAGCCAGCAACAGTAAACACCGGAGCAACAGTTCGCGTTCCTCTCTTCATCGGCGCAGGCGACAAGATCCGCGTCGACACTCGCACACGCGAATATTACGAGCGTATTAAGTAATTTTTTTAGCTCGCAGGGTAACTCACTCTCTTACTGCCTCCGGCGGGCGGGGATAGCACCCCCGCGGGTGCGTACTTTTGCGCTATTGGGCTAAAAACTTTGCAGTTTTTAGATTTTAGCATGAAATATATTGCCACAAATAAATTTGCGCAATATATTTCATGCTAAAATTCATTAAATGCCTTTGGCATTTAAACCCAATATCGAGGTTACATGCCTACATATAAGTTACGTACAGTTTGAAACTCGCTGATTTGCTCATGGCAACCGTAGGTTGACATAGATATAAAATAATAGATGAGATTTTATAAAGCCCAGCTTTGGTAAAATCTCATCTATTATTTTATATTAGTGTCCGATAAACATTTTTCAGTCCTATAAAAATCAAGGGTTGATTCTCCAAATCGGAGATCAACCCTTTTTAGCTAATTTTGGATCACTACACCTCAAAAAAAAGCTATGGACAAATATACAAATTTTATCGGACAGCCGCTCTATTCTCAGATATTAAAGTTTGTAGACAAGGCAAAAATCGTCAAAATCAGCCGTAATGGCAACCACGACCGCTATATCAAGCGCCTCGATGGCTACACTCACTTCGTGGCGTTGCTCTTTGCAGTGCTTCAACGCTACGATTCATTGCGAGAGCTTGTTATCGGGATGCTCAGCGAAGCTAATAAACTCCAACATCTAGGCATAGACTAACTATATGATAAAGCGTAGCACTATTGCCGACGCTAACAATCGTCGTAAGAGCAGTTTTTTCGCCTCTATCTATAAATCGCTCTATGAACGTTATCGAGGTGTTTTATCGGACAGCCGAACTGCCAAACCGTGGGAGAAACGGCTTTATATAATGGACTCTACAACTATCTCGCTATTTTCCAACATATTAAAGGGTGTAGGCAGAAACCCAAAGCATGGCAAGAAAAAAGGCGGTATAAAGGCTCATTCTGTGATTAAGGCTATCGAAAATGCGCCCTGCTTTGTCTGCTACACCTCAGCTGCTACACACGACCATTTTATGCTGGAGAAACTGCACCTTGAGCCAGGGTCGTACCTGGCCATAGACC
>JAWXTD010000080.1:0-4098 GCA_044433805.1 Rikenellaceae bacterium
GAGGTTGAGTAGAAATAAGACTATCATCATTCTTTTATTTTTTTGTCTCATGTACGACCACCACCCCCTAACCCCCTCCTCGTCAGCGCTATTCCACCTCTAAAGAGGTGGGCACTTCCTTAGTAGGAGGGGGAATTCTGGCGGTGCTCGCAGGCGCGGGTTGAGTTATTTTTTTTCATGCGTTTGCCCTGTATATTACTCCCTAAAATTTGTTAAATGCCTAAAGGCATTTAAACCCAATATCGAGGTTACACTCACTCGTATAAGTCACATGAGATTTGAACTTCGGTGATTTGCTCATGGCAACCGCAGGTTGACATAGATATAAAATAGTAGATGTGATGTTGAAAGCCCAGCTTTCATAAAATCGCATCTACTATTTTATATCGTAAGTGCTTTTAAGCGCTGCAAATCAGCGCAATACATAAAGTCAAAAACGATAGTTTTTGGATCCAAGCTTAGCTTGGTGCCTGCGCGGCATGAGCGCGATGAGCAACTTTTTTTCGTGCGTTTGCCCTGCATAGATACACCAGATTAAAATAATTGTTGAAAGTTTATCTTTCATAACAATCATTTTAATCTGGTGTGTCGTACAAGCGAAGCGCAGAGCAAATCATCACTGGCATTAACTGCACCCGCGGAGGTGCTATCTCCGCCCGCCCACGCGCAGTTGAAAATTTTATCAGCGCAATAAAACTCTACAGCCCCTTACCCTCGATAAACTCAATAGTCTCGCCGATTACGGTAAGCAGCTTATAATCCTCGTATGAGGTGTCGAATATATCCTGACCGATATGCCATATCATCACGCCTCCGAATGAGTTGTCGACTACATATTGGCACTTATTAGCCAAGGTCACACGGCCATTATAAACTGTGTTTGCGACTTGGTCGTTGTCGGCGATATATAGCGGTGTGTATGTGACATCTCCACTAGTTTTGTTGACATATGCAGGGAAGATCTCGCTATAAGCCTTTTGTGTGCCCGACGAGGTTGTGGTTACTGTGCCAAGACCATCGTATGTGTAGCCATAGAATGGCAAGCCACCAATCAACTGACGTTTCGTTGCGCCAAACTTAGCCTCCGAACTAGTCATGTAGCTGGTAAAGGAGCTGTATGAAGCGTGCTGAGCATTGGTGTAGCTTTGCGAGAAGTCGTAGAGCATCAGGTTGATAAAGTCAACGGTCGAGCCTAAGTCGGTTGGATAGCCCGAGATATTTGGAGCTACAGCAATCGAGTATAGGTAGTCGCGATCGTCGGACTCTTCAGCCTCTTCGATAGCCACTTTGAGCTCCTTGAGGAATGTTGCGTATGCCGTTGAGCTCACGCGGTTGTACTCCTCGAAGTCGATATCGATACCATCTAGGTCGCGATCGCGCATATATGTCACAAGGTTCTCGATGAGTGTGGCACGAGTCGATTCGCTGTTGATTGCCGTGTAGAAGTCTCCGCTAGTATTTCCATTTGTCGAGGAGCTCTGCACGGCGATCATCAATTTGAAGTCATTGTTTGCCGCCTTGCTCTTCAAGTCGCTCATTTTTGATGTGAGGTTTGCTGTCTCGGTGTACGATCCATCGGTGTTGACCTGAAGGAACGAAAGAATCACATGCGAGAGATTGCTCCAGTCGATAGTCTCGATAACCGAGTCATATTGCCAATATGCCGAGGTGATATACCCCACCGATTTGAAATCGACTAGGTCGGCATAATCGGGCAGGCTGAAGGTATACTTCTCGCTCTTACCATCGAGAGTAACGGTATATGTTTGACTCTCTGCCCAAGTCGCCTCGCCGGGAATTGGCGATATTGTTGCACCATCCTCCAACACATATTTTACCGAGGTGATTAGCTCGCCATATACTATATCGGATAGCGACATAGTGAAGTCGTCGTAGTTGATATTGGCGTAGTATTGGCTGGTTCCATACGATACCGCGAAGAGCTTAAGCAGGTTATCGTTGTCGGCATAATCCTTAATATCATCAAGCTCGTCGTTGCAGCTCATAGCAAACGCTCCGCAGAGAAGAGCTGCAAGGGCAAAGATATATTTTTTTACTATTCGTATCATTGTTTTTTAGTTTTAATAGAGGGGCTCTAACCAAGGTTTCGAGCCCCTGCTGTATCATCTTTATTGTGCGTATGAAGTATCATCTTTTGGCTCCACATCCCAACTTGTTGGAGGAGTGTACCAAGCACCAATCAAGCGAACTTCGGTCGATGCGATTGTTGTTCCTGCCATAATATTGTAGAATGTCGAGTAGTTAGATGCAAGGATCGAAGTCTCGACTGAGTACATTTGCTCGCCATCCAAATACCACGAAACACCTTGATAACCACTATCTTCAGCACGAACCTCGAGGGCGATGATGTGCGACGAAGAGTAGAAATCATCGCCTGTTGGATCTGTCGAAACCGTAGCCGAGATGATGCTCGCTTGACCTGCCGACTTGTGTGCTCCATTATAGAAGTTCGATTGGACGTAAATAGCGGTGTTGCTATCGTAGGCCAAAGTCAATGAGAGTCCGTCGGATGCGGTGAAGTTCGAGAATTCAGCCTCGTAGAGACCATATCCTGCGGTATTTCCCACAGAGTACAAGTTTGGACGAGCAACTCCTGTGAAGGCGATTCCGCCAGCACCACTGTTAGCTGCCGCGTCGTACCACACCGAACCTGCACCACCACCAATAACGTAAGAGTCTTGGTATAGGTCGATTGCCGTTCTGCCATTTGCCGCCTGCTTGATTGTGATAGCCTTGGCGATCACTGGCATTTGAGTATCATCATCTTGCTCGACTGACAACAAATAGAACATCGCTGCGCGAGTGTCGGTACCGGTATTTGCATTGAGCGTAAGGGTGATAACGGTTGGCTCGTCGACATCTGGCTCGATAGGATTCGAAGCGCTACTTGCAGCAGTTGCAGCATCGAACGAGTACCATGAATCGTCGCTAGCCTTCTGGACATACCAATCAACCGTTGAGTTGATCGAGATAGATAGCTCGCTTGCAGTATACTCCTCAACTTGGTACTCGACAACATCACCCTCGGGCGATAGCTCCTTACCCGATTGAGTAACGGTGATAGTGCCCTGCAAAACGTGGTTGCGATCGAAAACATATACATTTGCACTACGACGCTCGCCAGAGTTGAAATCGATTTGGAAATCGACCGAAATCACACTCTCCTGCTTGTCGCTAATTGTGCCGCTAGTCGATGATGTGAAGCGGAACCAGCTAAGGTCGTCGCACTCAACACTCCAATCTTGATTCGAGGTGAAGGTGAGGCTATAATCGGCCTGCTCAACCAAGAGTTGAGTTGCATCGTAGTAATCTTTGCTGTAGTCGCCACCATACATGCCCAACATCGCAACACCCTTTTGAGTCACACTGACCTCTTTGAATACCCAATAATCGCTCTTGAGGTAGAACGTGTCGTAGCGATCGTCGATATCGGTGTTGGCATCGTAAGTTATTGTAACTTCGGTTGTTATGTCGGCCTCTCCTGCGTCGGGCGAGATTGTACACCAATCCTCGTTTGTGTTGTATACCAACCACTCCATGTCTGATTTGATCTCGAAGGTGATCACATCGGATCCATCGGCAGCAATGGTGTAGCTATCCTCCAAGTTGCGATAGCGAGGATCAACCCATGGTCCTCCGTCAGCATCATCAGTACTGCAAGCGGCAAAACCAAGGAGCACCGTAAGGGCAATAGCCCATCTATTTGCTCGGTTTTTTACATTATTTCTATTCATAGCTGTAATTTTTTAATCTTGTTTAGTTCCCTGCTACGTATGCAGCGTAGGTTAGCGACTCGATGGTAATTGATTGACTCGCCGTTCCCCATATACCGATGTATGCAATATTGTAAGGTGCAACGCTATCCGAGTAGTTAACATTCTCAATTGTTTGGGTGTATAGCACAGCTCCCGAAGCGTCGTAGAGCGTTGTTATAACCTCCATTTTTGAGTCGTCGTCACTCTTTGGAAGGATCGAGATTACCAGATCCTCCATCGCCTCCATCTGCTCCAAAGTTGGCTTAACCGATACTGTGTTGACAACAGTACCATCGACTTTCACAATCGACACTGGTGCTCC
>JAWXTD010000081.1:0-3773 GCA_044433805.1 Rikenellaceae bacterium
GCATCTAGGCAGTGGCGAGTACTTGGATCCCGACAGGCGATTTTCGACCTCCTTGGGGCTGCGTGCCGATGGTGCCTCGTACTCGTCGCGCACCTCGCAGCTGTGGCGCTATCTCTCGCCTCGAGTGGCCGTGTCGGTAAACGTGACCGAGGATCTTGCCCTGAATTTCAGCTCGGGGGTATACTATCAGCTGCCTGCTTTTACGGCGCTATCCTATGTGGAGCAGGGTGAGTATGTCAATGGTGATCTGAGCTACACTCGTGTGTGGGAGTCGACCGTGGGGCTGGAGTATAGACCACAGCCGACGATAAAATTTAGTGCCGAGGGCTTCTACAAAGATTATGGCAACCTGCTACTCTCGATAGCCGACGGCATACCACTCTCGGATAAGGGCGACGACTACGGTGCTGTGGGCAATGAGGCGCTCAGTCAGGGGGTCGATGGGCGTGCCTACGGAGTGGAGTTCATGGGGCGTTGGCAGATCCCCTCACGGCTATCGGCTGTGGCGTCGCTAACTATTTTCCGCAGCGAATATCGTGTGGACCCGCAGAGCGCATTTGTGCCTTCGGCGTGGGATAACCGCTTTATACTCAATGCATCATGCAGCTACTCGCTACCCAAGAATTGGTCCGTGGCAGCCAAGGTGAGCGCTGTGGGCGGTGCTCCATATACCCCCTACGATGTGGCAAGCTCGTCGCTGGTGGAGCTGTGGGATGCAACGGGCAAGGCGCAATACGACTACTCGCAGCATAATACCGAGCGCCTTTCACCATACTGGCAGCTCGATCTGCGCATAGATAAAAATTACTACTTCGAGCGCTGGGCAATGGGCTTCTACTTCGATGTTCAGAACGTCACAAAGAGCATGTTTGCATTCCCCGACATCCCAGTCTCAACAGGCGAGGTGCTGAATCCATCTAGCCCAGCCAACGAGCAGGTGTATGAAATGAAGTATATCGAGTCGAAAAGCGGCGTGCTGCTGCCAACACTTGGAATATTTTTTGAGTTTTAGGGGAGGTCTCTCTTTCTTACTTTCTTATGCCTCCGGCGGGCGCAGATAGCACCTGCGCGGGTGCATATTTTTGCGCTTTGGGCTTAGAACTTATCAGTTCTAAGATTTTAAGATTCAGTAGCTTGAATCAAATAAATTTGTTCAAACTACTAACGCTTAAAATTTAACAAACACCTTTGGTGTTTGACCCAAAGCGAATTAGATCTGGGCTCCTTGAGGGCTTTAACTCGATATTGGGTTTGACCTCGGGGATTTGCTCATGGCAACCGTAGGTTGACATAGATACACTATATTAAAATGATTGTTGAAAGTTCACTTTCATAAAAATCATTTTAATATAGTGTATCGTAAAAGCGCAGCGCAGAGCAAATCAACGCTGGCACAAGTTGCACCCGCGCAGGTGCTATCTGCGCCCGCCGGAGGCAGTAAGAGAGGCAGTAAGAGAGAGCTAAAGAAAGGCAAGAAAGCAAAAAACATTTATCAAAATTAACACCATGCGGGTGAAAAGATCAAAAAAATCATTATTTTTGTAACCAGGCAATAAAGCGATAAAAGATGTGGAACGAAGATATATTTGAAAGGAACCGGAAGTGGGTTGAGCAGCGTCGGGAGCAGGATAGTGATTACTTCACCAAGCTCTCGATGGGGCAGTCACCCGAGTATTTATATATAGGTTGCAGCGATAGTAGGGTTGCGGCAGAGGAGTTTATGGGCATCGAGCCGGGGGAGCTTTTTGTGCATCGCAATATCGGAAATATTGTGGTCAACACCGACAGCAATCTCAACGCTGTGGTGCAGTATGCTGTGGAGCACCTCCAGGTGAAGCATATAATCATCTGTGGTCACTACCAGTGTGGAGGCATCAAGGCCGCGATGCACCCCGAGGATATGGGGCAGCTCAATGGGTGGCTGCAGACTATCCGCGATGTCTACCATACCCACCGGCTTGAGCTCGATGCAATCGACTCGCTCTCTGAGCGTTACGATCGCCTTGTGGAGCTCAATGTTAGGGAGCAGTGCATAAATATCATGAAGATCGACCACGTGCAACGCTCATGGACGCAGCGCCAATACCCGCTTGTTCATGGCTGGATCTTCGACCCCCGCACAGGTCAGCTCAAGGACCTGGACCTCAATACGCGCGAGCTATTTAACCAGGTGGAAGATATCTATAATATCGATTTTGATCACTTGAAGTAGGGTTTAGATTGCTTACTGCCTCTGGCGGCCGGAGATAGCACCTCCGGGGGTGCGTATTATTATTGCACTTCGGGCATTGAGTTTTCAACTCAATGATTTTAAAGGTGTGATTTATCTTGTCAAGCTCGCTTGAAAAAGATAAATCACACCTTTAAAATTTTTCAATTCTTCGAATTGAACCCTAGTGAGGTGAACGTTTCTTATGTTGTTTTGTATCAAATCGTTGAGCCTATATTTTTTAACATATATTTCGATAACCTCATGACCCCTCCAAGCCGTTACAACTGCTCTCCGCACCTCGGCAATTCGAGCGAGCTCGATTGCGCTCGGTTTGTCGGCAGTTGGAGGGGAATACTGTAGGTGCTGCCGCTCCTGGATATTTATCGGGTCAAGGTGATATTAGAAATGTTTTTTTAATTTATATATCTATCTATCTTAAGCTATGTTTGATGTGAATAAATCATTGAAATAAAGCATCTTAAGCTCGTCAATTAATCATTAAACATTACATGTGGCCTGTCTCCTCGATATTGGGTTTAAATGCCAAAGGCATTTAATAAATTTTAGAGAGTAATATATTGCGCAAATTTATTTGTGGCAATATATTACTCTCTAAAATCTAAAAACTTAAAAAGTTTTTAGCCCAATAGCGCAAAAGTACGCACCCGCGGGGGTGCTATCCCCGCCCGCCGGAGGCAGTAAGAAGGGCAGTAAGCAACCTAAAGACTACCCAAGCGCCTCAAAATTATCATTATTGAGAGGATCCTTGCAGTCGGCATACATTGCGGCGATGCGGTTTGCGTAGCACTCTTCGACCTTGTTGCGGACGATTTTCATGGAGCTGTTGACCATATGGTTTTGCTCGGTGAAGGGTTCGCTAAGCAGTGCGAAGGTGACGGGCAGCCATCGCTCGGGGAATAGGTCAGCCATTGAACCACCTTTTTTGTACTCTCCGATAGCCTCTTGGATGAGCTTGATCGACTCGCATTGAGCCTCCTGACTACCCCATTGGGCTGTCACTGTGCGCTTTAGGGCCTCGATGTTTGGGACGATCAGGGCTGTTGTGAATGGATCTTGGTTGTTGTGCAGTACCACTTGGTCGATGAAAATAGAGTTGCCCACCAATGCCTCTTCGATGCCCTCGGGGCTATATTTCTCGCCATCGCTTCCAATCAGCAGGCACTTGAATCGACCCAGCACCACCAAGAAATCATCCTTGTCCATATATCCCAAGTCGCCGGTGTGCAGCCATCCATCTTGAATTGTCTGTGCTGTCGACTCCTCATTTTTCCAATATCCGGCCATGATGTTCTCGCCACGCAGGAGCATCTCGCCCTTTTCGCCCCTTGGGAGCTCGTTGCCATCCTCGTCTATAATCTTGATGTCTAGGGGCTTAACTAGTGTTCCCGAGGTTCCGAACTTATGTCTGTGAGCAGCATTCGACGATACTACAGGCGTGGCTTCGGAGAGCCCATAGCCTTGGAACATCGGCATGCCTATAGCGTAGTAAAAGTCCTGAAGGTCGGTGCTTAGTAGCGCTCCGCCACCCACAAACATATCG
>JAWXTD010000082.1:0-3737 GCA_044433805.1 Rikenellaceae bacterium
TTGCCATATTTTTAAAAGCACTCTTGGAGCGATATTTTTCACTATTAAATTTCAGTATAGAACCACTATATTTTCAATTCAATAGCAAAAAATCTCATCTCCAATAGCACTCTTAAAAATATGGCAATAATTGTTTTGCACTACTTATATCGAAAATGATGGTATCTGGGGGCTTAAAAGTGATAAAATCAGCGGCTATTCTCGCAGCTACTATGGTGCACAATATGTAGGCTTCGATGCTCCTCAGCGTGACAACCACGAGATTATGAATGTGCTCACCGATAAGGCAATCGACTGGCTCAAGGGTCAAGACAAGGATACTCCATTTATGTTGCACTTCAACTCTGTGGCTGTCCACCACCCAATCACCCCATCGCACCAGATGCCACTTGCTCGTGTGGTGACTCCCGCTTACGACGCTCCAAAGCATGTGAGTCGTGCCATCGAGAAGAGCGCAGAGGTTCCCTCGGGAATGGGAATAGATAAAATAATTGCAGAAATCTGGGCTGAATACCCACCAATAGAGATAAAAAGATGAAAAGTAGCGGATTAATTTTGGGGTTGGCTATTGCTCCAACACTTCTATATGCTGAGCAGACTAGGCCAAATGTTATACTAATTCAGACCGACGACTTGGGTTTTGATGATTTGGGTATTCATGGTCAAAATGTAGTGCAAACGCCTAACCTCGATGCGTTGGGTGCAAGCTCGATTCAATTCAAGCACTACTACGTAAATCAGCTCTCGGCGCCATCACGAGCATCGCTTCTCACGGGGCGTCACTTCTGGAGGACAGGCGTTTCGGGCGTTCACGCTGGTCGCGATATAATGAATAGCGATGAGAAGATTATCGCCGAATATCTCAAAGAGGCAGGATACACAACTGCCATGTGGGGCAAATGGCATTCGGGCAAATGTCAGAGCTATTTCCCCTGGGAGAGAGGATTCGATCAGGCATATAAAGCCAAGCTCTACCAGCACGACAGACCCAATGGAATGTATAATGGCAAGCAGGTCTCATTCCCCGGCAAATGGTCCGACCAGGTGTGCTCGGATTTCGCAATAGAGTTCCTCAAAGATCATGAAAGTAGCGGCGAGCCATTCTTTGCCTACCTCTCTTACCTCGCTCCTCATGGACCTTGGCAGGCGCCACAGGAGTATATCGACAAATATTTGGGGATGGGACTCAGCGAGATCTATGCCACCCTTTGTGGTCAGATCGACTATCTCGATTTTCAGATTGGTCGCGTATTGAGCTACCTCGAGACAAGCGAGCTCTACGACAACACCATCGTCGTTTTTGTCTCCGATAATGGTCCCGTAGGGCACGAAGGAGCCACACGCCTAACCGATGAAGAGTGGCGACGACGCAACCACAATCGAGCAAAAGGTGCGAAGGCTACAGCGTGGGATAACGGAATCCACTCGCCACTCTTTATTAAGTGGGGCGACCGCTTCGAGGCGGGAGAGAACAACCACTTGGTTACTGCCTACGATATTATGCCGACCCTGTTGGATATGTGCGGTGCGACACCTTCTAAATTCAAAAAGGAGATAGATGGTGTGAGCTTCTATCCTATAATGGAAAAGATGGGCACTCTCACCGAAGAGGAGTCATCGTGGCGCGAGCCTGTTTTCCTCTCGTGGTGGACACCAATCTTCGAGCTAAATATCTGCGAGGAGCTAGAGGGTCAAGCCAAAGTGGCTTGGATGCAGCAATATGCACCGCTCTCGGCCGAGGTTCGCAAGAATTTGGTGATGGAGGAGCAGATCTTTGGACTTATTGATGGCAACTTCAAGCTGCTTATCAACCATCCGGGCGAAGATAAAATTTGCCTAAAGCACTTGGCACTTGACCCCCGCGAGCAGAAGAACTTCGCCGAGCAATATCCTCAAGTAACTCAGCGATTATACGATAAGGCTGTCCAGTGGTATCAAGATATTTACGAAAATGAGGACTCTTTCAATATGCCAACCTTTAGGATCGGCAGTGTCGATGTCAACTCGGTCTTTGCCTTTGGCCCGACCTATATCTGCGACAACCTCTACAACGATGACCACTGCCTGCAAGCGTGGCGCAAGAGGGGCGATATGGCAACATACAACATCCAAGTGGACGAGCCGGGTCTCTACGAGGTGAGGGTCACTTCGTGGCTGCCGGGCGAATATAAGAAGACGGCTCCATTTAGAGTGAGCATCGGCAAGAAGAGTGTCGAGACCACGATGAATGCCGAAAGTGGCCCTACCATCAAACTTTCGGGCCGTGACAAAGAGCTCAAGCTCGAACTCTGCGAGGAGATTGCCAAAAGTGTCGAGGTTCGTGAGATACAGCTAATAAAGAGATAGCATGAAGAGGATTTAACCTAAGAATCTGTTTAAATTTCTTTCATCTAATTTGTTAAGGATCTGTCACTTCACTTTTCGCTTTTTACACCCGTTACATAGCTATTGCTATGCGCCTCTTGTAAAAAACGAAAATTAAAGCAACATCTCTCTTAACAATTTTAGCGAAAAAAACTTAAACAGATTCTAAGTTTTTTAGGGATGTTCGGAGCCCATCTGGAACTCCAAGACTCCTCCCTTGGCAATATCTGCGAAGTCGATATAGAATTTATCGTACGCCTCGCCATTGAGCTTCACGCTCTGGATATATCTATTCTCCTCGGAATTGTTGTGTGCGATAATTGTAAATTGACCACCAGCCACCTGAATGGTTGCTTTGTCGATAATTGGTGACCCGAATACATAGCGACCACCAGCAGGCTCAACTTGGTAGAAGGCCATCCTTAATGGTCTTCACATCTTGGTCTTGGTTGATTGGCTCGGTGACATCATGAAGTTCGAAATCGGTGATTGGTTCCGAGAATTCAGCTGTGAAGTAGACACGCTGATCGTTTGCCCAACCCTTGGAGTATCTATATCCCGATACCACCAAGTCGCTCTCTTTGGTTAGGTATACCTCCACGGGCTCATCCCAATTCATCGCCGAAACAAGATTGATTGTCATATCGGCATCATCGCCCTGCGCATAGGTGTATCGGTGGAAACCAACACGATCGGTGGCAGTAAGCTCGACTCCGACATTGTAGCGGTCAAGGTGTACTCGATAGTAGCCCGGTTCAACAAATTTGCTGTTGAGATCGAAGGTTGAATAGATGCCCGACTCCGGATCGCTCTTATCGCCCTTTTGCAACTTAACATCCCGCGTCACAGGCAGGAAGAGAATATCTTGGAGATCTCCGATTCCCGTGCCGCTAAGATGTTGGTGGCTAAAGCCAAGTATGATATTGTCGCAGATGTGGTATCCCGAGCACCAATCCCAACCCGAGATTATCGAGCTTGGGCCTAGTTGCACCATTCCGAAGGGTCGAGAGGCTCCCACAAATACATGTCCATGTTCGCCGCTTCCGATCATCGGGTCGACCCATTGCGTATAATCTTTCTCTACGCTGCTGCATTGACTACATATAGCCGCCGCAAAAATTAATAAAACTCTTTTCATTGCGATAAATTTAATAGGGTAAAATAATTATTGGTGTGTTTTTAAGAGTGCTATTAAAAATATGGCAATAATTGTTTTACACTACTTATAAAGCCCAGCTTTGGTAAAATCTCATCTATTAACCTGAGTTTTGGATAAGAATTTCTTATCCAAAATACCGCTAAAGTAAGTCTCCCCCAACGGTTTGGGGGAGATTTAGAGGGGGTTATCGAACATAAATCGGCTTTTTAAAGCC
>JAWXTD010000083.1:0-3666 GCA_044433805.1 Rikenellaceae bacterium
AATATACGTCCTGGAGCGTAGTTTAGATTTGATGCGATATGTAGATTGGCAGCTATGATAATTCCTGTTCCCCAGTTGTGAGGTGTCATCTCTACGTGATAAGTCGATGCAATTGTCGAGATGCGTTTTTGCTCGGTGATGCCACCTGTTGTTCCTGTTTCGGGTTGGATATAATCTACGCAACGATTCTCGAGGAGTGCCTTAAAGCCATCGCAACGGAATTCACATTCGCCTGCTGCCAAAGGTATTGTTGTTCTTTGTCGAAGCTCTCGGTAGCCAGCGTAATCGTCGGGAGAAATTGGCTCCTCGAACCACATTATATTCTGTGATTCGAGTTTACCAGCCAACTCGATCGCCTCACGCACGTTGTATGCGTGATTTGAATCGATACCTAACCTAACCTTATAACCAATTGCTTTGCGTATAGCCTCGACATTTTTAACATCTTGCTCTATGCCCAAGCCAACTTTCATTTTCATTGCGGAGTAACCTTGTGCGATATACTCCTGAGCCTCCTCGGCCAACATTTGTTCCATGCGACCCTCCATAGCGTCGGTGAAGTAGAATCCTGTTGCGTAGACCTCTACCTTTTCACGATAACGACCTCCCAAGAGTGTCGAGATAGGCTGCTTAAGGATCTTACCCTTCAAATCCCAAAGCGCAACGTCGATAGCACTGATAGCCGACATAAGGATGCCTTTGCGAGCGTAATCAATCGAACGGCGGAACATGTCGTCCCAGATCACATCGCTATCGAGTGGTGAGCGGCCAATCACGATTGGCTTCAAAAAATCGATACCCGCCTTGATAATATTTGCAGGGCCATAACCCTCGCCCCAACCAACTATTCCACTCTCGGTTGTCAACTTAACAATGCAAATTAAGCGAGAAGCATAATCGAATTGCGAGAAGTAGAATCTCTCGTCGAGTGTGTCGGACAAGAGAAAAGTCTCAATATTTACAATTTTCATCGTTTTACTTTTTAGAATATTGCAGGCAAGCTATCTTTGAATGTAAGGATCAAACACGCTACAATCAAAACCACAGCTGCTGCTGACATAATAACAAATGATTTTTTTGTGCCACGCCACTCACCGCTGACATATCCCCAGATATTACCAAACACAAGTGAGAGAGCCAACATAACTGGCCAAGTGATTACGTTACCCATTTCTCCAATTGACGAGGCAACAATACCGCTCAATCCCAAAGGAAGGAACCACAATAGACCTGTGACCTTGGCCCAAGTGATAGATTTAACTTTTGCAGAGTCGAGACCCTTGAAGTCGCTCCAAGTGCCATTCTTACAAAGCAAGAAAATTGCATAGCCCAAGTTCATCAACAAACCGCCGAAAACAACCACCGCACGTGGAGGAATCGCCGCAGCGCCATCACTCATGCCCATCGCCTTAGCGTTAGCCAACACAGGAGTTGCAGCCTCGAAACCGATGTTGAGTAGAGCCGATAGCACACCCGAGAGAGTCACGAGGATCATACCCTTAACAAGTAAACTTTTGTCCTTAGTGCCACCCTCAGCTGCACCTTGCTCTTTGTCGCGCAAGATTCCTGAGTATGCCGACATTGCAACGCCTATAAGCATAATGGCTACACCTATAATGACATAAGGGAACGATGGCTGAGCTGTTGCACCTGCAATTCCAAATAGTGGAATGATAGCACCCAAGCCACCAGCAAGACCCATAACCACACCATTGGTGATCGAAACGCCAACATAGTTAACGCTAACTCCAAATAAAATTCCTCCAATACCCCAAAGGAAACCGAGCAAAATAGAGGTAAAAAGAGTCGAGCTACTTGTGGTGAAAATAGCCTCAAAGAACGAACCTGATGCAACTACACCCCAAATAATTGGGATAACGAGCATCGCAACAAGCGAATAGATAAACCAGAAGGCTTCCCACGATAGTGGCTTCTGATTCTTCATTCCCATTCCGAAACTTCCTTGCGCGAAACCGGCCAAGAGAAGTAAGATAATTCCTGTAAGTGTCATAGTATTTTAGTTTTAAATTGTTTTAGGTTTTTGTAATGTTGTATGTTGTCTGACAAATATAGTTATATTTTATCAATCTGCAAACTTTCAAGATGATTTTTCGCAAATAAATTTAATAAAAAGTCATTAAATCCTCAATAAGCAGTAATTTGCGTAGACCTATGCTGCGGCTATTGCAGCAAATATTGTGGTATAGCCTCTTTCTCCCACTCAAGTAATCGAGCCAACATCTCTCGAGCTATCTGTGGCTCTTGTTCTACGAGCGAAGTAGTTTCGCTCTGATCCTTAGTAATGTTGTATAACTGAGTTAAGCCGCTGCGATACTTGATTAACTTCCAATCTCCATTGATAATTGCTGAGTTTTGATCCTCGTAACTCCTATATAAAAATAGGTCACGCGCAGCAAGCGATTCGCCAGCAAATGTTGGCACCAAGCTAATACCTTGAATGTGAGAATCTTCGCAAGATTTACCAGTAGACAGTTCGACAAATGTTGGGTAGATATCGATAGTTTGAACTGGGGCATCATAACTATTGCCCAACATTGGCGACGAGGGTACATAGACCAAAAATGGCACTCTCGAACCGCCCTCGGCAAGCGTGTCGCCACCCATTTTGCCGCCTCTCAACTCGCCATTTGGAAAAGCTCCACCTTGGTCGGATGTGAGGACGATGATTGTATTGTCGGCTATACCCTTATTTTCCAGTGCTTTGCGGATAGCTCCCACGGAGTTGTCGACACTCTCTAACATCGAGGCGTATGTTGCTGTCTTCTTGTCCAATCCAGCATCTAAATACTTCTGCAACAACTCTTTGTTCGCTACATGTGGCCCATGAACGGCATAATACCACACATTCAAAAGGAATGGCTGCTCGCCATCGTAATTTTGGATAAACTCCTCGGCTCCTCGGCTCACTTGCTCGGTCAAGAAATCATCGGCTGGAGCATCAGTAAAGGGATTCTCTGTTTTGAAATAAGGTTGGTAATAGCTGCGCGGATGGCCATGTTCGCAAGTTCCATACATCGCGTCAAACCCTTGATATATAGGATAAAATGGCTCATGACCCAAGTGCCACTTTCCAACAAAATAGTTGTAGTATCCCGCCTCATGAAGACGTTCTGCATAGGTAATTTCCTCGAGTGGCAACCAGCCTCGTGAGAGCATATTGCCCGGATCTTTTTCGAAAGATTGAAACTCCTCGCGGTCGGGATTGTCGTAGATATGGCGCACAAAACCACAGCGCACTGACTCTTTGCCAGTTAGCAGAGCTGCTCGGCTTGGGCTGGATGTTGCGGTGGGGACGTAAGCACGTGTGTAATCAATACCTTCGGCAGCTAATTTGTCGATATTCGGAGTTTGATAGATATCAGTACGATACCCCATATCTGCCCAACCCATATCATCGACAAATAGCAGAACGATATTTGGTTGCATCTGCTCGGCTGGTTCTGAGCACCCAACAAGTTGAGTAGAAAGCGTAGCTGTAGCAAAAAGTTTTACATATGTGTTTAGTTCTTTCATCCTGGCGTTTTGGTTTTAGTTTGTTTTTACGGCAGCTAAGGTATAGTAAAGTTATAAACATTACGTGACTCAGAGTAATATTTAGGTGACTAATCGCGAAATAAGGTGTGTTAAAGTGTGATTTTTAGAAAC
>JAWXTD010000084.1:0-2628 GCA_044433805.1 Rikenellaceae bacterium
CTCAAAGTGAGTGGGCAATTCAAGTCCACCGAGGGCGCACAACAATATGCAACACTCCAATCCATCGTGCAGACAGCCCGCAAATGTGGCCAAGATCCGCTTGCGGCTCTGCTCGCTATTGCTGGACTGTAGGGGCGTGAGTAGTTACGATATTTTGAAAGTAAACTTTCAACGCTCTCATCTATTATTTTATATCGTTAGCGCTTTTAAGCGCTACAAATCAGTGCAAGAGAAGGTCAAAAACGAAAGTTTTTGGATCCAAGAAAAGCTTGGTGCCGCGCGGCATGAGCGCCATGAATTAGTGCGTTTAACCTAAAGCAGCTTAGCGCCCCAGCAGGTATGATTTAAAATCGGCAAAATCGCGACTTATCTCGGTGCTCTGCTTTGTACCCTTCATAAAGGCTTGGAGGGCTGCTGGGATCTCAACTTTTGTCTTTGTAATATCCTCTACGCGATCCAAGAATTTTGCTGGGTGGGCAGTCTCCAAGAATACTCCGCACTCGCCGGTTTGCAACATTTCACTCAATGCACGATAACCACAAGCACCGTGAGGGTCAAGGAGATAGCCCGTCCGCTCGAGCGTTGATACCATCGTCTGAGCAATCTGCTCATCGCTATAGGCGCAACCCGAAATCTCCTGAGTGATAGCCTCGTGCGAACCGTACAGATCCAACACACGAGCGAAGTTACTTGGGTCGCCCACATCCATTGCATTGGCGATTGTAGCCACCGAGGGGCGTGGCGAATACTCCCCACTATTTAGATATTGAAGGAAGATATCGTTGCTATTATTTGCCGCAATAAACCGCTTGATGGGCAAGCCCATGCGCTTTGCAATGAGTCCTGCGGTGATATTTCCGAAGTTACCACTGGGCACACAAACCACCATATCTTTCTCTTTGCCCTGCGCCTTAAGTTGCGCATAAGCATTGAAATAGTAGAAGGCTTGGGGCAAGAAGCGCGCAACATTTATCGAATTGGCGCTGGTTAGGGTCATATGCTCATTAAGCTTGGCATCGGCAAATGCTGCTTTGACCAATGCTTGGCAGTCGTCGAAAGTACCGTCGACCTCCAGAGCGGTGATATTTTGACCAAGGGTTGTGAACTGGCACTCCTGAATTGCACTCACCTTCCCCTTTGGATAGAGGACATATACATGGATGCCCTCGACACCCAAGAAGCCATTAGCCACTGCGCTACCGGTATCGCCCGATGTTGCAACCAGCACATTTACCAGATCCCCCTTCGACTCTTTGGAGATAAAATATCCAAGCAAGCGAGCCATAAAACAGCCACCAACATCCTTAAAGGCGAGCGTGGGACCATGAAAAAGTTCGAGCGAGTAGATATTTGGCGAGACTCCGACAACGGGAGTTTCGAATTTCAAGGTCGAGTAGACGATCTCGCGCAGACTATCTCCATCGACATCTTCGCCAAAGAAGGCATCTGCAACTACACATGAGATCTCTTGGAAACTCATTTTATCGATATTCTCGAAAAATTCTGCAGGCAATTTTTTAATACTCTCGGGCATATACAAACCCTTGTCTGGTGCAATTCCTTTGACCACCGCCTCTTGAAGAGATGCTTGTGGAGCCACTTTATTTGTGCTATAATATTTCACGCTACTTATATTATTTATTTAACAATACATTCATAAACTCTGGGCCAACGATTTGACCATAAAATCCATCCACTGCCGAGACCTCATCATACAACTCGACACTATCACCTTGAACTTCAGGGCTATAGATCACAAAAGGCACAGCCTCGCGACTATGCGTTTTAGTGACGCAAGGGGTTGGATGGTCGGGCAAAAGTGCAATTGTGACACCTCCCTCGATCTGCGCTGCAGCCTCCATAATTGGAGCTACAACCAACTCACTTAGATTCTCAATTGTGCGTATCTTAAGCTGCTCATCACCCTCATGTCCTGCCTCGTCGCTAGCTTCAACATGTAGAAACACGAAATCATCACCGCCCTTCAAAGCATCGATTGCCGCTTGAGTCTTACCCTTATAATTTGTGTCGAACAACCCCGTAGCACCCTCAACCTCAATAACTTTAAGGCCTGCATAGACTCCAATTCCCTTAATTAGGTCGACAGCCGAGATTACCGAACCGCTCTCAATTCCATACTTCTGGCGGAAGGTTGGCATAGATGGTTTGTAGCCCGGCGACCACATCGAGATAGAGTTTGCTGGGTCCTTGCCTTCGGCCACACGCTTAAGGTTAACGGGATGCTTGGCGAGTAGCTCCTGCGAGCACAGTGTCAGCTCGTTGAGCAACGTTGCTGTAGCCTCAGCTTCAGCAGACAATGGTTTGATCATCACATCGGCAAATGACACCCCGACTGCATTATGAGGCGGGGTACACTCCAAGTGTTTATTACCCCCATCCACCTTTACCAAATGGCGGTAACTAACTCCTGCAAAAAAGTTTACGCCATCGCCACCAAGCTCCTGCTGCAAGTACTCGATAAGTTCAGCAGCCTCGGGCGTTGAGATATGTCCAGCAGAATGATTCTTGATTCGCCCCTGCTCATCAATTGAGATAAGATTGCAGCGCATAGCCATCTCAGCAGGCTCAATATCGACACCCATGCTAGCGGCCTCCAACGATCCTCGC